>NZ_BOOU01000072.1 GCF_016863395.1 Sphaerisporangium rufum | reverse complement strand
CTCGACCATCGTGTTGACGGTCAGCTTCAGCTCCAGCAGCTCGCCGGCCGCCTCGACGGTCACCGACCGGGTGAGGTCGCCGTCGGCCACCGCCTTGGTCACCACCGCGATGTCGCGCACCTGGGCGGTGAGCCGGTCGGCCATCGTGTTGACCGCCTCGGTCACCTCCCGCCAGATGCCGGACAGTCCCTGCACCCGGGCGCGGCGGCCGAGCCGGCCGTCGGTGCCGACCTCGCTGGCCAGCCGGGTGACCTCATTGGTGAACAGCGAGAGCTGGTCGACCATCTGGTTGATCCGCCGGCCGAGCCGCCGCAGGTCGCCGCGCAGCGGGCGGCCGCCCTCCTGCAGGTCCATCCGCTGGGTCAGATCACCGTCGGCCACCGCGTCCAGCACCCGGGTGGCGTTGGCGGTGGGCACCACCAGGGCGTCGATGAGCCCGTTGGTCGACTCGACCATGGCGTTCCACGCGCCGGGGGCCTGGCTCGGCGCCAGGCGGGCGTCGATGCGGCCGTACCGGACCACCTCGCGGTAGACCCGGCCCAGCTCGGTGACGCTGTGCTCGCCGCGGTCGGCGATCTGGTTGAAGACGTCGGCCAGCTCGCCGCGGATCCCGTCGTAGTCGCCGGGGAGCCGGCGGCGGAAGTCGCCGTCGCGCAGCGCGGTCATCGCGCCCAGCAGGCAGCGCAGGTCGCCGACGCGGATCCAGCCGTCCCGCGTGACGTCTTCGGCAGTGGTCATGACCACGTGAACAGCCCCTTCGCGGGCCGGGCGGCCCGCTCCCCCTGTGGCGGTCACTTACCCGACCGACAGTAGAGGACCTGGATGCCTGGGCGATATGCCCGCTTTGCCGGTTTACTCAGTCCGGTGAAAAGCTTGCCGGAACGCTGGCACGGCACCGGCGACCACCCGTCATCGGTCCCCTTCGCCGCAGGTCGGCGGCGGATATGCTGAAAGGTGACCATGGAGGAGCCGCGGCGGGACAGCAGCGGGGGGCAGCCGGCCGGGCCGGCCGGCGGCCGCCCCCGGGTGGTCGTCGCCGACGACGACGTGCTGCTGCGCGAAGGGCTCTGCCACCTGCTCGCCCACTACGGATACCAGGTGGTCGGGCAGGCCGGCGACGGCGCCGCGCTGCTGGAGCTGGTCGCCCGGCACCGGCCCGACGTGGTCGTGGTGGACACCCGGATGCCGCCGACCTACACCGCCGAGGGGTTGCGGGCCGCGGTGGAGATCCGCCGGCGGTTCCCGCGGATCGGCATCGTGGTGCTGTCCGCCCATGTCGAGGTGGCCCACGCGATGGAGCTGATGGCGCAGGGCGACCGCATCGGGTACCTGCTGAAGAGCCGGGCCACCGAGGTCGCCGACTTCCTGGACGCGCTGCGCCGGGTGGCGGCCGGCGGCTCGGCCGTCGACGCGTCGCTGGTGCGCGAGCTGGTCGGCGGCCATCCCGGGCCGCCGGCCGCGCTGGGCGACCGCGAGCGCGAGGTGCTCGCGCTGATGGCGCAGGGCTGCACGGACACCGAGATCGCCGGCCGGCTGGGGATCGGCGCCGAGGAGGCGGCCGGCACGGTGCGCGGCGTGGTGACCGCGCTTTGCCTGCCGTTGACCGAGGCCGGGCACCACCGGGTGCTGGCCGTGCTCGCCTACCTGGATTCCTGCTGACGGCGGGGATTCCGCCGCCGGTCCGATCTACCCGTCGGATGTGCGTAATCGCAGGTCAAGGCGGCACAATGGCGGTATGAAGACCGGGGCCGCCGGCGTGGTGAAACGGCACCGTGACCGCATCGTGGACGTGATGCTGGCGATGGCGGTGCTCGCGTTCACCGTGCCCACCACGCTCAACGGCGAGCACACCGGCCTGCTGGTCCCGGCGCCGATGTGGGTGGAGATCGCCTCCGGCGTCGTCGCCGCGGCCGCCATGCTCGTCCGGCGCCGGGCCGTCTGGCTGATGCTCGCCGCCGCGACGGCGTGCGCGGTGCTGACCACGCAGACCATCCCGCTCACCCTGGCCGCCTACTCGATGACCGCCGAGGGCGCGGTCCGCCGCTGGCCGTGGCCGGCCGCGGTGATGACCGCCGCCTACATCGCCATCGACTACGTCAACCCCTACACCGACCGGTTCCTGTACCTCGCCACCATCCGCGGGCTGACGCTGGTGATGCTGCCCGCGATCGTCGGCACCTGGGTGCGCGAGTACCGCCACCTGGTGGGCGAGCTGCGGGCCGGCGTGCGGGTGCGCGAGGAGCAGGCCGCATCCCGGGAGCGGCGGTGGATCGCCGCCGAGCTGCACGACACGGTGACGCACGCGGTCACCGCCATGGTGCTCAACGCCGGCATCATCCAGGAGAGCGCCGGCCGCGGCGAGATCGGCCGGCTCGCCGCCGTCATCGAGGACAAGGGCATGCGGGCGCTCGCCGAGCTGCGCGAGCTGCTGAACGTGCTGCACCGCGAGGAGGTGCACCAGTCCGCCGCGGGCGTGGAGGCCATCCCCCAGCTGGTCAGGGACGCCAAGTCCACCGGCCTGCGGGTCGCGCTGCGCATCGACGTGCCCGAGGCGCTGCTCCCCCGGCAGGTCAGCCACTCCCTCTACCGGGTGGTCCAGGAGGGCCTGAACAACGTCCGCAAGCACGCGCCCGGCGCGCGGGTGCGCGTCGAGTGCGTCGCGTCCGGCGAGATGATCAACGTGCTGGTGGTCAACGGACCCGCCGGGCAGGGGCTCCGGCGGGAGCTGCCCGAGCAGGTGCCGGCCTCCGGATACGGGCTGGCCGGGCTGCGGGAGCGGGTGAGCCTGGCCGGCGGGCGGCTGGAGGCGGGGTGCACCGCCGACGGCGGTTACGCCCTCACCGCCAGCATCCCGTTCCGTGCCGTCGCCCCCACCGGCTGACCCGGTGCCCCGCCCTCAGCCGGTGAGGGGGAGCAGCACCCGGAACCGGGTGTCGCCGGGGACGGACTCCACCCGGATGTCGCCGCGGTGCTTGTTGACGATGATCCGATAGGAGATGTCCAGCCCCAGGCCGGTGCCCTCCCCCACCGGCTTGGTGGTGAAGAACGGCTCGAAGATGCGCGGGCGGACCTCCGGAGGGATGCCAGGCCCGGTGTCGGCGATCTCGACGAACACCCGGGCGTCGTCCCGCCCGGTGCGCAGGGTGAGGGTGCCGCCGGCCGTGCCCATCGCGGCCACCGCGTTGTCGATCAGGTTGGTCCACACCTGGTTCAGCTCGGCGGCGTAGGCGGGGATGGGCGGCAGCGTGCGGTCGTACTCGCGGACGATCCGCACGCCGGGCGGGAACTTGGCCTGCATCATGGTCAGCGTCGCGTCCAGCAGCTCGTGCACGTCGACGGTGCGGTGCGCGGCCCGGTCCAGCTGGGAGTACTGCTTGGCCGCGGTCACCAGGGTGGACACCCGGGTCACCGCGTCGTCGATCTCGCCCATGAGCAGCTCGGTCTCGATGGTGTACCCCAGCCAGCGGACGGCGGCCTCCAGGTTCTCCCCGCCCACCGCATCGACGATCTTGGCCAGCCACGCCGTGTCGGCGCCGCCGGCGACCAGAGTGGCGGCCAGGTCCCAGCCGTCGGGCACGCCGTGCTCGTCCAGCCAGTCGGCCAGCTCGTCCTCGGCGTCCGCAGCGGCCAGCGCGCCGGGCGCCTCGGCCTTCACGGCCCGGGCGACCGCCTCCTCCTGCAGCTCGACCAGGTCGTGCAGCCGGGCCCCGTCCAGCCGGCCGTCGGCGATCATGGCCAGCTTCTTGCGCATGCCGGCCACCCGCTCGCGCAGCACGGCGGTGGCCCGCACCGCGGCCGCGGCGGGGTTGTTCAGCTCGTGGGTCAGCCCGGCCGACAGCGAACCGAGCGCCAGCAGCCGCTCGCGCTCGCCGATGATGGTCTGGTTGGCCCGCATGCCGAAGAACATGCCCTCCAGCAGGTGCGTCGCCATCGGGAACCACTCGCGCAGCGCGCCGGCCAGCACCCCGGCGGAGATGGTGAACATCTCCACCTCGCCCACGGCGTGCGCGCTGCCGCCGTAGACCTGGCCGGCCCGGTCGCCCAGGTAGGCCTGCATCGCCCCGGCGTACACGCCGCGCTGGTCGGTGCGGTTGATCTCCACCTCGTCGCCGTGGATGAGGCGGGTCAGCGCGATGGTCCCGCTCAGCAGCACGTAGAAGCAGGTGGCCGGCTCGCCCTCCCGGTAGATCGTCGCGCCGCCCGGCCAGCGCTCCACCCGGCCGTTCTCGGTGAACCGGGCGAGCTGGGCGTCGTCCAGCGACTCGAACAGGAACAGCGTGCGCAGCTCGTCGGCGCTCAGCCGGCCGGCGGGCGGGGGGACGGGCTCGCTCACGGCGCCTCCAGGTATCGATGCACGAGGGCCACCGCCATCGCGCCCTCGCCGACGGCCGAGGCGACGCGCTTGACCGAGCCGGCCCGCACGTCGCCGGCCGCGAAGACGCCCGGCATGCTGGTCTCCAGGTGGTAGGGGTCGCGGGGCAGCGGCCAGCCCGGCGGGCGGCGCCCGCCGGCCAGCAGGTCGCCCCCGGTCAGCAGGAAGCCCCGGTCGTCCCGGGCGACGGCCTTGGCCAGCCAGTCGGTGCGCGGCTCGGCGCCGATGAACACGAACAGCCAGGACGCCTCGGCGTCGCGCGTCTCGCCGGTGCGGGTGTCGCGCAGCGTCAGCCGCTCCAGGCGGCCCTCGCCCGCGCCGCCGGCCACCTCGGTGTACGGGTGCACCTCGATGCCGTCGTTCGCGGCGATCTGGTCGATCAGGTACTGCGACATCGACCGCCGCAGGTCGCCGCCCCGGATCAGCATGTGCACCCGGCGGGCGTACCGGGAGAAGTAGATCGCCGCCTGGCCCGCCGAGTTGGCGCCGCCCACCACGTAGACGTCCTGGCCGGCGCAGCCGGGGGCCTCGGTGGCGGCCGAGCCGTAGTAGACGCCGCACCCGGTCAGCCCGGCCAGCCCGGGGGCGTCCAGCAGCCGGTAGGAGACGCCGGTGGCGAGCACCACCGTGTGCGCCGCGATGACCCCGCCGTCGCCGAAGGCGAGCATGCGCGCCGCCCCGGCCGACTCCAGGCCGACCACCTCGCGGGTGGTGAGCACCTCGGCGCCGAACTTCAACGCCTGCCGCCGGGCGCGGTCGGTGAGCTGGGCCCCCGAGACGCCGTCGGGGAAGCCGAGGTAGTTCTCGATGCGGCTGCTCTGCCCGGCCTGGCCGCCGGTCGCCCGCTGCTCCAGCAGCAGGGTGCGCAGGCCCTCGGAGGCGCCGTAGACGGCGGCGCCCAGGCCGCCCGGGCCGGCGCCGACCACGATCAGATCGTAGAAGTCCTCGGCCGGGCTGGTGGTCAGCCCGACGTGCGCGGCCAGATCCGCCTCGCCCGGCCGGACCAGGGACGTGCCGTCCGGGGTGACCACCAGCGGCACGTCGTCGAGGGTCAGGCCGGCCGCCGACAGCAGCCGGCCGCCCTCGGCGTCGTCGGCCGACAGCCAGCGGTAGGGCACCAGGTTGCGGGCCAGGAAGTCGCGGACCTCGTAGGAGGGGGCCGACCAGCGGTGGCCGACGACCCGGGTCTCGGAGATCGCCTCGTCCGGCGCGGCCAGCCAGGCGTCCAGCAGCGCGTCGACCACCGGGTAGAGCTTCTCCTCCGGCGGGTTCCACGGCTTGAGCAGGTAGTGGTCCAGATCGACGACGTTGATGGCGTCGATGGCCGCGTCGGTGTCGGCGTAGGCGGTGAGCAGCACGCGGCGGGCCCGCGGGAACAGGTCCATCGCCGCCTCCAGGAACTGGATGCCGTTCATCTGCGGCATCCGGTAGTCGGCGAGCATCACCGCGACCTGCTCGCCGCGCAGCTTGATCTCGCGCAGCGCCTCCAGCGCCGCCGGGCCGGAGTCGGCGCGCACCACCCGGTAGCGGTCGCCGTAGCGGCGCCGCACGTCCCGCGCCACCGACCGGGACACGGCCGGGTCATCGTCGACGGTGAGAATCGCGGGATTCGCCATGCATCACAGCAAAGCACACCTCGCGCGCCGGTCGCCGCCGCGGGGACCGGCCGGCCGGGCGGCTCGGTAGAGTCACCGCGATGGCCACGCACACGATCACCGCGCGCTGGGACGAGATCCCCGACGACGCCGACGACGTCGCGCTGGTGCGCGAGGGCGCCTTCCGGGCGTTCACCTGCGCCTGCGCCGCCCCGCTGCCGACCCGGATGGCCGCCGAGCTGCACGCCGCCGAGACCGGGCAGTGCACCGGCTGCCTGGGGTCGGGCGACGAGGAGGTGGTGCCGGGGTTCGTCCGGCGCTGCGGCTCGTGCGCCGCGACCGGCCGCCGGGACGTGCAGCTGCGCTGGGGCGCCGCGCACGGCGAGGCCGAACAGGTGATCACCCGGGAGCTGGTGCGCGAGCTGGTCGCCGGGTACGCCGGGCCGTTCCGGCTGTCGGAGGTGGCCGGCGCGGTCCGCGCCCGCCTCGGGCTGCCGGTCGGCCGGCTGCCGGTCGGGCCGCGGGTGCGCGACGTGCTGCGCGCCATGGAGGCCACCGGGGAGCTGGTGATGCTCTCCGCGCCGGACCGGATGCTGCGCGGCCCCTCGGTGGTGCTCTACCACGACCCCCGCTGGCAGCGGGCGGCCCCGGCCGGGGAGTGACCGCGCCGGTCAGGGCACCGCCAGGGACAGCACCGCCCAGGCCGGGACGGCCCCGGCCAGGGCACCCGCCGCGACCTGGGCCGCCGTGTGGTGCGCCAGCCGGACCCGGGCCCAGCAGACCAGCACGACGATCAGCGCGCCGGCGGCCAGCGTGGGCGCCGCCGGCAGCACCCGGGCCACCACCAGCACCGTGCCGGCCGACACCGCGGCGTGGAAGGAGATCTTCCAGCGCAGGGTGACCGGGACGGTGACCGCCAGGCCCGCCAGCATCGCGGCCACGGTGGCGACCAGCAGCCGGGGCGCGCCGAGGGCGGCGAGCAGCGCCAGCGCGGCGCAGACGGCGGCCACCGCGACCAGCAGCGGGCCGGTCCGCCGGGACCGGTCGACGATGTGCCGGGAGTCCAGCCGCCCGGCCCGCACGCCGAGCGCGATCACCAGCGCCGGGACGCCGCCGCACAGCGCGGCGGCCAGCAGGCCCCAGCCCAGGCCGGCCGGCCCGCCGGAGGCCAGCCCGACCAGCGGCGGCGAGGCGATGACCAGCACCTGCGGGGCGAAGATCTCGGTGACCAGCCGGGCGAGCCGGTCCCGCCGGCCGGGCTCGCCGCGTCCGGCCGCCTCCCGCGCACCCCTCGTCCGTCCGCCGGCCATCGCCCGCTCCCCCTCCTGGTACGTTCCGGAAAGAGGCAGACTGCCACATCCCCGGCCGGGCACGATCATGACGTGGCCGCGCGGGCGGGCGGCGGAACGGTGGTGCCATGGTGGGCGGGCGGCCCCTGGTGGTCGGGGTGGACGGCGGCGGGACGAGCACCCGCTGCGTGATCGCCACGCTGGAGGGGGAGATCCTGGCGCGCGGCCGCGCGGGCGGGGCCAACCCGCGCTCGGCCCGCGACCCGGGCGGCAACCTGGCGCGGGCGCTGTCGCGGGCGCTGGCCGGACTGGGCGCGCCGCACCGCGCGGCGGACGTGACCGGCGGGGTGTTCGGCCTGGCCGGGGCCGGCGGCCCGGGCCTGCGGCGGGCCCGGGAGCTGTCGGAGGGCGCCTGGCGCGCGGCGGGACTGCCCGGCCGGCCGGTGGTGACCGACGACGTCGTGGTCGCCTTCACCGGCGCGGTGCCGGACCCGGACGGCTGCGTGATCATCGCCGGCACCGGCGCGGTGGCCGCCCGCGTCGAAGGGCACCGGATCGTCCGGCGCTGTGACGGGTACGGCTGGCTGCTCGGCGACGAGGGGTCGGGGGTGTGGATCGGCCGGTGCGCGGTGCGGGCCGCCCTGGCGGAGCTGGACGGCCACGGCCCGGCGACCGCACTGACCGGCCGGGTCCTGCCCGCCCTGGCCGCCGCCCGGCCGCCGGCGGCGGAGCCGGACACGGCGGCGGGCTCGGCGGCGGGCTCGGAGCCCGAGCCGGACCCGGCGGCGGACGCGGAGCCGAACCAGGCGCGCAATCCACCAGCGGCGACGTCACGCCGGACGCCGTCCGGCACACCGGCGGGGACACCGCCGGGGACACCGCCGGGGACACCGCCGGACAGCCCGGCCGAGACACCGGCGGGCATGCCTGGGCCCCCGCCGGAGCCCTTGCCCGAGATCTCGCCGGAGACGGAGACCGCCGGCGGCCGGGAGCGGCTGGCCCAGCTGATCGTCGCGGCGGTGTACGACGGCGAGCCGGCCCGGCTGGGCGCGCTCAGCCCGGTCGTGGACGCCGCGGCCCGGGCCGGCGACCCGGTGGCCCTGTCGATCGTGGCCGAGGCCGCGCGGCTGCTGGCCGGCACGCTGGCCGCGGTCCGCCCGGCCGGCGCCGGGTCGCCCGTGGTACTGGCGGGTTCGCTGCTGACCGCGCCGACGCTGGTCGGCGAGCGGTTCCGCGCGGCGCTGCCCGCCGGCCGGGTCGTGCCGTCCCGGGACGGCGCGGCCGGGGCCGCCGCGCTGGCGGTGCGCGCCGCGCTTCCGTCGGGGCTCCAAGCGGGCGCGGCCGGGGCCGCGCACCGGCGGCTGCTCAGCGGGTCCGGCGGATGACCGGCGGCGGGGCCGGCGCGGCGTAGTGGTCGCGCACCACGCGGGTGATCGAGCCGAGCCGGTCGGCGCGCATGTCGGCGGCGCTGAAGAAGATGTCCCCGCCGATCTCCTGGTGCGCGGCGTTGAAGGTGAGGTGGCGGGACAGCTCGGCCGGGTCCCGCCAGGCGGGCTGCGGCGAGGCGCCGTCCACCTGGTAGGCGGCCTGGCCGATCCACAGCTCGGTGCCGGTGCCGGCCACCGCCCGGGCCCACCAGGGGGCGAGCACGGCGTAGTCGGCCACCGGCAGGCCGATCGGCCAGTACAGCTGCGGGGCCACGTAGTCGAGCCAGCCGCGGCGCACCCAGCCGAGCGTGTCGGCGTGCTGGTCGTCGTAGGACTGGGTGCCGCCGGTGGCCGAGCCGCGCGGGTCGGTCGCGGCGTTGCGCCAGATGCCGAACGGGCTGATTCCCCACTGCGCCCGTGGCTTCTCGGCCCGGACCCGCTCGCTCATCTCCCGTACCAGCAGGTCGACGTTGTGCCGGCGCCAGGCGCCGCGGTCGGGGAACCCGCCGCCGTACCGGGCGAAGGCGGCGGCGTCGCCGAACTCCTGGCCGGGCTCGGGGTAGGGGTAGAAGTAGTCGTCGAAGTGCACCCCGTCCACGTCGTAGCGGGTGACCGCGTCCATGATGGCGTCCTGGACGAAGGCCCGCACCTCGGGCAGGCCGGGGTTGTAGTAGAGCTTCCCGGCGTAGGGCACCGTCCAGCCGGGGTTGCGGCGCGCCGGGTGGCCGGGGGCCAGCCGGGCCGGGTCGGGCTGCATCGACACCCGGTAGGGGTTGAACCAGGCGTGGAAGGCCAGGCCGCGCTCGTGCGCCGCCTCGATCATGAACGCCAGCGGGTCGTAGCCGGGGTCGCGGCCCTGGACGCCGGTGAGGTACTGCGACCACGGCTCGTGCGGCGAGGGCCAGAAGGCGTCGGCCGCCGGGCGCACCTGGACGAAGACCGCGTTGAGCCGGCGGGCGGCGGCCAGGTCGAGCCAGGAGAGGTACTCGCTTCGCTGCCGCCCGGCGGGCAGCCCGGGGCATGACGGCCAGTTGGCGTTGGCGACGGTGGCGACCCACATGCCGCGCATCCGCCCGCCGGCCCGGGCACCGGCCGGGTCCTTGGCCCGGCCCGCGGCCGGTCCGGGGGCGGCGCCGGCGGCGGCCGCGGCGACCGGGGCCAGCGCGGCCGCGGCCACGCCGCCGAGCACGGCCCGGCGGGTCACGGGCGGCGGGCGGTTCATGGGGCCTCCAGGCGGGCGGGCCCGGAGCGGCCGGCGGCGCTGGGCGGGGCGGCGGGCTCCGGGCGGGCGGCCACTCCGGCGGCCGGCCGCGGTGGCCCGGCCCCGGCGTGACGATGACAATAACTTTCTACCCGAACATTTAGCCTGAAGGAAGTTGTCATCAACCCGTGACCTGGTCCGGCCGGCCCGGTACGTAGTCTGGCGGCGACCAGATACCGCGCGACCGGAAGCCTCGCCAATGCCGCACAGCCCCGACCTCGACCGGCTCGCCGCCGCGGTGCTCCAGCCCGGCTTCGACGGGACCGAGCCGCCGCGCTGGCTGCTCGCCGAACTCGCGCGCGGCCTCGGCGGCGTGGTGCTGTTCGCCCGCAACACCGGCGCGGACACCGCCGGGCTGGTGCGGCGGCTGCGGGCGGAGAATCCGCGGGTGATCGTCGCGGTGGACGAGGAGGGCGGCGGCGTCACCCGGCTGGAGGCGGCGACCGGCAGTTCCTGGCCGGGCAACGCGGCGCTCGGCACGGTGGACGACCCCGGCCTGACCCGGCGGGTCGGCGCGGAGATCGGCGGGCTGCTCGCCGCCACCGGGGTGACCCTCGACTACGCTCCGGACGCGGACGTCAACGCCGACGCCGCCAACCCGGTGATCGGCATCCGCTCCTTCGGGGCCGATCCCGGCCTGGTCGCCCGGCACACCGTCGCCTACGTCACCGGGCTGCAGGACGCCGGAGTGGCCGGCTGCGCCAAGCACTTCCCCGGCCACGGGGACACCGTGACCGACTCCCACCTGGCGCTGCCCACGGTGCACGCCGGCGAGGACCTGCTGGAGCGCCGCGACCTGGCGCCGTTCCGCGCCGCCATCGCGGCCGGCGT
>NZ_BOOU01000071.1 GCF_016863395.1 Sphaerisporangium rufum | reverse complement strand
GATCATGTGCGGCCACCTGCTGGTGCCCGCCCTGGACCCCGAACTGCCCGCCTCGCTGAGCCGCCGGGTGCTCACCGGCCTGCTGCGCGAGCGGCTCGGCTTCACCGGTCTGGCCGTCACCGACGCCATCGAGATGGGGGCGGTCGCCGCGATGCTCCCCCAGCCGGAGATCGCGGTGCGGGCACTGGCCGCCGGCGCGGACGCGGTGTGCGTGGGCATCACCTCTCCCGGCGGGGAGAACGTCGCGGCGCTGCGCGCGGCGATCGTCCGGGCGGTGCACGAGGGTGCCCTGGCCGAGGAGCGGCTGGCCGAGGCGACCGGGCGGGTGGACGCGCTGGCGGACTGGCATGCCGCGGCCGCGGGCCGGCGGGCGGCCGCCGCGGCGGCACCGGTCCCGCTGGACCCGGCCCATCGGGTGTCCCGGCTCGGGCTGGCGGCGGCGCGCCGGGCGCTGCGCGTCACCTGCCCCGCGGCACCGCGCCGCCCGGTGATCGCCGAGCCGCCCGTGGTCGTCGAGATGAGCGCCCGGCCGCACCGGGCGATCGAGAGCGGCGCGCCCTTCGGGCCGGGGACGGCGCTGGCGGCCCGGCTGCCCGGTACCCGGCGGGTGGCGCTGCGCCCGGACCGGCCCGCGCCGCCGGGCGCGGCCGAGCTCGCCGGGCGACCGGTGGTGGTGGTCACCCACGACGCGCACCGGCACGCCTGGATGGCGCGGGCGCTGGCCGAGATCGTCCGCGTCCGCCCGGACGCGGTGGTCGTGGAGACCGGGCTGCCCGGCCCGGCGGCGGGGGCGGTGCACCTGGCCACCGGCGGCGACTCGCGGGTCTCCGCGCTGGCCGCCGCCGAGTGGCTCACCGAGCCCTGATCCCGGCGCCGTCCGCCCTGCTGCGCCCGGCCGGACCACCGGCCTCCCCTGCCCGCGCCGGGCGGCCCCTACCAGGGAGAGCGAAGGTCCACCGAGCACCAGGAATGAGTAATCTGTCGGTAACAGATAAGGAATCGCATGACCGACCCCCAACGCCCGACCCCGGAGAACCTGGTCGCCCGGGTGCGGGGCGTCCTCCCCTCCCTCACCCCCTCGGCGCAGATCGTCGCCCGGCTCATCCTCGACGATCCCGCGACGGTGGCCCGCAGCACGATCACCGAGCTGAGCGCCGCCTCCGGCACCAGCGAGGCCACCATCGTGCGCACCGCCCGGGTGCTCGGCTTCTCCGGCTACTCGCAGCTGCGGCTGGCGCTGGCCGCCGCGGCGGCGACCGGCCGGGGCGGCACCGACCGGCTGGTCCCCGGTGACCTGGCGCCGGACGACCCGCTGTCGGATGTGATCGCCAAGGTCACCCGGGCCGAGGCGCAGGCCATCTCCGACACCGCCGCCCAGCTGTCCCCCGAGCAACTGGGCGAGGTGGTCGGCGCGATCACCGGCGCCCGGCGGGTCGACGTCTACGGCGTGGCCGCCTCCGGGCTGGTCGCGATGGACATGGCGCAGAAACTGCTGCGCATCGGCCTGTCGGCGCACGCATTCACCGACGCGCACCTGGCGCTCACCAGCGCGGTGCTGCTGAAGCCGGGTGACGTGGCGGTCGGGGTGAGCTGCACCGGCGAGACCCCCGACGTGCTGGAGCCGATGCGCCAGGCGGGCCTGGCCGGGGCGACCACCGTGGCGATCACCAACAACCCGCGGTCGGCGCTGGCCGAGGTGTGCGGGCACGTGCTGATCTCCGCCGGGCGGGAGACCACGTTCCGGCCGGGCGCGCTGGCCAGCCGGATCAGCCAGCTGCTGATCGTGGACTACGTCTTCGTGGGGGTGGCGCAGCGCACCTCGGAGGTGTCCAACGGCGCGCTGCACGCCACCCGGGCGGCCATCGGCCGGTTCAAGGCCGACTTCCGCCCCCGCGCCCGCCGCCCGTCCTGACCGCACGGCTAGGACGGGCGGCGGGCCGGACCTCACGAGCCGGTGGAGCGGAGGATGCGGCCCAGCGCCATGACGGCGAGCACCACGATCCCGATGATCAGTGCCCACTTGAGCGCGCCGACGACGAAGCCGATCACGCTGCCCAGCAGCAGAAAGGCGACCACGACACCGGCGGCGAGGAGAAGTATGCGTCCCATGCCCCCCACGCTAGGCCGCCGCGGCGCCCGGCGGTACGGGCGCGGCGCGACTTCAGGGTCGAGTCAGGGACGGCCCTGAGCCGGTGCCGGGGTCCGGCGGTCCTGGTTCCGCCCGGGGTTCGGCCGCCAGGTCACCGGCCCGCCGGCGGGCGCCGCCGCGGCGGCGGTTCAGGCCGGGACGGCGAACAGCGCCCGGCGGCCGCGGAACTCGGTGACGCTCCAGATCCGCCCGCCGGCCCAGTGGGTCAGGTCCTCCGGCCCCACCGGGAAGCCGCGCCGTTGGACCGCCTTGCCGGGCCGGGCGACCAGCAGCGCGCCGTTGCGGGACGCCGAGGCGGCCTGGCTGAGGTACCAGGTGCCGTCCAGGCACAGCGCGCCCTGGATTTTGGCGGCCGGCATGGCCAGCGTCTCGGTGGCCGGCGCCTCCCCGCCGGCCCCGGCGAGCAGCGTCCCGCCGGCGGACAGCGGCCAGCGCGCCACCCGCCCGGTGCGGCCCGGGTCGGCGGCCGGGTCGACGTACTCCCCGGACACCAGGCTGTGCGGGGTGGTGGTCCGGTCGATCGACAGGAAGGAGAACCGGGCGTCCCCCGAGGACGTCCAGGCGTCCATCTGGGGCAGCACGTACCGGTAGCCGAAGGCGTGGTGCTTCCCGCCCTGCCGGCCGATCCGGTCGTCATCCCCGTCGACCTCCAGGATGGCGCGCAGGTCGAAGACCCGCAGGCCCCGGGCGGTGTCGGCGACGTACAGCAGGTCGCCGTACCAGGCGATGCCGCCGGCGTGCACGTTGACCGGCCGGTACGATCCCCCGGCCTCGGGGTGGACGAGCAGCACGTGCCGGTACCGGCCGCCGGCCAGGTCGACCAGGGAGATCCGCACGCCGCGCTCGCCGGCCGCGCCGACCGGCTTCCAGTACCAGCTGACCGCGAGCGCCCGCACGTCGGTCCGGCCCGCCTCGGAGCTGCCGGCGACACCCTGGGGGTACCAGTCGGCGGTGTCGTCGTCGCCGGGCTGGAAGCGGTACCAGTCGGCCGGCGGCGGGCTCATGGTGCCGAAGGCGGTGGTCTTGCCCTTGCGGGTGGTCTGCCGGTTGGCCTTGGCCAGCACCTCGGCCAGCGGGCGGGCGGGCAGCTCTCCGGTCAGCGCCGCGGCCGCGGTGGCCAGGTCGCCGGTGCCGTGCCGCAGCCGGAACGGTCCCGGATCGGCCGGGGTCATGCGGGTCGGGCTCACGGCGGCGCCCCCTCGGTCGCTGCTCGGCGGCGGCATCGGCCGGGCCCGCGGCTCGGCCGTCGATCGGCGCCGCCAGTTTTCCGTAAAGCCGACATGTCCGTCTATGTAATGACGATATTCGGCGGGGGCGAACGGCCCGGCGCGGGCGGGCCGTCCGCCCCTTCCGCCGGCCGCCGCGCGGCGCTGCCATGGAGGGTGAGACCGTACGGCGGATAGGGGGCCGGGCATGCACACCAAGGTGCGGGACGTGATGACCAGGGACGTGGTGACGGTCAACGGCGCCACCCCGTTCCGGGACGTGGCCGGCCTGCTGATGGCGCACGGCGTCAGCGCGGTGCCGGTGGTGGACGGCGAGGGCCACGTCGTCGGGGTGGTCTCCGAGGCGGACCTGCTGCGCAAGGAGGAGTTCCGCGAGCAGTACTACGGCGAGGGATACCGGCCGCCCGCCCGGGTGCGGCTGCGCCGCCTGCTGCAGCGGCAGGCCGGCACAGGCGCCGCCAAGGCGCGCGGCGAGACCGCCGCCCAGGTGATGACCGCGCCGGCGATCACCGTCCGCGAGTACTCCAGCGCCGTCAACGCCGCCCGGCTGATGGACGAGCACGGCATCCGCCGGCTGCCGGTGGTCGACGACGACGGCACGCTGGCCGGGATCGTCAGCCGGCACGACCTGATCAAGGTGTTCGTGCGCGAGGACGAGGACATCGCCCGGGAGATCCGCCAGGACATCGTCGAGGGCGCGCTGTGGCCGCAGCCCCCGGAGGTGGAGGTCTCGGTGACCGGTGGCGTGGTCACGCTGGCCGGGCGCACCGGCCGGCAGGCGGACGCTCGGACCATGGTCCGGATGACCGAGCGGGTCAACGGCGTGCTCGGCGTGGTCGACCGGCTGGAATGGCGGGTGACGACCCCGGCCGGCGGCTGACCGCCCCGCCCGGGAACGCCCGGACCGCCGGGAACGGCGGCAACGGCGGCGCCGGGCGGCGCTCGGCCTTCGCATCGCCGCCGGTGGCCCGCGGTGCCCTGCGGGTCGCCGCCGGCTCCGCGGGCCGGCCGATGCCGCCTCACCGCCCGTCTCACCGCCCGGCCCGGCGCACCCGGACCGGGGTGACCTTGTACTCCGGGCAGGAGGTGGCGGTGTCCCCGCGGGTCGCGGTCAGCCGGTTCACCCCGCTGCCGGGGAAATGGAAGGCGCAGAACACCTGGCCGGGCGCCACCTGATCGCCGACCGCGGCCCGCAGCCGGGCCCGGCCGTGCCGGCTCTCCACGGCGACCTCGTCACCGTCGCGCAGGCCGAGCCGGGCGGCGTCGTCGGGATGCACGTCCAGCTGGTCGCGCGGGTCCAGCCGGAGATTCGGGGTGCGGCGGGTCATGGTCCCGGAGTTGTAGTGCGCCCAGCGCCGCCCGGTGATCAGGATCAGCGGGTAGTCGGCGTCCGGCTCCTCGCCCGGCGGCAGGTAGGGCGCGGCGGCCAGGTGCGCCCGCCCGTCGGGGGTGGCGAACCGCTCCCGGTACAGCGACGCCGTACCGGGCCGGTCCGCCGCCGGGGCCGGCCAGCGGACGGCGCCCTCCCGGTCCAGCCGCTCGTGGCTCAGGCCCGCGAACAGCGGGGTGAGGCGGGCGCACTCGGCCAGCGCCTCGGCGGGCGTCCGGCAGCCGAGGTCGGCGCCCAGCGCCGCCGCCAGCGCGTGCACGATCGCGAAGTCGGCGCGGGCCTCGCCGGGCGCCGGCAGCGCGGGCCGCACCCGCTGCACCCGCCGGTCGAAGTTGACGAACGTGCCGTCCTTCTCCGGCCAGGCCGCCGCCGGCAGCACGACGTCCGCCCGGCGCGCGGTCTCCGACAGGAACAGCTCCTGGCAGACCACCAGCGGGCAGGCCGCCAGCGCCGCGACGACCCGGCCGGTCTCCGGGTCGGTCTGGCAGACGTCCTCGCCGATGATCCACAGCACCCGCAGCCGGCCGCCGCGCGCCGCCGCGAACATGTCCGGGATGCGCAGCCCGGGGCGGTCCGGCAGCGGGACGCCCCACACCCGCTCGGCGCGCCCGCGCGCCGCCGGGTCGGTGACCTTGCCGTAGCCGGGCAGCGCGTCCGGCAGCGCGCCCATGTCCGAGGCGCCCTGCACGTTGTTCTGCCCGCGCAGCGCGGTGACGCCGGCGCCGCGCCCGGTGCCCACCGCGCCGCGCAGGATCGCCAGGTTGGCCAGCGCGCGCACCCCGTCGGTGCCGTGCAGATGCTCGGTGACGCCCAGCCCGTAGACGATGGCCGGCCGGCGGGCCCGGCCGTAGTGGCGGGCCGCGGCCACCAGGTCCGCGGCCGGAACCCCGGTGATCTCCTGCACGGCCCGCGGCGGGTACCCGGCCAGCAGCTCCCGCAGTTCGGCCAGGCCGGTGGTCCGGTCGCGCAGGAAGTCCTCGTCGGCCAGCCCTTCGGCCAGGATCACGTGGGCGAGCCCGTGGAACAGCGCCACGTTGGTGCCCGGCCGGGGCCGCAGGTGCACGTCGGCGTACCGGGCCAGCCCCACCGCCCGCGGGTCGGCCACCACCAGCCGCGCGCCGCGCAGCGCCGCGGCCAGCAGCCGCGCGCCGGCCACCGGATGCGCCTCGGCAGGGTTGGCCCCCACCACCAGCAGGCAGTCGGCCCGCTCGACGTCCTCGAACGCGTCGGTGCCGCCGGCCAGCCCGAACGACGCGGTCAGCCCGGCCGCCGACGGCGAGTGGCACAGCCGCGAGCAGTTGTCGACGTTGTTGGTGCCGATCACCACCCGCATGAACTTCTGCACCAGGTAGTTCTCCTCGTTGGTGGCCCGGGCGGAGGAGATCGCCGCCACGGTGTCCGGCCCGGCGGCCGCGACCGCCTCGCGCATCGCGCGGGCCACGTGGCCGATCGCCTCGTCCCAGCCCACCGGCTCCAGCCGGCCGCCGCGGCGCAGCAGCGGCCGGGTGAGCCGGTCCGGCGCCCGCAGGAACCCATAGGCGAACCGGCCCTTGACGCAGGCGTGCCCGGAGTTGACCGGGCCGTCCCGGGCGGGCAGCACCGCCGCCACCTCCCCGCCGGTGACCCGGACCTGAAGGGTGCAGCCCACGCCGCAGTAGCCGCAGGTCGTCCGGGTGACGGTGCCGGCGGCGGCGGAACCGGGCGGCGCGCCGGGCTCCCACAGCGCCCCGGTCGGGCAGGTGTCCACGCAGCCGCCGCAGGCCACGCAGTCGGAGTCCACCCAGGCCCCGCCGGTGCCCGGCGCGACCACGGTGCGCGCGCCGCGGCCGGTCAGCGTCAGCGCGAAGGTGCCCTGCACGTCGGCGCACATGCGCACGCACCGGCCGCAGGCGATGCACAGGTCCGGGTCCAGCCGCACGTAGGGATGGCTGTCGTCGCGCGGCGCGCCGCCGGCCCCCCGGGCCGCCGCCGGGCCGATGTCCAGCGACCGGCAGGTCCGGGCCAGCTCCCGATCGCCGGACAGCGCGCGCGGCGGCAGCGGCGTCACGATGGTGACCACCGCGTCCCGGCGCAGCTGGCGCAGGTCGGCGGCGGCCACCTCCACGGGGGCGTCGCCGGCCGGCGTCACGCAGGCCGCCACCAGCCGCCCGCCGGCCCGGACCAGGCAGGTCCGGCAGGATCCCGCGGCGGCGAGCCGGTCGTCATGGCACAGCGCGGGGACGTCGGCGCCGGCGGCGCGCACCGCGTCCAGCACGGTGGCCCCGGCCGCCACCTCGACCGCCACCCCGTCGACCGTGACCCGCCGCCGGCCCTCCCCCGGCCCGGCCGGACCCCCGCCGTCCATCATCCGGCCATCCCCCATCTCACCCGTCCCGCCGGGCGCCCGTTCGTCCGCCCGTCGCCGTTCCCGACCGCCCGTTCCGCTCGTCGCCCGTTCCGCCCCACCTGTCCGCCCGTCCCGGCTCCCGCCCGGCGCCCGTTCGCGCCGGTTCCGCCGGCCCTCAGCCGTCCCCGCCCTGCCAGCCGGCCAGCCGGTCGCCGTACGCGCGGGCCAGCGAGCGGACGGCGGCCGGGACCCGGCGGCCGAACGCGCACAGCCCGCCGGCGGCCATCACCCGCAGCAGCCGGCCGTACTCGGCGCCGGCCGCGACCGGATCACCCGCCTGGACCAGCTCCCTCCCGCGGTGGGAGCCGACCCGGCACGGCGAGCACGCCCCGCAGCTCTCGGCGTCGGCGAACTCCCACAGGTGGCGCAGCACCGCCTCCGGGTCGGCGTCGTGGCCGAACGCCACCAGGCCGGCGTGGCCGAGGGCGGCGCCGCGCGCGGACAGCGCCGCCTCGGTGAGCGGCACGTCCAGGGCGTGCCCGGGCAGGAACCCGCCGAGCGGCCCGCCCACCTGCAGCACGGCGATCCCGCCGCCGCGCGGCCCGCCGCCGGGACCGGTGACGATGTCCAGCACCGAGGTGCCGAGCTCCACCTCGTAGCACCCCGGGCGGGCGAACCCCGCGGACAGGCAGACCAGCTTGGTCCCGGTCTCGCCGGGGGTGCCGCGCGCGGCGTACGCGGCGCCGCCGCGCCGGACGATCCACGGGACGGCGGCCAGGGTCTCCACGTTGTTGACCACGGTCGGGGCGTCCCACAGCCCCCGCTCCGCCGGGTACGGCGGCCGGGGGGCGGCCACGCCGCGGCGGCCCTCCAGCCCGGCGATGAGCGCGGTCTCCTCCCCCGCGACGTAGGACCCGGCGCCCTCGACGACCGCCACCTCCACCCCGGCCGGGCCGCCCAGGTGCCCGGCGGCGCGGGCCGCCGCGACGGCGGCCCGCATGCGGGCCAGCGCCCGCGGATACTCCGAGCGGACCAGCACCACGCCGTGCCGGGCGCCGCAGGCGTACGCCGCCAGGGCCAGGCCTTCCAGGACGCGGGCCGGGTCCTCCTCCATCAGCAGCCGGTCGGCGAAGGACCCGGGGTCGCCCTCGTCGCCGTTGGCCACCACGACGGTGCCGGGACGCCCGCCGGCCGCGGCCCACTTGGCGGCGACCGGGTACCCCGCGCCGCCGCGGCCGCGCAGCCCGCTCGCGGCCACCTGCCGGTGCACCTCCTCGGGGGTGCGCTCGCCCCGGACCGCCGGCCACGCCTGCCAGGGGGCGGCGCCGCCGGCCAGGCCGGCCAGCACGACCGGGTCGCCGGTGGTGTCCGCCATCGGGATCTCCGGCGCCGGGCGCGGCGGCCCGGCGAGCCGGCCGGCCAGATCCGCGCCGGTGAGCGGGGTCTCGCCGTCCAGACAGGCCGGTGCGGCGTAGCAGTAGCCCAGGCAGCGGACCACCTGCAGCGACACCGCGCCGCCCGGCGCCACCGCGCCGGCCGCGACGCCGAGGGCCGCCTCGACCTCGGCGAGGTGCCGGCCGCCGGTGGCGGCGAAGCAGGCGGTGCCTGCGCACACCCGGACGTGCCGCCGGCCGCGCGGTGCGGCCAGGTCGGCGTAGTAGGTGGCCGGGCCGAGCCCGGCGGCGGCGGGCAGGCCGAACCCGCGCGCCACCCCGGGCGCCCGGTCCGGTGGCCCGCCCGGCGCGGCCCGGCCGGCCGCCGCCAGCGCGGCGATCAGCCGCGGGCCGGCCCGGCCCCGCCGCGCGGCGAGCGCGCGCAGCGCGTCGAACCGCTGGTCCATTCCCTCATCATCACCGGCCACCACCCCGCCGACCGGCCACGACGCGCCCGGCCGGTCAGCCGGACGGAACCGCCGGACCGGCCCGGGCGAGCACTCCCTCGGTGGCGAGCGGGCCGGGCGGAGGCGCGACGGGCCACGGTCGCCGCGCGACGACGGGCCGGGCCGGCGGCCCGGCCCGTCGCGGCGTGTCAGGCGAGCGTCAGCCGAGCGAGCAGGCGGTGCCGTTCAGGGTGAACGAGCCAGGGTTGTTGTTCGTCGAGCCGAACGTGCCCTGGAAGCCGAACGACGCGGTGCCGCCGGGCGGTATCGACCCGTTGTGGTCGACGTTCCGCGCGGTCACCGCCGAGCCGTTCTGGCTGACGGTGGCGTTCCAGGCGTTGGTGATCCGCTGGTCGTTGGGGAAGGAGAAGCCCAGCGTCCAGCCGTTGATCGAGCCGGATCCGGTGTTGGTGATGGCCAGGTCGGCGGTGAAGCCACCGCTCCACTGGCTCTTGGTGTACTTCACCCGGCAGGCCGACGACCCGCCCGGGTTGCCGGGGTTGCTCGGGCTCGGGCTGGGGCCCGGGTTACCGCCGCCGCCGACGTTGTAGGAGAAGTTGTCCACCGCCAGGCCGGCGCCGCCCACCCACGGCTCGAACCCGGCCTGCACGCTGGTGATGTACCAGGAGTTCTGCGCGTACCCGCGGTTCACCATGTCGGAGTAGAAGGTGCCGACGTTGAAGCTGATCGAGTTGGTCGCCGAGGTGCGCACGTAGGAGACGACGTTCCAGCCGACGTTGCCGAACCACACGTCCCAGGTGCCGCCGGCCAGGTTGACCGTGGCGACCCGGGAGCCGATCGGCTGGATCGAGCCGACCCGGTTCAGCCAGATCATCAGCTCGGCGCCGGTGTTCTGCCCGTCGGTGCGCGGCGTCGGGTCGAACCAGATGTCATAGGCCGCGTCGTAGACGCCCGACGAGGGGTAGGACATGCTCACGCTGGTCTGGATGGAGGAGAACCTGCTGTCGCTCACCCGCATGGGCAGGCTGCTGCCGCTGGTGCAGGTGGCGTAGTGGCACCCGGCGTAGATGGCCGGGTAGGAGGCCGGCGCGCCGTTGGTGGCCTTGTTGTGCCCGGCCTGGGTGACCCGGAAGCCGGTGGAGGTCACGTTGATGCACTGCTGGGCGTCCGAGCCCCAGACATTGTTGATCACGTGGTACTTGCCGCCGGCGATGCTCACGCCACCGTACTTCTCGCAGATCGTGGTGTCCGCGCCCGCCGTGCCGGTGACCACCACCGACAGCAGGATCGAGCCGATGACGGCGAGGAGTGCCGTCAGCGCTCGCGATGCCCGACGTTTCATCTCGACTCCGGGGGGATGATTGATGGGAGCGCTCCCATCGACTGCGGCCGACCATAGGACGGCCGGGCGGCGCCGCCCAGCGACCGCCGGCGCGCGGCCGACGGCCGGTGCGGTGACCAGCGCGTCAGCCCGCCCACCTGCTGAAATTTTCAGCTCGGCCCGGCACCGGCCCGCCGCGCCCGCGCCCGGGCGGCCGCGGTGACGTTGCGCGGCATCCGCCCGAAGATCAGCCCGTGGAACGGGTAGACACCCCACCAATACAGGTGACCGAACAGGCCACGCGGATGGAAGATCGCCCGTTGGCCGTACACCGCGCGGCCGTCCCGCTCCCGGCAGGTGAGCTCCAGCCAGGCCAGCCCGGGCAGCCGCATCTCGGCGCGCAGCCGCAGCAGCCGGCCCGGCTCGATCTCCTCCACCCGCCAGAAGTCCACCGCGTCGCCCACCCGGAGCCTGCTCGGGTCCCGCCGGCCCCGGCGCAGCCCCACCCCGCCGACGGCCCGGTCGAACAGGCCGCGCAGCCGCCAGGCGAACGGCAGGGAGTACCAGCCCGCCTCCCCGCCGATCGCCTCGATGACCCGCCAGAGCGCCTCGGGCGGCGCGTCCGCCACCGCGGTGCGCTGGTCGACGTACAGGCTGCCGCCGGCCCAGTCCGGGTCGGTGGGCAGCGGGTCACTGGGCGCGCCCGGGGTCGAGGCCGACGACCAGCGGGTCGCCACGTCCGCCTCCTTGATCTTCTGCAGCGCGAGCCGCACCGCTTCGCGGAAGCCGACCAGCCCGCCGGGCGGATCGGCGATGTACCGGGCGATGTCGTGCTCGCGGCAGACCGCCTCGTTGCGCAGCGACTCCACCAGCGGCCGGGCCACTCCGGCCGGCACCGGGGTGACCAGGCCGACCCAGTGGCTGGACAGGCCCGGGGTGAGCAGCGGGACCTGGATGATCAGCCGCGGCGGCAGCCCGGCCACCGCGGCGTAGCCCTGCATCATCTGGGCGTAGGTGAGCACGTCCGGCCCGCCGATGTCGAAGGCCCGGTTCACCTCCCCGGGGATGGCCGCCGCCTCGACCAGGTAGCGCAGCACGTCCCTGATCGCGATCGGCTGGGTGCGGGTGCGCACCCAGCGCGGCGTGGTCATCACCGGCAGCCGCTCGGTCAGGTGGCGCAGCATCTCGAACGAGACCGACCCCGAACCGATGATCACCGAGGCGCGGAACGCGATCGTCGGGACCGCGCCGTCCAGCAGGATCCGCTCCACCTCCGCCCGGGAGCGCATGTGCGGCGAGGGCCGCTCCTTCGGGGCCAGGCCGCCGAGGTAGACGACGCGCCGTACCCCGGCCCGCTCGGCGGCGGCGGCGAAGGTGGCCGCGGCGACCCGGTCGCGTTCGGTGAAGTCGTGGCCGGACCCCATGGTGTGGATCAGGTAGTAGGCGACCTCGACGTCCCGCAGCGCCTCCCCCGTCTCCTCGGCCCGGGTGGCGTCCGCCTCGGCGACCTCCACCTCGCCGGCCCAGGTCTGGTCGCGCAGCCGGCCGGGCGAGCGGGCCATGCACCGCACCTGGTGGCCCGCCTTCAGCAGCTCGGGCACCAGCCTGCCTCCGATGTACCCCGTGGCCCCGGTCACCAGGCACCGCGCCATGCCATCACCCCCGCCGCTCCTTTCGTACCCCGCGCCCGGCCGGTTGCGCCGATCGGCCACCCATCCGCCGGTGCCTGGCCCGGGCCGGGCCGTGACATGCCGGAAAGCTGGGATCATGACCCGTGACCTGGGTAGGGCTTGGGCCAACGGGAGTGAGGAGCGTCATGCTGTACGGAAAAGAGCATGTGGACAGGTACCGGGCCACCGATGGCGCGGAGGGGCACGACTGGAACAACACCACCGTCCTGCTGCTGACCACCACCGGACGGCGGAGCGGCCAGAAGCGCACCACCCCGCTGATCTACCAGCGGCACGGCGACGACCACGTCGTGGTCGCGTCCAAGGGCGGCGACCCGGCCCACCCGGAGTGGTACCTGAACCTGGAGGCCGACCCGGAGGTGGAGGTGCAGGTCAAGGCGGACCGGTTCCGGGCCAGGGCCCGCACCGCGACCCCGCAGGAGAAGCCGGAGCTGTGGCGGCTGATGGCCGCCACCTGGCCGCAGTACGACGAGTACCAGACCAAGACCGACCGGGAGATCCCGGTGGTCGTGCTGGAACGCCTGGCGGACTGACCCGCCGGGTCAGCCGGCCCCGCACACGCCCGCCGCGGCCGCGGCGCGGGCGAGGAACGCGCCCGCCTCCTCGATCGCCTGGACCGGCCGGCCGGGCGCCGTGGCCAGGATCTCGTCCACCCGGCGCAGGCCGGCCCGGTCCAGCAGGGTCTTGTCGTTGGTGGCCCAGACCCCGCGCGCGGCCAGCACCGCGTGCGCGGTCTGGCAGGCGGCCGTGGCGATCGACCCGGCGGTCTCGGCCAGCCGGCCCGCCCGGGCGTGGGCCGCGGCGTAGTCCAGGGTGGCCCGAGCGTCGCCCCACCAGCGGGGCGGCGCCGCCGCGCGCAGCGCGGGCGGGTAGTCCGGCCGGGGCAGCTCGCCGGCGACCGCCCGCCCGAGGGCCAGCTCGGCCACCACGATGTAGGTCGGAATGCCCGCCAGGTGGAACATCAGCCGCTCGACACCGAACCGGCCGGCCCGCGCCTCGGCCAGATGATGCTCGACCTCGTCCAGGTCGCGATAGTGCACGTCGACGGCCCGGCCGGCCACCTGTAGCCAGGCGCCGCCGTTGAACACCCCGCCGCCCCAGCCGCCGATCTCCGACACCTCGCCCGGCCAGCCGAGCGCGCGCAGGTCGCCGGGCCGGAACGCGCCCCGGTAGTAGACGGCGAAGTCCCAGTCGCTGTCCGGCCGGTGGGCGCCGGACGCCCGCGAGCCGCCGAGGGTGACGGCATGCACGCCGGGCAGGGCGGCCAGCGTCCGGGTCACGTGGTCCAGCAGATCGGCGTCGCTCATGGTCATCCGGACACTCTACGAGCGCCGGGACGGTGGCCGGTCCGCGCGGGATTTGGGAGGATACCCGGGCGAGCGTCGCGGGCCTCTCCCCCGGCGCGGCGGGCGGCGCGGAGGGCGGCGCGGCAGGCGAGGGGGCAGCGGTGAGCGGACGGACGGCCGAGATCATGGTCGCGGAGGCCCGGAAGGCCTTCTGGGTGATGGTGGGGTTCCTGGCGCTGATCTGGACGGTCCAGCTGGTCAACGCGGTCTCCGGCTATGCCCTCAGCCAGTCCTTCGGCATCGTGCCGCGCGAGCCGTCCCGGCTGCCGGCGATCGTCACCTCCCCCTTCCTGCACTGGGACTGGGCGCACATCGAGGGCAACTCCGGGCCGCTGTTCGTCTTCGGCTTCCTGGCCGCCTACCGCGGGGTGTCGAGGTTCCTCGGGGTCACCGCGCTGATCGCCGTGGTGAGCGGCCTCGGCATCTGGTTCGTGTCCGGCCCGGGCAGCGTCACCGCGGGGGCGAGCGGGGTGGTGTTCGGCTACTTCGGCTACATCCTGGTGCGCGGCCTGTTCGACCGGCACGCCATCGACATCGTGGTCGGCCTGGTCATGGCCCTGTGCTTCGCCTACCAGTTCACCGGGCTGCTGCCCTCCGACGCGTTCAGCTGGCAGGGTCACCTGGCCGGGTTCGTCGGCGGCATCCTGGGCGGCTGGCTGTTCCGCGACCGCCGCGCCGCCGGCCGCCCGGACCGGGTCGCCCCGCACACCCCGCCCGCCGTGCCGGGCATGCCCGCGGTCCGGCCGCCGCACCCGGGAACGGCCGCGCCGGCGAGCGCCGACCCCTCCCGCGCCGCGCTGTACCGGGAACTGGACGATCTCGGCCTGTGATCCCCGGCGATCCGGCGGGTGGATGATGGCCCGACCACGTCCGGTCCTTCGGCAGTATTGAGGGGTGAGCCTCCTCCAGCACCTTCCCGCCCAGACCGACCCGGACGCGCTGTTCGAGGCGTTCGCCGAGTGGAACGCCGGGCGCGGGCTGACGCTCTACCCGGCGCAGGAGGAGGCGCTGATCGAGGTCGTCTCCGGCAACAACGTCATCCTCGCCACGCCGACCGGGTCGGGCAAGAGCCTGGTGGCCGCGGGCGCGCACTTCGCCGCGCTGGCCGCCGGCGAGCGCACCTTCTACACCGCGCCCATCAAGGCGCTGGTGTCGGAGAAGTTCTTCGACCTGTGCGCCGTCTTCGGCACCGACAACGTCGGCATGATGACCGGCGACGCCGCGGTGAACCCGTCGGCGCCGATCATCTGCTGCACCGCGGAGATCCTCGCCAACATCGCGCTGCGCGACGGCACCCGGGCCGACGTCGGGCAGGTCGTGATGGACGAGTTCCACTTCTACGCCGAGCCGGACCGCGGGTGGGCGTGGCAGGTGCCACTGCTGGAGCTGCCGCAGGCGCAGTTCCTGCTGATGTCGGCCACCCTGGGGGACGTCGCCCGGTTCGAGACCGACCTGACCCGGCGCACCGGGCGGCAGACCGCGGTGGTGCGCTCGGCCACCCGCCCCGTCCCGCTCTACTACAGCTACCGGGCCACCCCGCTGCACGAGACGCTGGAGGAGTTGCTGGCCACCCAGCAGGCCCCGGTCTACGTCGTGCACTTCACCCAGGCCGCCGCGATGGAACGCGCGCAGGCCCTGATGAGCGTCAACATGTCCACCAAGGCGGAGAAGGAGGCCATCGCCGCGCTCATCGGGAGCTTCCGGTTCACCACCCGGTTCGGCCGGGCGCTGTCGCGGCTGGTGCGGCACGGCATCGGCGTGCACCACGCCGGCATGCTGCCCAAGTACCGCCGGCTGGTCGAGCGGCTGGCCCAGGCCGGGCTGCTGAAGGTGATCTGCGGCACCGACACGCTCGGCGTCGGGGTCAACGTGCCGATCCGCACCGTGCTGTTCACCGCGCTCAGCAAGTACGACGGCAACCGGGTCCGGCTGCTGCGCGCCCGCGAGTTCCACCAGATCGCCGGCCGGGCCGGCCGGGCCGGGTTCGACACCCTCGGCTACGTCGTCTGCCAGGCCCCCGACCACGTGGTGGAGAACGAGAAGGCGCTGGCCAAGGCGGGCGACGACCCGAAGAAGCGCCGCAAGGTGGTGCGCAAGAAGGCCCCCGACGGCTTCGTCGGCTGGAGCGAGGAGACGTTCGAGCGGCTGCAGAAGGCCGAACCCGAGCCGCTGGCCTCCCGCTTCAAGGTCAGCAACGCCATGCTGCTCGCCGTGATCAACCGGCCGGGCGACTGCTTCGCCGCGATGAAACACCTGCTCACCGACAACCATGAGGAGCGCAAGGCGCAGCGCCGGCACATCAGCCACGCCATCGCCATCTACCGCTCGCTGCTGGCCGGCGGCGTGGTGGAGACGCTGCGCGAGCCGGACGAGCAGGGCCGGATGGCCCGGCTGACCGTGGATCTGCAGGAGGACTTCGCGCTCAACCAGGCGCTGTCCACCTTCGCGCTCGCCGCGTTCGAGCTGCTGGACACCGGGTCGCCGGCCTACCCGCTGGACGTGGTGTCCATCGTGGAGTCGACGCTGGACGACCCCCGGCAGATCCTGCACGCCCAGCTCAACAAGGCGCGCGGCGAGGCGGTGGCCCAGATGAAGGCCGACGGCGTCGAGTACGAGGAGCGGATGGAGCTGCTCACCGACGTCACCTACCCGATGCCGCTGGCCGACCTGCTGTTCGGCGCCTACGAGACCTACCGGCGCGGCCACCCGTGGGTGGGCGACTACGCGGTCAGCCCCAAGACCGTGGTGCGCGACATGTACGAGCGGGCGATGACCTTCACCGAGTACGTCCAGTTCTACGAGCTGGCCAGGTCGGAGGGCACCGTGCTGCGCTACCTGGCCGACGCCTACCGCACCCTCAGCCGCACCGTGCCCGACCACCTGAAGACCGAGGAGCTGCAGGATCTCATCGAGTGGCTCGGCGAGCTGGTCCGCCAGGTCGACTCCAGCCTGCTGGACGAGTGGGAGCAGCTGCAGAACCCCACCGGCGAGATCGAGCGGCCCGGCCTGGAGGAGAACACCCGCCCGGTCACCGGCAACCGCCGCGCCTTCCGCGTCCTGGTGCGCAACGCCATGTTCCGCATGGTGGAGCTGGCCGCGCTGGAGCGGTACGAGGAGCTGCGCGAGCTGGCCGACGTGGACTGGGAGGACGCGCTGGAGGAGTACTTCGCCGAACACGACGAGATCGGCACCGGCCCGGACGCCCGCGGGCCCTCGCTGCTGCTCATCGAGGAGGAGAAGGAGCTGTGGCGGGTCCGGCAGGTCTTCGACGACCCGGCCGGCGACCACGACTGGGGCATCACCGCCCAGGTCGACCTGGCCGCCTCCGACGAGGAGGGCCGCGCCGTCGTGCACGTCGTCTCCGTCGACCGCCTTTGACGCGCGCGGCCGATCAGCCGCCGGAGGTGGCGAGCTCGGCGTCGGCGGGGACGGCCGCGTCCCGCGGATCGTCCAGCCAGCCGTCGGGCAGCAGGACGCGCTCGCGCGCGGTGGACTTGCCGCGCGGCCCGTCGGCGGCCTCCCCCGGCCAGGGCAGGCCGGCCGGCAGCGCGGCCAGGCGTTCGCGCAGCCCGGCCAGCGTGGTGGCGGTGGCCAGCTCGCGGCGCGTCTCGGCGCCCAGCGGGAAGCCCTTGAGGTACCAGCCGACGTGCTTGCGGAAGTCCAGCACCCCGTGGGTCTCGCTGCCGAAGCACTCCACCAGCAGCCCGGCGTGCCGGGCCATGGTGGCGGCCACCTCGCCGAGCGCCGGGCGGGCCCGCTCGGCCGAGCCGCGGAAGGCGTGGTCCAGGTCGCGGAACAGCCACGGGCGGCCCAGGCAGCCGCGGCCGACCACGACGCCGTCGCAGCCGGTGCGGGCCATCATCCGCAGCGCGTCCTCGGCGGTCCAGATGTCGCCGTTGCCGAGCACCGGGATCTCCGGGACGGCGTCCTTCAGCCGGGCGATGGCGTCCCAGTCGGCGGTGCCGCCGTAGTGCTGCACCGCGGTGCGGCCGTGCAGCGCGACCGCGCTCAGCCCCTCCTCGGCGGCGATGCGCCCGGCGTCCAGGTAGGTCAGGTGGTCGTCGTCGATGCCCTTGCGCATCTTCATGGTGACCGGCAGCGCGCCGGCGCCGGCCACCGCGGCTCGCACGATGCGCCGCAGCAGGTCGCGCTTGTAGGGCAGCGCCGAGCCGCCGCCCCGGCGGGTGACCTTGGGCACCGGGCAGCCGAAGTTCAGGTCGATGTGGTCGGCCAGGCCCTCGCCCGCGACGATCTCGGCGGCCCGGCCCACCACGCCGGGGTCGACGCCGTACAGCTGCACGCTGCGCGGCCGCTCGGCCGGCCCGAAGCGGATCATCGCCATCGTCTTGGCGTTCCGCTCGACCAGCGCCCGGGTGGTGATCATCTCCGAGACGTACAGGCCGCCGCCCTGCTCGCGGCAGAGCGTGCGGAAGGGGGCGTTGGTGATGCCGGCCATCGGCGCCAGCACCACCGGCGGCCACACCTCGATCGGGCCTATCTTCACCCGCCCTTTCTACCCGAACTCCAGAGCCGCCGGACCGGCGCCCTGGCTTGGGCCCGAGGGTGCGGATCTCGGTGGCCGCGGCCGCCGGCGGGGCGGTCGGGGGGCGGCAGTGGGGTGGCCGGTAGATTTGGAGCAGGTGCACCACCCGGACGCCGGAGGTTCCGCATGCTTTTGAGACTGCGCATCTCGCTGCCGGACCGCCCGGGTTCCTTGGGGCAGGTCACCCGGGTCCTCGGGGTCGCCGGCGCCGACATCATCCAGCTCGTCGTGCTGGAGCGCGGCGAGGGGCGGGCGGTGGACGACCTGACGGTGTTCTGGCCGGACGCGGCGCCGCGCGGCACGCTGACCGAGGCGCTGGAAAGCGTCGACGGGGTGACCGTCGAGGGGGTGTGGGGCACCCGCGAGGCACCGGGCACCTACCCGGAGCTGGAGATCCTCAAGTACATCACCACGGCCGGCGACCGGGCGCTCGCCACCCTGATCGATTCGGTGCCGGTGCTGTTCAGCGCCGACTGGGCGTCGGCGGCGACCGAGACCATGCCGCGCACCGTGGTGCATTCCAGCTGGCGCGCCCCGGACGAGGTGCCGTTCCCGCCGATCACGCCGCCGCGGCCGGAGGCGCACACGCTGCCGTCCGGGCTGCACGTCATCGTCGCGCCGCTGCCGCCGCTGGCGCTGGCGTTCATGCTGGCCCGGGTGGAGGGCCCGCCGTTCCACCGCATCGAGGTGCACCGGCTCACCCGGATCCTGGAGATCTTCCTGACCCTGCCGGCGGTCGAGCGCAGCGTGGCCCGCACCTTCCGCGGATCCCCCGCCCGCTGACCGGCCTGCCCGGCGCCCGGCCCGCGAACCGGTTAGGCACCGGGCGGAAAACCCGCTAGAGTTCCGTGTCGTCGCCGCGGACGGGAAACCGGCCCGGTGGCACGCGGACGTGGCTCAGCTGGTAGAGCATCACCTTGCCAAGGTGAGGGTCGCGGGTTCGAATCCCGTCGTCCGCTCGGTTTCATCGAGGGCGATTAGCTCAGTGGGAGAGCGCTACCTTGACACGGTAGAGGCCACTGGTTCAATCCCAGTATCGCCCACCAGAACGACGCGATCCGCGTGCATTGCCGATCCGTGGCCCCACGCCACTCGGGGTGGCCTCTCCCTCCTCTCACCGCGCGGAGTCGGCGTGACTCCGTGACTCCTACCGTCCGGCCTCCGGCCGGCATGAACCCATGGCCTCTGCCGCGGGACCCGCCACCTAGAGCGATCGCCGTGCGACGAGCGGGCCCCATCAGGGGCCGAGGCTCAGGTCGTGTTGTTGGAGCGCGCTCTGGATGATCTCCAGTGCTTTGGGGCCCATGCCGTGCAGCCGGGCCAGTTCGGCGCGCGGGACCCCGGCCAGGTCGCGCAGGGTCGGGTAACCGGCGTCGCGCAGGGCCCGGGTCGCCGGTGCGCCGATCTTCGGCAGCGCGTCGAGAGGAGAGCTCACAATCCTCATCATCGCGCATCCGTCCCCGGGCTCACCGCGGGATCGCGGCGCCCGCCGCCACCGGACGGCGAACCTGAGCGCGCGGCGCGGTGCGGCACGCCGCGGTGGGAGCCGGCGTACAGCCGCGGCTCCGCGCCGCTCGGCAGGTAGACGAGCTCGCCGGCCCGGTCGCGGGTGAAACGCCCGCCGCGGCCGGTGGTGAGGCGGCCGACGAGGTCGACGAAGGCGAGCCCGGCGCCGCGGACGATCACCGGTTCCGCCGAGGGGATGCGGCCGGCCCGGGCGGCGGCGCGGTGCCCGTCGGCCAGGTGGGTGAGGCCGTGCGCCGCGGCGAAGGCGGCGTCGTCCCAGGTCTGCGCGGTGTTCCCGGTGTTCCCGGTGTTCCCGGTGTTCCCGGTGTTCCCGGTGTTCCCGGTGTTCCCGGTGTTCCCGGTGTTCCCGGCGCCTTGGCCGTTCCCAGTGTCCCAGGGGCCCGCGCCGGCCCGGCCGGGCGCCAGCACGACGGCGCCGACGTCCAGGCGGCGCCCGTCCGCCAGGGTCAGCCGCTGGCCGGCCGGCAGATCGGTGAGGTCGGCGGCCTCGATCCGGTGCACGTGCACCCGGCCGGCCGGCCCGCCCGGCTCCCCGGCGGGTTCGCCGGGATGGCAGGGGTCGATCAGGTGCACGTGCAGCATGCCGCCGGCCGGGCCGGCCGGCCAGCCCGGAACCGGCCGGGCCGCCGCCGATCACGGCGACGGTCGCTTCGATGGGCGGCTGGCGGCGGCTCATGACGTTCTCCAACGGTCGGGTGGTGGGCGGGACGTGACCGGCCCGGCGGACGGGCGGCGGCTCGCGGCGGGAGTGATCGGCGACCCCGATCAATGAAACCGATATTAACGGTAGGTATTACCGGATGCAGCGTCAACGTGCCGGGAGGGCACCGGGTGACGATCGCCGGTGACGTCCCGGTGGGTGTGGACGGCCGGCCGAGCGTCGCGCTCGCCGGGGACGCCTCGGCCTACTCCCCGGTCGCCGCCGCGGCCTGACGGCCGCCCGGCGCGACCGCGGCCCCGGGGCAGGTGCCCGCCTGCGGGGCCGCGGTCATCCGGCCTCCCCGGCGCCAGGCGATGGCGCCGGGGGGTCCGTGGCCCGCGCGGCGGCGGTGAACTCGGCCAGCGTCCGGGCCAGCGCCTCGGCGCTGGCCGCCGGCAGCCGGGACAGGACCTCGGCGATGTGCCGGCGCCGTCCGGCGCGCAGCCGCTCCAGAGAGAGCAGCCCGAGCGGGGTGACCTCGATGCTGACCTCGCGGCGGCTGCGCGGCGACAGCGCCCGGGTGAGCAGCCCGGCGCCGTCCAGCCGGGACACCACTCGCCCGGCGGCCGAGACCGATCCGCCCAGGTGCGCGGCGAGCGCGCTCAGGTTCAGCGGGCCGTGCCGCTCGACCGCGAGCAGCGTGCGCAGCTGGGTGACCGACAGGTCGCCGTGCTCCACCACGGCGTCCAGCGTCAGCTCCACCAGGACGAGCGACGCCTCCTCCACACGCCACGCGGTGTCGCGCGGGTCCCCGTCCTCCGCCGCCACGGCGTGCCCGTTCTCGCCGGTCCGCACCGGCCCTCCTTCCGTGTGGCCGCCGGCCGGCCGGTCACCGGCGTCCCGGCGGATCGGCCGGCCGGGCGGGCACCGCGCCGAGGGCCCGCGCCGGGGCCGACCGCCGCCGGATCAGCCGCTCGGGACGGGCGCCGAACGCCACCGCGCCGTCCGCGGCCGCCTCCGGCGTGCCGCGCCCGGCGGCGGCCAGCAGCTCGGCCAGGTGCACCGCCTGCCGGCCGGTGCCGGCGTGCTCGATCTGGGTGCGGCAGCTGAAGCCGTCCGCGAGCACGATCGTATCGTCGGCGGCGTCCCGGATCGCGGGCAGCAGCTCGTGCTCGGCGCAGGCCATGGACACCTCCAGGTGCCCGGCGGTGAACCCGAAGTCGCCGGCCAGGCCGCAGCAGCCGCCGACCACCCGTGCCGGCCCGACGCCCATCCGCTCCAGCAGGGCCCGGTCGGCGTCGAAGCCGAGGACCGCGTGCTGGTGGCAGTGCGGCTGCACCAGCGCGGTGCCGGCGACCCGCGGCGGCCGCCAGCCCTCGGCCGCGCCGAGCAGCTCGGCCAGGGTGCGGGTCTGCTCGCCGAGCCGCCGCACGTCCTGGTCCTCGGGGAACAGCTCGCCGGCGTCGTGGCGCAGCACGGCGGTGCAGCTGGGCTCCAGCCCGACGATCGGCGTGCCGCTCCGCAGCAGCGGGGCCAGCGTGCGCACCGTGCGGCGCAGCACCCGGCGGGCGACGCCGAGCTGCCCGGTGGACAGCCAGGTGAGCCCGCAGCACAGCGTACGCGGCGGCACCACCACCCGGTGACCGGCCGACTCCAGCACCTCCACGGCCGCCCGGCCCACCTCCGGGTGGAAGTTCTCGGTGAAGGTGTCCGGCCACAGCAGCACCGGGCCGCGCTCGCCGCCGCCGCGCGGGCCGCGGCGCCGGTACCAGGTGGTGAACCGGGTGCGCGCGAAGTACGGCAGCGGGCGGGCGGGCTCGACGCCGCCGAGCCGCTTCACGGCCCGCCCGAGGCCGGGCGCGTGGGCGAGCGCGTTGGCCAGGCCGGACACCGGGGCGGCCAGCCGGGCCAGCAGCGGCAGCCAGCCCATCGAGTAGTGCGCCGCCGGGCGCGGGCGGCCCGCGTAGTGGTGGGCGAGGAACTCGGCCTTGTAGGTGGCCATGTCCACCCCCATCGGGCAGTCGCTGTGGCAGCCCTTGCAGGACAGGCACAGGTCCAGCGCGTCCCGGACGGCGGTGGACCGCCACCCGTCGCGCACCGGGGAGTCGGCGTGGCCGTCGAGCATCTCGAACAGCAGCCGGGCCCGGCCCCGGGTGGAGTGCTCCTCCTCGCCGGTGGCGCGGTAGGAGGGGCACATGACGCCGTCCTGGTGGCCACGGCACTTGCCGACGCCGACGCAGCGCATGACGGCGCGCTGGAAGCTGCCCTGGTCGGCGGGGTAGCCGAAGTGGACGTCCGGGTCGGCCGGCGTCCAGCCGCTGCCCAGCCGCAAATTCTCGTCCACCCGGTACGGCGCCACCACCTTGCCGGGGTTCATTCGGTCGCCGGGATCGAAGACCGCCTTCACCTGCTGGAAGGCGCGCACCACCTCGGGGCCGAACATCCTCGGCAGCAGCTCGCCGCGCGCCTGACCGTCGCCGTGCTCCCCCGACAGCGAGCCGCCGTAGGAGACCACCAGGTCGGCGGCGCGGCCGAGGAAGGCGCGGAACGCGGCCACCCCGTCCGCGGTGACCAGGTCGAACGGGATGCGGGTGTGCACGCAGCCCTGGCCGAAGTGCCCGTACAGCGCGGCGCCGTCGTAGCCGGATTCGGCCAGCAGCCGCCGCAGGTCGCGCAGGTAGTCGCCGAGCCGGTCCGGGGGCACCGCCGAGTCCTCGAAGCCCTCCCAGGTCTCCGGCATGCCGGGGACCCGGGCGGTGGCGCCGAGTCCGGATTCGCGCAGCTCCCACAGTTCCTTCTCGGCCTTCTCCCGATCGAAGAAGGCGACGTGCGGCCGGTGCTCGGTACCGGCCAGCTCGTCCAGCAGCCGCTGGGCGCGCGCGTCGGCCTCCCGCCGGGAGTCGCCGGTGAACGACACCATCAGCCAGCCGCCGCCCTCGGGCAGCTCGCCCAGCGCCGCCGGGTGCATGCCCTTGCGCCGCTCGTAGCCGACCAGCCGGTCGTCGACGCCCTCGAGTTGCAGCGGGTGGTGCGCGGCGACCCGGGGCACCGCGTCGGCGGCGGCGCAGATGTCGTGGTAGCCGAGCACGACCAGGGCCTCGGCGGCGGGCACCGGGACCAGGCTCAGCTCGGCGCGCAGCACGGTGACGAGCGTGCCCTCCGAGCCGACCAGCGCCCGGGCCAGGTCGAACGGGCCACCGGGCAGCAGCGCGTCCAGGTTGTAGCCCGACACCCGGCGCGGGATCGCGGGGTAGCGCTCCCGGATCTGACCGGCGTGCCGGGCGGCGATCTCGCGGAGCTCGCGGTGGATCTCCGCCGGCCGCCCGCCGGCGGCCAGCACCGCGGCGTACTCCTCCTCGGAGGTGGGGCCGGCCCACATCCGGGTGCCGTCGTAGGCGAGGATCTCCAGCCGGCGCACGTTGTCGGCGGTCTTGCCGAAAGCCTGCGCGGTGGAGCCGCAGGAGTTGTTGCCGATCATCCCGCCCAGGGTGCACTGGGCGTGCGTGGACGGGCGCGGCCCGAACATCAGGCCGGTGGGCGCCAGCCGGCGGTTCAGCTCGTCCAGCACGATGCCCGGCTCCACCACGCAGGTCCGGGCGCCGGCGTCGACCGAGACCAGCCGGTGGCAGTACTTGGACCAGTCGATGACCACGGCGGTGTTGCAGGTCTGCCCGGCCAGGCTGGTGCCGCCGCCGCGCGAGGTGATCGGCGCCCGGTGGGCGCGGCACACCTCGACCGCCGCGACCGCCGCCTCGATCGTGCGGGGCACCACCACGCCGATCGGCACCTGCCGGTAGTTGGATCCGTCGGTGGCATAGGCGCCCCGGGTGCCCGGATCGAACCGCACCTCCCCGTCCACCCGGGCGGCCAGGTCCCGTTCCAGATCGCGGACCCGGATGTACGGCTCGCCGGGACGGGTGCGCACCGGCGGCGGCAGGAGGTGTCCGGCCATGGGGTCACCGTCCGAACTGCGAGAGCTTGTCCTTGAAGAGGGTGGTGGCGATGGACGCCTTGCGCGGCTGGCCCTTCAGGAAGGCCTGGGCGAACTTCTTGGCCTGCTCGTAGGACACCTTGCCCGGCATAGGGGGTTCGTCGGGATTGACGGCCACATCCAGCAGGGCGGGCCCGTCGTAGGCCAGCGCCTCGCGCACCGCCGCGTCCACCTCGCCCGGGTCGGTGATCTTGCGACCGTAGGCGCCGCAGGACCGGGCCCAGCCGGAGAAGTCGGAGGCCGGCTCGCCGAAGCGCACGCCGTGCTCGGGGTAGCCGAGGACCATCTGCTCCCAGAGGATCTGGCCCAGCGAGTCGTTGTTGTTGATCACGACCTTGACCGGCAGCCGGTGGCGGGCCGCGGTGAGGAACTCGGCCATCAGCATGGCGAAGCCCCCGTCACCGATGTAGGCGATCACCTGCCGGCCGGGGAAGGCGTGCTGCACGGCGATGGCGTACGGCAGGCCGGGCGCCATGCTGGCGAGGTTGCCCGACAGGTAGAAGCGCCGGTCGCCGCGGATGGTCCAGTGCCGGGCCGCCCAGGTGGCGATGGTGCCGGAGTCGCAGGTGAGGATGGCGTCGTCGGCCGCCGCCCGGTCCACCACGCTCATCAGGTACTGCGGGGCGATCGGGTGGCGGCCGGCGGACTCCAGCGCGGCCATGTCCTCGCGCCAGCCGGCCATGGCCTTCTGGTACTTGGCCAGGTGGCCGCGGTCCTCGTGCCGGGTGAGCAGCGGCAGCAGCGCGGCCAGCGCCTCCCGGGCGTCACCGATCATGGGCACCTGGGTGGGCATCCGGACGCCGGCCCGGGCCGGGTCGGCCTCGATCTGCACCACCCGCGTCTTCCCGGGCTCGGGCAGGTGCTTGGTGTAGGGGAAGTTGGTGCCCACCATGAGCAGCGTGTCGCAGTCCTCGACGAGCTCCTCCCCCGGCCGGGTGCCGAGCAGCCCGATGCCGCCGACCGCGTACGGGGAGTCGTCCGGGATGACCGCCTTGCCGGGCAGCGTCTTGATCACCGGCGCGCCGAGTTTCTCGGCCACCGCCAGCACCTCCTCCCGGGCGTGCAGCGCGCCGGCGCCGGCCAGGATGGCGATCCGCGTTCCGGCGTCGAGCACCTCGGCCGCCGCCCGCAGGTCCTCCTCGCGCGGCCGGCCCGGCGCGGGCAGGTAGATCGGCGCGGTGGCCGGCGGCCGGGCCGGGGCGACGTGCTGGAAGGGATCGGCGTCGGCGTCGGCGACCTGGACGTCGTTCGGCAGGCACAGGTGGGCGACCCCGCGGCGGGCATAGGCGGTGCGGATCGCGATGTCGACCACGCCGGGGAGCTGGGCGGGGTTGGTGACCGTCAGGTTGTACTCGGCGACGTCGGCGTACAGCTGCTCCAGGTTCACCTCCTGCTGGTAGCCGGTGCCGAGCACGCTGGTCTCCTGCTGGCCGGTGATGGCGAGCACCGGCTGGTGGTCCAGCTTGGCGTCGTACAGCCCGTTCAGCAGGTGGATGCCGCCGGGGCCTGAGGTGGCGAGGCAGACCCCGATCCGGCCGGTCGCCTTGGCGTGCGCGGCCGCCATGAAGGCCGCCGCCTCCTCGTGGTGCACCAGGACGAACCGCACCCGGTCGGCGTGCCGGCGCAGCCCTTCCATGATCCCGTTGATGCCGTCCCCGGGGAGGCCGTAGACCGTGTCGACCCCCCAGGCCGCCAGCCGCTCGATCAGTTCTTCGGAAGCGATTCGCGTCATATCGGCGGGCATGCCCGCATCTCCCCGGCTAAACATTTTCCACAGGTAAACATTCGACAAGGGGTGACTATCACTCTTAGCCGAAGGCCGGCCGGGTACGGGCCCACGGTGACCACCATCCGCACGGTTCGAGCCCTGGCCCGCCAGGTGCCCACCGACCGGCCGGAAGGCGACGGCACCCTCGCCTGGGACCGGACCACCCTGGTCGTGGCCCTGGCCGAGGCCGGCGGCCGCACCGGCACCGGCTGGACCTACGCCCCGGCGGCGGCGGCCGGGTTCATCGAGGAGACGCTGGCCGCCGTGGTGACCGGGCTGCCGGCGATGGACGTGCCGCGCGCCTGGACGGCGATGGTCCGCCAGGTGCGCAACGCCGGACGGCCCGGGATGGCGGGATACGCGCTGTCGGCGGTGGACGTGGCGCTGTGGGACCTGAAGGCGCGGCTGCTCGGCGTGCCGCTGGCCGACCTGTTCGGCACGGTGCGCGACGAGGTCCCGGTGTACGGGTCCGGCGGCTTCACCACCTATCCCGACGAGGTGACCGCCGAGCGGCTACGCCACTGGGTGCACCACCAGGGCATCCCCCGGGTAAAGATCAAGATCGGCGAGTCGGCCGGCACCGCCGAGGAGCGCGACCTGCACCGGGTCGCGCTGGCCCGCCGGGTGATCGGGCCGCTCGCCGAGCTGTACGTGGACGCCAACGGCGGCTACACCGCCAAGCAGGCGGTGCGGGTGGCGGCCCGGATGCGCGAGCACGACGTCCGGTGGTTCGAGGAGCCGGTGTCCTCCGACGACCTGGCCGGCCTGCGGCTGGTGCGCGGCATGGTGGAGGCCGACGTGGCCGCGGGCGAGTACGGCTGCGACCTGGCGTACTTCACCCGGATGTGCGCGGCGGGCGCGGTGGACTGCCTCCAGATCGACGCCACCCGCTGTGGCGGCTACACCGGGTGGCTGGGCGCCGCGGCCGTCGCGGCCGGGCACGGGATCGAGGTGTCGGCGCACTGCGCGCCGAACCTGCACGTCCCGGTGGCCGCGGCCACCGCCGGGCTGCGGCACGTGGAGTGGTTCCACGACCACGCGCGCGTGGAGTCCGCGCTGTTCGACGGGACCGGCGAGCCGGACGGCGGTGCGGTGCCGGCCCGGCCGGCGGGCCTCGGTCACGGGCTCACCTTCCGCGAGACGGCCGGCTGACCGGCGCGGGGCGCGGGCGGACCCGGCAGGCCGGCGCAGGCCGGCGGGTCAGCGCGGGTCAGCGCGGGTCGTCGGGGCCGGCGGCCAGGGTCTGGCAGGCGCGCAGCCGCCAGTGGCTGATCGCCGGGTCGGTGAGGGCCTCGGTGACGGTGGCCTCGATCTGGGCGGGGGTGGTGCCGTCCGCGGTCTCCACCCGGATGACGATCTCGCCGTTCGCCTGGCGGAGGTCCTTGCGCCACTGATCGGGCAGCAGGGCGAGAATGCGGATGCCGTCCACCGGGGAGCCGGCCGACGCGCCGGGCTCAACGGTTGGGCACATCGTCAGCTCGACCAGCATCGTCACGCGTCCTCGTTCAGTCCCAGGTGGTGCCGGGAGTCCTCCCGCCGTCCCCGCCTACGCCGATCGTACCCGAGCGGGAACCGGCACCGATCGGATTCCGGTTCGCAGCGCCATTCATGGCTTTATTCCGGTTTGCCGACTGAATTGGCTGCTTGCCCATTTCTCTGCTCTATTTCAGATGAAGTGATTATTTGTCGGAATCATTCTGGCGGGCGGGCGGCGGCACACCGTCCCCGGCGACCGGAGCGGCGGCGTCCGGACCGGCCGGAACCGGCCGGTCCGCCGCCCTCCTGCAGGTACGGGCCCGGCGAGGGCCGCCGTGCCACCGGGGTCATGGTCGGCGCCTTCCGCCGCACCCGGTCAGAGGAACAGCTTGGTCAGCCAGTTCTGCCATGCCTGCTCGACCTCCTTGGGGTCGACCTTGTCGGCGAAGATGTGGTGGCCGACCACCAGCGTGTTGTTCATCCCTTCGATGAAGCGGTACAGCCCGTCGCCGGTGCGCACCCCGAGGAAGCCCTTGGCCACGTAGTCGGCCACGCCCTCGATCGGCTTGAACCCCTCCGGGGTGAGCCGCACCCTGTCTCCCTGCACCACCTCGCCGCGCAGGCCCAGCCCGCGCTCCAGCGCCCGCCACACCGACTCGTCCCCCGCCTGCCCGGGGCGCGCGGCGAAGACCACCAGCGCGAACTGCCCCGGGAAGTGCTTGAGGTACTGGTCCAAGGTGTGGAGGTACATGTCCCAGCCTCGGTTCAACGCATCCACCTCCGCCTGCCCGCCATCACCGAGGACGCCGTGCTGCCGGAAGCGCAGTACGCACTCCTGCCGCCCGCGCTCCTCGATGTCGAATTCGAACGCCATGTAGGTACCGTCATCGCCCTCGCCACCCCGGTAGCCGAAGCGCCTGCCCGGCTCCCAGGCGGTCACGGTGGCCTCCACCGGGAAGTCACCGAAGAACTGCCGCGCCTTACCTCCCTCCCGTGGCTCGACCTCGTTGCGGCCCATGAACCAGGAGTTCAGGCCGGCACCGGTGGCGATGGCCTCGAAGATCCGGCCGGCGTCGGCGGCCAGCGGGACGTCCTTGCGGATCTCGAACGGGTGCGTCATGTCGTCCTCCTCCGGTGGCGGGGATCCGGCGGATCCCTCCCTGCGTGCCTCCACGTTCTCACCGAACACTTTTATTGTCAAGACTAAACGAGTTGTCGGATAGAAGGCGTGTCGCGGCCGGGATCCGGCGCCGCGCACCGGTCAGGCCGTGGAGGTCAGCGGGCGGCGCCGGCCAGATCGGCGAGCACCGCGTCCGCCGCGCGCCGCCCGGACACCAGCGCGCCCTGGATGGACCCGGTGTCGCGGTGATCCCCGCACACGTAGCGGCCGTCGCCCAGCCGGACCGGCCGGCGCAGCGGCATCGGCGGCCGCATCACCGGCAGCGCCGCCCGGATCGGGTAGGTCGCGATGTGCTCCCAGCCGGAGGTGTCGCCGTACATCTCGGCCAGCCGTGCCCGGACCGCCGGCTCGTCGCGGTCGCCGGCCCGGCCGAGCACCGAGGTGGACACCAGCGCCCGGCCGTCGGCCGAGTACTCCGGCGCCGCGTCGGTCAGCACCAGGGTGTCGGCGATCACCCCGGTGGGGTCGACCAGCTGCGTCGCCTCACCGAGTGGCGAGCGGGGCACGGCGTGGTAGAAGGTGGTCACCGACCGCATCTCCGGCACCGGCAGGCCGGGCAGCAGCCGGGCCGCCGCCGCCGGGTCGGTCGCCACCACCACCGCCGCGGCCGGCACCTGCGCGCCGTCCGCCGTGGTCACCCCGTCCGCGGTCAGCGCGGCGACCGGCGTCTCCAACGCCACGGTGCCGGCCGGCAGCCGCGCGGCGAGTTGCTCGGGCACCCGTCCCATGCCGAGCGACGGCACGCCGATCGTGCCGCGCGCGAAGGACCGCCAGAACAGGTGGAAGATCCGGCTGGAGGTCTCCAGCTCCCGTTCCAGCAGCACGCCGGACAGGAACGGCCGCAGCAGCGTCTCCACCATCCGCGGCGAGACACCCCAGCGCCGCAGCTCCTCGACCGTGGTCCGCTCGGTGCCACCGCGCGCCATCGAACCGCGCACCACCGAACCCGGCAGCGCCAGATCCCGGGCGGTCAGCGCGGCCAGCGCCGCCTTGTCCACCGGCGAGCCGACCCGGGCCAGCACCGCGCTGAACGCGTCCCGTGGATGCCGCCAGGGCAGCATCACCCGCTCGCGCCGCCCGTCCAGGACCACCAGCAGGCCCGAGTTGAACGGCCGCAGGCCGAGCGCCCGGACGTCCAGCACCCGCGGGACCTCCGGATAGCCGGTGTTGAAGACCTGGAAGCCGCGGTCCAGCCGGAAGCCGTCCACCAGGTCGGTGCGCACCCGGCCGCCCACCCCGTCGGACGCCTCCAGCACCCGGACCGGCACCCCCGCCCCGGCCAGCCGCAGCGCGCAGGCCAGCCCGGCCAGCCCGGCCCCCACGACCACCACGGTGTCCCGCCCGCCGTCCCGCCCGCCGTCCCGCGCGCCGTCCCCCATGTCGTGCCCCTTCCCCCGGGCCGGACCCGCGAGGAGCCGGCCGCCGCGTGGATCCGCCGTACGGATCTTTCTTCGGCCGGGAGGGCGCGTCCGGATGCCTCCGGCGCCGTCCGGCCCGACGTGCGCGCGGGGACGGCGGATAAGATCCTTGTGACCGGCAGGTAACTTTCGCTGGCTAACGTCCTCGCCATGCGTCCCCCGATCGGCAGGCTGATCGCCGCCGGCGCCGTCGTGGCCACCACCCTCGGTCTCACGGCACCGGCCGCCCTGGCCTCATCCCCCGCCGCCCACACGGTGCAGGTCACCGTGATGGCCAGTTCCGACATCCACGGCAATGCCCTGAACTGGGATTACTACAAGAACGCCGAGTACGACGACAGCGCGCACAACGACGTCGGCCTGGCGAAGATCTCGACCCTGGTCGACAAGGTGCGCGCCGAGCGCGGCGCCGGCCGCACCCTGCTGTTCGACTCCGGCGACACCATCCAGGGCACGCCGCTCGACTACTACTACGCCAAGGTCGAGCCGGTCACCGAGACCGGGCAGACCCACCCGATGGCCCGCGCGATGAACGCCATCGGCTACGACGCGGTCACCCTGGGCAATCACGAGTTCAACTACGGCCTGCCGCTGCTGGCCACCTGGGTGAAGCAGATGAAGGCCCCGGTCCTCGGGGCCAACGCGGTGTCGGCCCGGACCGGCCTACCCGCCTACCTGCCGTTCGTCATCAAGACGATGAAGGTCCCCGGCGAGCGGCCCGTCCGGGTCGGCGTGCTCGGGCTCACCAACCCGGGCGTGGCCATCTGGGACAAGGCCAACGTCGAGGGCCGGTTGAAGTTCCTCGACCTGGTGGCCACCGCGAAGAAGTGGGTGCCGGTCATCCGCGGCCTGGGCGCCGACGTCGTCGTGGTCACCGCGCACGCCGGCGACAACGGCATGTCGTCCTACGGGACGGACCTGCCGGTGGAGAACGCCTCGGCGATGGTCGCCGAACAGGTGCCCGGCATCGACGCGGTGCTGTTCGGCCACGCCCACAACGACGTGCCGCAGCGGTTCGTCACCAACAAGCGGACCGGGGCGCAGGTGCTGCTCACCGAGCCCGGCAAGTGGGGGCAGCGGCTGTCGGTCGTGGACTTCACCCTCACCCGGCAGCGCGGCCGATGGACCGTCACCGGCAAGTCCTCCGCCACGCTGAACGCCAACACCGCCGCCGAGGACCCGAAGATCGTCTCGCTGATGAAGGACCAGCACGACACGACCGTCGGCTACGTCAACAAGGTGATCGCCGAGTCCCGGCAGGAGCTGTCCGCCGCCGAGTCGCCGTACAAGGACACCGCCATCCTGGACTACATCCAGAAGGTGCAGACCGGCCTGGTCGCCGCCGCCGTCGCCGGCACCCCGGACGCGTCGCTGCCGGTGCTGTCCATCGCCGCGCCGTTCAGCCGCACCGCCGTCTTCCCGGCCGGACCGGTGAGCGTGCGCGACATGGCCGGGCTGTACGTGTACGACAACACGCTGCTCGGCGTGAAGATGACCGGCGCCCAGATCAAGGACTATCTGGAGTACTCCGCCCGGTACTTCAACCAGCTCGCGCCGGGTGCCCCGGCCGACCCGGCGGCGCTGACCAACGCCGGCGGCATCCCCGACTACAACTACGACCAGCTGTCGGGCGTCTCCTACGACATCGACGTGGCCAGGCCGGCCGGGCAGCGGATCACCGGCCTGTCCTACCAGGGCGAGCCGGTCGCCGCCGGCCAGGAGTTCCTGGTGGCCGTGAACAACTACCGGCAGTCCGGCGGCGGCGGCTTCCCGCACATCGCCGCCGCCCCCGTCGTCTACAACGCCCAGGTGGAGATCCGCCAGGCGCTGATCGACGCGGCGGCCGCGGCCGGCACCATCGACCCGGCCACGTTCGCCGAGACCAACTGGCGGCTGGTCCGCGACGGCGTCCCGCTGTTCTGACCGTCCGGCCGGCGCCCGCGGGGCACCCGCGGGCGCCGGCCCCAGGCCGCTCCGGTGCCGGTCACGGTGTTTCCTGGCCGATGCCCTTGTGTTGTCGCACGTCGCGGGACAAGACTGGGGGCAAGCCCAGCCCGGAGGTCGACATGCCGCTGACCGCGCCCCGGTACGCCGGGAGGCCGACATGCCCCTGACCGTACGGCGGGAGAACCGCCACCAGTTCACCGTCATCACGCTGATCGGCGAGATCGACCGCAACGAGTCGTCCCGGCTCGGCGCCAGCATCGACGAGGCGCTGCGCGAGGGCCCGCCGCGGCTGCTGTTCGACCTGTCCCGGCTGAGCTTCATCGACTCGGCCGGGCTGCGGCTGCTGGTGATGGCCTGCTCGCACGCCCGCAGGGGCGGCGGCTCGTGCGCCCTGTGCTCGCTGTGCCCGGCACCGCGGAAGATCATGGACCTGACCGGGCTGAAAGCCGCCTTCGACATCTACCCCGACCTCGGTACCGCCCTGGACGGCGGCCCGCTGGAGAGCACCGCCTCGCTGCGGGTCTACTGACCCGGCGCGCCAGGGGGCACGCTAGGGGGGCGCGGCACCGCGGCCGGCCTCCCGGGCACAGACCTCGTCGATGTCGGCGAGCCGGCGCAGCCCGGCCACCCCGCGGGCGGTGCGCGGGTTGCGGGCCAGCCGCTCGCGGTTGCGGGCGACGAACCACCAGTAGCCGGCGGTGAACGGGCAGGCGTCCGCGCCGGTCCGCCGGTCCGGCCGGTAGCGGCACTCGCCGCAGAAATCGCTCATCCGGTCGATGTAGGCGCCGCCCGCCGCGTACGGCTTGGTGGCCAGCATCCCGCCGTCGGCGTGCTGGGACATGCCGATGACGTTCGGCACCATGACCCACTCGTACCCGTCGGCGAAGCACCGGTGGAACCAGCCGGTGAGCGCCGCCGGGTCGTAGCCGCGCTGCAGGGCGTGGTTGCCGAGCACCATCAGCCGGACGATGTGGTGGGTGAAGCCGGTGTCGCGCACCTGGCGCAGCGCCCACGACAGGCAGCGCGCCGTCACCGCCTCGGCGTCCAGCGTCTCGAACCACCCGGGCAGCGGCGCGTGGGCCGCCAGCCGGTTCAGCGAGACGTACCCCGCGCCGAAGTGCCAGTACAGGTGCCACACGTAGTCGCGCCAGCCGATGAGCTGCCGGACGTACCCCTCGGCACTGGCCAGCGGCACCCGGCCGGACCGGTAGGCGGCCTCGGCCGCGCGCACGCACTCCATCGGGTCGAGCAGGCCGAGGTTGAGCGCCGGGGAGAGCATGCTGTGCGCCATGTCCGGATCGCCGGCCAGCATCGCGTCCTGGGCGGGGCCGAACGCGGGCAGCCGGTGCTCGACGAAATGGCGCAGCGCCCGGCGCGCCTCGCCGGTGGTGGCCGGGAACACCCGCGGGCCGTCCCGGCCGGTGAACGCCACCTCGCCGGCCCGCTCCCAGCGGTCCAGATCGTCGCGGACCTGCTGGTCGATCTCGTCCTCCTCGGCCCGCCACGGGCCGGGGACGCCGAGCCCGCCGGCCGGCGGCGGGCGGCGGTTCTCCGCGTCCAGGTTCCACCGGCCGCCGGCCGGCCGGTCGCCGTCCATCAGCACGTCCAGCCGGCGCCGGGCGTCCCGGTAGAAGTCCTCCATCAGCAACCGGCGGTGGCCGCGCCGGCCGGCCCAGGCGGCGAACTCCTCGGCGGTGGTGGTGAAGCCCCGGGCCGGCAGGACGGTCACCCGGTCGCGGCGCCGGACGAACGCGTCGGCGGCCCGGCTGGTGGGATGGCAGACCGACAGCCGGCCGGGCACCTGGTCCAGCGCCGCGCCGTAGGTCTCGGCCCGCACATGCAGGGCCTGCTCGCCGAGCTCGGCGGCCCGGTGCCGCAGCGCGGAGAGCACCAGGTGGGCCTTCTGCCGGTGGAACCTGCGGCGGCGCAGCACCGACCGCGCCTCGATCAGCAGCACCGGCTGGCCGGGCGAGTCGAGAAAGTGCCCGCCGAGCTGGTCGGCGAAGAGCCAGCGCCTGTCCCCCACCCCGCCATGCTCTCCCGCCCGCCCGGGCCGCCTGGTACACCGCGCCGGGCCGCCCGGCAAAGATCGTCCCGCCCGGCGCGCGGCGCCCCGCCGGGCGAAGACCGGCGGCCCGGTAGATCTCGGCCCTCCAGGCCCCGGCGGCCCCGAAGAGCCCGGCCCCGGCGGTCCCGGCGATCCGGCGGCGGCCCGGCCGGGCGTCGCCCGGACCGCCGGGCCGTTCGTCAGGAGACCGGCTGGACCTCGCCCTGGACGCTGCGGCGGCCGTCTCGGTGGGGCAGACCGCCGGGCCGTTCCTCAGGAGACCGGCTGGACGGGGGTCTGGTCGAACTGGGTGCGGTGCAGCTGCTCGTAGCGGCCGCCGGCGGCGAGCAGCTGCTCGTGGGTGCCCCGCTCCACCACCCGGCCGTTCTCGATGACCAGGATGAGGTCGGCCTGGCGCACGGTGGACAACCGGTGGGCGATCACCACCGCGGTGCGGCCGGCCAGCGCCTCGCCGAGGGCCTCCTGCACGGCGGCCTCGGAGGTGGAGTCCAGGTGCGCGGTGGCCTCGTCCAGGATGACCACCCGGGGCCGGGCGAGCAGCAGCCGGGCGATGGTCAGCCGCTGGCGCTCCCCGCCGGAGAGCCGGTAGCCGCGCTCGCCGACCACGGTGTCCAGCCCGTCGGGCAGCCCGGCGATCAGCTCGGCCAGCCGGGCCCGCCGCAGCGCGTCCCAGATCTCCTCCTCGTCCGCCTCGGGCCGGGCGAGCAGCAGGTTGGCCCGGACGGACTCGTGGAACAGGTGGCCGTCCTGCGTCACCATGCCGAGGGTCTCGCGCACCGAGTCGGCGGTCAGGTCACGGACGTCCACCCCGCCGAGCCGGACCGCCCCGGCGTCGACGTCGTACAGCCGGGCGGCGAGCTGGGCGATCGTGGACTTGCCCGCGCCGGACGACCCGACCAGCGCGACCATCTGCCCGGGCTCGGCGCGGAAGGAGACGTCGTGCAGCACCTGGACGCCGCCCCGGTTGTCGAGGGCGGCGACCTCTTCCAGCGAGGCCAGCGAGACCTTGTCGGCCGCGGGATAGGCGAACCGGACGTTGTCGAACTCGACCGCCACCGGGCCCTCCGGCACCGCGACGGCCCCCGGCCGCTCGATGATCAGCGGCTTGAGGTCGAGCACCTCGAAGACCCGTTCGAAGCTCACCAGGGCGCTCATCACCTCGACCCGGGCGCTGGCCAGCGCGGTCAGCGGAGCGTACAGCCGGGTGAGCAGCAGCGCCAGCGCCACCACCGCGCCCGGCTCCAGCCGGCCGGCCAGCGAGTAGTAACCGCCCAGGGCGTAGACGACGGCCAGGGCCAGCGCGGAGACCAGGGTGAGGGCGGTCACGAAGATCATCTGCAGCATGGCGGTGCGCACCCCGATGTCGCGCACCCGCCGGGCGCGCAGCGCGAACTCGGCCGACTCGTTGGCCGGCCGGCCGAAGAGCTTGATCAGGGTCGCCCCGGGCGCGGAGAACCGTTCGGTCATCTGGGTGCTCATGTGGGCGTTGTGGTCGGCGGCCTCCAGCTCAAGGCGGGCCAGCCGGGAGCCCATCCGGCGGGCGGGGAGCACGAAGACCGGCAGCAGCACCAGCGCCAGCAGGGTCACCTGCCAGGAGAGCCCGAGCATGACCAACAGGGTGAGCACCAGCGTCACCAGGTTGCCCGCCACGCCGGACAGGGTGTCGCTGAACGCGCGCTGCGCGCCGATCACGTCGTTGTTCAGCCGGCTCACCAGCGCGCCGGTCCTGGTGCGGGTGAAGAAGGCGACCGGCATGCGCTGCACGTGGTCGAACACCGCCCGCCGCAGATCCAGGATCAGCCCTTCGCCGATGCTCGCCGACAGCCAGCGGGTGAGCAGGCCGAGGCCGGCGTCCAGCAGCGCGATCACGGCGATCAGCGCGGCGAGCGTGGCGACGACGCCGAACTCGGCGCGCTGCACGATCGCGTCCACCACCCGGCCGGCCAACACCGGCGAGGCCACCGCCAGCACCGCGGTCACCACGCTCAGCACCAGGAACGCCGCGAGCGCGCGGCGGTGCGGCCGGGCGAAGACGCCGATGCGCCGCAGCGTGGCCATGGAGAACGGCCGCCGGTCCTGCTGGGCGTGCATGGCGTTGTACAGCGAATGCCATGCGGTCATTTCCATGCTCATCGCGAGAGTCCTTAGCTGTCTTGAGCACCGGTGAGCGGGCAGGTGCCGATCGCGCCCGATCGAACGCGTGTACGAATCTTAGCGGGACCGGCGCGGGGCGGCGCCCACGTTTCGCAGGACGCGCCGCAGTGATCGGCTGGATCCAGGCTAAAAGCTCAACAATGGTTCAGGTCAACTGGTTTATCGGCCGGCCGCCGCACGGCGGCGGTGCCGGACACCGCCCCCCGGGACCGCCGGGCGAGATGTCCGTTTTGCCGGAACCCATGCTGCGGATTTGCCTCCGCCCGGGTGACCGTGCGGCGGGCTCTGGTTACCGTGAGAGCTGTACCGCGCCGTATTGGCGTATCCCGGGAAACCCCATCACGACGCCCCGTCGGCCCGGCGCGACCCGCGCGGGGTCACCCAACCATCGGGTTACGGAGTGATCTCATGTTCAGACGACTCATCTCCACCGGCGCCCTGCTCACCCTCACCATGGTCGCCACCGCGACCCCCGGCCGCCTCGGCCGCGGCGGCTGCGACGACGACTGGTACGACGACTGGGACGACTGCGACGACTGGGACGACGACTGGTACTTCTAGCCGTCCCGCGCGCGCCCGATCCCCGGGCGCGTCTCGGCACGCACCGTGGTGCCCGGCCGCCGCGACCCCGCGGCCGGCCGGACACGCGGCGAGGCCGCCCCGCGAACCTCTTCGCGGGGCGGCCTCGTCATGTCCGGGCGGCCCGCCGGGCCGCCGCGTCCGCGCCGTCGCTCAGCAGCGCCGGCCGGTGTTGATGCAGTCCACCGCCCGCTTCATCAGCGCCTCGGGCATCACGTTGATGAAGTCGCCGTGGTCGGTCACCGGCTTGTGCAGCTGCTCGGGAAAGCTGTCGACCGCGAAGCCCGGGCCCGGCGGCACGTTGTAGGTGATCCGCTGCTGCAGGGCGGGAATGGCCTGGAACCCGGCCGGGCACGCGCCGTCCGGCGCGGCGAAGGCCACGTGCGTGCGGTGGTTCGCGCTGTCGATGTTCTGGCCGTCCCAGCAGCTCTGGAAGTTGAAGGTCCGTACCACCTGGCTGCCGCGCGGGCAGATCGGGTACTTGTCCTTCAGCTGGCGGTTCTCGAAGCCGGTGCAGGACCAGCTCGCGTTGGCGTTGGTCGTGCCGTTGGTGAACGACTTGGCGTCACCGGTGATGATGCGCAGCAGTTCCGGCATCGCCACGACCTTGCTCTGCGGGTTGCCGCCGAACTTGAGGGTGACCGAGGCCGGCCGCACGATCCGGCCGATGTTGCCGTCCAGGCCACCGCCGGCCTTGTCGGCGTCGTTGCCCCGCTGGTTCTGCAGGCGCAGCACCGGCCAGAAGTGCGAGGACTTGTCGCCGTTGCGGCAGGTGGTGCCGGCCGCCTTGAGGCTGTCGTTGGTGGAGAAGCCGTTGTTGTCCAGGTTGCCGACGTAGTCGTGCACGTGGTGGGCGCCGTTGGTCACGCCGGGGGCCACGATGACGTTGTCGGAGTTGAAGTGCCCGTTCTCGTTGCGACCGCACTGGGTGATGAACGAGCCCCGGGAGCCGTTCGCACCGACCTGCGGCCGGTTGACGTTCGGCTGGACGCGGCGGATGTCGACGAAGTCCTCCGGCGACGGGCCGGTGGCCCCGCCGGCGCCGCCGGTGGGCGAGGCGCTGGGCGACGCGGACGCCGACGGCGCCGGTGTCGCACCACCGTTGTTCCCACCGTTGTTCCCGCCGTTGTCGCCCCCGTTGTTCCCGCCACCGTTGTTCAGGGTGCACCGGACCAGGTTCAGCAGGCCCTGGGGACGGGCGGCACCGGTCCGGGCGATCGCGGTGGAGATCCGGTTCAGCGTCGCCAGGCGCTTGCCGGCCAGCGGGCCGAGGATCGCGTTCTGGATGAAGTTCCGCCCACCCTGGCCCACGGTCGCGGCGAGCCGCCGGTTGGCCTCCTGGATCTGGGTGTCGAGCAGGTCGAGGTTGCGCTGCACCTCCGCCTGCGCCGCGGCGGGGATCTGGCCGAGCCGGTCGGCCACCGGCGGGCAGTTCACCGTGGGGGCGGCGCCGTTCTGGCCGCCGTTCTGGTTTCCGCCGTTCTGGCCGCCGGCGTTCCCGCCGTTCTGGCCGTTACCGGCCTGGCCGCCGTTCTGGCCGCCGTTCTGGCCGCCGGCGTTCCCGCCGTTCTGGCCGTTGCCCGCCTGGCCGCCGTTCTGGTTGCCGCCGTTCTGGTTGCCGCCGTTCTGGCCGCCGGCGTTCCCACCGTTCTGCCCGGCGTTGTTCAGGGCGCACTTGGCGAGTCCCTGCAGGTTGTCCGGGCGCGCCGCGCCGGTCCTGGCGATCGCGGTGGCGATCCGGTTCAACGAGGCCAGGCGCTTGTCCGCCAGCGGGCCGAGGATCGCGTTCTGGATGAAGTTGGGCCCGCCCTGTCCCTCCGTGGTGACGATCCGGCGGTTCGCCTCGTCGATCTGGGTCTTCAGCAGGTTCAGGTTCTGCTGGACCTCCGCGTTGGCGGCGGCGGGGATCTGCGGCAGCTTGTCGGCGACCGAGGGGCAGTTGACGGTCGGCGCCGCGGCCGAGCTCACTAGGGCGGGGGCCGCGGCGAGAACCGACCGCGCCAGTGCAGTGGTCGTCGTCGCCGGCCCAGCCGGGGTCACGCTCGCCACGACGAGCCCGACCCCTGCCCCACCCAGGGCAAGGACGCTCAGGACGGGCCTGAACCGCCGTCTGTGCTGGTTTCGGATCATTCGAACTCCTCTGGGAGTCAGTACTCATGCGGCATTGGTCAGTGCCCCATCGCGAGGAGGTACGGGGGGAGCGCCGGAACAGTTCGAACCATCTTGGAAGTTCGCCGAAATTCTTATCCGGACCTGACGGCCCGGCGGCTACCGGCCCGGATGCGACTCGCGCGGCACGCGGATGAACCATCGGCGGCCGGCACGCGTATCCGCTGGCGGTGACATCCGCTGGACAGTGATGGGAGATCAGCCATGGGACGACGCACCGCCACGCGGGTGACCGCACTCGCCGGCTCCGTGCTCGCCCTCACCCTCGCCACGGCGTGCGGTGGCGGCGAGGACCAGCCGGCCCAGGCCGGCCTGGCCGCGGCGGGCGCGGCGGTACCCGCCGCCGACCCCGGCCCGCCGGCCACGATCAAGCAGCTGGCCACCAAGACGGGCTGCAAGAAGCCGCAGATCCAGACCGAGGCCGAGGAACTGCGCCAGGCGGCCTGCCAGACCGACCAGGGACAGTACGTCCTGGTGACCTTCTCCACCGACCAAGGCAAGACGGACTGGCTGACGGAGGCCAAGAAGTGGGGCGGCAACTACCTGGTCGGCACCCGCTGGGTGATCTCGGGCAACGACGCGGCCCTGCTGCAGTCGTTCAGCGCCACGCTCGGCGGCACCGTGGAGACCACGTCCTGACCCGCCGCGACGCTGAACCGGGGCGCGGGGAGCGCCGTATCTGGGAGCGTGCCGCAGGAACCCGGGCCGGCACGCCGGATGGGAGTGAAGAGATGGAACGTCCCCGCCACGCCGGGCCCGCCCGCCGCACCGCCGCGTCGCTCGGCGCCGTACTGGCGCTCGGCCTGCTCGGCGGGTGCGGGACCGCGCGCGGCGCCGCCGCCGCCCCCTCGACCGTCGAGCAGATCGCCGGGCGCATCGGGTGCGCCAAGCCGTCGATCCTGGTGAACGCGGCCGAGCTGCGGCAAGGCATGTGCCGCACGGCGAACGGCGGCGGCTTCTCGGTCACGACGTTCGCCACCGAGACCGGCAGGGATCAGTGGCTGGCGGACGCGGTGGACTACGGCGGGGCCTACCTGATCGGTCCCCGGTGGATCGTCGTCGGCAACACCCGCCAGATGCTGGAGCCGTTCCGGGCCGCGATCGGCGGCACGCTGCGCGACGGCGGCCACCAGATGCCCTCCGGCGCGCCGATGCCACCGGACCACCAGATGCCCTCCGGGCATCAGATGCCGCCCGGCCACCAGATGTCCTCCGGTACCCCGATGCCGGCGGACCACCAGATGCCCTCCGGCCACTCCATGCCGGCCGAGTCGGCCTACGACGCCTTCGTGCCGCCGCCGGCCTGACGGCGAGAGGCGTGGCGTTCCGGCCCCGACGCCCGGCCGGGGCGCCGCGAACGGCCGGGGCGGCGGGGCGGGCCCGCCGTCCCGGCCTTTCGTGCTCAGCCGGTCGCCGGCGCGCCGGCCAGGGACAGCGCCCCCGACGGGCACACCTGGACGGCCCGGCGGACGGCCGCCGCCCGCTCGGGGCCGGGCTCGGCGTCCAGGACCACGACGGTGCCGTCGTCCTCGCTCTGGTCGAACACCTCCGGGGCGGTGAGGGCGCACATGCCCGCGCCGATGCACCGCCCGGTGTCCGCGTTGATCAACATTGCCGGTGGACCTCCTACCAGGCGACCGGCAGCCGGTGAACGCCGTAGATCGCCATGTTGGACCGCATCTCGACCTGATCGGCGGGGACGGCGAGCCGCAGGCCCGGGAACCGCCGCAGCAGCGCCGGATAGGCGATGCGCATCTCGATGCGGGCCAGCTGCTGGCCGAGGCACTGGTGGACGCCGTGCCCGAAGGACAGGTGCCCCATGGCCTGCCGCCTGATGTCCAGCGTATCGGGCGACTCGAAGCGCCCGGGGTCGCGGTTGGCGGCGCCGAGGGCGATCGTGACGGACTGTCCCTTGCGCACCGTCTCGCCCGCCACCTCGACGTCCTCCAGCGCGGTGCGGATCGGGCCGAGGTGGATGACGGTGAGGTAGCGCATCAGCTCCTCCACCGTGCTCTCCGCCAGCGAGGGGTCCTCGCGCAGCGCGGCCAGCTGCGCCGGCGCGTTCAGCAGGGTGAACGTGCCGAGGGACAGCATGTTGGCCGTCGTCTCGTGCCCGGCGACCAGCAGCAGCACCGCGACGCCGGTGATCTCCTCCTCGGTCAGCTCGCCGGAGGCGACCAGCCCGCTGATCAGGTCGTCCCCCGGCTCCGCCCGCTTGCGGCGCACCAGCTCGGCCAGGTAGTCGGTCAGCCCGTCGATGGCGGCGGTGATCTCTTCGATGGAGGATTCGAGGCTGAGCAGGATGGAGGAGTCGCGCTGGAACCGCTCATGGTCGTCGTAGGGCACGCCGAGCAGCTCGCAGATGACCAGGGACGGGATCGGCAGGGCGAACGCCTGCACCAGGTCGGCCGGCGGGCCGAGCCGTTCCATCTCGTCCAGCCGGTCCTCGGTGATCTTCGCGATCCGCGGTTCGAGCAGCTTCATCCGCCGGACGGTGAACTGCCCGGTGAGCAGCCGGCGGAAGCGGGTGTGCTCGGGCGGGTCCTCGCGCAGGAAGAACCCGGGGCGCGGCTTGATCTGCGCCTGGCGCAGCCGCTGCGGGAACGGCGGGTGCATCAGCTCCACCCGGGTGCTGAAGCGCGGGTCGGCGAGCACCGCGCGGGCGGCCGCGTATCCGGTGACCAGCCAGCCCACATGCCCGTCGGCGTACAGCAGCGGCCGGATCGGCCCCTCCTCGCGCCATCTGCCGAGATCCTCGGGGGGATCGAGCGGCCTCTCCCTCGTCATCGGCAGGGTCACCGGTTGGGGCATGGCCTGGGTCATGACGCGCTCCTTGGACTTGACAGCCTTCGAAACCGAACGTCTTCCTGCTGCTTACTAAAACAGTACCCTCTCCGATTTTGCAACGGGTGAAATTAAGGAGCCGATGTCGTAAACTCATGGCATGCCCGACCCCGGCCTTCGCGAGCGCAAGAAGCGGCGCACCCGGCACGCCCTGATCGAGGCGGCGGTGCGGCTGTTCGAGAGCAAGGGCTACGCCGAGACGACGCTGGCCGAGATCGCCGCGGCGGCCGAGGTGTCGACCCGCACCTTCTTCAGCTACTTCGCGGGCAAGGAGGACGTGGTCTTCTTCGACGTCCGCTCCCGCGTCGAGCGGGCGCTGGCGGTGATGGCGACCCGGCGCCCCGGCGAGCCGGTGGCCGACCTGCTGTTGCGGGTCGGCGAGGCGACGCTCGCCCACGCCGGCGACAGCCCGGCGGAGGAGGACACCCGGCTGGCCATGGAGTTGCTGGAGGCGCGCGGCCGGCTGGTGATGTCCGAGCCCGCGCTGCAGGCCCGGCTGGTCCAGGTGATGTTCGGCGTCCAGCACGAGCTGGCCGCCGCCCTGCTGCGCGCCTGCCCCGACGAGCTCGACCACATCGACGCCGCCGCGGCGGTCGGGGCCTTCGTCGGCGCCGCCAAGCTGGCCGCGATGTCGTGCCGCGACCGCGGCGAACCCCCCGAGGCCATGTGGGCGGCGGCCCGCCGGGGGTGCGAGGTGGCCGTGCTCGGCCTGCGCGCCCTGCCCGCCCGCACCCCGGCCGGAACTCCCCCGGCGAGGGCCGCGAACCCCGGCCGCGCCGGGGAAGCGGTCGGTCACAATCCTCGTACAGAGCCGGCACGGAGCTAGCCAGGAGCGGCCGGCGCTGCGTAACTTTGGCGGAACGCGGCCGATCGGGCCGATCGGCTCCCGCCACCGCCCGGTGCCCGGGACGGATCGGCCGCCGGCCGGCGGCGGCCCCGGCGCGTGCACCGCGACTCCTCGCGAGCCGGTGCGGGCCTCGCGGAAACCAGGTTGCGGCGCCGCCGTCCGTGGTGTTCCGTCGCGCTGTGGGGTTACGAGATGAAGAGTCGTGAGACGCTGCGACCCGGGAACGGGGTCACGGCGGCGCCCGGCACCCTGGTCGGCCGCCGGGACGCCCTCGACGCCTTCGCCGCGACGGTGGGCGCCACCCGCGAGCACGGGTTCCGGCTGCTGACGGTGGCCGGCGAGCCCGGGGCGGGCAAGACCCGGCTGCTCGCCGAGCTGGCCACGATCGCCCGCGAGCACGGGCTCACCCCGCTGTGGGGGCGGGCCGCGGAGTTCGAGCAGCTCATGCCGTTCAGCGCGCTGGTCGACGCGCTGGACGACCATCTGGAGGCACGGTGCGACGAGCTGGCCGGGCGGCTGGATCCGGCGCAGGCCCGCCGGCTGGCGACGGTCTTCCCCGCGCTGGCCGCCAAGGCACCCCATCCCGAGCCGGACGCCGGCCCCGGCGACCGGAGCGGGATGGTGCGTTACCGCCTCTACCGGGCGCTGCGCCAGCTCATCGACGAGCTGGCCGCCCCTGGCGGGCTGGCGCTGATCCTCGACGACGTGCACTGGGCCGACGACGGCTCCGCCGAGTTCCTCGACCACCTGGTGCGCCACCCGCCGCGCGGCCCGGTCCTGGTCACCCTGGCCTACCGGCCCGCGCAGGTGACCCCCCGGGTGGCGGCGCTGGCGCACATCGCGGGCGGGTACGGGAACCAGGTCACCGTGGGGCCGCTGGACCTGGCCGAGGTCGAGGCGTTCCTCGGCCCCGGGGTCAACCGGGCCCGGGCCCGCGCGCTGTACGAGGCGAGCGGCGGCAACCCGTTCTACCTGGAGGCCCTGGCCCGGATGAGCCGGCTGGAGGTGGACGACCTGCCGGCGACGGTCCGCGCCGCGCTGCGGGTCGAGCTGGGCGACCTGTCGCCCGCCTCGCTGCTGGTCGCCCAGGCCGCGGCGGTCACCGCCGACGAGTTCGAACCCGCGCTCGCCGCGGTGGCCGCGCAGGTCGAGCCGGCGGCGGCGCTGGATGCGCTCAACGAGCTGGTCGCCCGGGACATCGTCCGCGCGGCGGCGGGCGGACGGTTCCGGTTCCGCCACCCGCTGGTCCGCCAGGCCGTCTACGAGTCGGCGGCGGCGGGCTGGCGGCTCGCCGCGCACGGCCGGCTGGCGGCCCGGCTGGCCGAGCTCGGCGCGCCGGCCACGGTACGGGCCCGGCACTACGAGCGGGCCGGTTCCTTCGGTGACCGGCGGGCGGCGGCCACGCTGGTCGAGGCGGCCCGGGCCGTGGCCCCGCAGGCCCCGGTCACCGCGGCGCACTGGCTGCGCAAGGCGCTGGACCTGATGCCCGACGAGCCGGCCACGCTGGAGGAGCGGCTGGAGCTGCTCATGGAGCTGAGCCGGGCGCAGGGCGTGAGCGGCCGGCTGGTCGAGGGCCGCGACACCGCGCGCGAGCTGCTGCGGCTGCTGCCCCCTGGCGACCACGCCCGCCGGGCGCGGGCCGCGCGCATCTGCGCGCTGATGGAACGCCAGCTCGACCGCCCGCACGAGGCGCGGGCGCTGCTGCTGGACGAGCTGCGCCGGATGCCCGATCCGCGGGCCGCCGAGGCCGTCCCGCTGCGCATGCGGCTGGTCGCCGAGAGCATGATGCGGGTGGACTTCCGCGCCGCGCAGGCCGTGCTCGACCTGATGCCCGACTCCGCCGACGACTGGGAGCCGGGCATCGCGATGGCGGTGGCGGCGCTGCGCCCGATGCCGGCGTACGCGGCCGGACGGGTGGCCGAGGCGCTGCGCAGCGCGGACGCCGCCGACCGGCTGGTCGGCGTGGCGCTGGACGACCATCTGGCCGAGTGGCTGGACGCGGTCGCCTGGCTGTGCTGGGCCGAGACCTACCTTGGGCGCTGCTCGGCGGCGCTGCGGCACTTCGACCGGGCCGAGGCCGTCGCCCGCGCCACCGGGCAGACCTACATCCTCACCAACCTGCTCGCCGGCCGGGCCCGCACTCTGGTCGTGCTGGGCCGGCTGCCCGAGGCGCTGGAGACCGCCGAGGAGTCGGTGGAGGGCGCGCGGCTGCTGAACTCCGGGCAGCAGCTCGTCTTCGCGCTCACCCAGCTGTGCCTGGCCGCGGCGCTGTCGGGGGACTCAGGCGCCGCCGTCAGCGCCGGCGAGGAGGCCGTCCGGGCCGGTGTCGGCGGCGGCGAGGTCTGGGGCACCATGGCGCGCCAGGCGCTGGGGGTGGCGCTGGCCGCGGCGGGCCGCCCGGAGGAGGCGACCGAGCGGCTGCTGGAGGCGTGCGGGGAGGCCGGCGCCGCCACCCCCCGGATGGACCACGGCACCCTGCTGGCCAGCTACGAGCTGCTCGGCGGGGCGGCCGCCGCGCAGGGCCGGCCCGCCGAGGCCGAGGCCTGGGCCGACCGGGTGGCCGCGCTGGCCGACCCGTTGCTGCCGGCGTTCGCCGGCCTGGTGCCGCTGGCCCGCGCGCACGCGCTGCGCGGCGGCGACCCGGGCGCCGCCGCCGCGCTGGCCGAAGAAGCGGCGGGACTGCTGGCCGCCGCCGAGCGCCGGCTGGACGCCGGCCGGGCGCTGCTGGCCGCCGGGCTGGCGCACGGCGAGGCCGGCGACCGCCGGACGGCCCGCGAGCGGCTGCGCGCGGCGGCCGAGCTGTTCCGGGAGTGCGGGGCGCGGGCGCTGGCCGGCCAGGCCGTCCGCGAGCAGCGCCGGCTCGGCGTGCGGGTCGCCCCTGGCCACGGCGGGCCGGCGGCCGGGCCCGGCACCGGTGCCCACGGGCTGACGCCCCGCGAGGAGGAGATCGCCGCGCTGGTCGCCGCCGGGCTGACCAACGGGCAGATCGCCGACCGGCTGTTCCTGAGCGTGCGCACGGTGGAGACCCATCTTTCGCACGTCTTCGCCAAGCTCGGCGTCTCGTCGCGGGTCGCCGCCGCCACCAAGCTGCACCGGCCCGGCTGAGGCCCGCGGGCCGGAGATGTACGGGTTTTCACTGATGCGAACGGGCCCGGTGACTTGGCATTGTTGGGTCGGGGTTCACGAGCACAGGGACGGTCAGCATGGCGCACCGCATACCGCGTTTCACGCTTGAGGGCGTGTCCGGTGCCGAGGTGTCGGTGCATCCTTTCTCGACCGGGGACGAGCTCGGGCTGACGCTGACGCGCTTCCGCGGAGGGGAGTGCGACGACGTCGTCCTGCTGGTCCACGGGCTGACCTCGTCCAGCGACATGTTCGTCATGCCGGAGCACCGCAACCTGGTGACCCACCTGCTGGAGAACGGTTTCGGCGACGTGTGGGCACTCGATTTCCGGATGAGCAACCGGTTCCCGTACAACATGGAGACCCGGCGGCACACCCTGGACGACATCGCCGCCTTCGATCATCCGGCAGCGGTGGGCGAGCTCCGCCGTCACGTTGGGGCACGGCGGATCCACGTCATCGCGCACTGCCTGGGGTCGGTGTCGTTCCAGATGAGCCTGTTCGGCGGAGCGGTCGGCGGCATCACCAGCATGGTGGCCAACAGCGTCGGGCTGACCCCGCGGGTCCACCCGTGGGCCCGGATGAAGCTCGCCGCCGGCCCGGCGCTGCTGGAGCACGTGCTCGGCCTTTCCTACATCGACCCGCGGTTCGCCGGCGCGCCGCCGCTCACCCGCCGGTGGCTGCTGGCGCGGCTGGTCTCCTTCCTGCATCCGGAGTGCCGCGAGCCGGCCTGCCACATGCAGAGCTTCATGTGGGGCAGCGGCCGCCCGGCGATGTACCGCCACCGCAACCTCGCCCCGGACACGCACGTCCACGAACGGCTCGCCGACCTCAACGGCGCCGCGGACGTCGGCTACTACCGGCACGTGGGCCGGATGGTGCGGGCCGGCCGGGCGGTCAAGTGCGACCCGGGCGAGCCGGCGCACGCCGCGCTGCCGGACGACTACCTGGCCGGCGCGGCCGCGGTGCCCACGCCGGTGCTGTTCCTCACCGGTGACCACAACGACGTGTTCACCGACTCCAACATCGTCTGCCACCGGGAGCTGTCCGCCCGCGCCCCCGGCCGGCACGAGCTGCAGATCCTGCCCGGCTACGGGCACATCGACCCGCTCATCGGCCGCAACGCCCACGTGGACGTCTTCCCCCGCATCCTCGACTTCCTCAAGCGCCACTCGGGCTGAGCGATGTCCTCTCATTACAACGCGGTGGTCGTGGGGTCGGGGTTCGGCGGGGCGGTGGCGGCCTACCGGCTGGCGGAGGCCGGGCTGTCGGTCGTCGTGCTGGAGCGCGGCCGGCCCTACCCGCCGGGCACGTTCCCGCGCAGTCCCGCGGAGATGGGCGGCGCGTTCTGGGATCCGCGGGCCGGCCTCTACGGCCTGTACGACGTGTGGAGCTTCGGCGGCTGCGACTCGGTGGTGAGCAGCGGCCTCGGCGGCGGCTCGCTGATCTACGCCAACGTCCTGCTGCGCAAGGACGAGAAGTGGTTCGTGCACGAGGAGCCGCTGCCCCGCGGCGGGTATGAGACGTGGCCGGTGACGCGAGCCGACCTCGACCCGCACTACGACGCCGTGGAGGAGATGATCGGCGCGACGCCGTACCCGCTGGAGCAGCCGGGCTACGACGCCACGCCGAAGACCCGCGCCATGCAGGACGCCGCCGCCGAGCTGGGCCTTGAGTGGGCGCTGCCGCCGCTCGGCGTCAGCTTCGCCCCCTCGCGCGGGGCGGCGCCGGGCATCGGCCTGCCGCTGGCCGCCGCGCCGTACGGCAACCTGCACGGGGTGCCGCGCCGGACCTGCCGGCTGTGCGGGGAGTGCGACGTGGGGTGTAACGACGGCGCCAAGAACAGCCTGGACCACACCTACCTGTCGGCCGCCCGGCACCACGGCGCCGAGCTGCGCACGCTGCACGAGGCGCGGGCGGTCCGGGCCCGGCCGGCCGGCGGGTACGCCGTCGACTACGTCCGCCACGACCCGGCGGGCGGCTCGCACACCATCACCTGCGACCGGCTGGTGCTGGCGGCCGGCACCTACGGCACGACGTACCTGCTGCTGCGCAGCCGGGCCGGGCTGCCGGGGTTGAGCGGCACGCTCGGCAGCCGGTTCTCCGGCAACGGCGACCTGCTGACCTTCCTGCTGCGGGCCAAGGACCGCAGCCGTACCCGCACCATCGACGCCAGCCGCGGCCCGGTGATCACCAGCACCATCCGGCTGGCCGACGACGCCGACGGCACCCGGGAGAGCGGGCGCGGCGCCTACATCCAGGACGGCGGTTACCCCTCGTTCGTCGACTGGCTGGTCGAGGGGGCGGACGTGCGCCACGAGATCGCCCGCGCGGCGCGGTTCATCGCCGAACGGATCCGGGCGCTGGTCACCCACGACACCAACCTGTCGGCGGAGATCGCCGGCCTGGTCGGGGACGGTGACCTGTCCGGCAGCTCGCTGCCGCTGCTCGGCATGGGGCGCGACGTGCCGGACGGGGTGCTGCGGCTGCGCGACGGCCGGCTGGACGTGCAGTGGAACTCGGCGGCCAGCGAGCCGCACTTCGACCGGCTGCGCGCGACCATGCGCCGGGTCTCCGACGTGCTGGGCGCCGAGCACGCCGGGATGCCCGGCTGGCTCGGCAGGCGCGTCATCACGGTGCACCCGCTCGGCGGGGCACCGATGGGACGGCATCCCGGTGAGGGCGTCTGCGACGCCTTCGGCGAGGTGTTCGACCACCCGGGGCTGTACATCGCCGACGGCGCGGCCCTGCCGGGGCCGGTGGGGGCCAACCCGTCGCTGACGATCGCGGCGCTGGCCGACCGGATGTGCACCCGGCTCCTGGAAAGACCGCCGGCCTGGACCCGGCGTGGGGAAGAAGGACGTGTGCGAATGACGGTAGCGGACGGTGAGGTGGGCCTCGGCCCGGCCACGGCGGCGAGCGGCCCGGTGGCGGAGACGCCCGCCGAGCGGACGTCGCTGTCGTTCACCGAGGAGATGGGCGGGTTCGTCGCGCCGGGGGTCACCGATCCGGCCTCCGGCGACATGACCGGCCGGTCGACCGGTGACCGGCTGTCGTTCCGGCTGACCATCGGCATCGCCGATGTGGACCGGTTCCTGGCCGAGCCGGAGCATCCGGCCCGCGCGGAGGGCTGGCTGGAGTCCGCCCTGGCGGGCGGGCGGCGGCCGGTGGAGCGGGGCTGGTTCAACCTGTTCGCGCCGGGCGGCACGCCGGACCGGCGGGAGATGCGCTACCGCTTGTGGTTCACCGACGCGGCGGGCCGGGCCCGCACGCTGTCGGGCTGGAAGGACGTCCACCACGGGCCGCCCACCCGGCTGTGGCTGGACACCTCGACCCTCTTCGTCACGCTACTGGAGGGTCACGTCCCGGACGGCGGGGACGGCGGGGCGACGGTCGTCGGTGCGGGCACGCTGCACATCCGGCCGACGGATCTCGCCGCGACGTTGAAGAGCCTGCGGACCGAGGGCCCGCACGGCGTCGCGGCGGTCGCCCGGTTCGGCAGGTTCTTCGTCGGACAGCTCTGGGACGTCTACGGACCGGGGTGAGGCGGAACCCCGAGGCGGCCGATCGGTGAGAGGGAGGTGGATCCCCCGCCGATCGGCCGCCGGTCCCGGGGCTCCTCGAAGCGGCGCCGGTCGCGGTCGCCGTGGCACTCGTGAAGCGGTGCCCCGCGCGCCTTTCTCCCCTATTTGGAGGGGTTGGGGGAGGGAGGCGGGGGCGTCGGCAGGGCGGCGTAGTCCACCTTGCCGGTGCTCTCCAGCAGGGTCATGTGCTTCATGACCACGTCGACCGCGACCTGCGCGAAGGCGCGGATCTCGTTGTTCTTGGTGCCGGCCCGCACCAGGGACACGGCGGCGAAGACCTTGCCGTGCGCGGCGCGCAGCCGGTCGGCGAAGGTCTTGTCGTAGTCCTCGCCGGTCTTGGTGGACAGCTCGGCCATCCAGCCCTGCTGGTCGGGGTTGGGGACGTTCGGCAGCCCGACGCCGAGCTTGGCGGCCAGGGCCCGTACCTGCTGGTCGAGCTTGATGTGGTCGGCGACCAGCTGGAGGCCGACCTGCTTGACGCGGGCGCTGCCCGCGCGCTGCTGCGCCTGCCGGCCGCTCGGGATCTCCCACAGGCCGGCCTGGCGCACCTTGACCAGGAAGTCCCGGTCGGCGGGGCCGAGCGGGCCGGACGGGGTCTGGGTGAACTGCCCCGCGTCGCCGCTCGCCGAGGTGATGCCGTTCGGGGCGATGGTCAGGACCGCGATCGTGGCGATCACCAGGAAGGCGAGCGCCGCGAGCACTTCGACCAGACGCATCGGCCTGAGTTGGAGGTTCACCGAATGTCCTCTTCCTTCCGTGTCCCGCAGATCCCCAAGGCGCGCTTGTCAGCAGGGAATACGCCGCCGGTGCGGCAGCGGTTCACCGCACCTGTCGATTTTTCGGTTTTTTACGGAAGTTGCGAGATTTGCTCACGTGACTGGTGATCCGCTGCCACCATGTGCCTGTGCAGCGTCATCGCAGCGTCCGGTCCCTACCGGAGGAGACGCACGAGGACTCCGAAGAGCAGCTCGTAGCGACGCTCTACCGCGAGTACGGCGGACCCCTCCTCCGCAATGTGCGCAGACTGACTGGAGGCGACCAGCAATGGGCAGAAGATGTCGTACAGGAGACGGTGTTCCGCGCCTGGCGGAACGCCGCCAAGCTCAACCGGGAGCCCGGCCTGCTGTGGGCGTGGCTGATGACGGTGGCCCGCCGCATCGTCATCGACACCCACCGGCAGCGTTCGGTGCGCCCGCAGGAGGTAGAGCCTGATCGCCTGGACACCGTCGCCATCCCCGACGGCTCGGAGCCGATGCTGTCGAAGATGGTGGTATCGGAGGCTCTGTACCGCCTCTCGGAGGAACACCGGGAGGCGCTCGTGCAGACCTATCTCCACGACCGTACGATCAATGAGGCGGCCGAGGTGCTGGGAGTACCGCCGGGGACGGTCAAGTCCCGGGTGTACTACGCGCTTCGCGCCCTGAAGAAGACGATGAAGGAGAGGGGGTGACCGGTCTGATGGAAGGATCACCCCCTCACGTCGAGGTGGCGGCGTACATCCTCGGTGTCCTCAACAAGGAGGACTCCGAGGCGTTCGACCGCCATCTGCTCGACTGCCCGAGCTGCCAGCGCGAGCTCATCGAGATGTACGAGCTCCCCGACGAGCTGGACCATCTCAAGCGGGGCGCTGCGGGCACGCCGGGTGCGGTGAACGGAACGGCCCGGGACACGAACGGCTACCGGATGGAGGACGGCCTGTTCGCCGGGCTGTCCGACCGCACCCCGCGGCCGCCTTCCCCGGAGACCAACGGCACCCGCCTCGGTGGCGTGAACGGCGCCCACCTGGGGGACGGCGTGGTGCGCGACCTGTGGTCGGGCGAGCCGATCGGGCCGGCCACGACCGGCCCGCGGCACACGACCGGCCCGCGGCGCGCCACCGGCCCGCGGCCGGGCAGCGGCCACCGGGCGGCCTCGACCGGCCGGCGCCGCGCCGAGCCGGCCACCGGGTCGGAGCAGGTGGTGCGGCTGGACATCGACGAGGTAGCGGTGGCCCGCTACCGCCGCCGGCGCGCCGTGCTGCTTTCGGCCGCCGCGGCGGTGGTCATCGGGGTCACCGGAACGGTCACCGCCCAGCTGTGGCCGCGGACGGCCCAGTCCGCGCCGATCGCCCAGCCCCAGCCGCCCGCGCCGGGCGACATGGACGTGTTCCGCAAGGGCGCCGGCCCGGCGACCGGGGTGAGCGGCTCGGTCGGCCTGGTGAACAAGAGCTGGGGAACCGAGGTGTCCTTCCAGCTCAGCGGGGTGCGCGGGCCGGAGCGCTGCAGCCTGATCGCGGTGTCCAAGAACGGCGCCACCGACGTGGTGTCCGGCTGGCAGGTCGCCGCCGGCAAGGGGTACGGCGTGCCCGGCTTCCCCGAGCCGCTGACGCTGACCGGCGGCACGGCGCTGGTGCTCAAGGACATCAAGCGCTTCGAGGTGCGCCGGGACGACGGCGTCCACCTGCTGGACATCCCCGTGGCCTGAGCGGCGGGCGAGGGGGCGCCGGGCGGCGGGACAGGCCGCCTGGCCGGCGGGTGCGCCCTGGCGTGCCCGCACTCCTTCCCGCCATCGGGCGTCACGGGCCCGGCCGCCGTCGCGGCCGGGCCCGTGGCCCGTCCGGGCTCGGCCCCGCTTCCCGGCAGACCCCGCTTCTCGGGCAGGCTCAGCCCCGTTTCTCGGCCGGGGCCGGCGTCAGGCGCAGGGCCAGGGCCGGGCAGATCTCGATCGCCCGCCGGGCCTCCCCCACCAGGTTGTTCGGCACCGAGGCGGTGCTCACCACCGGGTAGCCGTGCTGGTCGAGGGTGATCAGCTCCGGGACGATGACCGAGCAGAGCCCGTGCCCCTCGCAGCGCGACCAGTCCAGGATGAGCTGGGCCTCGGCGGCCCGGGTCGACGCCTCCACCGGCAGCGGCAGGACGCCCTTGGTGGGCAGCCCGCAGGTGCCGTACGCCGCGTGGGTCATGATGTCCTCGGCGAACACGTCGATCGCCGACAGCACGAACTTCGAGGTGCCGTCCGGGTGCGAGCACGCCCCCCGGCCCTTCATCGTCGCCGCGGCCCGCTGCACCGCCTCGATGTGCCCGTTGCCGTCGGCCAGCGCGCCGAACGCCTGGGCGAGGTCGGGCAGCCCCATGTAGCACGGCCCGCACTGGCCGGCGCTCTGGCCGGCCATGTAGCGGGCCACCCGCGCGGTCTCGCCCAGCGGGCACGACTCCCAGCCGAGCGGCACCACGATGCCCGCGCCGAGCGCGCCGCCGAGCGCCTCGAAGCCGGCCCGGGAGACCTCGGCCCGCTCGACCGCCTCGGCGGACATCCACTTGCCGTGGTAACCGCCGAGCAGCACGCCCTGCCCGATGGTCGCCTCGCACAGGTCGAGCACCTCGCGCAGCCGCACGCCGGTGGGCGTCTCCACCACGGCGGGCCGCTTGGCCGACCCGGTGACGCTCAGCATCACCGTGCCCGGCTCCGACGGCAGCCCCACCGAGGAGTACATGTCCACGCCGAGCATGGCCATCAGCGCGAGCTGGGAGTAGGTCTCGGCGTTGGACAGCATGGTGGGCATGCCGCCCACGCCGCTGTCGCTGGAGCGGACCTTGCGGCCGGGCGGGATGGGCCGCTCGCCGTTGATGCCGCGCACCAGGGCGCCGCCCTCACCGGAGATGAACCGGTCGGGCATCCGGACCACCCGCACGAAGTCGGTCATGCCGCGCTCGTGGATCGCGTTGAGCAGCGAGCGCTCGCCGGGACCGCCGTGCGCGACGCCGACCACGATCTCCCGGGCGTTCAGCGCCCGGGCCACCAGGTCGGCGCCGTCCAGGATCAGGTGCGGCGCCCTGGCGAGGATCATCTTGTCCTTGTGCGCCGCGGGCTCGCCCTCGGTGGCGTTGACCACCACCGTGATGGGCGCGCCGCGGCGGCCGGCCGAGTCGACCACCGCGCGGAGCTTGCGGGCGAACGGGAAGCCCGCGCCGCCGCGTCCGCGCAGGTCGCCGAGCTCGGCCAGCGCGATCAGGTCGTCGATCGGCAGCCGGGGAAGCTGCCCGTGCACCCGGCGGTGGGTGTCGTAGTCCAGCCGCGGGGAGCTGTCCAGGCCCGCCGTGATCCGGCCGGGGCCGATCCGGAAGACCTGCAGCACACCGGCGCTCACCGCCGTACCTCTTTTCGCAACGTGGTCCAGAACTCCTCGTCGAAGACGTCGTCCACCCGGATGGGCTCGGCCTTGCGGCCCAGGTTCACCGCCCGGACGGCCATGCCGGGCGCGCCCTCCTTGGGCGCGACGGTGACGATGAGGCGCATCAGCACGCCGAGGGCCACCACGATCAGCGATGCGATGTAGCTGAGCGTGACCCAGTCGGCGGCGGACCGGCCCGCGGTGAGGCCGTGCACGATGGCCACCGGCCAGGACACGTACGCCGTCACGTGCAGCGCGCGCCACATCCACGGGAACCTGCCGCCGACGAACTTGGCGCGGAAGGCGCCGGTCGCCGCGACCAGGATCATCAGGTCCGCGGCGATCGTGCCGAGGCCCACCGCGAAGCCGGAGCCGGCGAACGGCAGTACGGCGTCCGCGCCGGTCACCCGCTGCCGCATGATCTGCAGCACGACGTGCGTGATGAGGAATCCCACGGCGAAGACCGCCATGGCCCGGTGCAGGGCCTGCATGAAGACGCGGTGGCGTACGGAGAGGATGATGCGATCGGTGGCGGCCAGGCCGATGACCACCACCCCGGTCAGTCCAAGGAGAGCGAACACCCCCGCATAGAAGATCAAAAAGCTTTGTACCGGTATGAGGACCGCCGCTCCGAGGAGAGCGGTCCCGGCGACGAGCGACGTCGTCGTCAGCACTCCGACCACGATCGGTGCACGTGATCGAGAGCGCTTCGGAGCCCGTCGATGTCGCGTTTCTCTCATATCCCGTCCTCCGCCAGATATCGCAGTACCGGGGTGAACCGGTTATCTGCTGCTGGGTGCCTACCGGGATCTATCGGGACATTTGCGCGCGCGATCACACTAGCGCCTCGTCGGCCTCTCTGGTACCAGAACGTTACAGAAATTCGGATCGGTGGAATTGTGCACCAGCAGTGACACTTGGCCAACCGGAGAATCCGACATAGCGCTCATAGCGGGATCAATCTCGCGAAATTCGGTGGCTGATCGCTGACCATCACCCTAACGTTGGGCGGATGGACCCTGTCAGCCGCCGTACGGTGCGGGACGCGGCCGGCCGGCCGGTGCTCAGCTACATCGAGGGCACCCGGTACGGCCGCCCGCTCGCCGAACTCCTCCGCGAGCACTCCCCCGCCGCGGCCGGCACGATCCTGCGCACCATGCCCGGCTGGGCGGTCGTCGTCGATGAGGATCTCGGCCGGCGGCTGCTCCAGGCCGGTGCCCGGCCGCTCCGGCACGCCCATGCCTACAGCCGCGACCTGCGGGCGTCGCCCGCGCCGGCGGAGTGGGCGGAGACGGGGTACGGCGTGGTGTCGTGCGGCGCCGTCCCGGCCGACGAGGTCTTCCCGGCCTGGCGGGCCGCCTACCATCCCGACCATCCCGACTACCACCAGCCGGACGACGGGGCCGCACGGCGCGAGCTGGCCACGCTGCTGGCCGGCGAGTCGGAGGGACCCCTGCTGCCCTGCGGCGGGCTGTTGCTGCGCGACGGCAAGGTGGTGGCCGGCGTGCTGGTCGGCACGGTGCCGGGGGAGCCGCCCAGCGGCGGGCCCTGGGTGATGGACGTCTTCCGCGACCCCGACCCCCGCTACGCCGGCCTCGGCGCCGTGATGCTGCGCCGGGCGCTGGCGCTGGCGACGCTGCACGGGCTGCCCGCGCTCGGCCTGGCGGTCACCGAGGGCAATCCGGCCCGCCGGCTGTACGAGCGCCTGGGGTTCGGCCACGTCCGCTCGGCCGTCACGGTGGGGATACCCGGACCGGACCCCGGCCCGGACGACCCCGGCGCGGACGACCCCGGCCCGGGCGCCGCCGGCCGCGACCAGGCGGATCAGGCGCGCAGGTAGGCCAGCACGGCGCGCACCCGCCGGTGCTGGTCGGCGTCGTCGGCGTACAGGTCGAGCTTGGCGAAGATGCCGCGGATGTGCTTCTCCACCGCGCCGTCGGTGATCACCAGCTGCCGGGCGATCGCCGGGTTCGACCTGCCCTCGGCCATCAGGCCGAGCACCTCGCGCTCGCGCGGCGTCAGCGAGACCAGCGGGTCGTCGCGGCGGCGGCGCACCATGAGCTGGGCCACCACCTGGGGGTCGAACACCGTGCCGCCGCCGGCCACCCGGCGCAGCCCTTCGAAGAACTCGTCGACGTCGGCCACTCGGTCCTTCAGCAGGTAGCCGACCGCGCCGCTGGCGTCGGCCAGCAGGTCGTCGGCGTAGGACACCTCGACGTACTGGGAAAGGATCATCACCGGGGAACCCGGCACCCGCCGCCGGGCCTCGACCGCGGCGCGCAGGCCCTCGTCGGCGAAGCTCGGCGGCATGCGCACGTCGACCACCGACACGTCGGGGCGGTGGGCGGCGATCGCCTCCACCAGCGATCCGCCGTCGCCCACCGCCGCCACGACCTCGTGGCCGAACTCCTCCAGCAGCCGCACCAGGCCTGCCCGGATGAGGACGGCGTCGTCGGCCACGACTACCCGCACGGCACCTCCGCGATGATCAATGTCGGCCCGCCGGCCGGCGACCGGACCAGCAGCTCGCCGTCCACCGCGCGCAGCCGGTCGGCCAGCCCCGCCAGGCCGTGCCCCTTGGCGACGTGGGCGCCGCCGACCCCATCATCCCCGATCGCCAGGGTCAGCGCGTCGCCGACCCGGGTCAGCGAGAGGGTGCACAGCTGGGCCCGGCTGTGTTTGGCGATGTTGGTCAGCGACTCGGCGGCCACGTAGTAGACGGTGTTCTCCACAACGGCCGGGTAGCGCTCGACGGTCTGCACGTCCAGCTCCACCGGGACGGTGCACCGGCCGGCCAGCGCGGCCAGCGCCGGGGCCAGCCCGCGGTCGCTGAGGATGGGCGGCGCGATGCCGCGCGACAGCGCCCGCAGCTCGTCCAGGGTCTCGCGGGTCGCGGTGATCGCCTCGCTCAGCGTGGCGTGCGCGGCCTGCGGGTCGCGCTGGAGCTGGCGCTGCGCCCGGGACAGCTCCATCGCCAGGTGCACCAGCCGCTGCTGCGGGCCGTCGTGGATGTCGCGCTCCAGCCGGCGCAGCGCCCCGGCCTCGGCCGACACCGCGGCGGCCCGGCCCTCGGTCAGGTCCTCGATGCGCTCCTGCAGCGCGGCGACCCCGGTGAGCAGCCCGCGGGCGAGTCCGGCCTGCACCGCGGTCACGCCGGGCACGATCAGCGGGAGGGTCAGCGTGAAGAACAGCCCGATGCCCATGTTGAAGGCGGTGTCCCACAGGTAGCCCTCGCCGACGCCGAGCAGCTCCGGCAGGCCATGATTGCCCGGGATGTTGGACAGGATCCAGCCGTACACCGGGTAGAGCAGGCCCGCCACGGCCACCGACCACCAGGTGACGGTCACCACGAAGCCGATGATGGCGAACGGGAACGTGATGATGCCGTGCAGCAGGTCCAGCCAGGACTGCCCGCCGGTCAGCGGGTTCACCATTCGGCGGAACCGGCCGGCGCCGGCCGGCGGCGGCGCGTACCGGGGTCGGGGCACCGGGTGGCCGGACAGCTCGGCCAGCCGCCGTCGCTCCACGTCGGCGAACCCGCGGGCGACGAGCAGCGTGCCGGCCAGGATGGGCAGGCCCAGGTAGAAGGCCACCGTGGCCAGGCCGGCGGCCAGTCCCGCGATCAGCAGGGCGAAGCTCGGGATCGCCAGGGGGAGCCCGAGGAGCGAGTAGCGGGTGGCGGCGGCCAGACGCCGCAGGACCGAAGGCATGGCCTCAACGTACGGCGCGCACCAGCGGCGGGGCGATCCCGCGCACCGCCCGGCCCGGGGTAGGGCCAGCCCTACCCCGGCGGTCGTCCCGGCGGCGGGCGGGAGGCCCGTCCACCTGACTGTGCCGGGGCGCGCGTCGCGGGAGCCTCGAAGGGCCCCCCAACCCCCGACCTCGCGAGGTGCGCCGTGCCCGCCCTGCTCGACCGACCTTCGCCCTCCCCCCGCGCCGGAGCGGCCGGCGGCGGCCGGCCCCGGCCGGCACCGCCCGCCCCCGGGCGGGACCGGTTCATCGACCTGCTGCGCCTGTTCGGCATCGCCGTGGTGGTGCTGGAGCACTGGAGCATCCCGGTGCTGTCCTACGACGGCGGCCGGATCGCCACCGGGAACGCCTACGCCGCGCCGGGGGCCTTCGCGCTCACCTGGCTCGGCCAGTGCATGCCGCTGGTGTTCTTCGCCGGGGGCGCCGCCAACGCGATCAGCCACCGCGCGCACCTGGAGCGCGGCGGCACCGGGCCGGCGTGGCTGGCGGGCCGGGTGCGCCGGCTGGCCTGGCCGGTGCTGCCGCTGGCCGCGGTCTGGGTGCCGCTCCCCCACCTGCTGCTCGCGCTCGGGCTGCCCGCCCAGCCGGTGCGGACCGCCGCCGGGCTGGCCGGGCAGCTGCTGTGGTTCCTCGCCGTCTACCTGCTCGCGGTCGCGCTCACCCCGTGGCTGCGGCGGCTCGGCGACCGGTACGGCGCCCGGGTGCCGGTGGCGCTGGCGCTGGCCGCGGCGCTCGTCGACGTGGTCCGCTTCACCGGGCCGGAGGCCGCCGGGTACCTCAACGTCGCCTTCGTCTGGCTCGCGGTGCACCAGCTCGGGTTCATGTACGCGGGCGGGCGGCTCGGCGGGCACCGGGCGCTGGCCGCCGGCGGGCTCGGCGCGGCGGTGCTGCTGGTCGCGTTCGGCCCCTACCCGGCCGGCATGATCGGGTTGCCCGGCGAGCCGTCCAACGTGGCGCCGCCCACGCTGGCACTCCTCGCGGTGGCCGCCGGCCAGATCGGCGTGGCGATGCTGCTGCGGCCGCGGCTGGTCCGGCTGGCCGCGACACCGCTCGCCGGCCGGCTGCTGGCCTGGGCCGGTCCGCGGATGATGACGGTGTACCTGTGGCACATGAGCGCGCTGTTCGTGGTGGCCGGGGTGGTGGTCGTCGGCCTGGGCGCCGGCACCCCGGCGCCCGGCTCGGCGGGGTGGCTGGCCGGCTGGCCGCTCTGGCTCGGCGCGCTGGCGCTCGTCGCCCGCCCGCTGGTGCGGTGGTTCGCCCGGTTCGAGGCCCCGCCGCGGGTGGCGCCGGGCGCCGCGCCCGGCCGGGGGCGGGTGCTCGCGGCGACCGGGCTGGCCGGTGCCGGGCTGCTCGCACTGACCGCCTTCGGGTTCGTGCCGGGCGTGGCGCCGGTGCTCGGCGCCGGCGCGGTGCTGGCCGGGACGGCGCTGGCGACCCCGCGGCGCCGGCGCGTCCGGGCAGGGGCTCAGGCGGGGGCTCAGGCGGCGGCTCAGCCGGCCGCCAGCCAGACATAACCGGCGAACCGGCCGGTCAGCCGCTCGCGGCGGTGGGAGTACAGGTCGGGGGTCTCGATCGTGCAGCGCTCGTCGTGGCGGACGTCGCGCACCCCGTGCCGGGCGAGCTGCGCGACGATGCCGGCCCGCAGGTCGAGCGCCGGGTCGCCGGCCGGGGTGGCCGACCAGGCCTCGGGCAGGCCGGCCGCGACCTGCTCGCGCAGCTCGGCCGACACCTGGTAGCAGCGTCCGCAGGCCATCGGGCCGAGCACGGCGACCAGGTCGCCGGCTCCGCGGGCGCGCATGGCCTCGACCAGCGCCGGGACCACGCCGGCCGCGGTGCCGGCCCGGCCGGAGTGCGCGCCGCCGACGATGCCGGCCGCCGGGTCGGCGAGCAGGACCGGCGCGCAGTCGGCGGCCAGTACCGCGATGCCGAGGCCGGGACGGTCGGTGAGGACGCCGTCCAGCGCGGGCGGCTCATCGCCGAAGGGGCCGGTGACGTAGCCGACGTCCCGGCCGTGCACCTGGCGCATGAAGACCACCCGGCCCGGGTCCAGGCCGAGGTCGCGGGCGGTGGCGGCGCGGTTGGCGGCGACGGCCGCCGGATCGTCGCCGACCGAGCCGCCGAGGTTCCTGGTGCCGTAGGGGCCGGCGCTCACCCCGCCGTGCCGGTCGGTGAAGGCCATCCTGACCCGGTCGATCGCGATCACCGTCTCAGCCTACCGACCCGGCCCGGGCGCCCCGGCGGGCCCGCCGACCAAACCGATTCAGATTCGGATTCGGCTCCATGATCGGGCGGGCGGGCGTTACCGTGGCCTTTCCCCCAAGTCCCACAAGCACCACGGACCTGATCGGAGCCCGACCGAAGTGGATGTGCCCCTGCACTTCGCGCTGCTCATCGCCGGCGCGGTCTTCTTCGTCATCTGCCTGATGCTGGGCGTGTTCCAGCGGCACTGACGCCGGGCGGGCCCGCCTTCGATGCGGGCCCGCTCAACCGGTCAGGCTCTGGTAGAGCTTGTGGGTGCGGGCCGCGATGGCCGGCCAGGAGAAGTGCTCGACCGCCCGCCGCCGCCCGGCCCGGCCCAGCTCGGCGGCGGTCGCCGGTTCGGCGAGCAGCGCGCCCACCCGCTCGGCGATGCCGGCCGCGAACCGGTCGGGGTCGCGGGGCTCGCCGTCCGCCGCCTGGTCGATCGGCACCAGCAGGCCGGTCTCCCCGTCGGCGACCACCTCGGGGATGCCGCCGGTCGCGGTGGCCACCACGGCGGTCTCGCAGGCCATCGCCTCCAGGTTCACGATGCCCATCGGCTCGTACACCGACGGGCAGACGAACACGGTCGCGTGGGTGAGGATCTGGATGACCTCCGGCCGCGGCAGCATCGCCGAGATCCACACCACGCCGGACCGGGTGTCGCGCAGCTCGCCGACCAGCGCGGTGACCTCCGCGGCGATCTCCGGGGTGTCCGGCGCGCCCGCGCACAGCACCAGCTGGGCGTCCGGCGGGAACGACCGGGCGGCGCGCAGCAGGTGGGCCAGCCCCTTCTGCCGGGTGATCCGCCCGACGAACACCACATACGGGCGGCCGGGATCGATGCCGTGCCGGGCCAGCACCTCGGTGCCCCGATCGGGGGCGTACTCGTCGGTGTCGATGCCGTTGTGGATCACGCTCACCCGGTCCTCGGGGATCTCGCGGTAGCAGGCCAGCACGTCGCGGCGCATGCCCTCCGAGACGGCGATCACCGCGTCCGCGCCCGCCAGCGCGGTGCGCTCGGCCCAGCTCGACAGGGCGTAGCCGCCGCCGAGCTGCTCGGCCTTCCACGGCCGCAGCGGCTCCAGGCTGTGCGTGGTGACCACGTGCGGCACCCCGTACAGCAGCCCGGCCACGTGACCGGCGAGGTTGGCGTACCAGGTGTGGCTGTGCACCACGTCGGCGCCCGCGCACGCCGCCGCCATCTCCAGGTCGACCCCGAGCACCTGCAGCGCGGCGTTGGCGCCGGCCAGCCCGTCCGGCACGGCGTAGGCGCGCACCCCCGGCTCCGCGCGCGGCGCGCCGAAGCAGCGCACCCGCACGTCGGCCGCGGCGCGCAGCTCCCGGGCGAGGTACTCGACATGGACACCGGCACCGCCGTACACCTCGGGCGGGTACTCGCGGCTGAGCAGATCGACGCGCATGCGGACGACCCTACCGTTCGACCAGGTTCGGGGGGGTTCGCCACGATTCAGCAGGACGAACCCGGGTAACGTGCTGCCTATGACGACCAGAGTCCTCGCGATCGTGCTGGCCGGCGGCGAGGGGAAGCGGCTGATGCCGCTGACGGCCGACCGTGCCAAGCCGGCCGTACCGTTCGGGGGAATCTACCGGCTCATCGACTTCGTCCTGTCCAACCTGGCCAACGGCGGCTATCTGCGGATGGTCGTGCTGACCCAGTACAAGAGCCACAGCCTGGACCGGCACGTCAGCCGGACCTGGCGGATGTCCACCATGCTCGGCAACTACGTGACCCCGGTGCCGGCCCAGCAGCGGCTCGGGCCGCGCTGGTTCTCCGGCTCGGCGGACGCCCTGTTCCAGAACCTCAACCTGATCTACGACGAGATGCCGGAGCACTGCATCGTCTTCGGCGCCGACCACATCTACCGGATGGACCCCGGCCAGATGGTCCGCCAGCACATGGACTCGGGCGCGGACGTGACGGTGGCGGCGATCCGCCAGCCGCTGGAGCTGGCCGACCAGTTCGGGGTGATCGAGACCGACCCGTCCGGCCGCCGCATCTCCGCGTTCCGCGAGAAGCCGACCGACGCGGTCGGCCTGCCGGACGCGCCCGACCAGGTGTACGCCTCGATGGGCAACTACGTCTTCCGTACCCAGGCCATGATCGACGCGCTGCGCGAGGACGCGCTCGACCCGAGCAGCAAGCACGACCTGGGCGGCAACATCATCCCGATGTTCGTCAAGGCCGGCAGCGCGGAGGTCTACGACTTCGCCGACAACGACGTGCCCGGCTCCAGCGAGCGTGACCGCGGCTACTGGCGCGACGTCGGCACGCTGGACGCCTACTACGAGGCCCACATGGACCTGGTGTCGGCGCATCCGGTGTTCAACCTGTACAACTCGCGCTGGCCCATCTACACCGGGCACGACCCGCTGCCGCCCGCCAAGTTCGTGCACAACGACGGCGACCGGGTCGGCCGCGCGCTGGACTCCCTGGTGTCCCCCGGCGTGATCATCTCCGGCGGCACCGCCTGCCGGTCGATCCTGTCCCCCGGCGTGGTGCTGCACTCCCACTCCCAGGTGGAGGACTCGGTGCTGATGGGCAATGTGAAGATCGGCCGGGGCGCGGTGGTCCGCCGGGCCATCATCGACAAGAACGTCGTCATCCCGGACGGGGCCCGGATCGGCCTGGACGTCGAGTACGACCGCTCCCGGTTCGCGGTGACCCGGGAGGGCATCGTGGTGATCGGCAAGAACGAGGTGGTGGAGCACTGAGCCGCCGGCCGGACGGGAGTGCCGGCGAGGTGGCAGAATGTGACCATGCGGCCACCCCGAGCAAGGTACTTCAACACCACCGGTCCCTGCGATCCGCGGCTCCACTACATGCTGCCCCCCACCCCACGGCTTCCCGAGGCGCGGACACTCGTCGAGATGGACCGCTATTTCGTGCTGCACGCCCCCCGGCAGACCGGGAAGACCACCATCCTGGACGCGCTGGCGTCGGAGCTGACCGCCGAGGGCGACATCGCCGCCCTGTCGCTGTCCTGCGAGCGCGCCAAGTCGGCCGTCGATGATGTCGGCTGGGCGGAGGCGCTGCTACTGGATTCCCTCCGCGAGGCCGCCGAGCTGTCCGGATGGCCGGCGGAGTTGCGGCCGCCGGATTCCCCGCCGCAGGTCACCCCGGGCAGCCGGTTCGGTGCGGCGCTGAGCGAGTGGTGCCGCCGCTGCCCGCGCCGGGTGGTGCTGCTCCTCGACGAGATCGACGCACTGCAGGGCAACAGCCTGGTCAGCATCCTCAGCCAGCTCCGCGACGGGCACAACAGGCGATCGAAGGGCTATCCGTTCCCCGCCTCGGTGGTGCTGTGCGGGTTGCGGGACGTGCGCGACTACAAGCTCGCCTCCGGCGGCGACCCCGGCCGGTACAACCCGGCCAGCCCGTTCAACATCATCGCCAGGTCGCTACGCCTGGGCGACTTCACCGCCGACCAGATCGCCGAGCTGTACGGCCAGCACACCCAGGCCACCGGCCAGGAGTTCGCCAAGGACGCGGTGGACCGGGTCTTCGAGCTGACCCAGGGACAGCCCTGGCTGGTCAACGCCCTCGCCGATGAGCTCATCACCCAGATGGGGGTGACCGGCACCATCACCATCGGGCAGGTGGAGGAGGCCAAGGAGCGGCTGATCCGGGCGCGTGCCGTCCACCTGGACTCCCTGGCGGCCCGGCTGCACGAGCCCCGGGTGAAGCGGGTGATGGAACCCATCGTCGCCGGCGGCACTTACATCGACCGCCACAACTCCGGCGACCTGGCCTACGCCCGCGATCTCGGCCTGATCACGCAGAAGCCCCCGCCGCAGGTGGCCAACCCGATCTACCGGGAGGTCATCCTGCGCGTGCTGGGCGAGCTGACCGAGCAGAACATCCACGCCGACCCGCACAGCCTCGTGCTCCCCGACGGCCGGTTCGACCTGCCCCGCCTGCTGGAGGAGTTCGTGGTGTTCTGGCGGGAGCACGGCGAGGTCCTCATCCGGCAGGAGGGCTACCACGAGGCCGCCTGCCAGATCATCCTGATGGCCTTCCTGCACCGCCTGGTCAACGGCGGCGGCTACCTCGACCGGGAGTACGCCGCCGGCACCAAACGCCTGGACGTCCTCGTCCGCTGGCCCTACCCCGGACCCGACGGCGAACGGCTGATGCAACGCGAAGCCATGGAACTGAAGGTGTGGCGAACCGGCGCCGACGACCCGAAACCCGAGGGCCTGGCCCAGCTCGACCGCTACCTCGACCGGCAGACCCTGCCCACCGGCGTCCTGGTCATCTTCGACCGCCGCCCCGAAGCACCACCATGGAAGGAACGCGGCGACTTCGAGCAGGCGACCACCCCGTCCGGCCGCCCGATCACCGTCCTGCGAGCATGACGCTTCCTCGGTCGACCTCGATCTCCACGCCGCCCCCGGCCAAATGCTCGGACGACACCCCTCCCGTACGACTGCCCGGGAGATCTAACCCCGGCATACCGGGCCGGCGTGCCGATATCACCCGAGGCGGGTAAGGGGCGCGTATGAGAGACATGCGGCAGGCCCCGGACGACATGGGGGACGACGAGCAGCAGACCGAGATCGAGGAGTGGACCGACGACCTCGGGCTCGAGCACGAGATCGCCGAGGAACATCCCGAGACGCCCGAGGGCATCTCCCGGCGGGTGTGGCAGGAGGCCCGCGACCGCCGGCACGTGCCCCGGGAGGGGCACCGCCTGGTCGCCCCGGACGAGGGGGCCCACTCCGACGTGGACGCCGAGGAGTACGCGCGGGAGGTCGGCGCGGACGACGGCGACCTGTCGGCCGAGGAGCGGGCGATCCACCTCGAGGAGGACTGACCCGCGACCGGGGCCCGATGCGCGCTAAGGTCCCGGTGTGCGTAGATCACGACCGTTCTGGCGGCTCACTCCGGCGGAGCGCAAGGTCTGGGACGCCTATCCCACCGGTGCCTGGGTCGACCTGCGGACCGGCCGCGACGAGGAGGACGACCCCGCGCGCGGCGCGCGATGGGGGCCGGAGCGGACCGTCCGGGCGCGGGTGCTGACCGCGCTGCTACTGGGCGCCCGGCCGGCCGAGCCGGGGCGGGTGCCGGGCCTGCGGCTGGCCGGCGCCACGGTCGTCGGGACGCTCGACCTGTCCGACGCCACGGTACCCGCCAAGCTGCACCTGCTGAACTGTCACCTCGGCGACCCGGTCACCCTGATCGATTCGGCGACCAAGGGGCTGCGGTTCCGCGGCTGCGACATCCGGCGCATCCGGGCGGCCCGCTGCACGGTGGACGGCCTGTTCGAGCTGGACGGGTGCACGGTGCACGCCGGGTTGCGGCTGGACAACACCCGGATCTCCGGGCAGCTGCGCCTGTCCGGCACGCACCTGGCCGCGCCGGAGCCCACCTCGGCCGCCGACGAGTCCTTCCTGGCCGACCGGCGGCGGCGGTTCGGCGACGTCGAGCGGCAGGAGCGCGGCTGGGACCAGCACCACTGGGCGCTGTGGGCCGGCGGCCTGGCCGTGGCCGGCGGCGCCTTCTGCCGCGGCCTGCGCGCCGAGGGCGGGCTGCGCCTGATCGGCGCCCGGTTCGACAGCGGGCTGTTCATGCAGCAGGCGGTGATCCGGGCCACCGGCCCGCACGCGATCTACGCCGATCACCTGCAGGCGAGCAGCGTGGAGTTCAGCGCGGGATTCACCGCCGAGGGCACCGTGCGGCTGCGCGGCGCCCGGGTGGCCGGCGTGCTGTCCTTCGACCGGGCGGTGCTGGCGGCCGAGGACCGCTGCCTGCACCTGAGCCACATGCAGGTGGACGAGCTGATCCTGCGCCCGGCCTCGGCCCGGGGCGAGGTGAACCTCGGCTACTCGCGGATCGGCGTCCTGCTGGACCATCCGGACGCCTATCCCGGGCACGTCCGGCTGAACGGGCTGCAGTTCGAGTCGCTGCGCGGCCAGCCCCGGACCGCCGACCGGCTGGCCTGGGTGGCCAAGGACCCCGAGGGGTACCGGCCGCAGCCCTACGAGCACCTGGCCGGCTGGTACCGCCGGATCGGGCACGACAAGGACGCCCGCGACGTGCTGCTGGCCAAGCAGCGGGCCCGGCGGGCCACGCTGCGCTGGCCGGGCCGGCTCGCGGGGGTGCTGCTGGACTGGGCCGTCGGCTACGGGTACCGTCCCTGGCTGGCCGCGGTGTGGACGGCGGTGCTGCTGGCCGCCGGGACCGCGGTGTTCGCCACCCACCCGCCGGCCCAGGTGGGCCTGGACGAGCGGCGGACCTTCCACCCGTTCCCCTACACGCTGGACCTGCTGGTCCCGGTGAGCGTGTTCGAGCAGCGCGGCGCCTGGGAGCCGGTGGGCTGGACGCAGTGGCTGGCCAACCTGCTCATCGCGGCGGGCTGGATCCTCGCCACCGCGCTGATCGCCGGCGCCACCCGCGTGCTGCGCCCGCCGAGCAACTGATCCCGCCCGCCGGCCGTCGCCTCCCGGCGCCGCGGCCCGGCCGCGCGGCCGCATCGCGCGGACACGGGGCCGCGGAACCGATGGCCACGAACTCGGCGGACGCGGAGGCGACGGATGCGGGGCGACGGAGCCGGTTCGGTCAGCGCGGGCCGGGCGGCCGGCGGCCGGGCCGGGCGGCGGCGCCGTCGCGGGCGGGTTCGGCACCGTCCCGGCCGGGCAGGCCGCCGGGCTCGCGGCCCGGCTCGGGGTCGGCCACCCGGTCGGGCCGGCCGGTCCGGACGCCGTTGCGGCCGAACGCGCCGCGGCTCTGCGCGTCCTCGACCCGGAAGCGCGGCAGCGCGTCGGGGTGGTTGCGGCGGATGTACCCCACCAGGTGCTCGCGCATATCGCACTTGAGGTCCCACACGCTGGGCGCGTCCGAGGCGCTCATCAGCGCGCGGAGCTGCACCAGGCCGTTGGGCAGCACATCGGTCACCTGCAGGGTCCAGTCCTTCTGGTCCCACAGCGGGTGCTCGCGCAGCGCCCGGTACAGCTCGCCGCGCAGCTCGTCCACCGGCACCGACCAGTCGACGTACAGCATCAGGTGGCCGACGACGCGGCTTTCGTAGCGGGTCCAGTTCTCGAACGGCGTGGCGGTGAAGTAGGAGACCGGCAGGATCAGCCGCCGTTCGTCCCATACCCGCACCACCACGTAGGTGAGGGTGAGCTCCTCGATCCGGCCCCACTCGCCGTCCACCACGACGGCGTCGTCCAGCCGGATCGCGTCGCTGAAGGCCAGCTGCAACCCGGCGATCAGGTTGCTCAGCGTGGACTGGGCGGCGATACCGGCCACCACGCCGGCGATCCCGGCCGAGGCCAGCAGCCCGGCGCCGAGCGCGCGCACCGCCGGGAAGGTGAACAGCATCGCGCCCAGCGCGACGATGATGATGACCGCGGCGGCCACCCGGCGGACCAGGGTGATCTGGGTGCGGATGCGCCGGGCCTTGCGGTTGCCCACGCCCTCGACCCGGTTCAGCCGGGACAGCACCACGTCGGTCACCGCGTAGGCGGCCTGGATGACCAGGGCCGCGACGCACGCGATCAGCAGCAGGGCGACGGTCTGCTCCACCGCGCTGTTGGTCTTGCCCTCCGACATGCCCGGCCGGTACACCGCGTCGAAGGCGACGACTCCCGCCGTCGCGAACGCCGGCCAGGTGCAGCGCTCCACCAGCGGACCGGCCAGCTGGAACCGGCCGTTCACCCGGCGGTTGCTGAGCAGGCGTCGCAGCAGCTCGACCAGCACGACGGCGCCGAGCACGGCGACCACCAGAATGATCCATTGAAGTGCGGATGACACCTGTGGCGCCTCCTTCGTCGTCTCGTTCTCGCTGGTACCGGGGCCGGTAGTTCACCGTACGGCCGGCGCGCACCGTCGCATGACGAAGCATGACAAATATCGGTGTTTCCGACGAGTCGGCCGCGCCGCGGGTTCCCCGGCCGCCGGCCGGGCGGCCCGATCCATCCGCCGGCCGCCCGGCCCCGGCACCCTTGCGCTGCCTCCATAACCCCGCCCCGCGCGGCGAACCCGGCCGGCGCGATCTTCTCAGGGAGACATGCCTCACATTCCACGCCCGCCGCAGGTGCGGACCTTCAGAACTCCTCGTCGAGCCGGACGCCGCCCGGCACCGCGACCTGGTAGGCCGACACCCGGCGCTCGAAGAAGTTCGCCAGCTCCTGCACGTCCTGTAGCTCCATGAACGCGAACGGGTTGGCGGTGCCGTAGCGGACCGGCAGGCCGAGCCGGGCCAGCCGCCGGTCGGCGACGTACTCCAGGTACTCGCGCATCCGCTCCGCGCTCATGCCGGCCAGCCCGTCGCCGCACAGGTCGCGGGCGAAGGCCAACTCGGCCGCCACCGCCTCCTCCACCATCCGGGTCACCCGGGCGCCGAGGGCGTCGTCGAAGAGCTCCGGTTCCTCGACGCGCACGGTGTCCACCACCGCGAAGGCGAACTCCATGTGCAGGGACTCGTCGCGGAACACCCAGTTCGTCCCGGTGGCCAGCCCGCCGAGCAGCCCGCGCGAGCGCAGCCAGTACACGTAGGCGAAGGCGCCGTAGAAGAACAGCCCTTCGATGCAGGCGGCGAAGCAGATCAGGTTGAGCAGGAACGCCCGGCGGTGCTCCGGTGTCTCCAGCCGGGCCAGCTCGTGCACCGAGTCGATCCACCGGAAGCAGAACTCGGCCTTGGCCCGGATCGACGGGATGTGCTCCACCGCGGCGAACGCCCGGGCCCGCTCGTCATGGTCGGGCAGGTAGGTGTCCAGCAGCGTCAGGTAGAACTGGACGTGCACCGCCTCCTCGTACAGCTGCCGGGACAGGTACAGCCGGGCCTCGGGGGCGTTGATGTGCTGGTAGAGGTTGAGCACCAGGTTGTTGGCGACGATCGAGTCGCCGGTGGCGAAGAACGCCACCAGCCGGTTGATCAGGTGCCGCTCCGCCTCGTCCAGCCGGGCCAGGTCGGCCAGGTCGGACTGCAGGTCCACCTCCTCCACCGTCCAGGTGTTGCGGATCGCCGCCCGGAACCGCTCGTAGAACTCCGGGTAGCGCATCGGGCGCAGGGTCAGGTCCATGCCGGGGTCGAGCAGCATCACTGGCACGCCTCGCAGATCTCGGGGTTCTCCAGGGAACAGGCCACCGCGCCGGCGTCCGGCCCGGCGGCGGGTGCGAGGACGGGCCCGGGGGCGGGTACGGCGTCCTCGGCCGCGACGGTGGTCTGCGCGATGCGGGTCGCCGGCCGCGAGCGCAGGTAGTAGGTGGTCTTCAGCCCGGCCCGCCAGGCGTAGGCGTACATCGACGACAGCTTGCCGATCGTCGGGGCGGCCATGAACAGGTTCAGCGACTGCGACTGGTCGATGTACGGCTGCCGGGCGGCGGCCAGGTCGATCAGCGCCTTCTGCGGCAGCTCCCAGGCGGTGCGGTACAGCCGCCGCAGGTCCTCGGGCAGCTCGGCGACGCCCTGCACCGACCCGTCGGCCCGCTTGATCGCGTCCCGCACCCGGGGCGTCCACAGCCCCCGCTCGCGCAGGTCGCGGACCAGATAGCGGTTGACCTGGAGGAACTCCCCCGACAGCGTCTCGCGCTTGAACACGTTGGACACCTGCGGCTCGACGCATTCGTAGCACCCGGCGATCGAGGCGATCGTCGCGGTGGGCGCGATGGCGACCAGCAGCGAGTTGCGCAGCCCGGTCGCCGCGATCCGCTCGCGCAGCGCCGCCCACTCGGCGGGGTGCGCCGGCGCCGCGTCCGGGAAGTGGTCGGGGTGCAGCACCCCGGCGGCGGCCCGGGTGTCGGGATAGGAGGGGTGCGGGCCGGACTCCTCGGCGAGCGTCGCGGACGCGGCGTAGGCGGCCAGCGCGATCTCCTCGGCGATCCGGGTGGACAGCGCGAGCGCCTCGGCCGAGTCGAACGGCAGGCGCAGCGCGAAGAACACGTCGGCCAGCCCCATCACGCCGAGCCCGATCGGCCGCCAGCGCAGGTTGGCCGCCCGGGCCTGCGGCGTCGGGTAGAAGCCGCGGTCGATCGACCGGTCCAGGAAGCGCACCGCGGTGGTCACCGTGGCCCGCAGCCGCGCCCAGTCCAGGCCGTCGCCGGCCAGGTGGGCGGCCAGGTTCACCGAGCCGAGGTTGCACACCGCGGTCTCCGCGTCGCTGGTCACCTCGATGATCTCGGTGCACAGGTTCGACAGGTGGACGACGTTCTCCGGGCGCGCGGTCTGGTTGCAGGCCCGGTTGGCGGCGTCCTTGAAGGTCATCCAGCCGTTGCCGGTCTGCGCGAGCGTGCGCATCATCCGGCCGTACAGCGCCCGGGCCGGGACCTGGCGGACGTAGGTGCCGGCCGCCTCGGCCGCCCGGTACCGCTCGTCGAACGCGGCGCCCCACAGGTCGGCCAGCTCGGGCACCTCCTTGGGGTCGAACAGCGACCACACCCCGTCGGCCTCCACCCGGCGCATGAACTCGTCGGGGATCCAGTTGGCGAGGTTGAGGTTGTGGGTGCGCCGGGCGTCCTCGCCGGTGTTGTCGCGCAGCTCCAGGAACTCCTCCACGTCGGCGTGCCAGGGCTCCAGGTACACGCACGCCGCGCCCTTGCGCCGGCCGCCCTGGTTGACCGCGGCGACGCTGGCGTCCAGGGTGCGCAGCCAGGGCACGATGCCGTTGGACAGCCCGTTGGTGCCCCGGATCAGCGAGCCGCGCGCCCGCACCCGGGTCCAGGAGACGCCGATGCCGCCGGCGTACTTCGACAGCCGGGCGATCTGGCCGTACCGCTCGTAGATCGCCTCCAGCTCGTCGCGCGGCGAGTCGAGCAGGAAGCACGAGGAAAGCTGCGGGCGGCGGGCGCCGGAGTTGAACAGCGTCGGCGAGCTCGGCAGGTAGCACAGGGTGGACATCAGCCGGTACAGCTCGGCGGCCTCGGCCACCGTGCCGGACAGCCCGCAGGCGACCCGCAGGAAGAAGTGCTGCGGCCGTTCCAGCACGCCGCGGGTCACCGGGTGCCGCAGCAGGTAGCGGTCGTAGACGGTGCGCAGGCCGAAGTACTCGAACCGGGCGTCGGCCGCGTGGTCCACCAGCGCGTCCAGCTCGGCGGCGGCGGACCGGACGAAGGCGGCGAGCTCGTCGTGCACCAGGCCGGCCTGGTGCGCGGCGGCCACCGACTCGGCGAACGACCGCACGCCGTGCGCCGCGGCCTCCTCGATGATCTCCTCGGCGAGCAGGCCGGCGGCGATCCGGGAGTTCTCCGGGTCGGTGATCACCCGGGCGGCGGCCTCCTCGATGGCGAGCCGCCGCTCACCACCCCCGGCCGATCCCGGCCCGGCCGGCCGGTCGCTGGTCACGGTCATGCTGTCTCCTCGCTGCGCTCGGACTCCCCGCCGGGAGGAGCGCGCGCCGGAGCCCGACCGCGGCCGGCCGCGCGGTCAACGCGGGCCCGCCGGGTCGCTCCGTCGCGGCGCCCTCCCTCGGGGCATGGACGACGGCGTCACCGGCAGGTCTTCGGGCTCGCGGGCATCCTGCGCATGCCTACCGGCCGTCGCTTCCCAGGCCGCGGGCGGCCCAGTGCTCATGACGGCGGTCGTTCCCGCTCACCGCTGCGGGGCAGCCCCGGAATCGCACCGGGTTCCCTCTTGCCTCGCCCCGAGGGGCGAACCAGCGACGATCAGGATCCTACATCTAGTGGCCCGCGACGCAACAACCCCCACAGATTGTGTTGGCGCTGATCGTCTTTCCGGTCAGGCCCGCGCCCCGAGGTCGTCCAGCACGCGGCCGAGGCGGGCGCACTCCACCCGCAGCCACTGCCGGAAGTCCTCACCGTCGAGATAGATCGGACTCCAGCCGTTGTGCCGGCACATCCGCCGCCAGCGCGCGGAGGAGGTGATCTCCCGGCACATACGGGTCAGCGCGTCCTGGTCGGCGGCCGGCAGCCGGCCGGTGCCGATCAGTGCGCGCCAGTCGGCGTAGTACAGGTGCACGTCGCACTCCAGCAGGGTCGGCGCGTCCACGCCGCCGAGCCGGTGCGGGGCGGACACCGCGAGCACCCGCAGGTCACCGGCGCGCAGCCGGGCCCCGAGGCCGGCCCGGCCGGCCACCACCGCCGCCACCCGGCCGGCCGCGAGCGCGGCGACGGCCTGCCCGGTGCTGGAATGGGGGGCGTAGCGCAGCAGCCGCGGGTCCACGCCGAGGCTCTCGGCCAGCAGCCCGAACAGCATGTGGTCCACCCCGCCCGCGGCCCGCCCGGCCAGCACCAGCCGGGCCGGATCCCGGCGCAGCACGTCGGCGAACGCGTCGAAGCTGCGCAGCCGGGAGCCGGCCGGCACCACCAGCAGTTCCCACTCCCCGCACAGCCGGGCCAGCGGCGTGGTACCGGCGAAGGCACCGGCCCGCCGGCCGCCGGGCATCGTGGCGATCATCGCGGGCTCGGCGATCAGCAGCCGGCCGGGCGGGCGGGGGCCGACGAACTCGCCGAGCGCGGTGCGGTCCGGCCGGTTGACCACGTCCAGGCCGGCGACCAGCGCGGCCTGCTCGGCGTCCCCCTTGATGAAGCGGCCCAGCCGGTCGGCGCCGCCCCCGTACGGCCCGGCGACGACCATCGAGAAGCGGGCCGCGGCCGGCCGGCGGGGGCCGCCCTCGGTTCCGCAGCCGGCGGCCAGCGCGACGAGACCGGCGCCGAGCGCCAGCACCCGACGACGACGCATTTCTACGCCCTTTCCCCCGATATTCGACAAATGCCCGGTTTGACGGGACTTCACACCGTCATCGCGAGACTCCACCGGGTGTCCGGCACCGCCGGGCTCCCCCGGCGGGGGGACCCGGTTCGGCCGCCCGGGGGAACCCCGGCCACTCGCCGGAGACGACGCTGGTGATCGGCGCCACGCGGCGTCGACCACAAGTCCAGGGAGCAGATCGTGATCTCGTCATCCAGCCCGGCCGCCGTCGCGCCGGGCGGAGCGCCCGCCGCCCGGCCCGCCGCGGCGCCCGGCCGGGCCGGGCCGCTGACCGCCCTGTGGGCCGCCACCTACGGCCTGCTCGCGCTGGCCTGGACGGTCACCGGCCGCGGCTACCCCTACGGCCCGAACGACCGGGGCGGCGGCGATCTCGGCCCCGTGCACACCGTGTCACCGGAGGTCGCCGCACCGGTGCTCGCCGCCGTGCTGCTGGCCACCTCCGTCGCCGCGCTCGCCATGTCCGGCCGGCACGCGGTCCGGCTGGCCGGCCCGGCCCGGGTCCTGCTGCTCGGCTTCGGCTGGACGGTCACCGCGATCCTGATCGGGGTCATCCCCTCGCCGCACCTGCTGGCACTGGCCGGCTACGCGCCGATGCTCATCCTCGGGGCGCCGTTCGGCTGGCCGAAGGGCGTCGACTACTCGGTCGTCTTCAACTGGTCGAACGCCGGCCAGGCCTGGACGGTGCTGGGCGGGTTCCTGCTGGCGGCCACCGTCCTGGGCTGGCAGCGGCGCACCAGGGGGGCGTGCGCCGCCTGCGGGCGGGACGGTGACCGGACGGCGGCCGACCGGGCCCGCTGGGCCCGGATCGGCCGCTGGGCGACCGGGATCGCCGTGGTCGTCCCGCTGCTGTACGCGGTGGACCGGTTCGCCTGGCTGCTGCACATCCCGCTCGGGATCAGCGACGCGCAGCTCGCCACACTGTGGGCGACCGGCGGCGTCTGGGCCGGCACCGGGCTGGCCACGTTCGCCACCGCCGGCGCCCTGCTCACCCTGGGCCTGGTCCGGCCGTTCGGCGAGGTCTTCCCCCGCTGGCTGCCCGGGCTGGCCGGCCGGCCGGTCCCGGTCCGGCTCGCGGTCGTGCCGGCCGCCATCGTGTCGGCCATCGTCATGTCCGGCGGTATCGGCATCGTCACCTCCCCGATCATGTGGCGGATGATGCCCGGCCCGGTGGGCCTGGTGATCCACGGCCTGTGGCCGGTGTGGAGCGTCGCCCTGGGGCTGGCGGCCTTCGCCTATTACCTGCGGCGCCGGAGCGCCTGCGGCACCTGCGGCGGGCGGGGATGACCGCCGTGCCGAACATCACCGGCGAGGACCTGGCCGGCTGGCTGCGCGCGGCGCTGGCCGAGGTGGAGGACCTGCTGCAGGACACCGTGGACGACCCCCGCGACCCGCTGTCCGGCATGGTCGCCGGCCACCTGCTGCGGGCCGGGGGAAAGCGGCGGCGCCCCGCGCTGGCGCTGCTGGCCGCCCGGTTCGGCGAGTTCGACCGGCCCGCCGTCCGGAACGCCGCGGCGGCGGTGGAGCTGCTGCACGTGGCGTCGCTGTACCACGACGACGTGATGGACGAGGCGGCCACCCGGCGCGGCGTGCCGAGCGCGAACGCCCGGTGGGGGAACCGGGTCGCCGTGCTGGCCGGCGACCTGCTGGTCGCCCGGGCCGCCGAGCTGGCCGCGCCGCTCGGCGCCGGCGCGCTGCACGAGCAGACCCGCATGGTGACCCGGCTGGTCTCCGGGCAACTGCGCGAGGCGTTCGGGCCGGGCGACGCCGACCCCGAGCGCTTCTACCTGGGCGTCATCGCCGACAAGACGGCGGCGCTGTTCGCGCTGGCCGCCGGCCTGGGCGCCCGGGCGGCCGGGGTCGCCGAACCGGCCCGCGAGGCGCTGACCGCGTTCGGCGAGTCCTACGGCATCGCCTTCCAGCTCGCCGACGACCTACTGGACGCCGCCGCGCCCGCCGCCGACACCGGCAAGCCCGCCTACGCCGACCTGCGGCAGGGCGTGGCCACGCTGCCGGTGCTGCGGGCCACCCGCCGCCGCGGCCGCGGCCCGGCCCGGCTGCGCCGGCTGGTCGCGGGCGGCCCCATCACCGACCCCGGCCGGCTGGCCACCGCCGCCCGGCTGCTGCGCCGCTCCCCCGCCCTGGCCGAGACCCGCCAGGAGGTGATCCGGCACACCGCCCGCGCCACCGGCGCCCTGGACGCGCTGCCGCCCGGCCCGGCCCGCGACGCCCTGCACGCCATGTGCGCCGACCTGGCCGCCGTCACCACCTGAACCCCCCCGGCCGGGTCGAGCATCGGGCCACCCCGGCCGGGGCTCCCACCCGGCCCACCGCCTCAGGCCACCCGCTCGATGGGTGCCGGCCCGCGAGGCTCCGGGCCGCCGCATGGCCCGTGCTGGAACCGCTCCCGGCATGATTCGCGATTCCCTGCGCCACCCAGAGTGTCGGTGCGACCATCATGAGTGATCGGTGCTGGTGGAGTGGGTGAAGCCGGGGCCCGATGGGCTGCCGGTGCGGGCCTGGAAGGGAGTCGTGGTGGGCGAGGAGATGATCGATCCGCACGCTTCGGTGGAGCGGCTGTTCGGGGCGGTGCTGCGGCATTTCCGGCAGAGCCGGTCGAACATGTCGCTGCGGCGGGCGGGCGAGCTGGCGTTCACCGACTTCTCCAACCTGGGCCGCTTCGAGCGCGGCGAGCGGATGCCGGCGGCGGACCTGGTCGCCCGGCTGGACCAGATCTACGGCGCCGGCGGGATGCTGAGCGTGCTGCACGCGGTGATGCTTCGGCTGCAGGCCGCCGAGTCGGTCCGGCCCCATCCGGGTAGATATGGAGAAAACTCCACACTCGGCATGGGAGACGACGAGATGGAACGTCGGACCGCCCTGCACCTCCTGGCCGGCCTCGGCACCCTCAGCACGTTCGGCATCGCCACCGAACCGCTCCGGCGACTGCTCGACACCGACTTCGAACACCCCGGCCGCGACCTGGCCGACTGGGAACAGGCCTGCGCCGACCACCTGTACGCGCTACGCACCCGACCACCCGCTCAGGTGGCCGCCGACCTGGTCATCGACCTGGCCGCCGTCCGGCAGCAGACCCGGACCGCGCCTCCGGCGCAGGCCACCGAACTGCACCGCATCACCGCCATGCTGGCCGCGCTGCACGCCAACGCGCTCACCCGCCTCGCCGACCACGGCGCCGCCGTCCGCTGGTGGGACACCGCCCGCCAGGCCGCCGACACCTCCGGCGACCTCACCGTCCGCCTCCTGGTCCGCGCCGAGGCGGCGGGTCACGGTTTGTACGGCCAGCGTGACCCGGGGACGATCCTGCACATGGTGCACAGCACCCAGCAACTCATCGACAAGCCGTATCCAGAGCTACTGATCACCAAAGCCAAGGCCATGTCCATGCTGGGCCGGCATGACGAAGCGCTTGCCACCCTGACCACCCTGCGCCGATCCGCCGACCACTGCACCGCCGACCAGTACGGCTTCTGGACCTCGAATAAGATCGATTTCGCGGAAAGCTGGGTGTACGCGGCAGCGGGCAAGGAATCCGCAGCGGACACCGCCCGGGAGAACGTACTGAAGTCCGCACGCGACTACCTGTACCTGGTCAACGTCCAACTCCATGGGGCGATGTGCACGGTGACCCGGGGCGGCATCGACGAGGGCGTTCGCCAAGCGGCGGCGGCGATCGACACGCTGGCACCGGCCTATCGCAGCAACCACATCATGGAGACCGGCAACCTGGTGCTTCGAGCCGTCCCTCCCGAGCAGCGTGGCCGCGACTCCGTCATCGAGTTCCGCAAGCTGCTGACCACCCCGCCGCCACAGAGCACCTACGCCTGAGGCACCTCCAGCCGAGCCGCCGGAGCCCACGACCATCTGTCATGCCGGTCTCTGGCGGCTCGCTGGCGCCGGGTGCGCTGATCATCGGCACACCGTAGGCGGAGTCGACTCGTCGCGGTCGGCTACCCGTCGGCGGACCCGGCTCGGGACTGCTGGAGGGCTTCGGCGATGGCAGCGAATTCGCTGGGCGCTGCTTGCAGGTCCTCCAAGATCTCCTGGGCGATCACACGAAGGAAAGGCCGACCAGGTCCTGGCAAACGGTGACCCAGAGTAACACGTGAGCAACGACCCGCAGGCCATCACCGAAGACCAGCGGCGTCAGGCGAAGCTGATCTGGGACTACCACCTGATGCGGCATGAGCTGCGGCCCGTCGACGTGGCGATCGGGCTGGGCAGCCACGACCTCGGCGTCGCGACCCACTCCGCCGGGCTGTATCGCGCCGGGCTTTTCCCGGTGCTGGTGTTCACCGGCGGCAACAGTCCCACCACCGCCAAGGTCTTCCCGCAAGGAGAGGCCGTTCACTTCCGCGCACACGCCATCGACCTTGGTGTTCCCGCCGAGGCGATCCTGCTGGAGCCCAACGCGACCAACACCGGGCAGAACATCACCCTGGCCCTCGAGGTCCTCGCCGCCGCCGGCATCCACCCGGCCACGGTGCTGCTGATCTCCAAGCCCTATATGGAAAGGCGATCGTTCGCGACCGCCCGCAAGCTGTGGCCCGACGTCGAAATCCGCTGCGCGTCGGAGCCGCTGGAGTTCGACGACTACCTGAAGTCCATCGGCGACGAGAAACTCGTCCTGGACATGCTCGCCGGCGACCTCCAGCGGGTGATCGAGTACCCGAAGCTCGGGTTCGCCATCGAGCAGGAGGTTCCGGAGGCCGTGCATGCCGCGTACGAGTCCCTCGTCCGCGATGGCTTCACCAGCCGTCTCATCGACTCCTGACCTGCCCGAGCAGCGGCAGTCCTGGGCGGGAGCGCCATCAGCCGAGGCGGTCGACGAAGTGCTGGACGGCCTCGCGAAGTTTTTCCTGGACGAACTCTTCTATCTCGTCCCAGCGCTCGCTGGGCTGATCGTTGTAAGCGAGCGTGACGGAGTCCGTCGGCGTCAACTCCAGTGCCGGTTCCGGTTCGACGGCCGTCGTGGATTCGTCCGACTCGGGATGCACCATCTCCGCATATGCCGTCACGGCGAGCACCCCGGTCTCCCCGTGCCCGACCTTCTGCACCGCCGACAGGAATCTGAGACGCTCACCGAACGCCTCCATCTGGAGCGTGACCCACCATGCTCCGGAGGCCAGGTTGGTATAGAAGTCAACGCTGCGTGCGGCTTCGATGAGCTGTCTACGCCACCATCGAGCCCGGACATCAGGCGACTCCGCGTGGTTCGTGGTGGCACACGAGCCCGGGTCGAACTCACGTAGTGCTTCCTGCAGGAGCCTTCGTTGAACCTCGATATAGGCGAGAATCCGCGCCGCGACCTCTCCGGCGACGCGCTGAACGGTTTCGGCCTTCTCCTTCGTCGTCGCCTCGTCTATCTCGTGCAGCCTTTTGGCGTAGGCGCGCACGACGCCGACGGCATCCTGTGCCTTGGGCTGGGTGACCGGTTGTGTCAGCGTCGACTGGGTGGCGCTGATCTCCAACTGCGCGACTTCACTCGTGGCGATCGGCTGCCGATGTATGCGGCTACCATCCGTCATAGGCGCAGCGTACCGCCTTGTTCCGTGCCACAAAGGCTCAACGGGGGGGTTACGGAAGCCGGAGGGACGGGGAGAGGGAACGGCCGCCGGACGAGTGGCCGCCGGGCGGCCGCCGGCCCGCGAGAGCATCACGGGCCGGTCCCTGCTCGATGCGCGGAGCGCTTGACCAGCGACGGCACGGCGCCTGGCGGGGCCCGGCTCGGGCGGGCCGGTGTCCGGGGGCGGTTTCGTGGCGCCGGGATCAAGGGCAGGTGGTGCCCCTCGGGGGGAGCCGGCGTTCGGTGACGTACCTGCTGACGTGGTCGATGACACAGGGGTCGGCCATCGCGCCGAAGAGGTTGTGGCCCGGGCCGTCGTGCTCGATCGTGCGGCTGCCGGGGATCTGCTCGACCACCCGGCGGGTGGAGTCGTAGTCCTGCCAGGTGCCCGCGCCGAGCAGCGGCGGCACGGTACGCGGCATCGGCGCGGGCGGGTTGGTCACCGGGGTCGGCCAGCCGGCGCAGGTGAGCGGCAGGTGCCAGGCCAGCGCGAAGGCGGCGCCGGTGTTGGGGGCGATGGCGCGCAGCCGCTTCACCGTGCGCGCGACGTCCCGCTGGGCGGCAGGGCGCGGCAGGTCCAGGCATTCCTTGTACCCGCCGCCCGGAGCGCCGGGGTAGGGTTCGCGGCTCGAGAAGACGAACCCCGAGGCGTCGCCGGCCTCGGCCGCCGTGATGGCCGCCACGAAGTCACCCCAGCCGGCGGGGCCGGGGCGGAGCTTGAGGAACGCGATCGCCTGCAAGTGGGTGCCGTCGAAGCGGGCGCCGGCCTGGGGAGCGGGGATCGGCTCGCGGTCGGCCCTGGCGACCAGCGCCCGCCAGCGCTTCTCCATCCCGGCCGGCGCCCAGGCGAAGAACCGGTCCATGAAGCGCTCGGTCTCGCGGGCCATGGCGTCGAGTTCCCGTTCCCAGTCGCGGAGGCTGTGGTTCCGGGTGCCGTCGATGTACATCGTGCGTACCCGGTGGGGGAACAGCCGGACGTAGGACTGGGCGATCGTTCCTCCGTACGACAGGCCCAGGAAGTTCATCCGGTCGTCGCCGAGCGCCTCGCGGATGGCGTCGGCGTCCCGGGCGTCGGCGGCCGAGTCCATCTGGTCGAAGAGTTCGGGATCGGTCGTGCGGCACCGGTCGCCCCTCGCCCTGTTCGCCGCGGCGAGCCGGTCGAACCCGGCCTGGTCGGCGGGAAACGCCGGGGTCCGGATGAAGCCCCAGTCGCACCGCAGCACCGCATCGCTGAGCCCGGGATAGCCGCGCGGATCCCAGGTCACCACGTCCATCGACGTACGGATCTTGTCGAAGATCCGGGTGCGTGAGGCGAGAGACGCGATCTGGTATCCCTGCGGGCCGCCGAAGTTGACCAGTACGGATCCCTTCCTGGCACCGGTGGCGGGCAGCCGGGCCACCTTCAGGGTGATCTCGCGGTCGCCGCCGGGCGACAGGGCGACCGGCAGGTCCGCGCACTGCAGGTCAGGGGCCGCCGCGATCGGGCAAGGGCCCCACTCCAGGGACGGGGGCGACGCCGGCGCGACCGGTGACGGGAGGAGGGCGAGCGCCAGGAGTTTCGTGAGCATGCGCCGAAGCCTAAGAATCGCGGACCTCGGGGTCTGCTCTCGGAAGTGACCGATCAGTGCTCACCAAAGTTGACGATGGACGCCACCAGGCGCCCGACCGTGGACCACCGGGCCCGGTCCACCGGGCCGGCCGGACGGCCGGCGGGCCCGCGAGCGGATCGCGGGCCCGGCGGCCGTCCGCGCCGGTCAGCCGGCGTAGGTCTCGAACTCGGCGACCTTGGGGGTGCCGGAGGCGCCGGTGATCCGGAAGGTGATCTTCTTCAGCGTGGTCCGGGCGAAGGTGATGGCGCCCGCCCCGCTGCCGGACTTCAGCACGGCACCGGTGTCGCCGTTGAGGACCTGCCAGGAGCCGATGGCGCCCGCCGAGCCGGCCGCCTCGCGGATGACGATCGAGGAAACCGCCTGGGCGGAACCCCACTTGATGGAGATGTCACCGGTCGAGCCGGCGGGCGACCAGTAGGTGCTCAGGTTCCCGTCCCGCACGTTGCCGTAGCTGGTGCCGTCGGCCTTGCTGGAGCCGTCCGAGCCGGCCCCGATGCTCAGGTTCGTCCCGCCGGGGGTGGGGGTGGCGGACGGGGTCGGGGTCGGCGTGACCGGCGGGGTGGGCGTCGGCGTCGGGGTGGGGCTGATCGGCGTCGGGGTCGGGCTCTGCGCCGAGCAGCTGCCGTTGGACACCGGCATGCCCTTGTTCGCGCCCGCCGTCTGGCGGACGATGGCCGGCACGCAGCTCGCCCCGTCCAGGGTGTAGGCGTACGGGATGCTCACGGTGGTGGTGGACTGCAGGTTCGGCCCGGCGGGGTTGGTCTCGCTGCCGGGGGCCGACCAGGTCACGTTGTCGAGGATGTTGCCGCCGACCTGCCAGTAGCCGGCCTCGCTGGTGTAGAAGGTGCCGAGGACGTCCTTGGAGTCCTTGAAGTAGTTGTTCTCCACCTTGGCGCGCGCCCCGGCCCGGGAGTTGATGCCGGACTCGTGCAGGCTGACGTAGGAGTTGTTGTAGATGTGCGCGATGCCGCCGCGCAGCAGCGGCGTGCGGGAGTCGATGTTCTCGTACAGGTTGTGGTGGAAGGTCACGTACCCGTTGGTGCGGTCGCTCTCGCTGGACCCGATGAGCCCGCCGCGACCGGAGTTGCGCAGCACGCTGTAGGACAGGGTCACGTACTGGGTGTTGTCCTTCATGTCGAACAGCCCGTCGAAACCCTCCGCCTCCCCGCCGGAGGCCTCCAGGTTGACGTGGTCGACCCAGACGTTGCGGACGTCGCTCTCCATGCCGATGGCGTCGCCGCCGTTGGAGGTGGGCGAACCGGACTTCTTGACGTTCCGGACGGTCACGTTCTGGATGATGATGTTGCTGGCTTCCCGGATGTGGATGCCCACCTGGTCGAAGACGGCGCCGGCGCCGACCCCGATGATCGTGACGTTGCTGATCTGCTTCAGCTCGATCACGCCGGCGGCGGTGTTGCAGCTCCCGCCGGACACCTTGGCGGTGTTGGCGTGGTTGATGGTCCCCTCCACCTGGATGGTGATCGGGGTGCTGCTGCTGGCCCGGCCGCACAGCGCCGCGTGGATCGCGGTGCCGGTGGTGGCCCGCACCGTCTGGCCGCCCGCGCCTCCGGTGGTCCCGCCGTTGCTGGAGGCGAACCCGGTGGCGCCGCCGGCCGCCGCCGACGCCTGGAACATCGGCACGGCCACCCCGATGGCGCCCGCGACGGCCGTCGCGGCCAGCGCCGCCTGGAATCGCAGCGCGCTCACTCGTCTCATCCTGATCTCACCTTCGTCTTTCCGGTGTTGGTGCGTTCGTCTCCCGGCGCCGGTACGACCGGCGCCGGAGGGGTGCGGGAGAGGGCCGGGATCAGATCCGGGCGCCGACGTCCGCGCCGTTGGCGGGGCGCAGGAACGGCGAGGAGGGGATGGAACCGTCCGCCGCCCGGGGCCCGGTGATGGTGCTCGCGTCGGTACTCGCGAGCGTCCAGCTGCCGCCGAGGTCCCACGAGTTGCCCGAGCCCGACGACGTGCCGAGCGAGACCTGGGTCTGGTTCGCCACCGCCAGGTTCCTGGTGAGGACCGAGCCGGACCGGGCGAAGTTGAAACCGGTGCCGCCGTTGCGCCACGCCGTGTTGTGGTCGACGGCGATCCGGCCGGAGTTGCCGTTGTCGATGAACCCGCCGACCGCGTTGTCGAAGGCGATCGAGTTGTGGATCGCGTGGTCGGTCGGCGGGTCCACCGCGTCGGGGCCGCCGCCGAGCTTGAATCCGTTGCCGTCGCCGACGTAGTCGGGCAGGTTCCACCGGTTGAATCCGTTGCCCCAGGCCACCGACGACTCGATGGTGATCGGCGAGAGGAACATCCACAGGTCCAGGCCGTCGTCGGAGTTGTTCCACAGCCGGGCGCCGCGCACGATGTTGCCGCTGCCGCTGCCCTCCTTGATGGCCAGGCCGTCGGCGCTCTCGCCGTTCTTGCGCGGGTCGCGGTTGCCGTAGGAGTCCAGGTTCACGATCTGGTTGCCGCTCGACGAGCCCTGCAGGTGCAGGCCCGACTCGTAGTTGTCCCTGGTGACCAGCCGGTCGAAGACGTTGTCGTTGGTGTCCACGCCGAAGATCCCGTATGCCCCGTGGATGATCTCCAGCCCGGCCAGCCGCCAGTGGTCGCCTTCGATATGGATGGCGCCCCGATCGGCGCGAGGGATGCTGGAGCCCACCGCGCCCGGGGTGTACGGCATGTTCTCGCCGTCGATGATCACCCGTTCGCCCGGCCGGCTGCGGACGGTGATCGGCCGATCGGCCGTGCCGTCCTTGTTGAGCTTGATGTTGGTGCTCGGCGCGTAGGTACCGCCGCGGATGACGATGGTCTGACCAGGCTGGACCAGGTCCACCGCCCGCTGGATCGTCCGCAACGGGGACGTCACCGTCCCGGGGGCGGCGTCGTCCCCATTGGTCGCCACGTACAACTCGCCGGCCGATGGGGTCGGCGTCGGGGTCGGCGTGGGAGTCGGCGTCGGCGTGGGAGTCGGCGTCGGCGTGGGAGTCGGCGTCGGCGTGGGAGTCGGCGTCGGCGTGGGAGTCGGGGTCGGCGTGGGAGTCGGGGTCGGCGTGGTGCCGGTGGGGGTCACCGTCCACTGCTTGGACGTGGCCGAGTCACAGGAGTTCTGCTGGACGAGGGCGCCGGGCGCGCTGGAGCCGTCCTTGACGTTCAGGCACTTGGCGCTGTTGACGTTGACGATGCGGTACTTCGCACCGGACGCGGTGAACGTCCAGCTCTGCGAGGAAGCGCCGGTGCAGTCCTGCAGTTCCACCGCCTTGCCCGCCGAGGTGCTCGCGCCCCGCACGCCCGCGCACCGGCCACCGCTCCCCGCCATAAGGCTCATGCCGCCTGCGGACGCGGCCAGGGTCCACGCCTGGGCGGCACTGCCGTCGCACGGCCGTTGCACGAGCTGGGTCCCGGCCGAGGTGCCCGGCGCGTCCAGGCACAGGCCACTGGCGCCGTTGACCACCGTGTAGGTGCCCGGCGCCGGCGCCGCGGCCGCCCCCGCCGCACCGGTGACCGCGCCGGCCAGCACCACGGCCACCGCCGCCGTAGCGGCGAGCGCGGCGCCCGTTCGTTTCATTCCCACGCCCACGTCGACCCCTTGTCTGTTCGAAGAACATTCACATATATGTACGACATACATGTAGTTGAACTGAGGGGAAGGTAGGAACGATCGCGGGGCGTGTCAATGGGGAGGTCACCCCGGCCGCGCCCTGGTCCGGCCACCCCGGTGATGAGGCGCCTGCCACCTGTGACATCGGTCGGTCCGGTGGGCGGGAAAGCTTTCACATACATGAACGTCTGAAACGTTCAGCACCGCCGCGCGTCCACCCGGTGAAGGTTTCCCGCTCGCGGTACCCGGCGATCGAGGACTCGCGGTCCTACGCGGTCGGGGAGACGAAGCCGGACTCGTAGGCGACGATCACCGCCTGGGTCCGGTCACGGGCACCGAGCTTGCCAAGGATGTTCCCGACGTGCGTCTTGACCGTCTCCGCGCCCACCACCAGTTCGGCGGCGACCTCCGCGTTCGACAGGCCGGCGGCCATCAGCCGCAGCACCTGCTCCTCGCGCTCGGTCAGCCTGGCCCGGCGCAGCCGGCCGGCCGCCGGGCTCTCCGCGCCGCCGGGGCCGCGGGCGCCGGCCAGCCGGCGGATCGCCGCCGGGAAGACCAGCGACTCGCCGCGGGCCACCACCCGCACCGCCTGGACCACCTCGGCCGGCGGGGTGCGCTTCAGCACGAACCCGCTCGCGCCGGCGCGCAGCGCCTCGTAGACGTAATCGTCGTTCTCGAAGGTGGTGATGACCAGCACCCGGGGCGGCTCGGCGGAGGCGGCCAGCAACCGCCGGGTCGCCTCGATGCCGTCGATGGCCGGCATCCGCACGTCCATGAGCAGCACGTCCGGCCGGGTGCGGGCGACCATCGCCATCACCTCGGCCCCGTCGGCCGCCTCGCCGACCACCTCCAGGTCGGGCTGCGCGTCGATGATGACGCGCAGGCCCACCCGGATCAGCTCCTCGTCGTCCACGATCGCCACCCGGACCGTCACGACCCCTCCCGTCCATCCCGTGCGTCCCGGCCTCCCCGGCCGTCCCGGCGGTCGCCGTCGCCCGGCCCCGCCGGGGCCGGTACCGGGAGCCGGACCGCGACCCGCCACCGGCGGCCGTCCGGGCCGGCCGTCATGGCGCCGCCGAGCAGCGTCACCCGCTCCCGCATCCCGGCCAGCCCGCGCCCGCCTTCCGGCGGCGCGACCCGAGCCAGGCCACCGTCCGCCTCGCCGCCCCCCATCTCGCCATCCACCGCCGCGCCACCGGCCATCCCGCCATCCGCCGCGGCGCTCCTCGCCGGGCTGCCACCGCGCCGGACGATGCGGAGCGGGTTGGCCACGTCGATGACCAGCGCGGCCGGCTCGACGGTGACGCGCACGGTGACCGGGACCGGGCCGGCGTGCCGCAGCGCATTGGTCAGGCTCTCCTGGACGATGCGGTACCCCTCCCGGGAGACCGGCGCCGGCAACCGGGACAGCTCGCCGCGGATCTCGGTGCGCACGTCCATGCCGGTGCCGCGCGAGTGCCCGGCCAGCCCGTCCAGGTCGGCGAGCGTGTGGTGCGACGCCGGCGGGCCGCCCTCGCGGAGCATGCCGAGCACCCGGTCCAGGTCGGCGGCGGCGGCCCGGCCGGTGTCCTCGATGGCGGCCAGTGCCTGGCGGGCGAACGCCGGGTCCCGGTCGAGCACCTGCAGCGCCGCCGCGGCCTGCAGGGTGGTCACCGTCAGCGCGTGCCCGATGGAGTCGTGCAGCTCGCGGGCCAGCCGGTTGCGTTCGGCCAGCTCGGCGGCCCGCGCCTCCAGCGCGGCGATCCGCTCGGCCGGCGACGGCCCGAGCAGCACCGGGGCCATCACCGCCGCCAGCGCGCCGAGCCCGGCCACCGCGTAGATCACCCCGACCACCATGGCGATGCCGAGCAGGGCCAGCCAGGCCGAGTCGTGCTCGTCCAGCGGGCCGAGCCGCAGCCCGGCGAGCGCGTCACCGGTCAGGCCGAACCACTGGACGGCCAGCACGACGCCGAGCACCGCCGGGATGGAGACCAGCGCGCCCACCACCCCGCCGGTCGCCAGGTGCACGGCGAACCACAGCGCCGCCCGCACCCGGGTCTCCCGGGCGGCCCGGCTCCGCTCGGGGACCGGCGGCGGGTCGGGCAGCGGGACGCCGAGCAGCGACCGGGCCGCGGTGATCTCCAGCGCCCGGGTGCCGCGCAGGAACGGCGGCACCGCTCCGACCGCGACCGCCAGGGCCAGCACCAGGGCGAGCAGGCCGTAGGGCGCCCGGGGCACCGCGAACATCCGGGCGAACGCCACCCCGGTCATCAGGTACGGCAGCAGCAGCACCCCGCCGAGCAGCAGGTGAACGCCACGCCGGTACGTCGCGCCGCTCACCAGCGGCACGACGACGACCGGAATCCTCACCCGGCCATTCTGCCCCGGCGTCCGTTCCGGCCGGGCGGCGGGCACCGGCCGGCGCCCCGGCGCGGACCGCGGTACGCGCCGGGGCGGACGTCCATCGGTGCCGGACGTCACGCACGACCGCGGGTGAAACGGCACGTCGGCGGCCGGGGCGCCCGGCGGCCCGCCGGGTACCGGCTCTGGAGGTCACCCCGGCGGCGGACGTCCCGCGACGAGTTCCGGGTCAGGCGGTGCCGTCCGGCGGGAGGGGGTGGAGTTCGACGGCGGAGACGGCGGGCATGGGCAGGTCGAAGGCGACGGTCAGCGTGCCGCCGACGGCCATGACCTCGACCGGCCGGTGCAGCTCGTCCAGGGTGTTGCGCGCGGCGAGCCGCTCCCACTGCTCCTCGTCCGGCCAGTCGCCGCCGCCCATGGACTCCCACACGCTCCGCACGTCCGAGCGGCCGGCCTCGATGCGGTGGTGGGTGACCAGGTACCGGCCGTCGGGCAGGCCGTGCACGGTCAGCGCGACCCGGCGGTCCAGCAGCGGCGCGCCGGCGGCCCGGGTCTGGTCCAGGGTGCCGTTCCACACCAGCGCGCCGATCCGGCCGTCGTCGTGCCGGGCCGCCCACACCTCGACCCCGGCGACGTCGCCGGAGGTCTCGGCGGCCAGCTCGTGCTCGCCGAGCCGCTCGGCCAGCGCGAGCGCGAAGTAGCGCGGCTTGCGCAGGTTGCCCACGGTGAGCAGCCCGAACCCGCCGTGGAACAGCCGCGGCGGCCGGCCGAGCTCCTCGAAGTGGTCGGAGGCCACCCAGTGCGACAGCGCCGCCACCCGGCCGGCGGCCGACTTCATGCCGTGCAGCAGGAACGCCGCGCCGAACGGGCCGTCGCCGATGCCGTGGAAGTGCGTCGGGGTAGGACCCCATTCGGTCCACCAGATCGGCGTGCCGTCCCGGCCGTGCCGGGCGAGCACCGGGCGCCAGTCCAGCGGCGCGTTGCCGTAGGTGTGGGTGGAGACGAAGTCGACCGCGGCGCCGGACCGGCCGGCGTGCGCGAGCAGCTCCTCGACCCAGCCATTGGCCGCGCTGGCCGGGCCGCCGATCCGCAGATCGGGGTGCACGCTCTTGACCGCGGCGGCGGTCACGTCGTACAGCCGGAAGTACTCCTGCGGGGTGCCGGCCCAGAACACCTCCAGGTTGGCCTCGTTCCACACCTCGAACGACCAGTGCCGGACCAGTTCCTCGATGCCGTACCGGCCGGCCAGGTGCTCGACCAGGGCCCGGACCAGGTCGCCCCACCGGTCGTAGTCCTTGGGCGGCGAGATGATCGCCCGGTACTCGAAGACCGTCGCCTCCGGGTCGCGGGCCAGGTCGCGCGGCATGAAGCCCAGCTCGACCACCGGCCGCAGGCCGAGGCCGGTGAGGGTGTCGTAGACCCGGTCCACCCCGGTGAAGTCGTGCACCGGTTCCCCGTCGACCTCGCGGTAGACGCCGAGGTCGTCGCCGAGGATGGCGTGCGCGCGCACCGCCGCCACGCCCAGCTCCTCGCGCATGATGCGCAGCGCTTGGGCCAGCTCGGCGCCGATCGGCCGGCCGCCGGTGCGGTCGGCCGACAGCAGGTGGGACAGGTGCTCGGAGCCGATCATCGGCCGCCACGGCCGGGGCAGCGGCCGGGTCACCCGGCCGGCGTCCACCCGCACCGCCACCGCCCGGGAGCCGCCGGCGAGCGGGGTGCCGGAGACCGGCGGGCCGAACTCGCCGACCGTCTCCATGGTGCCGAGCGAGGCCACCACGTAGTAGGCGGTCTCCCCGGGGCTGCCGGTGGTGTCGACGTACCGGGTGCCGGGCACCGCGGGCACGTCCACGTCGGGCTGCTTGGTGGTGAGGAACGGGCCGTCCGGGCCGGTGCCCCGGTGCACCAGGTAGCCGATGGCGCCGTCCACCGGTTCCCAGGTGAGCGTCACCTGCCCGGCGCCGGCCTCGGCGCGCAGCCCGGACGGCGCCGGCGGCGCGGCAGGCACGGTGCCGGCCGCCCCGGCGTCGCCCGAGCCGCGGTAGATGCGCTCGCGCCAGTCGCTGAGCGCGGACTTCGCGGGCTGGGTCATTCGATCTCCCCGATCGTCGTTGCGGACGTGTCGTCATGGCGGCGGCCCGGCCGTCGGCGGTCAGCCGCGGCGCACCGCCCACTCCTCCAGGCCGAGCACCGGCCGCAGCAGCCGCTGCGGGCCGCCCGGGGTGAAGTAGCGGCGCAGCGCGTCACCGGCCAGCGCGTTGCCGAGGGCGCCCATCACCATCCCCTGGTCCAGCGCCAGGTACTCGCGCGACACCCGGCCGCTGCGCACCGCGACCGCGTCGTAGAAGCCGCCCGGGCCGTAGGAGTCGAACCGGTCGCGCAGCGCGGCGAGGTTGGCGAGCGCGGCGTCCGGCGCGTAGCGCAGCGCCAGGAACGAGGCGTGCGGGGTCACCACCCCGTCGCCGTACCGCTCGGGGTCCGGCTTGCCGGGCCGGCAGTCGCCGAAGCCGGGGTCGGTGGAGGTGCGCTCCTCGTCGGAGGTGTAGCCGTCGGTGTCCATGCCGAGCGGGTCCACGCCGTACTCGCGGTAGCCGCCGGCCGGGTCGTTGGACGGCGAGAAGCCCCAGTAGCCGTACTTGGCCTCGTTCATGCCGTGCTCGATCTGCGCGGCGACGAACACCGGGTGGTTGCGGCCCCAGCTGCGCGCGCCCCAGGTCTCCTCCGGGACGACCAGGTTCACCATCAGCGCCTCGAACATGCTGCCGCCCCAGTTGGGGACGAAGCGCATGCCGCGGTAGCCGTAGGTGCCCTCGAAGACCTTGACGCCGCGGTAGGTGCGCCACTCCCCCTCGGGCTTCTGGTCCGACCAGCTCCAGTCGCAGGTGTCGGGGAAGGTGCGCCACAGCCCGAAGTAGTGCTCGGCGGGCACCTGGCCGAGGGCGATGGCGACGTAGCTGACGATGCGCGTCTCGGACATGGCGCCGTAGCGGTGGCAGGTCGAGTACACGGTGCGGCCGGTGCCGGCGTAGTCGGTCTCCTGCGAGCAGCCGTCCGGCTTGTCCGGCCAGTAGCCGCCGGTCATCAGGCCGGTGCCGGCGTCGGCGCGACCGGCCGGGTCGTAGAAGGCGGTGAGGTCCATCCGGCCGAGCAGCTCGCCGGCCCGCCGGGCCTGCCCGGGCACCGCGTTCTTCACCATCATCAGCCCGGCGGCCAACCAGGCGTTGTCCACGCTGGAGACGAACGGGCGGACCGGGTCACCGGTCTCCGGCCAGGTGCGCACCACCGCCAGGGTGGCCGGGTCGTACCAGTTGTAGTACAGGCCGGTGGCGGTGTCGTGGTCCAGCCGGGCCACCCCGTCCAGCGCGCGCCGCACCCGGTCGGTGGCCTGGCCGCGGGTGATCAGGCCGGTGTCCCGGGCGACCAGGGTGCTCCACAGGTAGGTGCCGATGTTGGTGGGCGAGGTGACCTTGGCCCGGGTGCGCAGGTCGCCGGACACCTTGTCCGACGGCATCCCGGTGCGGGGTTCCACCATGGCGGCGATCGAGCGCCAGGTGTCGGCCGCGTAGCGGCGCAGTGCCGGTGCCTGGGGGACGTGCCCGGGCCGCCCGGCCGCGGCGGCGGGAGGCGGGGCCGCCGTGGCGGGGGGCGGGGCCGCGGCGGCGGCCGGGACGGCGGTGGTCAGGGCGAGGGCCAGGGAGCAGGCCAGGACGGTGGTGCGCATGTGAGTACCTCGGGGGGTTGTCGGGGGCTATTTCAGGCCGGCGGTGGCCACGCCCTGGACGAAGTAGCGCTGGAGCAGCACGAAGAGCAGCAGCACCGGGGTGATGACGACGATGACGCCGGCCAGCAGCACCCCGTAGTGCGCGGTCTCCCGGGTGGACAGGTTGGCCAGCGCGACCGGCAGGGTGTACATGTCCTCGTGCTGGGCGACCACCGCGGGCCAGATGAAGTTGTTCCACGACGCCATGAACGTGATCAGGCCCAGGGTGGCCAGCACGGGCTTGCACAGCGGCAGCACGACGCGGAAGAAGATGCGGAACTCCCCCGCGCCGTCCACCCGGGCGGCGTGCACGATCTCGTCGGGGATCTCGCCCATGAACTGCCGCATCAGGAAGACGCCGAGCGGGGTGACCAGGCCGGGCAGCACGATGCCCGCGTAGGTATCGGCCAGCCCGAGGCTCGCCACCGTGACGAACTGCGGGATGAGCAGCACGATGGCCGGCACCATCATCTGCAGCAGCACCAGGCCGAAGACCAGCCGGCCCGCGCCGAAGTCCAGCTTGGTGAGCGCGTAGGCGACCAGCGAGCAGAACAGCAGGTTGGAGGCCACGACGACGCCCGCCACCACCGCGCTGTTGAACGTCGCGGTGACGACGTCCATCCGCTCCAGCAGGCTGGTGTAGTTGTCGGCGATCCACCGCAGTGGTAGGAAGGTCGGCGGCTCGCGGCGGATCTCCGCGTCGGTCTTGAACGAGCCGAGCAGCGTCCACAGGAACGGGCCGGCCACGATGGCCAGGCCGGCGGTCAGCGCGGCGTACCGGATGGCGGTCCGCAGTCGGGTCATCTCAGGCCTCCCGCCTTTCACCGGTTGGGGCGCAGCCAGCGGAACTGCGCGAAGGAGAAGGCGACGATGACGGTGAACAGGATGGTCGCCGCCGCCGCGCCGTAGCCGTAGTCACCGGCGCCGAACTGGTTGAAGATCGCCAGGGACGCGGACAGGGTGGAGTCGAGCGGCCCGCCGCGGGTCATCACCAGCGGCTCCTCCATGAACTGCATGAAGCCGGCCGCGCTGTAGACGCCGCAGAACAGGATGGCCGGCCGCAGCATCGGCAGGGTGACCGCGCGGAACCTGGCCCAGGCGCCGGCCCCGTCGACGTGCGCCGCCTCGTGCAGCTCGCGCGGCACGCCCTGCAGCGCGGCCAGGAAGACCACCATGTCGAAGCCGAAGTTGCGCCAGGCGGTCATCACCACCAGGGCGGGCAGCGCGGTGCGGTCGTCCAGCAGCCAGGCCGGGCCGTCGACGCCGATCATGCCGAGCAGTTGGTTCAGCAGGCCGGCCTGCGGGTCGAGCAGCAGCCGCCAGGCCACCGCGATGCCGATGATGCTGGTCACGTAGGGCAGGTAGTAGCCGAGCCGGAAGAACGTGCGCAGCCGGCCGATGCCGGAGTTCAGCAGCATGGCCGCGCCGAGCCCGGCGGCCACGGTGAGCGGCGTGGTGGCCACCACGAAGAACAGCGTGTTGGTCGCGGCACGGCGCATCGTGTCGTCCTGGAACAGCCGCTCGAAGTTGGCCAGGCCGACGAAGTTCACCGCGAACGGGTTGCGCACGTCGGTGCTGCGCATGTCGGTGAAGCCCATCAGCAGGCCGGCGACCAGCGGCAGCGCGTACATCAGGGCGAACACCAGCAGGAACGGCGCGCAGAACAGCCAGGCCCGGCCGGTGCGGCGCGGCGGGGCGTCCGGCCGGCGGGCGCCGGACCGGGCGCCGCGCCGGGCCGATGCCCGTTCGGAGGCGACCGCGGCCATCACAGACCGGTGCCGACCGTCTCGGCGCGGGACTGGATCGCCTTGGCGGCCTCGGCCGGGGTGGTCTTGCCGCGGACGACCCGCTCGATCTGCTGCTCGATCGCCTTGGCGACCTGCTCCCAGGTGGGCACCGGCGGCGGGGTCTTGGCGTCCTTGAGCTGCTCGCCGAAGACGGCGACCCGCGGGTCGGCGGTCAGCTCGGGACGCTGCCAGGCGGCCTGGACGCTGGGCAGGGCCTTGACGGTGTCGAACCACGCCGCCTGCGTCTCCGGCTCGGTCAGCCACTTGACGAACTTCCAGGCGGCGTCGCGGGCGCCGGAGTCCTTGAAGACCACCAGGTCGCTGCCGCCGATGAAGCTGGTGCCGCCCGCCGGGCCCTTGGCGTACGGAGCGACGTCGAACTTCTCGGCGAACCCGTCGCCGCCGTCCTTCTCCATGCCGGCGATCATCCACGGGCCGGAGTGGAAGGCACCGACCTCGCCCTTGAAGAAGCTGGCCGGGAAGGACGCCGGGTCGACCTTGCTGGTGCTGAGCCCCTCGTCGAAGTACGACTTGGTCCGCTCCAGCGCCTTGACCATCTCGGGGGTGTCGAAGGTCCAGCCGCCGTCCGGGCCGTTGATCGAGCCGCCCTGTTGCCAGACCAGCGGCAGCAGCTCCTGCCAGGAGCCGACGGTGTAGTTGATCTGCATGCCCTGGCCCGCGCCGGCCTTCTTCAGGCCCTTGACGAAGGTCTTGGACTCCTCCCAGGTGGCGGGCGGTTTCACCCCGGCCTTGGCCGCCAGGTCCTTGCGGTAGTAGAGCACCCGCGTCTCGACGTACCACGGCACGCCCCACGCGGTGCCGTCGACGTCGACGGTGCTCCAGGCACCGGGGAAGAAGGCCGCCTTGTCGATGAGGTTGCCCGGGGTGGGGTCGACGGCGCCGGACTTGGCCAGCTCACCCATCCAGGTGGAGCCGATCATGCTGATGTCCGGGGTGCTGCGCCCGGCCACCGAGGAGATGATCTTGTCGTGCGCCACGTCCCAGCCGATCGGGGTGACGGTGATCTCGATCCCGGGATTGGCGCTCTCGAACTTCTTGGCGAAGGCGTCCAGCGCCTCGCCTTCGGTGCCCATGGCCCAGACGTTCAGCTTGCCGGTCGCCTGGGCGGTGGTGTTGACGTCCTTGGGCTTCTCGGCGGCGCCGTCGGTGCCCCGGCCGCAGCCGGCCAGCACCAGCCCGGTGGCGAGCAGGGCGAGCGCCCTGGTGGTACGTGCTTTCACTTTCGGAGACCTCCTGGGGGATGCGGCCCGCAGCTGCCGCGGACGATCAGCTCGGTGTCGAGGACGCGGTGCGCGCCGGCGGCACCGGTTCCGGAGATGAGGGCGTCCAGGGTGCGCGCGGCGCCGGCGCCGAGCTCGCGCATCGGCTGGCGCACCGTGGTCAGCGCGGGTCGCGCGTGCCGGGCGGCCATGATGTCGTCCCAGCCGGTGACGGCGACGTCACCGGGCACGGCCAGGCCGAGTTCTTCGGCGGCGAGGATGGCGCCGAGCGCCACCTCGTCGTCGGAGCAGATCACCGCGTCCGGCCGGTCGGGACCGGCCAGCAGGCGCAGCGCCGCGGCGTGGCCGCTGTCCACGGTGTACTCGTCGGTGAGCACCGGGCGCACCGCGTCGCCGAGCACCCCGCGCACGCCCTGCCAGCGCTGGTCGACGTCGTCGCCGGTGGCGTACGGAGCGCCGAGGAAGGCGAAGGAGCGGTGCCCGTGGTCGAGCAGGTGGCGGGCCAGCTCGGCGGCCGGCCGGATGTTCTCGCTGCGCAGCGTGCAGGCGCCGGCCCGCTCGGCGTGCGAGATGAGCACCAGCGGCGGCCCGGAGGCGGCCAGCTCGTCGACCAGGTCGGCCGGGACGGTGCTGCCGAAGACGGCCAGGCCGTCCACCCGGCGGGCCAGCTCGCGCACCAGGTCGCGGATCGCGGTGCGTCCCTTGGTGGACAGGATGATCACCGAGCGGCCGAGTTCCGAGGCGACCTCCTCGTAGCCGATGAGCACCTCGGCGAAGTACGGGCCGGACAGGTTGGGGAAGACGATGCCGTTGGCCGCGTGCCGGCCCTCGGCGAGGCTGACGCCGGCCCGGCTCGGCGTGAAGCGCAGCTCCTGGACGGCCCGCAGGACCTTCTCCCGCGTCGGCCCGGCCACCGGCCCGGTGCCGCGCAGCGTGCGCGACACGGTGGCGATCGACACGCCGGCGCGCTGCGCGACCTCGTAGATCGTCACCCCGCCCGGCGCCTCCGCCGCGGCCTCTCGCTCGTCCATCCACCCTCCTGTCGATGTAAGCGCTTACACCTTGATCTGTCACCGGACCCGGCGACTGGAAGCGCTTACAGTGCCCTGAGTATGCCAACCGGATGTCCGAAATGTAAATACTTCGTGGGGAATGGGAGAGAACACCGGTACCGGCCGGGCCAGGTGGCGCCGATTCTGTCGGCGGGGCCGGATATACAGAGCGGACGACCGGCGCGGGCCGGGCCGGCCTTGGGAGGTGGCATGGCGGAGCAGCCGGTCCAGGACGACTTCACTCTGGCGGCGGCGCCCTTCCGCGGCGAGCTGCTGGCGCATTGCTACCGGATGACCGGGTCGATGCACGACGCCGAAGACCTGGTGCAGGAGACCTACCTTCGGGCGTGGCAGGCCTACGACCGGTTCCAGGGCCGGTCGTCGCTGCGCACCTGGCTGTACCGCATCGCCACCAACGCCTGCCTGACCGCGCTGGACGGCCGCCGCCGCCGGCCGCTGCCGGCCGACCTGAGCGCGCCGGGCGACGGGGCGGCGCACCTGCCCGCGGCCCGGCCGGAGATCGGCTGGCTGGAGCCGTTCCCCGACGCCCTGCTGGACGGCGCCCCGGGCGGCGACCCGGCGGCGGTCGTCCTCGCCCGGGAGAGCGTGCGGCTGGCGTTCGTGGCCGCGCTGCAACACCTGCCGCCCCGGCAGCGGGCCGTGCTGCTGCTGCGCGAGGTCATGCAGTGGCGGGCCGCCGAGGTCGCCGAGGTCCTGGACACCACGCCGGTCGCGGTGAACAGCATCCTGCAACGGGCCCGGTCCCAGCTCGACCGGGCGGCCCCGGCCGAGAGGGACACCACCGACGAGCAGGGGTCGGCCGGTGACCGGGAACTGCTCGACCGCTACGTCACCGCCTTCGAGCGTAAGGACATCCCCGCCCTGGTCGAGCTGTTCACCGCGGACGCGGTCTGGGAGATGCCGCCGCACGAAACCTGGTACCAAGGCCCCGAACACATCGGCCGGCACCTGCTCGCCCACTGCCCGGCCGGGCCCGGCGACCAGCGGCTCGTCCCGGTGCGCGCCGGCGGCCGGCCCGCGTTCGCCGGCTACCTGCGCACCGGCGGCTCCCCCTTCCGGGCGTTCAACCTGCAGGTGCTCACCCTGGCCGGCGGCCGGGTCGCCCGCGCCGTCAACTTCCTGGACCCCCGGCTGTTCCGCTGGTTCGGCCTGCCCGAGACGCTGGACGCCCCGGCCGCGGCCGCCCCCGAGCGGCCGCGCCCGGCCGGCTGACGCCGGCCGGTCAGCGCGGCGCGAGGCGGGCCAGGGTCCCGGTCTCCTGGGCGACGGCGAACTCTTCGATCAACATGGCTGCGGTACTCCTTCGTGGGTGCGGTGCAGGCGACCGGCCCGCATCTGCAGCCGGGTGCCGGTGAACCTCGCCGCCAGGGCCCGGTCATGGGAGACGACGACGGCGGCCCCCGGGTAGGCGGCAAGGGCCTGCTCCAGCTCCTCGACCAGGGTGAGGGACAGGTGGTTGGCCGGCTCGTCCAGCAGCAGCAGGTCGTGCTCGCCGGCCAACAGCCGGGCCAGGTCCAGGCGGCGCCGCTGGCCGACCGACAGCCGGCCGACCGGGATGGCCAGGTCCGCGGCGCGGAACAGGCCGGTGCCGAGCAGCCGCTCGCCGTGCTCCTCCAGCGTCCCGGCCCGCCCGGCCGCGTACGCGGCGAGCAGCGGCCGCCCGGGCCTCGAGTACTCGCCCTCCTGGACCAGGTGGCCGATCCGGCCGCACCGCCGCACCTCGCCGCGGTCGGGGCGCAGTTCGCCGGCCAGCACCCGCAGCAGGGTGGACTTGCCGGCCCCGTTGGGTCCCTGGACCAGAATGCGCTCGCCGGGCAGCACCCGGAACCCGGTGACGGCCAGCCGGTCGCCGACCCGGACGTCGCGCAGTTCGGCGAGCGGCCCGCCCGCCGCCCCGCCGTCGAACCGGCCGGCGAAGCGCAGCGGCGGGGGCGGCTGCGGCACCGGGTGCTCGCGGAGCCGGCGCAGCCGCACCTCGGCCTGGCGCACCCGGCTGGCCACCGAGCTCTGCACCCGGCCGGCGTCCCGGTCGTAGGCCGGCTTGTTGCGGTCCTTCATCTCCCGGCCGGGCGCCACCCGGTGGGCGGTGGTGGCGGCGAACCTCTCGACCCGGGCGACCTCCTCGACCCAGGCCTGGTGGGCCTGCTCCCAGCGTTGCCGCGCCGCCGCCTTCTCGGCCAGGTAACCGGCGTACCCGCCGCCGAACCGGGTCACCCCGCCGCCGTCGACCTCCAGGATCGCGCCGGCCACCCGGTCCAGGAACAGCCGGTCGTGCGAGACCGCCACCACCGTCCCGGTGTGGGCACGCAGCCGATCCTCCAGCCAGGCCAGCCCGGCGGCGTCCAGGTGGTTGGTGGGCTCGTCCAGCAGCAGGACCTCCGGCGAGGCCGCCAGCAGGCAGGCCAGCCCGAGCCGGGCCCGCTCGCCGCCGGACAGCCCGCCGAGCGCGCGGTCGCGGCCAAGGTGCCCGACACCGAGGCCGTGCAGGGACTTCGCCACCCGGGCGTCGGCCTCCCAGCCGCCGCGCAGCTCGTAGCCGGCGAGGATCTCGCCGTACTCCTCGAGCCCGGCCGCCGCCACGCCGTCGCCGGCCGCCGCCATCGCGGCCTCCAGTTCGCGCATCCGGCGCTCCATGGCGCGCAGGCCGGCCAGCGCCCGGTCGATCGCCTGCTGGACGGTGTGCTCGAGTGGCAGGTCCAGGGTCTGGCCCAGGTGCCCGACGCCGCCGGCCGCGACGACGGTCACCTCGCCGTCGTCCGGGCGCTCCAGGCCGGCGGCCAGGCGCAGCAGCGTGGACTTTCCCGAGCCGTTCTCGCCGACGACGCCGACCCGCTCGCCCGGCCGGATGGTGAAGGAGACCTCGTCGAGGACCTGCCGGTCTCCGTAGGACTTGCTAACGCCCCGCAGGGCCAGCTGGGTGGACAGGGGGGATCTCCCGGTGCTCGCAGGTTCGGATGGTGATGACGTCCGCCGGGAACTCCATGATCCTTCACCCTCTCCTTAAAGCTACAGAGTTGCGTTAAGCTGACTCTCGCAGATCCGCGGACGGTCCGCAACCCGGATTACGATCGGCACCGGTCCGTGGGACGGCCGGCGGGCCGGAAGGGAGGGTCCGGCATGAGCGGGCACGGCGACGGGGCCGGCGGCTCTGGTGGCACCCATGAGATCGGCACCCCCGGGAGCGACGGCGGCGGGCGGCGGCCAGGGGGGCGTAGCGCCCGGGTGCGCGCGGCGGTGCGCGCGGCGACGCTCGCCGAGCTGGCCGAGGGGGGGTTCGAGGAGATGACGGTGGACGCGGTCGCGGCCCGGGCCGGCGTGCACCGCACCACCGTCTACCGGCGGTGGGGCACGGTGGCCGGGCTGGCGGTCGACGCGCTGGAGGCGGCCGGCGGCGAGCCGTGGCCGGTGCCGGACACCGGCGGGCTGCGCGGCGACCTGCGCGCCCTGTGCCGGCTGGTGGTCAGCCACTTCACCGACCCACAGGACGGGCCGGTGGCCCGCGCGTTCATCGCGGCGGCGGTGCGCGACCCGGCCACCGCCGCCGCGCTGCACCGCTTCCTGGCCGGCCGGAACGCCCAGGCGGCGGTACTGGTGACCCGCGCCACCGAGCGTGGCGAGCTGCCGGCCGGGGTCGACGCGGCCGAGGTGGTCCGGGTGGCCGTCGCCCCCCTGTACTACCGGCTGTTCATCTCCGGCGAGCCGGTGGACGAGACGGTCGCCGACCGCGCCGCCGACGCCGCCCACGCCGCCGCCCACGCCGGCGTACTTCCCCGTCTATCAACGTGATGCACTCCCGTGCCCTGGCGTCGTCGTCGATGCAGGGACGGCACGCGACCCAGGCCGTTGGTTGCGCACGACCAAGCGGCGCGGACCAGCGCACTCCGGACTTGCTCGGGGTCGACACAGCATCTCGACTTGGGCACGGGTGCGAGGGTGGCGCAACTGACACCCATTCTGGGTGCTAGCATTGATAGCAAAGAGGAGGGATTGATGGCGGCTGTCAGCATCAGGAGTTTGGACGAAGAGGTGAAGCGTCGTCTGAGAGTCAGGGCGGCGCGCCATGGCCGGTCGATGGAGTCGGAGATCCGCGCCATCCTCACCGAGGCGGTGAGCGAGCCGTCGGAGTCGGAAGGTCTGATGACGGCACTCCTCGACCGCTTCAGCGCCGTCGGCGGAGTCGACCTGGAGTTGCCCGCGCGGTCCACGCCGGTACGTGCGGCGGACCTCGCCCCATGATCGTCTTCGATACCAACGTGATCTCCGAACTGATGAGATCACAGCCATCGGCGGCGGTGGTGGATTGGGTTCGTTCGCAGCCCGGCCGCGAGTTATACACGACATCTGTGACGCTCGCCGAGGTCACCTTCGGAATCGAGCGTCTACCCGACGGAAACCGCAAGCAGCTATTGAAGACCGTGGCCGATGAGGTGTTCGCCACGTTCGAGGAACAGGTGCTGCCGTTCGACGCGGCCGCGGCCCGGCCATACGCGGTCGTGGTGACCGAACGCGAACGTGCGGGCCTGCCTATCGATGGGTTCGACGCGCAGATCGCCGCCATCTGTCGGACCCACGGTGCCGCGCTGGCCACTCGCAACATCAAGGACTTCCACGGAACGGGAGTCGAGGTCATCGATCCGTGGCACGCCGATTGACCGCGCCCGGCGGAGATCCGAGCGTGCGCCTGCCATCAGATCGCACTTACGGCCATCCCGGCCCGGCGCCGAGCGTCGCGGCCGACGAGCGACCGGCGGCGGTGCGTTCTGGTCCGCCGTGGCCGGTGACGGCCCGGGCGCGGGGTGGGGGCGCGCCCGGGCGCCGGTGTCACTCGACGGTGACGCTCTTGGCGAGGTTGCGGGGCTTGTCGACATCGCGCTCCAGCGCGACGGCGGCGTGGTAGGCGAGCAGCTGCAGCGGGATGCACAGCAGGATCGGGTCCAGCTCCGGCTCGTTCTTCGGCACCACGATCGCGTCCTCGGCCAGGTGCGGGTCCGGCACCCGGTGGCCGACCATGAGCACCTTGCCGCCCCGGGCGCGGATCTCGCCGAGGGTGGTGAGGTTCTTGTCCAGCAGCTCGTCGTCCGGCACGATCGCGACGGTGGGCATCTCCGGCCCGATCAGGGCCAGCGGCCCGTGCTTGAGCTCGCTCGCCGGGTAGGCCTCGGCGTGTACGTAGGAGATCTCCTTGAGCTTCTGGGCGCCCTCACGGGCGACCGGGTAGCCGCGCACCCGGCCGACGAACATCATGCTCGGGTGGGGGGCGTACTTGCGGGCGAGCGCCTCGATCGCCTCGTTCTGCTCGACGATCTCCTGGATCTGGTCGGGCAGCCGGCGCAGCCCTTCGACGATGCGGCGCCCGTCGGCCGGGGAAAGGTCGTGCACCCGCCCGAAGTGCAGGGCGATCAGAGCGAACGCGACGGCCGTCGAGATGAACGCCTTGGTGGAGGCGACCGACACCTCCGGGCCGGCGTGCAGGTAGACGCCGCCGTCGACCTCGCGGGCGATGGCGCTGCCCACCGCGTTGACCACGCCGAGCACCCGGCCGCCCTTGCGCTTGAGCTCCTGCACGGCGGCCAGGGTGTCGTAGGTCTCCCCCGATTGACTCACCGCGACGTAGAGGGTGTCGTGCTCGACGACCGGGCTGCGGTAGCGGAACTCCGACGCCGGCTCGGCGTCGGCGGGGATGCGCGCCAGCTCCTCGATCAGCTGGGCGCCGATCTGGCCGGCGTAGTAGGCCGAGCCACAGCCGATGATCTTCACGCGGCGGAACGCGCGGGTCTCGCGGGCGTCGAGGTTGAGGCCGCCCAGGTGGGCGATGTGGAACCGGTCGTCCAGCCGCCCGCTGAGCGTGCGGGCCACCGACTCGGGCTGGTCGGAGATCTCCTTGAGCAGGTAGTGCTCGTAGCCGCCGGTGTCGTAGTGCCCGGCGTCCCAGTCGACGGTCAGCGGTTCCTTGGAGGTGACCCGGGCGTCCATGGTGAAGGTGCGGAAGCCGTCGGCCTTGAGCACGGCGAGCTCGCCGTCCTCCAGGTGCACGACCTGCCGGGTGTAGCGCACCAGCGCCGCCACGTCGGAGGCGCAGAACATTTCGCGCTCGCCGATGCCGAGCACGATCGGGCTGCCGTTGCGGGCCACCACGATCTCGCCGGGCCGCTCGGCGTCGAGCACGGCGATGCCGTAGGTGCCGACGACGCTCTTGAGCGCGGTGCGGACCGCCTCCTCCAGCGATCCGGCGTCCTGGACGGTGCGGGCGATCAGGTGGGCGAGCACCTCGGTGTCGGTCTCGGAGACGAACTCGGCGCCGTCCGCGGTCAGCCTGGCCCGCAGCTCGCCGGCGTTCTCGATGATGCCGTTGTGCACGACGGCGATCCGCTCCTTGTTGTCCAGGTGCGGATGGGCGTTCACGTCGTTGGGCATGCCGTGGGTGGCCCAGCGGGTGTGCCCGATGCCGCCGCCGCCCTTGAATCGGGCCGGCACCACCGCGGCCAGGTCGGCGACCCGTCCCTTGACCTTGCGGACCTTGAGCCCCTTGTTGTTCACCACCAGGCCGGCCGAGTCGTAGCCGCGGTACTCCAGGCGTTGCAGCCCTTCCAGCAGGATCGGCGCCGCGTCCTTAGGACCGATATAGGCGACAATTCCACACATCTTGCTCTCCTATGGCTGCTAGCCGTACACGATGCGGCGCAGTTGGCGCAGCGAAAGACCGGGTGGCGCGACCGGGCGGGCGGCCAGCTCGGCGGCGATCACCGGGAAGATCTGCTCGTTGGTACGCCCGCGCGCCTTCATCTCCCCGTGCCGCCGGCGCACGTACTCCTCGGCCGACTCCGAGAAGTACGCCACGACCTCGGCGACGACGCGCGCCGCCTCGCCCGGTCCGAGGGAACTGGTCCGGACGAGATGGGTGATCAGATCGTCGAATGGCTGCCGCGCCGTGGCCACAGGCCAGGACTTTACGCAGGAATCTGGAGACACGCCAAGAATCCTGCCCGAAATCGGGCAAGATTACGCGCGAACTCCACCATCCGACCGCCGGCCGGCACCGCTTGCGCTTCTACCCGCCGGTGGCGCCGCCAATCACCATGATCCTGGCCAGGCGACCGGTACCGCCGATGCCGGTGGCCTCGCCCGGCCGGACCGCCTGCGGCCGGCCTCATGGCAGCGCCGCGTACACCTCCGCCAGCGTGGCGGCCAGCCCGTCCCGGAAGCCGGTGAACGGGACGAAGGCCGGCTCGCGCCGCCCCGCCCGGCCGGCGTGCCGCCAGGTGCCGACGACCTGGCCGTCGTCCACCACCGTCGGCTGGAAGATGCCGTTGCCGCCGGGCACGATGCGCCCGGCGAACTCCGCCGGCAGCACGGCGGTGCGGTCGGCGTAGCCCAGCAGCAGCTCATCGAAGCCGGGCAGCAGGAACGTGCCGCGAGCCTGGTCCCGGTGCGCGGCGAGCAGGTCAGGGGTCTCCGGCGCCATCAGATGCTCGACGCCGTCGACCTCCAGGCGGGCCAGCCGGGGCCGGGCGAGCGCCAGCCCGGCGCGGACGTCGGCGGCGAGCAGGCCGGTCCACCGGGCGAAGTCGCGCGCGGTCGCCGGGCCGTGGCCGCGGAAGTAGCGCTCGGCCAGCTCGCCGAGCGCCTCCTCGCGCTCCGGCCGGCGGGGCCGGGGAATCCACTCGGCCACCAGCACCACCAGCTGCTCGCCGCCGGCGGCCGGGCCGAAGCAGACGGTGCCGGTCTGCGCCAGGTGGCCGAGCAGGTGGTAGCCCCGCGAGCCGGACGCCGGCACCCCGGCGGCGGTCCACAGCTCGTACAGCTCGGCCCGCCGCAACCGGCCACCGCCGGACAGCGCGGCGACCGCCACCTCGCGGGCCCGGTCGAGCGCGGCCTCGTCGAGCTCCAGCTCCGCCCGGCGGCGGGCCGCGACGGCGAGCTGCCGGGGGCCGGTGAGCTCCAGCATCCACCGCAGGTCCTCGGCCGGCACCAGATGCAGGGTGCCGCGCATGGGCCAGGAGGTGACCGCCTCGCCCGCGTCCAGCGCGGCCAGCACCGCCTCGCGGGTGCCGCCGGCGGTGCGCAGCGCGACCGAGGTGAGCGCGCCGGGCCGCTCCTGGGCCTGCATCGCGGCCAGCCGGCGCACCGCAGCGGCCGGGGTCGGCTCCCCCGGCCCGGCCAGCCCCTGGGCCGCCAGCCGCAGCAGCGCGATCTCCCGCGGACCGATCATGCCACCGCCCCGGCCGCTCCGGGCAGGTGGGCGCGCAGCCAGGCGGCGGCGAGCCGCTCGACCTCGGCGGCGTGCGGCGTCTGCGGGGCGGGCGCCATGCCCGGCTCCTCGGCGATCGCGTGCCCCATGCCCGCCACGGTGTGCAGGTCGACCCGCGCCGGGTCGGCGTACCGTGCGGCCAGTTCGTCGCGCAGCAGCCGCGCCGGCTCCAGGAAGCCCTCGGCGTCGTCCTCGGTGCCGACCACCAGCCGGATCGCCGGCTGCCCGGCGGCGGCGAGCTCGCCGGCCCGGGCGAGGAAGTCCAGCCGGGCCGCCGCTGCCCGCGCCTCCTCGCTCCAGGTGTAACCGGTGCCGAAGTGCCGGCCCATGGCCGTCACGACGTCGTGCAGCCGGACGACCGGGCTGACCAGCACGGCCGCGGCCACCTCCAGGCCGGCCGACGGACCGGTCTCGATCGCGACCAGCTGGGCCACGGCGGCGCCGAGCGAGCCGCCGACCAGCCCGAGCGGCCCGCCGGCCAGGTCCAGCTCCTTGCGCAGGTGGGCCAGCGCGGCCGGGAACTCCTCGGCCGCCTGGACGGCGATCGGGCTGTGCAGCTTCAGCACGGCGTCGTCGAAGGCGCGCGCCATGACCTCGTCCCAGCCGCCGGGGGGCATCCGGGAGCCGCACATCGGCAGGCCGAGATGGACGCGCCAGGCCGGAAGGCCGGCCATCGGCAGCGCGGCGGCCATGGCGGACTCGGTGCGCGGCGCGTCCAGCAGGTGCCAGGTCACCACCACGGGCGCCTCCCGGGGCGGGACGGCGGACGGCGGGACGGCGACGAACGGGACACCGGCCGCGAGGCCGGACACCTGGGAAGCCGGGACGGTCACCGGGGAACTCCTTCCACGTACTGACGGGCGCCCAATCTACGGCGCGGCGGTGACATTTCCGCCGCGTTCCCATCGGCGTCCGCTCCGGGCGAACCGCGCACCGCACCCGGCCGGCCGGCCACCGCAATCCGCGGCAATATTCCGGCAAAAAGCGCAATCAATGACAGCCCACCCCGTGCTGTGTACGCGGCCGGGCACGGAACGCGCTAGAGTCTGTGCGTGGCCGGGTGAACCGGCACGCGGACGTGGCTCAGCTGGTAGAGCATCACCTTGCCAAGGTGAGGGTCGCGGGTTCGAATCCCGTCGTCCGCTCGGTAACACCTGGTGGAGTGGCCGAGAGGCGAGGCAGCGGCCTGCAAAGCCGCGTACACGGGTTCAAATCCCGTCTCCACCTCGATGCCGATCTCGAGTGCTCTCGGGATCCGGTAAAGTAAGGCACACGTCGCCGGAGCGATCCGGTGACC
>NZ_BOOU01000070.1 GCF_016863395.1 Sphaerisporangium rufum | reverse complement strand
CCGGAAAGGGCGACGGCCGGCCCGCGATCCGGCGGCCGGGGACACCGCCGCGAGCGCCGGCGGGGACGCTCAGGCGGGCGGGGCCACCTGGGTGCGGGAGCGCACGCCGAGCTTGCGCAGCACCGTGGCCACATGGCTCTCCACGGTGCGGGTGGACAGGAACAGCACGTCGGCGATCTCCCGATTGGTGCGGCCCAGCGCGACCAGCCGGGCCACCTCCGTCTCGCGCCGCGACAGCACGTGCGGCTCCCCCCGCCGGCCGCGCGGCAGCGGCACCTCCACCCCGATGTCGCGCAGCGCCCGCCGGCAGCGGGCCGCGTCGTGGGTGGCGCCGAGTTCGGCGAACCGCTCCGCCGGCTCCCGGAAGGCCCGCACCGCGCCGCCGTCGCCGAGCGCGAGCCGGGCCCGCGCCTCCCCCTCGCCGGCCCGCGCCGCCGCGTACGGCTGGGGCAGCGCGTCGTACGCCGCGCGGGCCCGGGCGAAGTGCGCCGCCGCGTCGGCGTGCCGCCGCCCGGCGGCGGCCAGCGCGCCGCGGGCGGCCTCCAGCGCGGCGCCGGCGGCCGGGGCCGTCCGGCCGGCGATCCCGCGGGCGTAGTCGTCCACCAGCTCCGCGGCCGCCGCCGTCCGGCCGCCCCAGGCCAGCGCGGTGACCGCGGCCGGCACCAGCTGCGCTCCCCAGACCCACACGCCTTTGCGGCGCAGCCGGGCCACCGCCCGTTCGGCCTCGGCGACCGCGGCGTCCAGCGCTCCCCGGGCCAGGTGCAGGTCGACCATCCCGCCGGCCGCCGCCAGCACGATCGGGACGTACCGGTCGTCCGGCGCGTCCAGCCCTGCGGCCTGGAAGTGCGCGGCGGCCTCGTCCCATTCGCCGGTCGCCATGGCCAGCAGGCCGAGGACCAGCCAGACGTCCACCGCGATCAGCGGCGTCTCGGTGGCGAGCTCGCCGAGCGCGGCGGCCCGGGCCCGCAGCCCGGCCCAGCGGCCGGTCAGCCAGTCGCGGCGCACCGTCGAGACGTCCAGCAGGTAGGCGGGGTAGCGGGCGCCGGTCTCCGCGGCGAGCCGCCGGCCGCGTTCGGCGAACCGCTCCGCCTCCCGGTACAGCCCGAGCGAGGTCGCCGAGTCGTGCAGGTTGCAGTACGCCCGGGCCGCCTCCCGCCGCACCTCGGTGCACGGGTGCCCGGCCGGCAGCCGGGCGGCCACCGCGAACGCGTCCGGCGACCCGATGATCATCTCGAAGGACGCGCGGTTGGCCAGCACGGCGGCGGCGACCTCGGGGCTGTCGGCGGTCGCCACCAGCGCCTCGGCCCGGGCCATCCACTCCCGGTGCCGGGCCAGCGGCTCGGTGCCCCAGCCCGGCATGGCGAGACCGGCCCAGCCGCGCGCGGCCAGGGCCGGCCGGCCGGTCAGCTCGGCGAGCGCCGCCATGATCTCCGAGCGGCCGGCCGCGGTGTCGCCGCCCTGGTTGGACAGCACCACGCCCAGGTTGAGGCGCGCCTCGCCGCGCGCCCCGTCCGGCAGGAACCCCTCGCGCAGCACGTGGCGCAGCAGCCGCACCACCCGCTGGTGCGACAGGCCGGTGACCGCCAGCCGGCCGAGCCGCAGCGCCAGCGGGGCACGGCCGGCGCCCGGCAGGCCGGGGTCCTCCAGCATGCCTTCGATCACCTCGACGGCCAGCGCGGTGTCGCCGAGCGCCGCGGCCTGCTCGGCCGCGGCGGTGCCGTGCCGCAGCCAGGCACCGGTGTCGCCGGCGTGCCGGGCGTGGAAGGCCAGCTGGACCAGCGGCGGGGAGTCCATCGCACCGAGCGCGGCCATCGCCCGCTCGTGCGCCGACCGGCGCTCCGGCCCGGAGATCGCGTCGTACACCGCCTGCTGGGCCAGCGCGTGCCGGAAGCCGTACCGGCCGCCGGGGTGCTCGTGCAGCACGCCGGCGCGCAGCGCCTCGCCGAGCCCCGCCGGGTCCCCGCCCACCTCGGTGATCAGCCGTTCGGTGGCCGGCCGGCACAGCACCGCCGCCGCCCGCACGGCGGCCACCGCCGCGGCCGACAGCCCGGCCATCCGGTCGGCCATGGCCTCGCGCAGCAGCAGCGGCGCCTTCATCCGGTCCAGCGCGTCCGGCTCCTGCACGCCCGGCAGCGACCGGACCACCTCCTCCACGACGAACGGGATGCCCGCGGTGCGCTCGTGCAGCCGGGCGACGAACGCCGGCGGCAGGTCGGAGCGTTCGAGCAGCGCGCCCGCCAGGCCGGCCACCCCGGAGGCGTCCAGCGGCGCCAGCGGCAGCACCACGGTGGAGGTGTCGGGCTGGTGCCGGTAGGCGCGGCCGAGCAGCGGCCGGGCCACCGCCTGGTCCTCGCGCCGGTAGGTGACCACCATGGCCAGGCCGGCCGGCGGCTGCCCGGTGAGGAAGCGCAGCAGGTCCAGGGTGCCGTCGTCCGCCCAGTGCAGGTCCTCGATGGCCAGCACGGCGGGGCCGACCGCGGCGAGCAGCGCGCGGATCGCCCGGAACATCCGGTGCCGCTCGGCCCGCGGGTCGTCCAGCGGCTGCGGTGCCGGCGGCAGCGCGCCGGCCAGCTCGGGCAGGTGGCCGCGCAGCGCGCCGGTCACCGGGTTCAGCTCGCCGGCGCCGGGCAGCCGGCCGGCCACGTCGCGCAGGGCCTCGAACACCGGCCCGTAGGGGAACGGCTCGCGGAGCTGGTGGCAGTGGCCCAGCAGCACGGCCCGGTCTTGGGCGGTCAGCCGGGCCAAGGCGGCGCGGAGCAGCCGCGTCTTGCCGATGCCCGCCTCGCCTTCCACCAGCACGACCGCCGGCGGGCGGCACATGGCGTCGGCCAGCGCGCGCAGTTCGCCGGCGCGTCCGACCATTACGGGCGAGGGCTCGCTGCTCATGGACAGCTCCAAGCTCACGGGTGCGGGACCCCCCCGGGTCAGTTATCCACTGCCCTCCGCTCATGGTCAACCCCCGCGCGTAACAGGCTTGTTGCGAAACCGGTCAAGGCGTGCGGCGGGGTGACACACGCCGCCGCCGGGGCCGGCTCAGCGGTCGCCGGACCGGCTGCCGGCCTGGTGGCGCGTCACCTGCCGCCAGGTGCGCGCGTCGCACGACTCCGCCGCGCGCTCGCGGAAGCCCCGCCGCCCGACAAAGTGCGTCTCCGACAGGTCGAGCCAGCTGTCCTTGGCCGCGTCCGGGTCCCAGGACCTGGTGGGGATCGGCACGTGGTCGTCGCGTGCCGACTTGTCCTGACTGGTGATCTTCAGCACGTCGGCGCCGCCCGCCCGGGCGCGGACGACCAGGCAGGGGCGCACCTTGGAGCCCGTACCGTCGGAGTAGGGCACGTCGGCCCACCAGATCTCGCGGGGCGCGGGGCGCGGCGGGGCCGCCGGCCGGCGGCCGGGCGCCGGTGCCGGCCGCCGGCCCCGGTCCGGCCGCCTGCCGCCGGGGCGGCGGGCACCGCGACCGGCCGGGCGGGCGGGTCCGCGCCGGCCGGAGCGCTGCCGGGCGAGCAGCAGCACCGTCCCGCCGGCCGCGAGCAGGATCAGCAGGGCCGCCAGCAGCGCGGCGGCGCGGTCAGCGGACATCGGTCGCCGCCGCGGCGCGGGTGAAGACGTGGTCGACCAGCCGGCCCGCGGCCTTGCCGTCCTCGCGGGGCGCGTACTGCCGGACGAACCGCTCGTAGCGCTCGGTGTAGTCGCCGGCCAGGGCGTCGATCAGCCGGACCGCCTCGATGACGTCGGCGCCGTCGGCGAGCAGCGGGCCGGGCGCCTCGGCGCGCAGGTCGAGGTAGAGGCCGCGGGTGTTGCGGTACCGCTCCAGGTCGTACCCGAAGAACACGATCGGGCGGCCGGTGGCCACGAAGTCGTAGACCACCGAGGAGTAGTCGGTGATCAGCACGTCGGCGATCAGCAGCAGGTCGGCCAGGTCGGGATAGGTGGTGACGTCCATCGCGAACGGCAGCTCGCGGCCCATCGGCCCCGGCCGGGCGCGGACCACCGGGCCGGGCACCACCAGGCCCGGCGCGGACGGCGGCGCCTGCATCGCGTGCCCGCGCACCAGCAGCACGTGGTCGCGGCCGAGCGCCCGCCGGGCCTCGGCCAGGTCCAGCCGGACGGTGCCGTTGCGGCGGTCGTGATCGCGCCAGGTCGGGACGTACAGCACCACCCGCCGGCCGGGCGGGATGCCGAGCCCGTGCCGCACCGCCGCCGCCAGCGCGGCCCGGTCGGGGTGCACCAGGACGTCGTTGCGCGGGAAGCCGGACTCCAGCACGTCGCCGCCGTACCCGAAGGCGCGGCGCAGCACCCCGGTGGCCCACGGGCTCTGGGTGACCAGCAGGTCCCAGTTGGCCACCTCGGCGGCCTGGCGGTACCAGGCGGGCGGGCGCGGCTCGCGGGCCAGGTGCCGCTGGTCGCCGCCGACCCGCTTCAGCGGGCTGCCGTGCCAGGTCTGCACGCAGATCTGGTCCTCGCGGGCCCGGAACCACTGCGGCAGCATGCCGTTGGTGACGATGTGCCGGGCGCGGGCCATCGCCGTGTAGTGCTCGCGGCTGCCCTCGCGCACCACCGTGGGCGCGATGCCGGGCGCCAGGCCGAGCGTGCCGGAGTCCGGCGGGACGAACGCGCCGTCCCGCACCACCCAGATGTGCTCGCGGTCGTCGCCGCGGCGCAGCCGCTCCTCGTACACCGCCCGCGCGTTGTCGGAGTAGGAGCGCCCGTCGAAGGAGATGTACACGGTCGCGTCGCGCAGTTCGCGGCGCCGCTCGGCCGGGTAGTGCACCCGGCGCAGCGACCACAGGCCGCCCGCGCCCTTCTCGTCGTCCGGCGTGCGCTCGGCCGCCGTCAGCACCGGCACGTCGAACCGGGTGGCCACCAGGCGGTACTCGCGGCCGTCCACCTCGTGCACGCCCTCGTCGAGGTCGTCCAGCAGGGGGTGGTCGACCCGCAGCGGCGCGGTGACGCCCTTGCCGCCCGCCACCGACAGGCTCCAGGTGCCGGACGCCAGCGCCACCGTGCCGCCGAACCGCGGCATGGCCCCCGGGCTCAGCCGCACGGAGAACGACGACCCCGACCGGGTCAGCGGCACCCGGTAGGCCATGCCCGCCCGCTGGCGCAGCACCAGGTCGCGATGGCCGGGCTCGGTGTCGGGATAGACGCCCGACAGGGTGAGGGTGCCGTCCGCCGCCCACTCGGCCGCGGTGATCACCGGCCAGACGCGGTGCGCGGCGATCACGGCGCGGTCGCGCCGGTCGCGCAGCACGGTCACCTCGCGGCGGTCGAGCTCCACCCGGGTCTCGGTCGCGTTGTCCATCATGACCGGCACCGCCGGGTCGCCCTTGGGCTCGATCCACAGCCGGCGGGCGTCGCGCTCCTTCACCAGCGCGCTGACCGGCACCGCCAGGACGAACCTGGTACCTTCCCCGTCGGGAACGAAGTCGGCGGTCATCCGGTGGCCGCCGAGCCGGGCCCGGCCGCGGGTCACCCGCGCCCCGGGCAGCACACCGGACAGCTCGATCTGGTCGCCGGCCGCGGTGACCGAGGTCAGCTCGGCCCGGGTGGGCTGCAGCACGATCTGCAGGGCGCGGTCGGACGTCCAGGCCGGGCGCACCCACCAGCCGGGCCGGACCGGCAGGCCGGGCGGCCGCTCGGTGCGCCCCATCATCGGCCCGCGCACCGCGCCGGTGGCCCGCGCGCCCCGGCTCCAGATCACGATGTCGGCCCGCCAGGTGGTGGTGTCGGAGATGACCGGCCGGCCGCGCAGCACCCGCCGCAGCCCGTGCACGATCATGCGCAGCGCCGCCCGCCAGCGCAGCGACCACGGCCGCACCTCGGCGACGAAACCCGCCCAGTCGTAGTTGCACCCCGGCTCGGCGGCGCCCTGGGTGACGGCCGGGCAGTGGACCCGGCGGGTGCGCGCCGCCACCGGCGGCACCCCGCGCGGGCCGCGCAGCACCACGGTGGCCCGGTTGAAGCGCCGGCTGCGCACCGACAGCCCGGCCAGGTAGGCGTGCCCGGTGATCCGCAGCCGGCCATCGTGCCAGGAGACGTCGTTGACCTCGGTCACCGGCACCAGGTCGGCCCGGCGCAGCCGGAACAGGCCGCGTGGCGCCTTGACCGGCAGGTCGGCGTACCAGGCGAGGCCGCGGCGGACCCGCCGGGACGGCTCGGCCGCGGCGGCGACCAGGCCGGACAGCTCGTCGCCCTCGGCCAGCTCGGCCGGGTCGCGGTGCTCCACCAGGTAGTAGGCCAGCCGCCGGGCCACCGGCAGCCGCCGCCGGACCGGCGGATCCACGTCGGCCAGGTAGTCGCGCAGCAGGTCGATCGCCTGCCGCAGCCGGGTGGCGTCCCGCCGCGCGGCGGTGTCCAGCCGGGTGCCGAGCGGCCCGGCCAGCGCCTCGGCGTGCAGGCGGCGCCGCTGCCCGCGGGTCAGGCCGGCGGTGCCCAGGGCCGCGATCACGGCGTCGAGCGGCTCTCCACGGTCACAGAGGTCCTGGGCAGCCCGCAGCCGGTCGGCGACGACGTCGCCGGTCCGCGCGGGCGTGGCGCCGGTGGCCATCAGGGAGGCACCGCCTTTCCAGTCGGACCGCAAAGGGCCTACCTGGAATGGTAATGCGACTCACCGGGAACTCATCGAAGATCGCCATGCCAGCGGGCGTGGCGCATGTCGGCGCGGTCGCCGCGCAGCGGGGTGCCCTCCTCGCGCCATCGGGCCAGGCAGCGGGCCTGGTGGCCGGGCGGCGGGGTGCCGTCGGCGTGGGTGACGCGCCACCAGGGGACGCCGCCGCCCCAGGTGGACATGACCCGGCCGACCTGCCGGGGGCCGCCCTCGCCGAGATACTCGGCGATGTCGCCGTAGGACATCACCCGGCCCGGCGGGATGCGCTCGACCAGGTCGAGCACCCGCTCGGCGAAGGGCGTCGGATCGCTCACCGGCGGGTCAGACCGTCCACTGCGCCGGGCCGAGGGCGAGGAGCTCCTCCAGCCTGCCGAATTCGTAGGTGGTGTCGCCGTTCACCTGCGCCACGACGCCGTCCCTGACGAGGTAGGCCTCGCCGTCCTCGCCGACCAGCCGCCCGCCGAGCAGGCCGGCCAGCCGGGCCAGCTGGGCCACCGCCCAGTCGGACGTCGGCGTGCCGTACAGCCGACCGGCCCAGACGGCGACCGGGTGCTCGCGGTCACCGTACCGGGCGACGACCTCGCCGTTCTCGGCGGTCCCTCGCACCAGCAGCCCGACGCCGGCCGACACCCGCGTGAGGTCGGCGTAGGCGACCGGCGTATCGCGGTCCACCCGCAACTCGTATCCCACGAGACGGGAACCCTAGCGAATCTCCGCCGGGCACCGGCGGCGAAAAGCCCGATTTCATGGGCTCTGCCGTCGATTGACCGCCGAACAGCGACCGAAAAGCACCCGGATCGCGGCCGGGGCGTGATCAACGCTGCTCGGAGCGCCGGGTCAGCACCACGATGGCACCGCCGAACGCGGCCAGCCCGAGCACGATGCCGGCCCCGTACACCCACACCCGCAGCGGGTCGGCGCCGGGCGGCTCGGGCGCGGGCGCCGGGGCGCCCGCGCCGAAGCGGAGCCCGTCCGGGACCGGGACCGTGCCGCGGTACCGGGCCAGCTCGCCGGCCCGGGCCAGCGCCGCGCCCGCGTCCACCACGCCGAACCCCGCCTTGTCGTCATAGCCGGCCGCCCGCCCGGCCCGGGCGCCCCGGCCGGCGGGCCGGGCGGTGGACGCCAGCGCCCGTGCCACCAGGTCGGGCGCCAGGTCCGGATACCTGCTCTTGATCAGCGCGGCCACCCCGGCGACCAGCGCGGTGGAGGCGCTGCTGCCCTCCACGGTGGCGTACCCGCCGCCGGGCATCGCCGCCGGCACGCCGACACCGGGCGCGCTGACCAGCACCGAGAGGTTGTCGCTGCTGAACTCGGCCGGCCGGCCGTCGCGGCCGACCGCCCCCACCCCGATCACCCCCGAGTAGCCGGCCGGGAAGCTCCAGAACGAGGTGCCGCGCTCGCGCGCCGCCGGCGACCCGCCGTCGTTGCCGGCCGCGGCCACCAGCACCACTCCCCGGGCCAGCGCGTAGGCCACCGCCAGGCGGTCGGCGCGCTGCGAGACGTACTCGCCGAGCGACATGCTGATGACCTTGGCGCCGTGGTCGGCCGCGTAGCGCACCGCCCGGGACAGCGGGGTCGCGGCGCCCACGATCGACTCGTCGTCCGGGTCGGCCATGTCAGGCGGGTCCTCCTCGCCCTCGGCGATCACCGGGATCGACAGGATCTCCGCCTCCGGCGCGATGCCGCGCAGCCCGCCGTCCCGGCCGGAACCGGCGACCAGCGAGGCCATCGCGGTGCCGTGCTCGCCCACCGGGGCCGCCCGCTCGCCGGTCGCGCTCACCCGCATGTCCGGCGCCAGGGTGACCTTGCCCTTGAGCACCGGCGCGCCGGCATCCACCGCGCTGTCCACCACCGCGACCGTCACGCCCGCGCCCCGGGTGACCTGCCAGGCCCGCTCGGCGCCGACCGCGTCGAGCACCCACTGCTGCCCGGTGCGCGCGTCGTCGGCGGTGGCGGTGCCGATCACGGTGCCGGGCGGCCCGGCGACCGGCACGGCGATCGGCACGGCGATCGGCACGGCGATCGGCGCGACGGCCAGCCCGAGCGCGATCGCCACCACCGCGCGGCCGGCCCGGCTCAGCACGCGTTCCCCTTGGTGCAGCGGGGGATCTCCGGCGGGGCGGCCAGCACGTGGCCGACCCGCCCGGCCACCGACTGGGCGAAGGGCCACAACTCGCTGTGCAGGATCTCCTCCGTGGGAACCGACTCGCGGGTACGGCCGTCGGTGTAGCCGGCGGCGGAGAAGACGATGTACGGCCCGGCGCCGGCCCAGCCGGTGCGCTGGCGCTGGGCGGCGCCGAAGGCGTCGGCCGGCGTGCCGGCGAAGGAGACCGGCCGCACGCCCACCCGGTCGTCCACCGGCAGGTCGGCCGCGGTGTCCACCCGCGTCTCCTCGTCCGGCAGCACGGCCACCCCGACGGTCGCCACGAAGGCCGAGGACTGGTCGACGTAGGTCGCGCGCAGCATGACGCGGCAGCCGTGCCGCCGCAGGGCGGTGGCGACCGGCGCGTCCACCACGGAGGTGCACGGGGCCGCCGCCGCGACGCCCACCCGCCGGGCGACCTGCTTCACCCGGGTGAGGCCGACGTACTCCACCTGTTCGGGGAAGACCTTGCCGGGCGGCAGCGCGTTCCAGCGGCGGGCGACGTCCTGGGCCGCGTAGCGGGCGCGCTCGGCGGCGGTGAGCGGCCGGGGGCTGATCTCCTGCAGCAGGCCGACCGTGCCGAGCAGCACGTCGGTGGCCGCGACCGCCAGCAGCACGCCCATGATCACCAGGAACAGGGTGCGGAACCGGACGCCGCGCTCCAGCTCGGCCCGCCGGGCGGCGTCCTGCCGGGCGGCCGTCGCCCGGGCCCCCGGCCACGGGCGGTCCGCGGCTCCCGGCAGGCCCCGGCCCTCGGATCCCGGGCGGGGGCGGCCCGCGGCCCCCGGGCGGGGGCGGCCCGCGGCCCCCGGGCGGGGGCGGCCCGCGCCGCCGGGCGCGCGGTCGCCGGCGTCGCCGCGCACGCCGGCGGCACGCGCCGGCCAGGGCGAGCTCCGCCGCGGCCGTGGCTCCGGAGGCGACATGGTTCGATGCTACGTCGGGGTGCGCTGCCGCCGCCGCGCCTGGGGTGCCCCGGCGCGGGCGTGTTCATCGTCCGCACCGCCCGGCCCGCCGGAGTGCCCACCACCGGCCTCACCCCGGCCCCTGCCGGTCTCGCCGCGGACGCCGGGGGTCTCGCCGCGGACCTCGCCGGTCTCCCCAAGGACCCCGCCGGTCTCGCCACGGCTCCTGGGGGTCTCGGCCCGGACCCGGCCGGTCCCGCCGCGGATCCCGCGGGCGGCACGCCGCCCGGCACGCGTGCCGGGCCCACCAAAGCCCGCACCGGACTCTTCGGGCTCCCGGTACTCCCGCTCGTGGTGCTCCCCGGGCTCTTGGTGCTCCCCGGCCGGCCGCTCCTGGCGCCCGCGCCGCCGCCCGCGGCGGGCGAGCAGCACCACCGAGACCAGGCCGGCGCCGGCGCATCCGCCCGACACCAGGGCGATCGTCCCGTACAAGGTGATCATGCGGGTGTCCCGCCGGATCACCCGCACCGGCGGCGGGGCCGTCGCCCGGCCGCCCACCGGCCCGGCGCCGGCCGGGCGGGCGGCGTCCTGCACGCCGGGGCCGGCGGCGGTGTGCCGGTGCCGGGCCAGCCGGGACGCCTCGGCCAGCGCCCGGGTGGCGTTCACCACACCGAACCCCATGCCCGGGTCGTAGCCGCGCCCGCGCCGCCGGACGGCGCCGCTGGTGAGGGCCTGGGTCACCAGTGCCGGTGACATGCGCGGATATCTGGCCTTGATCAGGGCGGCGACCCCGGAGACCAGCGCGGTCGCCTGCGAGGTGCCCCGGCCGACCCAGTACTGGTCGCCCGGCCCGGCGCCGAAGATGTCCACCCCCGGCGCGGCGAGCAGGACCAGCGAGTTGCGGTTGGAGAATGACGCCTTGTGCAGCCCGCGGTCCGCAGCGGCCACCGAGATCACCCCGGGCAGCGACGCCGGGTAGGAGTACGGCCCGTCCCGGTGGCCGGCGCCGTCGTTGCCGGCCGCCGCCACCAGCACGACGCCCCTGGCGACGGCGTACCGGATCGCCGCGCGCTCCTGCTCGGTCGGCCGGTCCTTGGAGATCGACATGTTGATGACGTCCGCGCCGTGGTCGACGGCGTAACGGATGCCGCGCGCCACCACGTTCTCGAACCGCGGCTCGGAGTTGAAGCCGCGGAAGCCCGGCTCGCCGTCCTCCAGGATCACCCGCACCGAGAGGATCTTCGCGCGGGGCGCCACCCCGATCACGCCGTCCGAGCGGCCTGGGCCGTGCCCGTGCCCGGCGATCAGCGAGGCCATGTACGTGCCGTGCAGGCGGCGCGGGCGCACCCCGCGCGGGTTGGCGCCGGCCGTCAGGTCCGGCCCGGTGACCACCGAGCCGGCCAGGTCGTGGTGCCGCGGGTCCACGCCGGAGTCGAGCACGGCGACCGTGGCTCCGGCACCCTTGGTGACCCGCCAGGCGGCGGCCACGCCGAGCGTGCGCAGCACCTGGCGCTGGCTGCCGCGCACCGGGTCGGCCGCCGCGGGCGGCGCGGCCAGGGAGGTGCCGGCGCAGCCGATGCCCAGGGCCAGCAGCAGCGCCGGCAGGCGTCCGGCACGGCCGGCAGCACGATTGGCAGCACGATTGGCAGCACGGTTGGCAACACGGCCGGCGGCACGGCCGGCGGCACGGCGGGCAGCACGGCCGGCGGGGAGCGGCATGGTCAGCACTCCCATTCCGCGCGGGCGCAGTCCGGGCGCGCCGGGGTGACCAGGGTGGTGAGGATCCGCTGCTGGAGGTCGGCGACGAAGGCGAAGATCGTGGTCCGCTGGCGCCCCACCGAGCGGGCGGGCCGGCCGTCCACCTGGCCGGCCGTGGCGAGCACCAGGTACGGCCCGGCCTGGACCAGCGAGGCCGACTGCCGGGCGACGGCGGTGAAGCGGTCGCTGACGGTGTGCGGGAAGGCCAGCGCGCGCAGGCCGGGCGCGGGCGCGGCGCCGGGCGGGAAGGCGGCCCGGGCGGCGAGCGCGGACGCCTGGTCGGGGAAGGCGGCCACGCCGATGGTGACCACGACGCCCTGCAGCGCGTCCAGATAGGTCGCGCGCAGCACCGCCCGGCAGCCGGCGGCCTTCATCGCGCCGCGCAGCCGGGCGTCCACCGCGGCGGCGCAGTCGGTGCGCGAGGAGATGCCCACCCGGTGGGCGTACTCCTGGCCGCCCTGCTCGGCGGCGTACGGCAGCCGGGCCGGGAAGATCCGGCCGGCCGGCCAGGCGCTCCAGCGGCGCGCGGTCTCCTCGGCCGCCGCCTGGCGGATCTCCGTGGCGCTCGGGCCGCGGGTCAGCTCGGCACCGGCGACCCCGCCGGCCAGGCCGGCGGCGATCGCGCAGAGGAGGGTGAGCGCCGACGCGGTCAGCAGGGCGGGCCAGGTGCGGGACTCACTCACCTGCCCGACCTTAACGCGCCCGCCGCGCGGCCATCCCGGCTTCGGTCCCGATAAGTCCCGACAGAAAGTACTTGACGGACCGGAAAGTGGAAAGTACTTTCCATATTGGAAACCACATGGAGGACATATGGCGCACGATCCGCGCGACACCGGTCCAGCCCCGCTGGACGCCCCGGCCATCGGCCCGGAGGATGCGGCCCGCGTCCTGCGGGAGATCCGCGCCGGCCAGGCCCGGGTGGTGCGGCATGTCGGCCCCTGGTTCCCCGCCTGGTACGTGACGGGCGTCGGCCTGTTCGTGACCGGCGTCCAGTACCTCACCGAGCCCGGCACCGCCATGGCGCCGGCCGTGATCGGGATCATCATGCTGACGCTGTTGCTGGCCGGGCTGGTGCTGCTCCTGGTGCTGGTGCTCCGCCGGCGACACCGCCCGCACCGCAGCCTGGTCTCCCCCGGCCTGGTGGCCGCGTTCGTCGGGTGGGTCCTGCTGGCCGCCGGCGGCTGCCTGGTCCTCGCCCTGCGCCTCGCCGACGCCGGCGTGCCCTACGCCCGTGCCTGGGCCGGGCTGGCGATGACCGTCTTCCTGGCGGCCACCGGCCCGTGGGTCGGGCGGTCCATCACCCGGCGGATGGCGGCGCGCATCGAGGCGGGCCGGTGAGCGAACTCGACACCGCGATCCACGCTCCGGTCCGGCTGCGGATGATGTCGCTGCTCGCCGCCCTGGAGGAGGCGGAGTTCGCCTACGTCCGCGACGAGCTCGGCGTCAGCGACTCGGTGCTGTCCAAGCACGCCGCCGCGCTGGAGGTCGCGGGATACGTCGTGGTCCGCAAGGGGCACGTGGGCAAGCGGCCGCGCACCTGGCTCGGCCTGTCGGCCGCCGGCCGCCGTGCCTACCAGGCGCACGTCGCGGCGCTGCAGGAGATCGTCGCCCGATCGGGGCTGTCGCTCGCCCCCGACCGGCCCGGCAGGAGAGGGCCCGGCACGACGTGAACGGCCCGGGTCCACCGGAGTGGAACCCGGGCCGCGGCGGCCGTCAAGGCCGGACGGGCTTCGCCGGGCTCCGGCCGACCCGCCAGGTGCGACCGGAGACCGGCCTCGACTGGCGGCCCGGACGGACCCGCCGGCGGACCCCGGTCGAGGTCCGCCGGCGGCCCGCAGGGGCCCGGCGGGGGCTCAGTAGGTGGGCTGCGAAGGGTCCACGGTCTTGACCCAGCTGAGCACGCCGCCGCCGACGTGCACGGCGTCGGAGAAGCCGGCGTCCTTCAGCACCGCCAGCACCTCCGCCGACCGGCCGCCGGACTTGCAGTGCAGCACGATCTTCTTGTCCTGCGGCAGCCGCTCCAGGGCGGTCCCGCGCAGGAACTCGCCCTTGGGGATGAGCGTGGCGCCCGGGATGCTGACGATCTCGTACTCGTTCGGCTCGCGCACGTCGACCAGGAAGATGTCGTCGCCGCGGTCCTGCATCTCCTTGAGCTCCTGGGCGGTGATGGTCGCCCCGCTCGCGGCCTCCTGGGCCTCGACCGAGATGGCGCCGCAGAACGCCTCGTAGTCGATCAGCTCGGTGATCGTCGGGTTCTTGCCGCACAGCGGGCACTCGGGATCCTTGCGGACCTTGACGTCCCGGTACTTCATCTCCAGCGCGTCGTAGATCATCAGCCGGCCGACCAGGGGCTCGCCGATGCCGGTGAGGACCTTGATCGCCTCGTTGACCTGGATGGAGCCGATCGAGGCGCACAGCACGCCGAGCACGCCGCCCTCGGCGCACGAGGGCACCATGCCGGGCGGCGGCGGCTCGGGGTAGAGGCAGCGGTAGCACGGGCCGTGCTCGGCCCAGAAGACGCTGGCCTGCCCGTCGAAGCGGTAGATCGAGCCCCAGACGTACGGCTTGCCGAGCAGCACCGCCGCGTCGTTCACCATGTAGCGGGTGGCGAAGTTGTCGGTGCCGTCCACGATCAGGTCGTAACCGGCGAAGATGTCGAGCACGTTGTCGGTGGTGAGCGCCACGTTGTGGATGACGACGTCGACATTGGGATTGATCTCGCGGACCGACGCGGCGGCGCTCTCCGCCTTCAGCCGGCCGACGTCCGACTGGCCGTGGATGATCTGCCGCTGCAGGTTGGACTCGTCCACGACGTCGAAGTCGATCACGCCGAGGGTGCCGACCCCGGCCGCGGCCAGGTACATGAGGGCGGGCGAGCCGAGGCCGCCGGCGCCGACGCACAGCACCTTGGCGTTCTTCAGCCGCTTCTGCCCCTCCATCCCCACATCCGGAATGATCAGATGGCGCGAGTAGCGGCGCACCTCGTCGACGGTCAGCTCGTCGGCCGGCTCTACCAGCGGTGGCAACGACACAGTTCTACGCTCCCGTTCCGGGGGATCAGTTCGGCGACCGCCCGCCAGGCTACGCGGACCGCCGTCTGTCACCAACCAGGGTGCCACGCCGGGAATTCCCGGCCGGCGCCTCACCCGAAGGCGGGCGCGTTCCGCCTGGCCGGCGCCGACCGCCCGGCGGTCCCGGAGACCGGCTCCGTGACCGGCTCCGTGACCGGCTCCGTGACCGGCTCCGTGACCGGCTCTGTGACCGGCTCTGTGACCGGCTCCGTGACCGGCTCGAGGGCGGGCTCCATGGCGGGCCCGCTCGCGGGTGACCGGCCGCTCTCGCGGTCGGCGGTCTCCAGCAGCAGGGCGCGCACGTGGCGGGCGACGGTGATGGGGAACTCCATCTGCGCGACGTGCCCGGCGCCGGGCAGCAGGACCAGCCGGACGTCGGGGAACGTGCGCCCGGCCCGGGCGGCCATCCGCGGGTCGACCAGCCGGTCGCGCCGGCCGTGCACCACCAGCGTCGGCGCGGCGATCCGGGCCGCGAGCCGCCACAGGCCGGCGTCGCCACGGCGGAAGTACTCGGCCACGATCGCCCGGGCCGAGCGGACCATCGCCGGGGCGGCGTACGGCAGGCCATCGCGGCGGCGCATCTCCTCCACCGCGTCCCGCAGCCGCTGGGGATGGACCCGGGTCAGGTCGGCGTAGCACATGGCCATGCTCGCCTGGACGCGGCGCTCGGCGGGCAGCCGGCTCATCCGGCCGGCCGCCCACTCGTCGAGCCGCAGCGCGGCCGACAGGGCGATCCACGCCGGGCCGTACCGGGGCAGCAGGTCCGGCAGGGCGGGCGAGACCAGGGTGAGGGTGCGCACCAGCTCCGGCCGGGTGGCGGCCACCCGCACCGCGACGGCGCCGCCGAGGGAGTGGCCGAGCAGGTGCGCCGGGGCGCCGGTGTGCTCGATCATCGCCGCGACGGTCTCGGCGTTCGCCGCGACGGAGTAGTCGCCGTCCGCGGGCGCCGGGGAGAAGCCGGCGCCGGGGAGATCAAGCGCGTGCCCCCGGACCTGGTCGCCCAGCTCGCCCATCAGGTCGGTCCAGTTGGTGGCCGAGCCGGCCAGGCCGTGCACGTACACGGCGTTCTCCCGCGGGCCGGCGGGCGTGGTCCGCACGTGGACCTGGCGGCCGCCGAGGTCGATGAACTCGCCCGGCCAGTGCGGAATGGGGTCCTCCATCGTCCCTCCTCTCGCGTGGATCCTCGTCCGACCATAACCCGGCGGCGCCCGCCGCTGTTCCACCCCGGGCGCACCGCGCCGCGGCCGTTCCGCGAACCGGCGGACTTCCAAGATCACGGGATATATCGGGCAAATCGGGAAATATCGAACTGAAAGACATAAGGGGAGGTTAAGGAGCTGCCAAAAGGCCGCGATCCTCGTTTGTCGTATGGGTGGCTAGGAAAACAAGACAAGTGGGAAGACTCGTGATCGAGTCACCCTGGCATTTATCGCAATTCCGATAAATGCCTCCGCTGGGCAACCCGATGCGTCAAGGGGGAAATCGCAATGCCCGTCAAGAAATATGCTGCGCTGCTGACCGTCACCGCGGCACTCACCGGCGGCCTGGCCGGTCTCAGCGCCACCACGGCCACCAGCGCCAGCGCGTCCGCGGCCGTCACCACCTTCGACGGTGGCCTCGACGGCCTGGGCGGCCTGGGCGGCTGGGGCGGCGGCCTCGGCGGCTGGGGCGGCGGCGGCGGCTGGGGCGGCGGCTACGGCGGCGGCTACGGCGGCGGCCAGTGCCAGAACAACTACGGCGGCGGCGGCTACGGCCGCGGCGGCTACGGCGGCGGCTACGGCTACGCCCCGTGGGCCTACGGCGACGAGGACGGCTGGGGCGGCGGCCACCATGGCAAGTACCGCCGGCACCGCCTGTACAACCGGCACGGCGGCGGCCACCGCAACTGCTTCTTCAAGATCGTCGAGGCGCGGTACTTCCGCGCGATCATCGGCCGCAACAACGGCGGCGGCGGCGGCCTCAACTACTGGCGGGACGACCGCCGGTTCCGCCCGAACCACCACCACGGGCACAAGCACTGGCGCTGACCGCCGGTCCGGGCGGGCTCCCGGGCCGACCGGCCCGGTGACCGCCTGACAACCGAGAAAGGGACCCCGGAGCGGCACCACCGTCTCCGGGGTCCCCCGCGCTCGCGGCTCCACCGGAATTCCGGGGTCCGCGGTTTCGCCGATTCCGCGCGCCCGCGGACCCGATTCTCGCGCGTTTCCAGCTCCATCCCGGATTATCGGCCGCCGCCGGATCCGCCACATTATCGCCATTCTCCCGGCGGCCGGCATTCCGGCCGCCGGCGCAGGCGTTTCATGCGGATTTCCGGGCGCGCCGCTTGGGCGCCTCCTTCTTGGCGGGCTTGGCCGGCTTCTCCTCCGCGTCCTTCCCCGCCCCGGCCCGCGCGCCCTTCGCGGCCGGCTTCTTCGGCGCCGCCGGGGCCTTCTCCCGCTCCCGCTTGGCCGCGTCCACGCTGGCCCGCAGCGCCGCCATCAGGTCGACGGCCGGGCCCGCCTCCTCGGCCGCCTCCGGCCGGGCGATCTCCTTGCCGGCGATCTTCGCCTCGATCACCTGCTGCAGGGCCTCCCGGTAGGCGTCGTGGTACTCCGACGGGTCGAACTCGGCGGCCATGGTCTCGATCAGCGACTCGGCCATCTGCAGTTCCTGCGGCCGCACCTCGACGTCCTCGTCCACGAACGCGAACTCCGGCTCGCGCACCTCGTCCGGCCACAGCATGGTCTCCAGCACGAAGACGCCGTCCCGGATGCGCAGGGTGGCCAGCGACTCGCGCTGCCGGAGCGCCACCTTCACGATCGCCACCTGGCCGGTGCGCTCCAGCGCGTCCCGAAGCAGGATGTACGGCTTGACGCCGGTGGCCTCCGGCTCCAGGTAGTACGACTTGTTGAACAGGATCGGGTCGATCTGCTCGGCCGGGGTGAACTGCAGCACGTCGATGCGGCGCGAGGTGCTGAGCGGCAGGTCGGCGAAGTCCTCGTCGCTGAGCACCACCACCTCGCCGCCCGGCAGCTCGTAGCCCTTGGCGATCTCGGCGTACGGCACCTCGGCGCCGTCCACGGTGCACACCCTCTTGTACTTGATCCGCCCGGCGTCCTCGCGGTGCACCTGGTGGAACGAGACGTCCTTCTGCTCGGTGGCCGAGTAGAGCTTCACCGGGATCGTGACCAGCCCGAAAGAGATGGCACCCTTCCAGATGCTACGCATGACCTCTCCTCACCTCGACACCACCGTCGAACAAATGTTCGTTAGCGGCAAGGGCGCACTGCTGTATCTAAATGGGCAGATACCCAGTGTGGAATGCCGTATCCGGTCAAACCATTGCCTGGGACGGCCGCCGCCAGACCTCAGCACGGGAAAAGAAATCTTCAGGGAACCCCGGGGTAGGCACCGAGACGAGGGAAGGGGCCGACGTGACGTCGAAGATCCGGGTGCGGGTGGACGAGCGCGAGCTGACGCTGACCAACCTGGACAAGGTGCTGTACCCGGACGAGGGGTTCACCAAGGCCGAGGTGATCGACTACTACACCCGGGTGGCCCCGGCGATGCTCCCCCACCTGCGCGGCCGCCCGGTCACCGTCAAGCGCTATCCCGACGGCGTCACCGGGCCGTTCTTCTTCGAGAAGAACCGGCCCGCGCACACGCCGGGCTGGGTGCGCACCGCGCGACTGCCCGCGCCGGGCAGCACCAAGGACCGCGACACCATCGAGTACGCGGTGGTGGACGACCTGGCCACCCTGGTCTACCTCGCGAGCCTGGCCGCGCTGGAGTTCCACGCGCCGATGTGGCGGGTCGGCCCGGACGGCACGGCCGAGCGGCCCGACCTCATGGTCTTCGACCTCGACCCCGGCGCCCCGGCGACCATCGTGGAGTGCTGCCGCGCGGCGCTGCGCGTCCGGGAGGTCCTCGCCGAGGACGGCCTGGCCGGCTGCCCGAAGACCAGCGGCAACAAGGGCATGCAGGTGTACGTGCCGTGGGACCGCGACGACGACCCCTCCGCCTACGCCCGGGCGGTGGCCCGGCGGCTGGAGGCCGAGCGGCCGGACGAGATCGTCAGCCAGATGGCGCGCCGGCTCCGTCCCGGCAAGGTCTTCATCGACTGGAGCCAGAACAACCCGGCCAAGACGACCGTCGCACCCTATTCGCTGCGCGCCAACCCGCGGCCGACGGCCTCCACGCCGCTGCGCTGGGCCGAGGTGGAAGGGTGCGCCGATCCCGGCGATCTGGTGTTCACCGCCCCCGAGGTGGTGGCGCGGGTGGCCGAGCACGGCGACCTGATGGCGCCCGGGCGACCGGCCGGTGGGCCCTTCGGGCCTTAGCCGGGCCGCACCGGGGTATGGGAGCCGAGAACGCCCGGCGACCCGAGGAGAACGAGACCGATGTCGGAGATGTACGTGGACCCGGACCAGCAGCGGGACGAGGCCCCGGAGCCGGTGGACGAGGTGGCCGGCGGGCTGCCGGCGGTGGGGGCCGAGGTGCCCGAGGCGGACGCCATCGACCAGCATCGGACCGTCCACGACGAGCGCCGCGAGTTCCCGCCGGCGATCCCTTACGACGCCGACCCGGCGGACGCCGCCGACCAGGAGCGCTCGGTGGACTTCGGCGACGACGACTATCGCTGACTATCGCTGCCGGCTTTACCCGCGCGTAGGATGTCACCGCACCGGATGCAGGGAAGCGAGGGGAGCCCGACACCCGGCCGGTGGCGACCTGACGACCAGCACATGACCCACGACCAGCCGACGGCCGGCCCGGGCCGGCCGGCTCCGGCCGCCCGGCGGTGACGCCGCACGGCGCGTGGCACGTCCTCAAGGAGACTCTCGTGACCGCTACCCCGGACGCCAAGCCCCGGGGCACCCGGCTGCCCCGGATGGCCCGCCGCCGCCAGTTGCTGAACGCGGCGCAGGAGGTCTTCGTGGAGAACGGCTACCACGCGGCCGCGATGGACGAGATCGCCGAGCGGGCCGGAGTGAGCAAGCCGGTGCTCTACCAGCACTTCCCCGGCAAGCTCGAGCTGTACCTGGCGCTGCTCGACCTGCACGTCGACGACATGGCCAACCGCTGCCGCGAGGCGCTGGCCTCCACGACCGACAACAAGCAGCGCGTGCACGCCGCCATCGGCGCCTTCTTCGACTTCGTGTCCAGCCAGGGCGAGGCGTTCCGGCTCGTCTTCGAGTCCGACCTGCGCAACGTCGCCCCGGTCCGGCAGCGCATGGAGCGCTCGCTGCGGGAGAGCGCCGAGATGATCAGCCAGGTGATCCAGGAGGACACCGGCTGCTCCAGCGACGAGGCCCACCTGCTCGGTGTCGGCCTGGTCGGCATGGCCGAGGTCAGCGCCCGCTACTGGCTGGCCAGCCACGGGTCCATCCCGAAGGACGTTGCGACCCAGCTCATGGCGCGGCTCGCCTGGCGCGGCATCGGCGGCTTCCCGCTCACCGGCTGAGCCTTCCGGCCCGGTTACGCCCTGGGCGAGTTGTGTTCGCTGGACGCGATCAGCCGGCGCGCGGGAGCGGCCCAGGGGACACGATGGTCCGGCAAGCAGGGTGGACGTCGGAAGGTGGAGCACCATGGAAATCAAGATCGGCGTGCGCTCCGTGCACCGCGAGATCATCGTCGAGACCGAGCTGTCGGCCGAAGACGTGGAGACCGAACTGCGCAACGCGCTGGCGGCCGACCGCGGCGTCTTCTCGCTGACCGACGTCAAGGGACGCCGGGTGATCGTGCCGGTCGCCGCCCTCGGGTTCATCGAGATCGGTGAGGACGAGTCGCGGCCGGTCGGCTTCGGCGGCACGCTGTAGGACCGGCGCGGTAGGACCTGCGCTGCAGGACCGGCATCGCGGCGGCACCGGCCGGCGCGGCGGGGACGTCCCCGCCGCGCCGGCCGGTGCCGGTCCGGCGGACCGGCACCCCCGCGGGTCAGGCCCGCGGGCGGCCCGGCGGGCTCCCGGTCACCGGTCCGCGCACTCGTCGCGGCGGGTGATCGAGCAGCCGCGCGGGCGGCGCCTCCTTCGGACGTCGTGCCCCTTCCGGCGGACGACCGGGCAGTCGTCCCCTCTCCTCAGCACGGGGCGCGAGGTCCAGTGATCGGGTCCACATCTCATCAAGGAGCTGCCGTAGCGGCGCCAGGCCCTCATGTCTCGAACGCTACAACCGGTCGGGCGGTTCGCGCCTCTCGATCGGGGCACCGAATCGGCCAAGCTCCGGAAACCTCACCCGCGCGGCGGTTCCCGCCGCCGCGGCGGCCGGTCAGGGCCCGGGGACCAGGCCGAGCGCGGCCATGCGCTTGCCGTGCTCCTCGGTGAGCCGGGCGAAGAGCCGGCCGACCTCGATCAGCCCGGCGTCCACGCCGCCGGCCGGCGGTGCCGCGCCGCCCTCGGGCGCGGCCTCCCGGCCCCCGGCGACCAGCAGCAGGGCGAGCTCGGGCCGGGCCGCGGCCAGCCGGTGTCCCTGGCTGAGCGCCTCGCCGACCATCCGCCGCGCCCACAGCGCGAGCCGCCCGCACAGCGTCGCGTCCTCGGCCAGCGCCGCGCGCACCCGCTCGATCACGAACTCCGAGCGCACCTCCTCGGCGAGCACCTCGTCGACCAGCGCGCGGGTCCGCGGGTCGACCTGCCGGGCCGCCTCGCGATAGAAGTCGCCGGCGATCCCCGTCCCGACGTACGCCTTGATCAGCGCCTCCCACCAGTCCCCCGGCCTGGTCTGGGCGTGCCAGTCGTCCAGGGCCGCCACGAACGGCTCCATGGCCCGCTCCGGGTCGGCACCGAGCGAGGAGATCCGGTCGCGCAGCAGCCGGAAGTGGGCGTACTCGGCCGCGGCGATGCCGCTCAGCTCGGCCCGGTCGGTCAGCGAGGGCGCGAGCGCGGCGGCGTCCTCGGCCAGCCGCAGGAAGGCGGTCAGCTCCGCGTAGGCGAGCACGCCGAGCAGATCGACGACACCGGCAGGGGAATCACTCATGCATGCAGCGTACGAGCAGTGGCCGCCGCCTTCACCCAGGCACGGCGGCCGGCGGCCGGAAACCCGCCGGCTCCACCGGCAAGATGAAGAAATCGGCTCACACTTGTGGTATCGAGTACACTGCCGGGTAAGAGTGCGACCGCAGTACGTCATCCCGGGAGATCGCCTCCCGACAACCCCCGACGCGCACTGCGCCGCGGCGGTCGCCGAGACGAGATGAGGGTTGGCTTTTCCGCGCGGACCCGGTACGAGTTCCTCGGCCGGCGGATCCCGGAGGCCCGCCTTCGCAGGAGACTTAGGCAGGCAGAGCTGACCACGTTCCGAGACCTTGGAGTCATACCCGAGATCGCTGATGCCCTGGAGACCGAGGGCATCACCTCACCGTTCCCGATCCAGGAGATGGCGCTGCCGCTCGCGATCAGCGGGCAGGACGTCATCGGGCAGGCGCGAACCGGCACCGGCAAGACCTACGCCTTCGGTGTGGCGATGCTGCAGCGGGTCGGCAAGCCCAGGAAGAACCGCAAGAAGCCACGCGGTCTGGTCGTCGTACCCACCCGAGAGCTGGCGCTCCAGGTGACCGAGGACCTGGTCGTCGCGGGCGGCAAGCTGGGCTCGCGCATCCTCACCGTGTACGGCGGGCGCGCGTACGAGCCGCAGATCGAGGCGCTCAAGCAGGGCGTCGACGTGATCGTCGGCACCCCGGGCCGGCTGCTCGACCTGGTGAAGCAGAAGCACCTCGACCTCGGCCAGGTGTCGATGCTGGTGCTCGACGAGGCCGACCGCATGCTCGACCTGGGCTTCCTGCCGGACATCGAGCGCATCATCAAGCTGATCCCCGCCGAGCGACAGACGATGCTGTTCTCGGCGACGCTGCCCGGCGAGATCGTCGCGCTGTCGCGCCGCTACCTGGCCCGCCCCACCCACGTGCGGGCGGAGAACCCGGACGCCGGCGGGGACGACGTGTCGAAGACCGTCCAGTTCGTCTGGCGCACGCACCGGATGGACAAGATCGAGATCGTCGGCCGCATGCTGCAGTGCGAGGGCCGCGGCCTGACCATGGTGTTCTGCGAGACCAAGCGCGCCTGCGACATGGTCTCCGAGCAGCTCAAGGAGCGCGGCTTCGCCGCGGCGGCCGTGCACGGCGACCTCGGCCAGGGCCAGCGCGAGCAGGCGCTGCGCGCCTTCCGGAACGGCAAGATCGACGTGCTGGTCGCCACCGACGTGGCGGCCCGCGGCATCGACGTCGACGACGTCACCCACGTCGTCAACTACGACTGCCCGCAGGACGAGAAGGCCTACGTGCACCGCATCGGCCGCACCGGCCGGGCGGGCCGCACCGGCGTCGCGGTGACCTTCGTCGAGTGGGAGGACCTCGCCCGCTGGAAGGTCATCAACAACGCCCTCGGCCTGGACTTCGCCGATCCGGTGGAGACCTACTCCACCTCGCCGCACATCTACGCCGAACTGGGCATCCCGGCCGGCACCAAGGGCGTGCTGCCGCGCGCCCAGCGGTCCCGGGCGGGCCTGGCCGCCGAGGAGATCGAGGATCTCGGCGAGACCGGGCGGATCCGCAGCCGCCGCGACCGTGACGACCGGCCCGGCGGCCGGGACCGCGACGACCGGCGAGACCGCGACCGCGAGGATCGGGCCGAGCGCCGCGAGCGCCCGTCCCGAGACCGGTCACGCCGCCGCACCCGCGGCGGGCGGTCGGTCGAGCACGCCGAGCAGCCGGCCGCGGTTCCCGCACTGGCTCCGGGCGGCGACGTCCTGGCCCCCGAGGCGACGGTGCCGGCCGCCGAGCGCGCCGTACCACCGGCCGAGCGGGCCCTCGTCGAGCAGGCACCCGCCGAGCGGGCGCCCGTGGCCCAGGCACCCATCGAGCGGGCGCCCGCAGCGCAGGCGCCCGCCGAGCGGGCGCCGGTGGCCCAGGCCCCCGCCGAGCGGGCACCGGCCCAGCAGGCACCGGCCGCCGGCCGGCGCGCCCGCCGGGGCGCGGACACGAGCGCCATCTCGGACGCGCTGTCCGGAGTGACCCCGGCCCCGGCCGAACACGGCGGCGCGAGCGCCCCGCACGCACAGGAGGCACTGATCGACGCTGAGGAGTTCGCACCGGTGAACCGCCCGGCCCGGCGGACCGAGCCGGAGCGCATCGTCCCGGCGTCGCCGTTCGCGATCGTCTTCGTGTCGCCGGACCTGGCGACCACCGACGACGACGTGGCGCCCTCGGCGGCCTCCGAGCGCGGCCGGGGCCGCAAGTCCGGCGGGCAGCGCCCCCGGAGGAGCTGAGGCGGCCGGCCGTGAACGGCCGTGGCCAGGCCGATGACCGGCGGACCGCCCTCGCGGGCGGCCCGCCGGGTCGCGCCGTCCTGGCCGTGATGATCCGAGCGGGTGAAAGAGTGGAACGGCAACCGCGCGACCGGCGTGAGTTCTTCGATGGTGTCGCCGTCGCGGAGTCGCAGTATCGTGGTGCCGCGTGAGCACGCCGCGCTTCCTCGACCTGCCCCCAGGCGTCCGTGCCCGGCGGATCCGCACGCCGGTGGGCGCCTTCGCCGCGCTGGAGGCGCTCCCGGTCCGTGGTGTGCCCGAACGCTGGCCCGCGCTGCTGGTGCCCGGTTTCACCGGCAGCAAGGAGGACTTCATCGCGATCCTGGAGACGCTGGCCACCGCCGGGCGGCGGGTGGTGGCGATCGACATGCGCGGCCAGTACGAGACGCCCGGCCCGGAGGATCCCGCCGCCTACACCTGCGCGGCCCTCGGCGAGGACATCGACGTGCTGGCCGCCGTGGTCGGCGACGGCGAGCCGGTGCACCTGGTCGGCCATTCCTTCGGCGGCCTGGTGACCCGCGAGGCGGTGATCGGCGGCGCCACCAAGCCGGCGTCCTACACGCTGATGAGCTCTGGCCCGGCCGGGATCACCGGGTCGCGCGAGAAGGCGGCCCGGGTGTTGCTCAGCGAACTGCCGGAGTTCGGGCTGGAGTACCTCTGGTCGCACCGGCTGGAGCCCGAGGCGATCGTCGCGGGCATCCCGGACGACATCCTGGACTTCCTGCGCCGCCGGCTGTTCGCCAACTCGCCGATCGGGCTGACGACCATGGCCACCGAGGTGCTGGACGCGCCGGACCGGGTCGACGACCTGAGCGAGGTCGACGTGGCCACCCTGGTGCTCTACGGCGAGCACGACGACGGCTGGCCGCCGTCCGCGCAGGCGGAGATGGCGAGCCGGCTGCGCGCGGAGTGCTTCGTGGTGCCCGGCGCGCTGCACTCGCCGGCCGTCGAGGCCCCGGAGACCACCGCGCACGCCCTCACCCGGTTCTGGAACCAGGCCGAGCAGCGGCTGCTGCAGGCCGGCTGACGGGAGCCACCGGGCCGGCCGATCGGGCGGGCCCGGTGCCTGGTGGCCGCGGGCGGGCGAGCACTGGCGCGCGGGCCGGGTCAGCCGTCCTCTTCGGCCAGGCCGGCCCACGGCACCCGGTCGGTCCCCGCCGCCCGGCCCTCCGGGCAGTGGCGGCGGTAGTCGCACCACGAGCAGATAGGGCCCGGCCTGGGCTCGAACAGCCGGTCGAGCTCCGGCGGGACGTCCGCCGGGCTGCCGTCCGCCGGGCCGGCCGCCCGGGACGGCGGCCGCTCGCCCCGCCAGGCGCGGTAGGCCTCGTCGGCGTCCGCCGCCTCTGTGGCGATCTCCTCGGCGCGGCCCAGGTGGCGTCCCAGGGACTCCTCGGTGTGCTCCCACGCCGCGATCGCCCCGGACGGCACGTGATGCAGTTCCACCCGCCGGCAGGCGCGGTGCAGCACCCGGGACGCGGCGATCGCGTAGATCGCCATCGCCAGCGAAGAGCGGGCGTCGTCCTCGGTGAGCGGGCGGCGGCCGGTCTTGTAGTCGACGATCACCAGCTCGTCGCCGCGGCGGTCGATGCGGTCCACCCGGCCGGAGACCGCGATGACCCGGGTGCGGGTGGCGACGGTGCGCTCCACGCCGACCGGCTCGTCCGCCGGGTCCAGCGTGCCGGCGTAGCCGGTGACCATCTCGCGGGCGCGGTCCCGCCACCGGGTGGACTGCTCGGCGCCCCGGAACCCGTCGGTGAGCCAGCCCTTGGTGAGCAGGACGGCCGCCATGGCCGGCGTGCGCCGCTCGTACGGCTCGCGCCACCAGCCGGCCAGCGCGTTGTGCACCGAGGCGCCCACGCTGTTGTGCGCCCACGGCGGGCCCTTCTGCGGGGCGGGCCGGTCCAGGTAGGTGAAGCGATACCGCCGCGGGCAGTCCAGCCAGGTGTTCAGCCGGGACGGCGTGCACGTGTAGAGCCGCCGCGGCATGCCCTCGAGGCCCAGTTGCCCCACGGGTCCCCTTCCCTCGCCAACGTGAAGCCCGGCCGCGCGGGCATGGCCGCGCGGGCATGGCCGCCCGGCCGCCGCGCGCGGGCGCGGACCGGCCGGGTGGTCTCAGTCGTCGTCGAGGTTCAGCTTGATGCCCGCGACGCGGCTGCCGTCCGCCAGCGGCCCGGCGGGCGCGTCATCGTCGCCGTCGCCGTCGCCCTCGCCGCGGGTCAGCGCGCCCGACAGCCACGCGTCGAAGTGCGGCTCCTGCTCGCCGATCGTGGTCTCCTCGCCGTGCGCCGGCAGCACGCGGGTGTCGCCGGGCAGGGTGAACAGCCGCTCGCCGATCGCGGTGAGCTGGTCGGCCAGCGCCGGGTACTCCCCGGCGAGCTTGCCCGGACCGTCGGCGAGCAGCGTCTTGCCGGTGAAGACCACCCCGAGCGCCTCGACGTAGAGCGAGACGCCGCCGGGGGTGACGCCGGGCGTGGCGATCACCTCCAGTTCGACGTCGGCGACGCCGAAGATGCCCTCGTCCTCCATGTCGATGTCGGGGTAGGTCTCCCGCCAGGTCTCCCGCCACAGGCTGCGGTCCTTGCGGTTGAGGGCGACGACGGCCTCGTCGCGCGCCGCCACCTCGATGGCCCCCGACACGTGGTCGGGCAGGCCGTGCGTGCAGACGACGGCGAGCACCTCGCGGTCGCCCACGCTGGACAGGATCGTCTCCGCGTCGCGCGCGGGGTCGATGACGATGACCTCCTCGTCGTCACCCACGATCCAGGTGTTGTTCTCCACCTTGTGCTCGGCGTCGTCGATCGTCACGACGCCCTCGGTCACCACTCGCTCGATACGCGCTGTCACGGCCACGACCTTACCGAACAGTCGGGCCCGTCCGGATGGGCAACGGGCAGCACTTGCGGGGGAAATGTCAGGAAAGTCGGCGGCGTCGGGGACGCCGTCCCTGCCGCGCCGGCAGCCGTCACGGCTCGTCGCCCAGCCGCGGCGAAAACGCGCCGAACGGCAGGTCGAACTCCTGGTCCTGCTCGCGCAGGTCACGCAGCGACAGCTCCGCCAGCGCGACCAGGCAGCCGGCCTCGGCGGGCCAGCCGACGACCCACAGCCAGTTGCCCATGGCCTCGCCGACGTAGACGGCGCGGTCCGGCGCGCTCTCCACCCACCACAGCGCCGTCGGGTGGCCGTAGGTCTGCACCTTGGCACCCGGCGGGCCGAGGTCGAACCCTGGCCCGGGGTCGGGGCCGGGCAGCCCGGCGAACGCGGCGCCGAGCCCGACGCCCGGCTCCTCCGCCACCAGCACCAGGTCGGCGGGCCCGTGCGTGACCGAGGGGCCGGACAGCGCCACCACCCCGGCGCGCAGGCCGCCCCCCTCCTCGCCGGCGTCGCCGAACCCGGTGACCAGCCAGCCGGGCGGCAGCGGCCAGGGCAGCCAGAACGGCACCCGGGCCTCCTTGCGGACCTTCTCGACCACGTCCAGGGACGGGCGCCTGGCCTGGAACGGCAGCACGGCGCCGTGCACGGCGCACTGCCAGTCGCTGGACCACGCGCTCGGCGGGCGTAGCGGGCCGAAACACCGAGGACAGTTGGGTGCGCCTCTCACAGTTACCCACGGTGCTGCGGCACACGCGGATTAGTCAAGGGCCCGCCCGTTATCACGGCGTAATCTTGGCGTATGCGGGTGCGGTGCGTGGGCGGGATCGTGATGGACGCGGCCGGGCGGCTGTTGCTGGTCCGGCGCGGCCGGCCGCCGGGCGCCGGGCTCTGGTCGCTGCCCGGCGGCCGGGTGGAGGCCGGCGAGTCCGACGCCGAGGCGCTGGTCCGCGAGCTGGCCGAGGAGACCGGCCTTTCGGTCCGTCCCGGCCGGCTCGCCGGCACCGTGGCACGCCCCGGGCCGGGCGGGGTGGTGTACGAGATCCACGACTACTACGCCACCGCCGCGCCGGGCACCCCGCGCCCCGGGGACGACGCCGCCGCGGCCGGCTGGTTCGCCCCCGCCGACCTGGCCTACCTCCCCCTCACCGACGGCCTGCTGGCCGCGCTGCGCTCCTGGGACGCCCTCTCTCCCGACCACGCCGCCCCGCCGCCCCTGGACTGACCCGCCGGCCCCGGATGGACCCGCCGGCCACGCCGCCCCGCCGCCCTCCGGCTGACCGGCCGTCCCGCGGCCCGGGCGTCCGGGCCCGCGGGCCAGGCGTCCGGGGGCCGCGGGCCGGCCCGCGGCTCAGCGGTCGAAGGAGGTGCGCCAGAGGGTGAGGTGGTCGGAGGTGTAGGTGGTGGACCGCCCCACCGCGACCACCCGGTCGCCGATCAGCGCGATGGCGCCCAGCCACTGCGCGCCCTCACCGGCCATCCCGTCGCCGGTCAGCCGGTGCCGTTGCCACTCGCGGCCGTCCGCCGAGGTCCAGACGGCACTGTCGCCGGACGCCGGCGGGCCGTGGGAGCCCACCGCCACCAGGGCCGCCTTGGCGGCTGTCAGGTCCAGCACGGCGGCCGGGGCGGTGGCCGGCAGCCAGGAGTACTCCCAGCTCGCGCCGTCGTCGGTGGAGACGGCCGCGAACGGGCGCTCCCCGCCCTCGTCGGTGGTGGCGCCGCCCACCGCCACCACCCGGCCGTCGTGCACCAGCACCCGGCGCAGGGTGGCCGCGTGGGCGCCCTCGGGCACCACCCGCTTGCGCGCCGACCAGTTCAACCCGTCCGGCGACACCCAGACCACGCCGGAGGTGCGGCCGGCGGTGCCGGAGCCGCCCACCGCCATGAACCCGTCCGGGGTCGCCGTCACGTCCTCGATCCGGACGTCGGCACCGCCGACCGGGATGCTCCGCGGCGCCGCCCGGGAGTATCGGCGCAGGTCGGCCGAGTACCACAGCGCCGCCACCACGCCGCCGGGACCGCTGTCGTCACCGGCCACCACGTACCCCTCCGGACCGGCGGCGACCACCCGGGGCACCACCGAATAGCGCCCGGAGGACCCGAAGGCCGGCGAGTCGGGCACCGGCCGCCAGGAGCGGGCGTCCGCCGACACCGCCAGCAACGGCCGCAGGAACGCCGAGTCGGCGGTAGTGCTGCCGACGGCCAGCCAGCCGTGCGGGCCGTGCGCCACGTCGTTGAGCGCCTGCCGGCCCGCGCCGCCCAGCGCCGGCGAGGCGGCCGGCTTCCAGTTCTGCCCGCCGGCGCTGGTCCAGATGCCCGCGTCGCCCTTGACCGAGCCCACCGCGACGAACGATTCCCCGGCGGCGGCCAGCGCCGTCGTCTCCCGGGCGGTCCGGGTCAGGCCGCTGATCTCGTCCAGCGGCACCGGGGCGGCCGGCTTCCCCTTGGCCGCGGTCATCAGCACCGGCAGGTTGTCCAGGCCGCCGGACCGCTGGTCACCGGCCGCGATCACCGTGCCGGCGTCGGTCACCGCCAGGCCGCGCAGCGTGCCGGGGATCTGCCCGAGGTCGGCGCTCTCGGTCCACTTGCTGCCGTCGGTGCTGGTGAAGACGCCGTACCGCTCCCAGCCGGACTCGGCGACCGCCGCGACGCCGTCGCCCGCGGACGCCAGGCCGCGCACGCCGGTGGCCTCGCGGCCGAGGCCGCCGATCGCACCGCACTGCCGCCATTCGTCGCCGAGCTCGGAGCAGTAGACCCGCACCTCGCCGGCGCCGGTCTTCTGCAGCGTCGGCACCAGCACGAACCCCTTGCGGGTGACGGCCAGCGCCCCCGGCTCGGGCCGGACGCCCGGCAGCGCGGCGGCGGTGCGCAGCCACGTCCGCCCGCCGTCCGGCGAGCGCAGGATCACCGAGGTGGTGTCGCCCTTGCCCGGGTCGGCGAGCGCGACGACGGCGTCTCCCCGGGCGACCACCGCCCGGATCGCCCGGACCTTGTCCGTGCCGCCGATCTCGGCGGACTCCACCCGGCTCCAGCTCTGTCCGTCGGGGGACACCCAGGCCACCGGGGCCGGGCCGCTGTCCGGCACCGTCGTGGCGCCGACGGCGACGAACCCGGTGGTCGTCCGGGCCAGGTCGGTGATCCGGTCGCCGCCCCAGAACGGGGCGAGCCGCGACGGGTCGACCGCCGTCCAGGCCCGCCCGTCGGTGCTGGTCCACATGCCGCGCGCCGCCGGCCCGGCCGCGCCGGGCGCCTCGGTGCCGGTGGCCAGCCAGCGGCCGGCACCGCCCGCCACCCGGCCCGCCGACCCCGCCTGCCGGTAGCCGGCCGCCCCGGCGACCCGGCCGAGCTGCCAGGACCGGCCGCCGTCGGCCGAGATCAGGAAGAGCGGGCGCGGCACCGGGCTGGTCGTGTCGCTGCCGACCGCGACCACGGTCTGGCCCACCGAGGTCACCGCGTTGAGCACCTGGCTGGACCCGTTGCCGCTGACCCCGGGCGGCGCGACGAACGCCTGGTCCCCGGAGCCGCCGTCCCCCGCGGCCAGCCGCAGGCCGGTGTTCACCGGCGCGTTCAGCCAGTTCACCACGGCCAGGCCGATGCCGGCCGCGGCGAGCATCGCGGCGACCACGATGACCGGGGTGAGCACGCCCCGCCCGGGGCGGCGGCCGATCGGCCGCCGCGGCTGCCGGGGCTGCCGGGGCGCGGGCTGGTCGCGGTGGTGCCGGCCGCGTCCAGCGGCGGCGCGCGACCGGGCCGGGCCGGAGGCGACCAGCACGTCCGGATGGACCGGCCGGGCGGTCGCCGGCTCCACGTCCGGCGGGCTGGGGAAGGCGGCCGGGAGGGGCTCGCGTTCGGGCTCGGCCGGGATGGCCGGCCCGGTCCGGATCCCGTGCTCCTCGCGCGGCTCTTCGTCCGGCCACCCCCGGTCTCCCCAGGCGATGGCCCTCGGCTCCGACTCCGGCGCACGGTCACCCCAGGCGACCCTGGGCTCCGACTCCGGCCCTCGGTCTCCCCAGGCGACCCTGGGCTCCGACTCCGGCGCACGGTCCCCCCAGGCGATGCGGGGCCGCTCGGTCTCGGTCTCACCACCGGTCCAGGCGACCCGGCGCTCCCCCGGCTCCAGGCCGCCGTCGCCCCAGGCAGGCGGCCGGCCTTCGGACGCCCGGTCTCGGTCGTCCCGGCCCAGTCCGTGGCCCTCGGACTCCCGAGCGCGGTCACCCCAGGTGATCCGGTGGCGCTCCGCCTCGGTCTCCCGGTCCCTCCGGCCGCCGTGACGCTCCGCCTCGGGCCCGCCGTCGCCCCAGGCGCCGTGCCCCT
>NZ_BOOU01000069.1 GCF_016863395.1 Sphaerisporangium rufum | reverse complement strand
CGCTCCAGGCGGTGTGACGCTCCGCCTCGCCGCCGTCGTCGCCCCAGGTGGCCCGGTGCCGCGCCGCCTCGCTCTCGTGATCGCCCTCGCCGTCCGGGCCGTGCGCGGTCTCGTGCCAGACCAGCCCGTACTCCTCCGGGTCGGCGTCCGCCCGGTGCGGCTCGCCGGCGCTCGGCCCGGGCGGCTCCCCGCCGTCCGGCCCGTCCGGCCGGTCGGCGTCCGCGCCAGGCCGGTCGGCGGCCGGGGCGGCACTGTCCTGGCGCGCGGGCGGGACCCGCGGCGGGCCGGAGGCGACGAGCCGGTCCGGCCGGTTCACGATCCGGCGCGGCGGCCAGACCGGATCGTCCGGGTCGGTGGACGGCTCCGGCGGGGTCTGCGGGCCCCAGTAGGGTTCCGCGGCCCACAGGTCGCCGGCTCGCGGGTCGTCGTCCGGGCCGGCGTGGACCGGGCCCTCGCCCCAGAACGGGATGGGCGCCCCGGGGTCCGGCCGGCCGCGCGTGGGTGCCCCGCCGGCCGGACGGGCCGGATCGGGCGACGCTCCAGGATCCGGCCGGGCCTGCCCATGTTCGCCGGGACCGGCCGGCCAGGGGCCGGAACCGGCGGAGGCGTGCGAATCGCCCGGGTCAGCCCCGGCGTTGAGGCCGGCAGGGGAGCGGGCATCGGGGCCGGCATCGGGGCCGGCGGGCTTGCCCGCGGCATAGGGATCGTGAGGATCGGCCTCGGCGTGAAGATCTCGAGGTTCGGCCGGGGCACGGGGACCGTCGGCACCGGCGCCCGCATGGGGATCACGGAGGGGACCGGCACCGGCATAGGGATCGCCGAGAACGGCACCGGCATGGGGGTGGCCGGGAACGGCATGGGGATCGCCGGGGTCGGCACCGGTATGGGGATGGCCGGGAACGGCCGGGGCGTGCGGATCGCCCGGCCGCCCGGGTAAGCCCCCGGCGGGCCAGGTGATCGGGCCGGGCTCGGCCGGCCGCGGCCCCGCGCTGTGCCGGGGCTCGGCCGCCGGCTCGCCGGCCGGGCGCGCGTACGGGTGGCGGCCGGCGGAGGGCTGCCGGACGGGCGCGGTGTCCTCGCCGGAGTCCTCCTCCGGCGTTGGCGCGCCGAACGGCGGCAGCACCCACGGGGAGTCCCGGGGGGCGCCGTGCGGTCGTACGGCGGCGGGGTCCGGCGGCGAGTGGTGCAGGGCCGGCGCGGACGCGGCGGCCTGCCGGGGTCCGGCCGGCTCCGGTCTCGTCTCGCCGGCGTCCTCGTCGTCCGCCGGCCACCATGACGAGCGTGGGTCGTGGGGGCCCGGGGCCACGCTCAGCACCTCCTCGCCAGGAGCTTAACCGCAGCTGATACCGCGATTCCGGGACCGTTCCACCTGAGCCCAGCGGATCCCGAATTATGCCCACGGATCATCTGCGATCGTACCGATACCCAGGACGGGCCGCTCGATCACACCGTCCACCGGCCCGATGACGGGCCGCCCTCGCCCTCGCCGCCAGCACGCACCTTCCTCCCTGGGCCGGTCCGGGTCACCAAGGCCACCGAGGGCCGCCGTGCCCTCCGCGGCCCGCCGGCCTCCCGGCGCGGATCACCCGTCCGTCCGCACGTATCCAGGGCACCACGCCAAGGGCCTTTCTGGCGAGACCTCTCTAGTCAGATTTATCTAGAGAGCGTCGGAATTGCCCGCTTACGGGCGATTATTGCGATGACGATCGTGTAAAAGCCGAGCTGCACCACGGTGCCGACGATGGACTGCCACGGCACCGCGCCCTGCTTCAGCGCGTCACCCAGCTCGCCGGACGCGGCGGCGGGCAGGAAGCTCAGCACGTTGTTGATCACGTGCAGCGCGATCGGCGCCTCCAGGCCGCCGGTGCGCACGGCCAGCCAGCCCATCAGCACGCCGAACGAGAAGACGTCGATGATGCCCCAGTCGGTGTAGGCGTGCATGGCGGTGAACGCGGCGGCGCCGATCAGGATCGCCGGCCACGGCGACCGTACGTAGGAGCCGAAGGCCTGGAGCACCCAGCCCCGGAAGACGTACTCCTCCGCCGCCGCCTGGAAGGGCACCACCAGCAGGATCACCACCAGGCCGGGCAGGAACCGCGACCAGCCGACCCAGCCGAACATCCCGCTCATGTCCTCGCCGGTCGCGGCGTACGTCGCGATCATGGCGCCCTGCCCGAGGATCAGCGCGATCAGCGCGAACCCCAGGCAGACGAGCAGCCAGCGCCAGCGCAGCCGGCCGAGGACCGACGACAGCGTGCCCGGCGGGCGACGCTGCACCAGCCAGGCGGTCAGATACACCAGCGGCAGTACCAAGGCGATGGACAGCAGCAGGACGGCCAGCTCGAACACGGGTTCGTCGAAGATCCGGTCGCTGCCCTCCTGCATGGCGAGCGGGATGCCGAGGAAGGTGGCGATCAGGATGCCCACGAAGATCACCAGCAGGCCCACGCCCACGAAGGCCGCGGCCACCATGACGGTTCCCACCACCGGCCGCCACCAGTGGTTCACCGGGGTACGCGCCAGGTGGTCGTACCGGGTGCCCGGCGCAGGCGGCATCAGCCATCGCCGGACCGGCGGCGGCCCCTGCCACGGCTGCGCCCCCGGGTAGTACCCGTGCGGCGGGCCCCAGCCGGCCGGCACCCCACCGGGCGCCGGGCCCCAGCCCGCGGACGCCGGCCCACCGGGCACAGGACCACCGGGCACCGGGCCCCCGGGCACGGCACCACCGGGCACCGGGCCACCGGGCACCGGGCCACCGGGTCCGGGCGCGGAATGCCCGCCCGCGGACACCGGCCCGCCAGACGCCGGCCCGCCAGGCGACGGTTCCCACGACGGTTCCCGCAGCGCGGGCCGGTCGCCCGGCTCCGGAGCGCGGCCGCCCGGATCCGTCCATCGGCCGGGCGGCGTCCCCGCGTCGTGCCGCGTCTCGGCACCGGCAGGCGCCGGCCGGCCGGAGGGTGCCTCGCCGTCCGGCGCGGCCCACCGGCCCGGCGCCCCCGGCTGCGGGCCGGCCGGGGCCGGGCGCTGGTCCCGCGCAGGCTCGTCGTCCCACCCAGATCCGGGCGGGTCAGGCTGCGACGAATCGTGCATATGCCTCATTCTCCTCACCTGACCAGGGCGTTCGCCCGCCGCCCTCCACCAAGGCCGGAGAACCGCACCGGCAGGCCGGTCGCGTCCGCACGTCCGGACGGATCACGGGCCCCTTTCCTACCGGACGCCCCGCGGGCTCCGCCATCCCCTGCCGTACCGGGATCGCACCATGACCCGGGACGTCCCGGCAGCGGCCGGGTCCGGCAATGTGCATTTGTGCGCAGACATCCCGGGACGGCGGGCGCATGATGCGAACAGACCAATACGGCCACGGGGAGCAGATCATGAAACGGCTGGGGCCCTTTTACACGCTGGCCGCGGGGATCGTGCTGGCCGCCGGGCTCGGCGTCGCCAGCGCGCAGACCGCGCCGCGCGCCGGGACACCGGCCGCCGGCCGCGTTCCGTACGCGCGGGCCACGACGAACGTCACCGCCGGCCCGAGTGCCGGCCCGGCCACCGCGGAACCGGCCACCCCCGATCCCACCGTGAGCGCCGCACCGGCCACGGCCGACCCGACGCCCCGGCGCGCGAACTACGCGGGAGTGGCCAAGGGCAACGGCGGGCTGGTCGCGCTGGCGATCCGGGACGGCCGGGCCATCGCGTACTTCTGCGACGGGCGGGTGGAGTCCTGGCTGCGGGGCGCCGCGGCCGACGGCACCGTCATCCTCAACGGCAAGGGCTCTCAGATCACCGCGACGCTGGACGGCACCCGGGCCCGGGGCAGCCTGCGGGTCGGCAAGGCCAAGTGGCGCTTCACCGCCCCCGCGGCCAGGAAGCCCGCCGGGCTGTACCGGGCGGCCGGGATCGTGCGCGGCGCCCGGCTGGTCGGCGGCTGGATCGTGCTGGCCGACGGCCGCCAGGTCGGCCTGCTCGACGTCGGCGGCACCCCCGCCCCCGCGCCCACGCTGACCCCCGGCTCGCCGGTGACCGTCGACGGCACCCAGGTGTCGCCGCAGCCCGCCGAGAACTTCCTCGACCAGCCCTGACCGGGCCCCTCCAGCGTCGGGCCGCCGTAGAACCACCCATACCGCGCCATCGCCGAGGCACCACCGAACCGCCCGTACCGCACCCTGACGGAAGGACCACCTGGAATGACCGCCGGACAGCCGGAGACCGACCACCGGACGGCCTCCGCCCCCTACCTGTTGCCGCTGCTGGCCGGCGGCCTGGTCGCCGTCGCCCTCGGCGTGTACGGCCGCGCCCACCCGCCCACCGGGTACGCCGTCGGCCTGGCCGGCTTCTCCGGCGCCCTGGCCATGAAGGCCTGGCTGACCACCGGCGCCTTCGTCCTAGCCGTCGTCCAGTTGCTCTCCGCGCTCGCCATGTACGGCCGGCTGCCCGGCGTCACCGCGCCGTCGTGGACCGGCACGCTGCACCGCTGGTCCGGCCGGGCGGCGTTCCTGCTGTCGGTGCCGGTCGCCTTCCACTGCCTGTACGCCCTCGGCGCCCGGTTCGACGTGCCGCGGGTCATGGTCCACTCGCTGCTCGGCACGTTCTTCTACGGCGTCTTCGTGGCCAAGATGCTCTCGCTGCCCCGCCGGGACCTGCCCGGCTGGACGCTGCCCGTCCTCGGCGGCCTGGCCTTCTCCGCGCTGGCCGGGCTCTGGCTCACCTCGTCGCTGTGGTTCTTCGTCGTGATCGGCGTGACGCTCTGACGCCGCCCGCTCCGAGCCGCCCGATCAGTGGCCGCCCGCTCAGTGGCCGCCCGCTCAGTGGTCGCGGTCCGGCGGCTGGAACGACCGGGTGCGGACCAGGCCGGCGGCGCGGCCCTTGGCCGCGATGACCAGCGCCATCTTCCGGGACGCCTCGTCGATCATCTCGTCGCCGAGCATGACCGCGCCCCGCCGCTGCACCGTGGTGGCGTGCGCGTAGGCGTCCAGGATCAGCTCGGCGTGGTCGTAGTCGTCCTGCGCCGGCGAGTAGACCTCGTTCGCCGCGTCGATCTGCGACGGGTGCAGCACCCACTTACCGTCGAACCCGAGCGCCGCCGACCGCCGGGCCACCAGACCGAACCCGTCCAGGTCCTTGATCTGCAGGTACGGCCCGTCGATCGCCTGCAGCCCGCAGGTGCGGGCGGCCATCAGGATCCGCATCAGCACGTAGTGGTAGGCGTCCCCCTCGGTGTATCCGGGCGGCTGCCGGCCGACCACCAGCGTGCGCATGTTGATCGAGGCCATGAAGTCCGCCGGGCCGAACACCAGCGTCTCCAGCCGGGGCGACGCGGCGGCGATCGCGTCCACGTTCACCAGGCCCCGGGCGCTCTCGATCTGCGCCTCCACCCCGATGCCGCCCACCGGCAGGCCGGCGGCCCGCTCGATCTGGGTGAGCAACGTGTCCAGCCAGGCGACCTGCCCGGCGTCCTCGACCTTGGGCAGCATGAGGCAGTCCAGCACGTCGCCCGCGCCCTCCACCACCTCGATCACGTCCCGGTAGGTCCACGCGGTGGACAGGTCGTTCACCCGGACCACCCGAGTGCGCCCGGACCAGTCACCGGTGCGCAGCGCGTCCACCACGTTCTTGCGGGCCTGTTCCTTGGCGTCCGGCGCCACCGAGTCCTCCAGGTCCAGGAAGACCTCGTCGGCGGGCAGGCCCTGGGCCTTCTCCAGGAATCGGGGGTTGCTGCCGGGGACCGCGAGACACGAACGACGCGAGCGCATGCGCCCAACGCTAACCCGTCCGCCGCGCGCCGGGCACGGGCGGCAAGGGTTCCCAGAAGGCGCGCCACCGGTCATGCTGGCCCGCATGGCAACGCTCCCCACCGCCATCGGCGACACCCACTGCCCCGCCTGCGCCGGCCCGCTCACCGACGACCCGCGCTTCGTCCGCTGGTGCCCGGCCTGCGACTGGAACATCGACCCGGCGGCCGCACCGCCGGCGCCCGCCGGCACCGGGCGGCGGCAGCGGCGCGCGGCCCGGCGGGCGGCGGCCCGCCGGGCCACCGACCGCGCGATCACCCAGCGGGTGTACGCGGACTCCCGGGGGCGGCCGGGCGGCCGGCGCGGGCGCGACCGGGCCGGGATCGCGGTGCTGGCCATCGCCACCGCGGTGCACCTGGTGACGCTGGCCCTGGTGGCCGGCTCGGCGTGGCTCGCGCTGACCGGCAGCTGGCTGACCCGGAGCTTCGGCCTGATCGGGCTGGCCGCCGCCGTGCTGCTGCGCCCGCGCCTCGGCGGGCCGCCGGTGGACGAGTGGGCGCTGGACCGCGCCGAGGCGCCGCGGCTGTACGCGCTGGCCGACCGGATCGCCGCCGAGCTCGGGGTTCCGCCGGTGGACGTCATCCGGGCCGTCCCGGAGTTCAACGCCGGCTACGCCAGGCCGCGCGGGCGCCGGGTGCTCACCATCGGCCTGGCATTGTGGGAGACGCTGCCCCCCCAGGAACGGGTGGCGCTGCTCGCGCACGAGCTCGGGCACGCCCGCAACGGCGACCCGCGCCGCGGCCTGTGGTTCCGCTCGGCCCGCGACGCGCTGTCCCACTGGCACGAGTTCACCCGGCCCGGCCGGATCGTGGTCGTCGAGGAGATCCTCACCATGGCCGGGGTGGCGATGGTGACCCTGCTGACGTACGTCCCGCACAAGCTGGTCGGGATGCTGCTGGACCTGGTGCACCGCCTGACGCTGCGCTCCGGCCAGCGCGCCGAGTACCTGGCCGACGACCTGGCCGCCCGGGTCGCCTCGTCCGCGGCGACCCGCTCGATGCTGGAGGCCCTCGCCCTCGGCGACAGCGCGGCGCTGCTCATCCAGCGCCGCGCGAACCTCCATCACGGCACGCCGTCCACCCGGCGGGCCGTGCCGGGCGGGGACGACTTCGGGCTCTGGGCCGAGCTGCGGGAGTACCTGGCGTCCATCCCGCCGCACGAGCGCCTGCGCCGGGCCCGGCTCGCCCTGCTGCGCATGTCCTCGGCGGACGATACCCATCCGCCCACCCACCTGCGGATCCGCATGATCGACTCCACCGCCCCCCGGCCGGCCGCGGTCACCCTCGCCGGAGCCGCGGCCGAGGCGATCCAGGCCGAGCTCGGGCCGATCCGCGCCCGCGCCGCCCGCGCCGTGCTGACGTCCCAGTACCTCGTGGCGCCCGCCGACGGCGACCGGCACACCGTGGCGGGTCTGGCCCGCGAAGTGGCCCGGCGGCTGCGGCCGGCGACCGGCGCGCGCGGGCTCGTCCGGGCCTTCCGGGCGGCCGCCTCCGGCCCGGCCCGCGACGAACAGGTGCCGGTGGCCACGATGATCCCGTCGGTCCCGCCGTTCTCGGTGGTCCCGCCATCAGCGCCACCGGTGCTCCTGCAGCCGGTCCCCTAGAAAAGTGCACTGTGGGCGGGTCACAAAGCCGGTGTCCGGTTCTTGGCGCGGATCTCGTACGGTTCTCGAGCGGGGGTCCGGACAATGGACCCCAGGCATCGGTAAAGGGAGATAGACATGAGTGATGCGTCCGTGGCGGTCCGCCCCGCCGTACTGTCCGACCTCATTCCCGGCAGCCTCGTCCGGGACGCGCTCCTGGTCGCCGGCGCCGCCGGGCTGACCGGGCTGGCCGCGCAGGTCGCCATCCCGCTGCCGGGCACCCCGGTGCCGATGACGTTGCAGACGTTCGCCGTCCTGCTGGCCGGTGCCGCGCTCGGGCTGCCGCGCGCCTTCCTCGGCATGGCCCTCTACCTGGCCGTCGGCCAGCTCGGCGTGCCGTGGTTCGCCCCCTCCGGCGGCAACGCCACCCTGGGGTACGTCGTCGGTTTCGTGCTGGCCGCCTCGGTGGTCGGCGCGCTGGCGAGCCGGGGCGGCGACCGCACCGCCGTGCGCACGCTGGCCACGATGCTGCTCGGCACGGTGCTGATCTACGCGGTCGGGGTGCCGTGGCTGATGATGGCCACCGGCATGGACCTGCCCACCGCCTTCGCCAAGGGCGTGGTGCCGTTCCTGATCGGCGACGGCGTGAAGGTGCTGGTCGCCGCCGGCCTGCTCCCCCTCGCCTGGAAGCTCGCCCGCCGCTGACCTCCCGGCCTCCCGGCGGGGACGGCGCCCGGCCGTCCCCGCCACCGTTTCCGGGCCGCACGGGAGCTCGGCGAGCCGCCGCCTGCGCCGCCGTGACCCGATCGCCCCACCGAGGATCGGCCGTCCGGACGTCCAGGTCAGGCCGTCGCGAGGGTTCATTCAGGTACCGCTGCGCGCCGGTGCCCCTGGGTCAGGTGACCCTCAGCCGGAAGCGGATCGTCAGGCCCGCCAGGCCGGCGGCGACGTCCCAGCACCCGCGCTCGGAGAAGATCAGCCCGCTCGGCTGGAAGCCGACGGCGCCGTACCCGGACGGCACCTCGGGCGTCATCGCCTCCTCGACGATGTCCCGCCGGTCGCCCTGGCCGGCGACGCGGGTGGCCGTGATCCGCAGCGACCCCTTCGCCAGCCGCCACCAGCCGACCTTCATCGCGTACCCATCCGGCCGCGGCTCCGCGCGGTACCCGGGCGCGGGCAGGGAAACCCACAGCACCTCCTCGCCGAACCACCGATCCCCCTCATCCCGCGGCACCGCCGCCGGCGGCTCGGCCTTCCGCTGATCAGGCCGGGTGACCTCACAGTCCCCAGACTCCCCGGGCGGCCCTCCGGGCGTGGCGGCGGCCCGTCCAGGCGGGGCGGACACCGAGGCGACCAGGCCGGCCGGCGGCGAGATCGGAGCGCACGCGGCGAGCATGGCACCGCACAGGCCGAGAGAGGCGGCCGTCCGCCTGAACCGCGGGTCGGGGCGAGGGGTCATCGGTCGGGTTCTCCCTATGGTCCGTCGGAAGCTTCGACCCCTCTTACCTGACCTTCGCCGGAAACGTTCCCGATCAGTGGATCCGCGGGTTCCGCTCAGCGGGCACCGCGCGGGGCTCCGGGATCGTGTCGCCGGCCGGCGCTCGCACGCCGACGGCCAGCACGATGACGTACGCGACGGACGGGATGCCCCAGGGCCCGATGCCTCCGAGACTCGCCCAGTTGAGGAGGACGGCCCACGCGCCGCCGAGCAGCAGCACCGCCAGCGGCAGGATCACCAGCCACCGGTCGGCCCGGCCGGCGGCGGACCACCGCCCGAAGAGCGAGCCGAGCACCAGCAGGACGGCGGCGAGGTAGGCCAGGAAGGTGACCAGGGAGAGCGGCTCCGCGACCGCCAGGGGCAGGATCAGCGGGTTCCCGTCCGCCCCGCCGGGGCCGCGCGGCCAGTTCTCGGTCCCGACGACCGCCGAGGCGCCGGCGATGGCGAGCACCGACGTCCACCAGGCGGCCCGCCGGCGGAGCCGGCCGTCGGGATAGCGGAGCGTGGCGAGCAGCAGCGGGGCCAGGATCTGCGGCACCCAGATCCAGTGGCGCAGCCAGGACTCCAGGCTCGCGGACTCGCCGCGGACGCGGATGTCCAGCGCGGGCCAGGCGGCGGCCAGGCCGGCGACCCCCAGCAGGCCACAGGACAGGAAGATGATCCCGATCGGCCGCACACCCGGCCGGGCACCGACCCAGGCGCCCGCCACCAGCAGGACCACCGCCCGCACCACTTCCAGCACCCCGTCGGTGTAGTCGAGGACCGGCGGCGTCAGCACCGCCACGGCGGCCAGCCCCGGCAGCGCCACCGCCCACGGCCACATCGAGGTTCGCATCACTCCATGCTCACCCACGGCTGACCGCACCGCCAGCGGAATCTCCATGGGCGGCCGGTCGCCCCGCGACCCGCCGTGCCGCCCGGACCCGCAGCGGGAACCGCGGGGTCAACCCGCCGTACCTTCGACGCCGGGCAGGACCACCTCGCCGAGCACCACCGGGGCGGTCGGCTGGTCTGGCTGGTTGTACTGGCCCGCCAGGACGGCGACCGCGAGGTCCTGGGTGGCGTCCAGGTAGAGCCGCTGGCCGCCGTTGCCGAAGGCACCCGTCCAGGTGTCGCCCACGTACCAGTGGTAGCCGTAGCCGAAGTCGTCGCTCACGCGTACGTGCGGGCGCAGCGCCGCCGCCAGCCAGGACGCGGGCACGAGGTCGCGTCCGCCGTCGAGCACCAGCCGCCCGACCGCCAGCAGGTCGCGTGGGGTCAGCCGCAGCCCGGAGGCGGCCATGGCGACCCCGTCGGCGCCCGTCGACCACTCGAACCGGGTGATCCCCAGCGGCTCGAACAGCCTGGCGCGCGCGTAATCCGCCAGCGCGGCGCCCGTCCCTCGTTCGATCAGCCGGGCCACCAGGGCCGAGGCGCCGCCGCAGTAGGACCACCGCACGCCGGGCTCCTCCGCGACCGGCCGCTCCAGGACGTAGCGGACGCGGTCGGGGGCGAGTTCCATCGCGACCTCGCTGTTGGCCGCGCTGGTGTACGGGGCGTCCTCGTTCCACTCCAGCCCGAGCGTCATGGTCAGCGCGTGCTCGACCGTCAGCGCGGCCCGCCGCCGGTCCACGCCGAGGTCCGGGTACTCGGGGAAGTGCCCGAGCAGGGGCTCGGCCGGCTCGGGAACCTGGCCGTCGGCCAGCGCGATGCCGTACAGCAGGCCGACCACGCTCTTGGAGATCGAGCGAACGTCGTGGAGGGTGTCGGGCGTGAAGCGGACGTGCCCCAGCGATTCGTTGAGCCGGAAGTCCACACCTTCCCCGTAGTGTTCGAGGACGACCTGACCGCGATGGACGGCGATGACGGCGTGCAGATCGGGCACCCGGCCCTGCTCGATCACCTTCGAGAGCCGTTCGGCGAATGCGTTGCTCATGAGCCCGGTTCTAATCCCTGACACGGTGTCAGGCACAACCCGGCCGTCAGCCGCGCGTCCATCGACCCATCTTGCGGGCGCCCGGGTTCTCGGCAGGTCGCCCGAACTCCTCGCGTCGTTGACCGAACCCCACGGTTAATCACTCGCATGCCGCGTCCGGCCGCTGCCAGTATCGGGTGATGGCAGATCTGGGCAGGCCGGCCGAGCACTACGAGCCGCACGTCGACACGTTGCACGGGCGTGGCGGCAACCGGCTGCGGTGGCCGGACCTTCCGGACGATCTGCGCGCCGAGCTCGAGTCCCGGCTGGGCGGTCCGGTCGTCGCGGCGGCCAACCGGGCAGGCGGGTTCTCGCCCGGCCTGGCCTCCGTGCTCCGGCTCTCCGACGGACGCCAGGTCTTCGCCAAGGCGGTCTGCACGGCACGGAATCCGGAGTCACCGGGCATGCACCGCCGCGAGGCCGCGATCGCGGCCCGGCTCCCCGCGTCCGCGCCCGTTCCGCGGCTGTTGTGGTCGCACGACGACGGCGACTGGGTGGTGCTGGTGTTCGAGGCGCTGGCCGGTGAACCGCCCGCGCTGCCGTGGGTTCCGGCCGAGCGCGACCGCGTACTCGCGGCCCTCGCCGATCTAGGTGCCGCGATGACCCCGGTACCGCCCGAGCTGGACGTGCCCCCGATCGCCTTCCTGGACGAGGAGTTCTCCGGCTGGCGCCACCTGCTGGCGCACCCCGATCCGCGGTTGGCCGAGGTGGACCGGTGGGCCGCGGAACGGCTCGCCGACCTGGCGACCTGGGAGACCCGCTGGGAACCGGCCGCTCGGGGTGACACGCTCCTGCACGGAGACGTTCGCGCGGACAACATCATCCTCACCGACGACCGGGTGTACTTCGTCGACTGGCCGGCGGCGATGGTCGGCGCCGCCTGGGTCGACCTGGTGTTCATGCTGCCGAGCATGGCCATCCAGGGTGCGGGTGAACCGGAGGAACTGCTCGCCGGCCACCCGCTCGCCCGGGCCGCGGACCCGGAGGCGGTCACCGCCGTGATCGTCGGATTGGCGGGCTACTTCGTGTCGAGGTCGCTGCTGCCGCCCCCGCCGGGCATTCCGACGGTACGGGCGTTCCAGCGCGCCCAGGGCCTCGCCTGCCTGCGCTGGCTGCGCCGCCGCGGCCTGTGACCGCGCGGCTCGCGGCCGGCACCTTCGATGGCCGATGTCATGACCAGCCTGGTCTTCGCTGAATGCACTTCCACCGTAGGTGACGCACTGTAACGTGATCCCGGACGGCGAGAACACCAGCGTTGTACAATACTGTTGTTGTAATGGAGGAGTGGTGGCCTGGACCATCGTCCTGCACGACGAGGTGCGGGAGTGGCTACGCGAGATGAGGCGATCCGACCGCGACACCTTCGATGTACTCAGCTCCAGAGGGCCCAGCTTGGGGCGGCCCTTGGTGGATACAGTCCGACACTCGAACCTGTCCAACCTGAAAGAACTGCGACCAGGCTCCCAGGGGGCGACAGAAGTACGCATTCTCTTTGCTTTTGACCCAAGTCGCAGGGCGATCTTCTTGATCGGGGGAGACAAGTCCAGCAACTGGCAGGGCTGGTACAACCGGGCGATACCTGTAGCGGAGGATCGATACCGGGAGCACCTGAAGAGGGCAGAGGGCGACCGGGAGGGAGAAAGGAGGCACTGAATGAGCGTCGAGTGGAGTGACCTTCGAGGCGAGTTGATCGGCCCCGACGATAAGGCTGAGGTGAGTCGTCGCAGCAGCCAGATGCTGGCCGAGGAGCGGGCCCATCGTCTCGCCGAAGCCCGTAGGCGTCGACAGCTGACCCAGCGGGACCTGGCTGGAGCCATGGGGATCAGCCAGTCCCGCGTCAGCGCGATCGAGCGAGGAAAGCTGGATCGAACTGAACTGAGCACGCTCGCCGCATATGTCGCGGCACTGGGCGGCAGGCTGGAGATCGTTGCTGATTTCGGCGACGAGAAGCTCATTCTCGGCTGACGCCGGGGTGCCAGTTGATCACGTGGTTCCCCATCGCGGTATGAGGTCGAGCGGCATCTCGATAGCCTTCGCGCCTGATTCCCGATGCGGCGGCAGAGCCCGGCGGTCATGACAGCGCGGACAGGCGAGAAACCGAGTGCGATCATCATGCAGAGATCGCCATGACGTCGCGTGCGCAGGCGACACGCCCGGACCGCCGGGTCAGCGGAGCAGTCCGGCCTGGTGCAGGTGGTCGAAGACGAGCTTGTCCACCGGGGACACCCGGTCGCGGTCCGCGTACGTAAGCCAGGTGACCACCTCGATCTCGCTGCTCGCGGCCGGCACTCCCTGGTGTTCGGCGGTGTAGCAGGTCATCCGGACGGTGACGCCTTCGGTGTGGCCATGTGCCTGGTCGTGCCAGGTGCCGAAGTGACGGGCGGTGCCCGGGATGATGACGACGGACAGCTCCTCGTCGATCTCGCGGACCAGGGTGTCGAGATCGCTCTCCCCCGGTTCCCGCTTGCCGCCGGGGAGGTAGTACACGTCCCGGCCCCGGGACCGGGTGCTGAGCACCCGGCCGCCGTCCAGATGAATCCAGGCGATCTTGTCGATGATGTCGGTCACGCCGAGGACGATATCGGCGCCGAGCGCTCCGACAGCGGCCAGCGGGCCCAGACCGTCTTGCCCGGGACGTCCGGCCGGGGAAGGACGCCGGACTCGGGGGCGAGGGCGGCGACGATGGGCAGGCCGCGGCCGTGCACGGCGTCCGGGCCGGCGTCGAGCCGGTGCGGCACGCCGGGGCCGTGGTCGGTGACCCGCAGGCACAGCTCGGTCGCCGTCGCCCACAGCGAGACGCGGACCGGTGGCCCGCCGTGCGCCACGGCGTTGGCCAGCAGCTCGCCCGCCACCAGCACCACGTCGTCGGCCAGGCCGGCCAGCCCCCAGCCGCGCAGCGTCGCGGTGACCGCCCTGCGCGCCGGGCCGACGGCGGCCAGGTCGTAGGGCAGCTCCCACACGGCGGCCCGCAGGCCCTCCGGCGTTCCGGTCATCTCGGCTCCTTGGATCGAACGGGCTGCGGCCAGCGGCGAGCGGGCGGACGATCCCCCGGCGGGGACGGGCGGTCCGGCGACTGGGACGGGCGGGTCCGGGCGGTGTCCGGCACTTTCGGCCTCCCGCATCAGGTGGCGCAGCTCGTCCACCGTGCGCCCGGCCACCTGCGGCGGCTCCGGCGCGGGCCAGGTGGCGGCGGCGTGGAACCGGCGGCTTCCCACCCCGTACCAGACCACCCACCCCGGCTCCAGCCGATCCATCCGCTCCGCCGCCGCCCGCTCCCGGCGATCCCAGGCCCGCCGGCTCACCCGCTCCAGCGGCGTCCCAGGCCGGTGCCGCCCTCCCATGCCGTCACCCCCACCCTCCGGCATTCATGTAGTCGCTCACTCACCATGAGTAACGACAGCAGTCATGGTGACCCTGAGCCAGGGAACTTTCAAGGCCAACGCCGAACTGTCCTGGTTCGGCCAGTCGTCTTCAAGCCGCTGACAGAGTGCATATGATTCATCACCCGTAGTGAAGGGAGCATGCAATGACCGGCAGCCCGACCGTCAAGCGCCGGCGTCTCAGCGCCGAGCTCATCCGGCTTCGCGATGAGGCCGGGATGACCCACGACGACGTCTGCAGGCACCTGGAGTGGTCCCGTGGGCGGCTCACCCACATGGAGCAGAACCGGTGGACCCGTCCCGACGTCAGCAACGTCCGGCTGCTGCTGGACCTGTACAAGGTCACCGACCCCGCCCGCCGCGAAGCCATCCTCAACCTGGCCCGCCAGTCGCGCGAACGAGGCTGGTGGCAGAGCTACAAGGACATCTTTCGCGGCAGCCTTCCCGGCTTCGAAGCCGAGGCGACCCAAGTCCGCGCCTATGAGATCGCATTCGTGCCAGGACTTCTGCAGACCGCCGGGTACGCCAACGCCATCTTCCGGGCAGGACAGGTCCTCCGGGATGCCGAGACCGAATGCGCTCGTCTCGTCGAGAGCCGCCTGGCCCGTCAGGCCATACTCGACCGAGATGATCCACCGCAGCTGTGGGCGGTGATCGATGAGGCCGCACTACGGAAGTTGGTCGGCGGAGTAAGGGTCATGGCCGAACAGTTGGGGCGCATCATTGAGATGGCGAAGCGACCCAACATCACCATTCAGGTGCTCCCCGACTCGGCCGGCGCTCACGTCGCCATGGCGTGCGGCTTTGTCATCCTGGACTTTCCACACGAGATGGATCCTTCGCTGGTCTACCTGGAGACTCCCACTGACAGCCTGTTTCTTGAGCGGCCGGAAGAGGTTCAGGCGTACACGTTGATCCACAATCACGTCGTGGCGGCGGCGCTGTCCACGGAGGACTCCATCAGCTTCATGACCGACCTGATCGATCGACTGTCATCTCACTAGAAGCGAGGATCTTGTCCCTGATGACCCCACCCATCTGGCGCAAGAGCACCTACAGCGGGCAGCAAGAGAACTGCGTAGAAGTGGCCACTTTGCCGCACAGTGAGCGATACGCCACAAGATCGACTCTCCCGGCGAGCAACGGAGCGACCACGGAAGTCGACGATTCCTATGACAGCTGGTGGAAGAGTTCAGCCAGCGGAACAGGCGAGAACTGCGTTGAAGCCGCCCGTGTGCCCGGCGGAGGCCGGGCCATCCGGGACAGCAAGGACCCGGACGGGCCGGTGCTGCGATTCGGCGCTAACGAGTGGCGGGTGTTCCTCTCCGGGATAAAGGACGGCCGGCTGGGCTGACGGCCGGGCTCCACGCCACCGCTTGATATCGGCCGCTGGCGGCGTACGCCGGGGCATTAATGCTCATGCGTCCGCCGCCACGGTCGTGTTCTGGCCGGCGACGATGCTCCACTCGCCGGCAGATTCGGTCGTCACGACGTACGTGTGGCGGTGCCGGCCACCGACCTCTTTCAATGTCCCGTCGGCCCGCCGGTACTCCTGCTCGATGACCACCACCGCAGCGCCGTCGCCGGCGGGACGAGCATGAGCCACCCGATAGGCGACCGACCCGCCGGCAAGACCGCCCGGCATGACACGCGCCAGATACTCCGCCAGTTCCTTACGTCCAACGATCAAGGTTCCCCGGCTGGTGATCCATGTCGCGGCCGGGTCGAACAGCTCGACGTACCGGTCGACGTCTTCGCGCGCATGAGCTTCTTGAAGGGCAACGGCGACGTGCTGAGCTGTTTCGACAGGGGCAAGTGACATCCCCCCATCCTTCCGGCTCACACCGGTCGGAGCCACATCGAGCGGAATGGACCCTCTGCGACGTTCATTACCGTCCAGACCGCCAGATACACCATGAAGGACGTCTCGCGGATTTCCGGCTGAACCCGTACGTCAGATCCAGAAGCGGACGGTGGCCCGTTCGGAGGCATCGCTCCGGTCCGATCGGAACGCACCAAAGAGCGTTGGCATACCTTCAGGGCCCAGTTCGGGCTCTGCGGTACGCGAGTGAACCAGCTGGAGGAGTCGCGCACGTTCGTCACGAACCTGATCCGGCCTTAGCTGGTCGACCAGGCGATGAAGAGCCTCGTACTCTTCCTGTGGCGCCGTCATGCCGCCGAGTTTACGACGCGCACCCGGACCCGGAAGGCATCTCCACGAGCCGTTACGTCCGAGCCTCTGCTCGCTCAGCCACGTTGCGCCTGCGCCCCCGCCGCCGGGTTACTGAACGCGGAGGTGGTTGGCGTGGTCGCGGGCGAAGTCGGCGAACGAGCGGGGCGGGCGGCCGACCACGTCGGCGAAGTCGGAGGTGGTGAAGTCGCCCCACCCACCGGCATAGGCGGTGCCGTATTCGGCGCTGACGGCGGCGACCCAGTCCGGCAGGCCGGCGCCGAGCAGGGCCTGGTAGGCGTCCTGTTCGCCGAGGGCCTGGTAGGTGATCGGGGCGTCCAGGACGGATTCCAGCGTCTTGGCCGCCTCGTGCATCGAGAAGCTGTCCGGGCCGGTCAGCGTGTACACCTTGCCGGCGTGCGGTGCGGGATCGGCCAGGACGCGCGCCGCGAAGTCGCCGATGTCGCGGACGTCCACCGCGCCGAGCCGCCCGTCGCCGACGAAGCCGTACAGCGTGTCGCCCATCACCGCGCCGAGCATGTTCTGCATGAAGAAGTGCGGCCGGATGATCGTCCAGGCCAGGCCGGAGGCCATCAGCTCGATGTCCGAAAGCACGTGCAGCCGGCCGTTGCGGGTCGGCGCGTCATGGGCGGCGCCGACCGCCGACATCCGCACGACATGCCGCACCCCGGCGCGGCGGGCGGCCCACACGGCGTTCATGCTCGCGTGCGGCGCCGCGGGCCCCATGGCGTTGAGCAGCCACACGGTGTCGACGCCCTCGAACGCCGCGCCGAGCGTGCGCGGCTCCTCCAGGTCGCCGACGACGACGTCCAGGCCGTCCCCGGCGGGGGCCTTGGCGGCGTCCCGGACCAGGACGCGCAGGTCGTCGCGCGGGGCGAGAGATCGCAGCACGGCGCTCGACACGTTGCCGTTCGCGCCGGTGATCAAGATGGTCATGACGGGGTCTCGCCTTCGGTGGTCGTGCCCGTCTCGGACGACAGCACGTGGTCGATGGTGGAGAAGAACGCGCTGATCCCAGGAAGGTTCGCGCCCTTGGCCCGGGACTGAGCGAGATCGCCCGGGGTGCGCCACAGCACGATGTCGAGCCATTGGTCCTCGGCGAGCCGGACCAGCCGGGCGCCGAGGAATCCGGTCCGGTCGGCGCGGAAGTCGGCGAGCATCGCCGGCCGCACCGCGAGAAGCCGCTCCACCTGCTCGGGGGCGACGTGGAAACGGGTGAGTTCTACTGTGGTCGGCATCGCGTCTCCCGGGTGATCGGTACGTCCGAGATTATGGTAAGGATTAGTGACAGTCAAGATGAGTGACTATTTGCCGGAGGGCACGTGACCGCCCGCCGGCGCGGGCAGCGCAAGCAGGCCGAGCCCGACCTCGGCATCCTCGCCGGCCAGGTGCTGTTCGCGATGCAGAAGGAACTGTTCGAGACGCTCGCCCAGCAGGGCCACTCGCGGCTGCGTCCCCGGCACGGCGCCGTGCTGGCCTATCTCGACGAGGAGGGCAGCCGGGCCACCGAACTGTCCGCCCAGTCGGGCCAGCACAAGCAGGTGATCGGCACCCTGGTGGACGAGCTGGTCGAGCTCGGCTACGTCCGCCGCGAGCCCGATCCGCAGGACCGGCGGGCCAAGCTGATCGTGCCGACCGCGCTGGGCCGGGACGAGATGACGCGATCGGACGCGATCATGGCCGAGATCGAGCGCCGGCACGCGGCGGCGGTGGGCGAGGACGCCTACGCCGCCTTCAAGGCCACCTTCACCCGGATCGCCGCCCTCCAGCGCTCCCGCCCCCTCAACTCCTCCCGGAGCCGGCCGGGCTCACCGACGGCCTGACCAGGCCGAGCCGGAACGCTTCGCGTCCGATGCGCCAGGTGGACGGACGTCGGCGGCGGGGGGAAGTCAGGTGCGGGCGCGGCGGGGGGAGAAGGTGTAGCTGAAGGACACGATGGCGTCGATGACCAGGGCGATGGTCCAGACGCGCATCATCTGCCACAGTGCCGCGGTGCGGTCGAAATCGCCGATGAGCAGGGTGAAGATGCCCATCACCGCACCGCCCACCAGGTAGGCGAGCAGGTGGCGCAGCCAGCCGCGGCGCTCGTGGGCGGCGTGCTCCCGGCCGGTACGCGGCGGCCGTACCGGCGCGGGGCCGCCGGCGAAGCGGTGCGCGAAGCGCTGGTCCGCCCAGCGCAGCATCCGGTGACCGAAGCCCACCGAGACGCCGATGTAGACGGCGGCCAGGCCGTGCACGATGCCCGCCTGCCCGCCGCCGCGCAGGTCGACCACCGAGAAGGCCAGCAGTGCCACATCGACCAGCGGGACGCAGACCAGCAGCACGACGAGGCTGAGCCTGCGCGCCTTGAGCAGGTAGCGGGCGGCCAGGCCGAGGCCGAGCAGCACCCAGAAAGCGATCTCACACGCGATGATCACCGCGATCAGCACAGCGTCTCCTTTTTCGCACAGTCGGGTTATTACCGAATATAACACGACTGTGCGAGAATAGGGGCGTGCCGAAGATCGTGGACCACGAGCAGCGCCGCCGGGAACTCGCCGAGGCCGTCTGGCGGGTCATCGCCCGGGACGGGGTGGCCGAGGTGTCCATGCGCACGGTCGCCGCCGAGGCCGGCTGGTCGTCCGGGGCACTGCGCCACTACTTCTCCACCCGGGACGGCCTGCTCGCCTTCGCCTGCGAGCTGGTCATCGAGCGGGTGACCGAGCGGATCACCGCGCTCCGGCACACCGGGACCCCGCGCGAGGCGGTCCGCGCCATCCTGCTGGAGACCATGCCGGTCGACGCCGAACGGCGCGCCGAGGCGTCCGTGGCCTTCGCGTTCGTCGCGCTCGGCCTGACCGACGCGGAGCTGGCCGAGGTGAAGCGGCTCAGCTTCACCGGCATGTACGAGCTGTGCCTGCGGCTGGTGACCGAGATGGCGAACATCGGCGCGCTCGCCGAGCCGCACCCGCCACTGGAGACGTCGGCCCGCCGGCTGCACGCCGTGGTGGACGGACTGACGCTGCACGTGCTGGCCGGCCATCTGACCCCGGCGGAGATGACCGCCGAGTTCGACGCCTACCTGGCCGAGCTGATCCCGGACCGGCCGGCCCCCGCTCCTGTTCATCCCTGAACCGGTATCCGTCCGGCTCACCGGCTCCTGGCCATGCGCGATCCCGGCTCGGCCGGATGAAGGCCGGGCGCCGGCGGTAGCGCCCAGCCGGTACGGCCGGATGAAGGCCAGGCCCCCGGGCGCGGTCAGCCGGTACGGCCGGTGATCGCCTTCAGGACGGCGCCGGTGTCGGCGAGGTCGGGCAGCACGACGTCGGCACCGGCGGCGGCCAGCGCGGCGGCCGGGGTCTCGCCGGTGGCGACCGCTACGGCGCGGGCGCCGACCGCCTGCGCGGTGGCCACGTCCCGGAGCGTGTCGCCGACGACCACGGTGTTCTCGCCGCCGTAGCGCACGCCGAAGTGCCGCTCGGCCCGGTCGAAGGCGTGCAGGGGCAGGTCGGTGCGCAGCTCGGCGTCCGTCCCGTACGCACCGATCCGCAGGTCGAGGTGGCCGTCCAGGCCGAACGACGACAGCTTCAGCGCCGCGATCGGGTAGATGTTGCCGGTGAGCACCGACTGGCGCACGCCGGGCAGCGTGCTCAGCGCGGACAGCGCCTCGGCGGCCCCGGGCAGCGCGCGGCCATGGGTCACCATGTCCCGCGCCCGGGACCGGGTCTCGGTGACGAGCGCCTCCAGGAAGACCCCGATCCGGGTCTCGTCCGGATCCAGGCCGACGGCCACCAGCGCGTCGGCGGCGGCGGCCAGCTCGGTGCGGCCGTCGAACCGCCACGGCTCGGCGAGCGAGCGGCCGGTGGCCTGGCGGACGGCCGCGGCGTAGATCTGCTGCCCGACGCCGCCGGCGTCCAGCAGGGTGTGGTCGATGTCCCACAACACCAGCAGCGTCGCCGGCGGATCGCCGCCCGGCGAGCCGCCGGACCGATACATCGGGATCTCGTCCGTCGTCACTTCCACCACGCTAGGCCCTCTCCGGCCGATCGATAAAGCACCACATTGGCCCCGAAACCCGGGCCATGACCGGAGCGATCCAGCGCGCCGTCCGGCCGGCGCCCCGGCGGAGGTGCGGCCGGGCGGGGCCGGCCGTAGATTGCCGGGTATGAGCCTGCCGCTGATCGAAGAGGGCGCCAAGAGGTCCGGCGTGCTGTGGATCCGCCTCGGCGGCACCGACCGGCTGGCCTGGCACGTCTGGCACGACGGCGCGATCTACCTGGTCACCGGGGGCGGCGAGCAGGAACTGCCGGGCCTGGCGGACGCCGGGCGGGTGCGGGTGACGCTGCGCAGCAAGGACAACGGCGCCCGGCTGGTGTCGTTCGACGCCGCCGTCGAGGTGCTCGATCACGCGTCACCGTCGGCGGCCGGTCCGGTGGCGGCCCTGGTCAAGGAGCGGCTCAACGCCTCCGACGCCGCCACGCTCCCGGCCCGCTGGGCGGCGGCCGGCGTCTCGGTCGTCCGGCTGGCGCCGATCCCGGACTGAGTCCCGGCCGCCCCGGAGTACGCCGGGGCCGCGGCGTACGCACCGGCCCTGCCCTCCGAGCCGAGGGCGCCGCTCGCGCCGACCTCGCCATCCGAGCCGGTCCCGCCGGCCTCGCCATCCGAGCCGGTCCCGCCGGCCCTGCCGCCCGAGCCGGTCCCGCCGGCTCCGTCATCCGAATCGCCCGCGCCGGTGGCCGCCGCGACCACGCCCGCCTCGGTGGCCACGGCGGCGCCGGACGTCGCGAGCTGCGCGAGCAGGACGCCGGCCAGGACCACCGCGCCACCGACGAGCTGGGCCGGGCCGAGCCGCTCGCCGACCAGCAGCCAGGCGATCACCGCGCCGGCCACGATCTCCAGGGACGCCACGGTGGCACCGATGGCCGCGGTCAGGCGGCGCACCGCGGCGACGCCGGTGACGTAGGAGAGGACGGTGGCGACCGCGATGAGCACCAGCACCGCCAGCAGCACCGGGACGGTGTGCCCGCCGAGGGTGACCGAGGTGCCGAAGGCGTCCCACGGGATCTCCCAGGCCCGGGAGATGGGGAACAGCACCACCGCGGCGCCGGCCAGGCCCCAGGCGACCAGGCCGAGCGGGTCCACGTCGTCCCCGGTATCAGAGCTCATCACGAAATATCCGGCGCAGCACGCCGCGCCGGCCAGCCCCATCATCAGTCCGAGCCCGTCCAGCGCGAGCCCCTGCCACACCTCGGCCACCACGCCGAGGCCGACGATCACGATCACCGCGCCGGCGTACGCCGAGACGGCCAGCCGGGTCCGCCGGACGAGGCGTACCCAGAGCACCACCATCACCGGCGCGCAGTACTCCAGCAGCAACGCGACCCCGACCGGCAACCGGGTGATGGCCACGAAGAACAGCGACTGCACCGCCGCCACGGCGATCAGCGCGAAGGCGGCGTAGAACCCCAGACGGCGGCGGGCGACCCGCAGCGCCTTCGGGCGGAACACGGCCAGGACCAGCAGGAGCAGTACCGCGCCGCCGGCCATCCGTACCCAGCCCGTCTGCAGCGGCGTCAGCCCGCCCCCGCCGACGAACTTCGCCATCGATCCGGAGAACCCGAAGGAGCACGCCGAGACCAGCGCGAGCCCGAGCGCCACGCCCCTTGTCCTCATGCCAACCACCCCGTAAGTACCATCAGCTCGTTTTGATGCTGTCACATGATCGCCAACCGCTTCAACCGATATCCACCCACCGAGACCGGCCGGCGGGCGGAAATCCGGCGGAAAGGGCTGACACACTCGGGCGGGAACTCGACATGAAGGAGCATGAGCATCCCCGACACGGGCCCCCCGGGGCGGGAACGACGGTTCACCGACCTCTTCACGGCGACCTATCCGGCGGTTCTGCGGTTCGCCGAGCGCCGGGTCCAGCCGAGCCACGCCGAGGACATCGTGTCCGAAGTGTTCATGGTGGCCTGGCGCCGGCTCGACGACGTCCCGGCCGGGCCGGACGACGCGCGCGCCTGGCTGTTCGGCATCGCCCGGCTGACCCTGCTGGCGAGCATCAGAGGGGAGCGGAAACGGCAGGCACTGGCCGTGCGGATCTCCGAGGACCCGACGGCCGGCGGGCCGGACGGAGCGCTCGAACCCGATCTGGTCGCCCGGCGGGTCGACCTGGCCCGGGCCTGGTCCCGGCTGCCCGCGGTCCATCAGGAGGCGCTGGCCCTGACCGTGTGGGACGGGCTGGACGCGCCCCGGGCGGCCCAGGTGCTGGGCATCTCGCCGGTCGCCTACCGCCTGCGCCTGAGCCGGGCCCGCAAGGCCCTGCGCGCCCACGCCCGGGCATTGCCCGAGGCTCCCGCCGCCCGGCCCGCCACCGCGACGCCCCGAAGGAGTTCGACATGAACGACATCACCAAGCTCGCCGACGACCGGCTCGACCAGGCCCTGGCCGGCCTCGACCCGGCGGTGACGGAGCCCGACCTGGTCACCGGCACCGACGCGCAGGCACGGCGGGTGCTGCACCGGGCGCTCTCCGGGGGCGGCGACCACCTGCCCGTCCCGGCGCCGACGCCCTCGCCGCTCCGGTGGCGGTCCAGAACGGCGCGACGGGCGGTCGCCTTCGGCGCCGTCGCCGCCACCATCACCGCCGGTCTCGTGGCCTATCCGAGCCTGTTCGGCGGCGGCCAGGCGCTGGCCTGGTCGCCGGCACCGGGAAACCTGTCCGCGAGCGCGGCCCGCGAGGCCGAAACGGCGTGCGCCGCGGCGAACCGCGACGATCACGCCGAGGCCCCGGGCACCGACCGGTCGAGGATGCGCCCGGTGATCACCGAGGCCCGCGGTTCCTTGGTGATGGTCTACCTGACCGATGGCGCCCCGGCGCCGAGCGACTTGACGTGCTACCTGCGGGACGGGTCGGTCGTGGCCATGGGCGGCAGCCTCGCGACGCCGCAGTCCCCGCCGGCACCGGCCGTGGCGCCGGAGTCGGCCCTCGTCCACCTGGGCAGCGTGTTCAGCACCGACTCGACCAGCATCCGCGGCGTCACCGGGCGGGTCGGCGCCGACGTCGTCGGGATGGTCTTCGACACCGTCGCCAAAGGCCCGGTGACCGCGACCGTCCGGCAGGGACACGTCGCCGTCTGGTGGCCGGACGCCCCGACGACCGAAGAACAGGAGAACGCGGCGACCACGCCGGAGATCCGCGGCGCCACCCTGACGCTGCGCGACGGCTCGACCCGCCAGGCCGGCGTCGAAGAACTCACCGGCCGGACCACCGAGGAACTGACCCGCCCCGACCAGGGCGGATCCGCCTCCGACTGACCACGGTCGATACGGGGAGGTTCGACGCCGACCGGTTCCGCGCGCACTGCCACCGGCCGGCCGCGGCGGCCGAATCGACAGCGGGTCGCCCACCGCAGTTGCACGGGTACTTAGTGTGCGGCATACTGGTCATGCCGCACCCTTGGGAGTGTGGAAGTGAGGCCGGGCCTACCGATGGAATCGGGCGTCCGGCCTTCGCGCTTTATCAGTCGATCAGCTCGATCTTGTCAGCCGGCATCTCGAAGCAGGCCGCCTCGCCATCGAGCCACGATGTCGTCGCGCCGACGACGATATCGGCCGCCCACAGCAACGGGTCGGTCTCCGGAGATCGCCAACAGACCGCCAGTTCCCGAGAGACCTGCCCGGAACGCCGAAGACCGGTCAAGAAGCCCCTGTCGTGTGGATCCTCGACCGTGCGGCTCTCCACCATCACCTCGCCCACGGCACGTCCCTCCAATTCAGTCAGCAACCGTCCAAGGCAGGCGCGCCTTGCCCGCTCGTAACGCACCTCCTTGCCATGCAGGCACACAGTCACCACGCACCTCAACGGCAGGTCGCACAAAGCTCTGGCAATGACGAGGCGCCGCCGCCCGGACTCCAGACGCCAATGTACGGAAGAGGACTTCCCGAAACGGAGATCCTCCAGAGCACCGCGAATCGCATCGAGATCAGCCCTGTCGACGATCACAGCGGCCATGGCGTAAACGCGGGCATCGTCAGGGCGCCGACGAAGGCTCTCATCGATGCAGGCGACAAGCACTGAGTAAATAAATCGTCACTCTTAGTTATAGAGAGCTGTCGTCCTCGCCCTCTACGGCATCGAGCCGCCGGGCGACACGTGGGGGCGGGGGTGGGGTGGGGGGCGGGGGTCTCGTACGCTGCGGTGGTGAGGATCTTCGTCGCCCGGCTGGCCGGCACCGCGGTGTTCGACCCGGTGGGAGACCAGATCGGCCGGGTCAGGGACGTCGTGGTGGCCCTGCGGCCGAACGACCCGCCGCGGGTGCACGGCCTGGTGGTCGAGGTGCAGCCGCGGCGCCGGGTGTTCCTGCCCATCACCCGGGTGACCAGCATCGAGGCCGACGCCGTCATCTTCACCGGCAGCATCAACCTGCGGCGCTTCGAGAAGCACGCCACCGAGACGCTGGCCCTCGGCGAGCTGCTCGACCTGACCGTGGAGCTCGACGGGCAGCGGGTCACCGTCCTCGACCTGGCCATGGAGCAGGGCCGGACCGCCGAGTGGCTGGTCACCAAGGTGGCGGTGCTGCGCGGCGGCACCGGTCGCGGGCTGCGCCGCCGGCGCGGCGAGACCGTCGTGGTGGACTGGGCGGAGGTCACCGGATTCGGCGTCGTGCAGCGCGACCAGGGGGCCGCCAGCCTGCTCGCCGCGTTCGAGGAGACCCGGCCGGCCGACCTGGCGAACGTGCTGCGGCACCTGCCCGGCAAGCGGCAGGCCGAGGTGGCGTCCGCGCTGGAGGACGAGCGGCTGGCCGACGTGCTGGAGGAGCTGCCCGAACGCGACCAGATCGGCATCCTCGGCCGGCTGGACGCCGAGCGGGCCGCCGACGTGCTCGCCGCCATGGATCCCGACGACGCCGCCGACCTGCTGCAGGACCTGCCCACCGCCGAGGCCGAGGCGCTGCTGGCCCGGATGGAGCCGCGGGAGGCGGCGCCGGTGCGGCGCCTGCTCACCTACGCGGAGAACACGGCGGGCGGCATGATGACCAGCCGGCCGGTGGTGCTGCCGCCGCACGCGACGGTCGCCGAGGCGCTGGCCGAGATCCGCCGCAAGGATGTCACCCCGGCGGTGGCCGCACAGGTGTACGTGGCCCGGCCGCCGGTCGACACGCCCACCGGACGGTATCTGGGGGTGGCCCACTTCCAGCGGCTGCTGCGCGAGCCGCCGTCCTCGCTGGTCGGCGGGGCGATCGACGCCACCGTGGACCCGATCCGGCCCGACCTGCCGCTGCCGGAGGTCACCTCCTTCCTGGCGACCTACAACCTGGTGGCCGCGCCGGTGGTCGACGAGCTGGGCCGGCTGGTCGGCGCGGTGACCGTGGACGACGTGCTGGACCACCTGCTGCCGAGCGACTGGCGGGAGCGGGACGAGCGGCCGGCGGGGCCCGAGGTCCCGGACCCGGACTCGCCCGGGTACGATCCGTCCGGCGCCGGCCCGACGTCGGACGGCGGGCCGGACGGGGGCGAGGGGTGATGGGGCGATGGTGAACCGGCTGGACCAGCCGCGCGAGCTGCGCCGCACGATCCGGCCGCACTACGACCCCGAGGCGTTCGGCCGGATGTCGGAGCGGATCGCCCGGTTCCTCGGCACCGCCCGCTTCCTGGTCTACCTGACGGTGTTCATCGTCGTCTGGGTGTCGTGGAACATGCTGGTGCCGCGCCACCTGGCCTTCGACCCGTATCCGTTCATCTTCCTGACCTTGATGCTGTCGGTGCAGGCCTCCTACGCGGCGCCGCTGATCCTGCTCGCGCAGAACCGGCAGGCCGACCGGGACCGGGTGCAGACCGAGCAGGACCGGCTGCGCGCCGAGCGCGACCAGGCGGAGATCGAGTACCTGACCCGGGAGATCGCCGGGCTGCGGCTGGCACTCGGCGAGCTGGCCACCCGCGACTACATCCGCGACGAGCTAGAGCACCTGGCCGCCGAGTTCCGCGCCGCCCCCGGCGGCACCCGCCCGGCCCGGCCCGGCCCGGACGACCGCCGCTGAACCCGTCGCCAGGCTTCGCCCGGAACCTCCGTGGCACCACCGGGCCCGGCCGCGTCCTTGACCGGGACGTCCCGCCTCGCCTGGGCCGAAGTCCCGCCCCCCGCCGGGACTTCGGCCCAGGATCGGGTCACTCCTTGATGATCGCGTCGCGCGGGCCGGCGTAGACGGGGTTGCGGTCGTAGCGCTCCTTGGTGACCAGCAACTGGACCACGCCGTTCGACGGACGGTCCTCGTTCGCCTCCCAGACGATCCAGTCGTCGCCGACCGGCTTCTTCCGCACGCCGAGGACTCCGTAGCCACCCGGGTTTCCCTGAGCGATGGCCATGAGGACGAACTCCACCCTCAACCCGCGTCTGCGCAGCTCGGGCAGCACCTCGCCCACGGTCTTCTCATCCACCCGGAACCCGGCCAGGGAACCCCCCTTTACGGTGGCGACGTGCGTGGCCACCTTGTCGAGTTCGGGCGGCAGGGACGGCGGCATCGTTCTGATCATGTTGTTCGTACTGGGGATCAGGACACACGGTGACACCGGCCCCCTCATCAGGATGGTGCTGGTCGAGTTGTCGCTGATGGTCCACACGAACGTCTCGCCGGGCCGGAACAGCTTTGTGTCGATTCGCATCCGCCACCCGTTTCCGTGCTCCTCTCCCGGAATGTTCTCCGGCACCGAGTAGAGCCCGGCAGGGATGTCCGCCACGTGCTCGCCGCGCGGTTCCCTGCACCACCGGCCGGGCGGGGCGTAGTCGACGATGGCCGGGACGTCCAGGTCCCGTAGTTGCCGGCGCAGCCCGCCGGGGTCGGTGAAGTCGCGAATCGTGACGTAGACGACGCCGTCCGCGTCCTTGCTGACGGCGTAGGAGGGGGTGGCGCCGGACAGCAGGCCGGGGCCGGCCACGATCCCGGTGGCGATCGCCGCCGCGGCGGCGGCGCCCAGCGCGAACCGCCGGACGGGGTAGCGGCGGGCCGGCCGGGGCCGGGCAGCGGCATCGGACGGTTCCCGGGCCGGGTCCTCGGCGAGGATGGTCGCCAGCAGGCTCCGCGCGCCGGCGCCGGACGCTCCGGCGGGCGGGGTGCCCGGGGTGACCCGGGCGAGCGGCCGCAGCGCGGCGTCGAGCCGGTCGATGTCCTTCACAGTGACCTCTCGGTGGGGACGAGTCGGGATTCGGTGGTGGGGACGCCCGCGGTGGCGAGCGCGCGGGCCAGGCGCCGCCGGGCGCGGTGCAGGCGGACCCGGACGGCGTTGCGGGAGACGCCGAGCACCCGGGCCACCTCGGCGCGGTCCAGGCCCTCCCAGGCCACCAGGGCCAGCAGCTCGCGGTCGTCGCCGGGCAGGGCGCGGAACGCCTCGGCGATCGCGCCCAGCTCGACGCCGCCGTCCGGGCGGGCGGCGTACAGGTCGGCCATCTCGGCGTCCAGCTCGGTGTCGCGGGCCCGGCGGCGGGCCTCGCCGCGCCGGTGGTTGGCCAGCACGTTGCGGGCCACCCCGTACAGCCACAGCAGGGCCTCCGGGCCGGGCGGCAGGTCGTCCAGCCGCCGCCAGGCGATGGTGAAGGTCTCGGCGACCACGTCGGCGGCGTCCTGCGGGCTGTCGCACCGGCGCGCGGCGTAGGCGGTGATCAGGCCGTAGGTCTCGCGGTAGACCGCCTCGAACCTGGCGGGCCGGGGGTCAGCCACGGGCGGGTCCAATGGTCGTCTCCTCTGGTCGACGGAAGTAAGCACACTCCTCCTATGTGCCGAGCAGTCGCACCATTTCAGGAGAATGACCGACGAGCTGAATAAAGGACCGGCGCTGCGAAAAGGACCGGCGAGCCGCCACAAAGTGCCCGCGAACCGGAGACCACCGGATCCCGCCCGATCGCCCGGGCGCCGCCGCGTGGCCCGATCGCCGGGGTGCCGCCGCGTGGCCCGGTCGACCGGGGAACGGGAACGGGCTCGCGCGGTCGACCGGGAACGGGCTCGCGGACCGGAGCGGCGACCGGGCGACGGAGCCGATCGACACGGTCCCGGTCCCGGCGGCCGGATCCGGCCGCGGGACGATCTCGGGCGGCGCGCCCGGGGCGGGATTCGTCGGAACGGCGCCAGGTTCATACCATGGATCCATGGCACCAACCCCAGATCAGGTGACGGCCGCCCTGGCAACGGTCAACGACCCGGAGATCCGCCGGCCGATCACCGACCTTGACATGGTCAAGAGCGTCGATATCTCCCCCGATGGGGTGGTGCGGGTCGGCGTCTACCTGACCGTCGCCGGCTGCCCGATGCGTGACACCATCACCCGGGACGTCACCGCCGCGGTCTCCGGAGTCGAGGGCGTCACCGGCGTGCAGGTCGAGCTGGACGTGATGAGCGCCGAGCAGCGGCAGACCCTGCAGACCAAGCTGCGCGGCAACCGCGGCCCGGAGAAGGAGATCCCGTTCGCCAAGCCCGGCTCGCTGACCCGCGTCTTCGCGGTGGCCAGCGGCAAGGGCGGCGTCGGAAAGTCCTCGGTGACGGTGAACCTGGCCGCCGCGATGGCCGCCTCCGGCCTGAAGGTCGGCGTGGTGGACGCCGACATCTACGGCCACTCGGTGCCGCGCATGCTCGGCGTGAACGAGCGCCCCACCAAGGTCGAAGACATGATCATGCCGCCGGTGGCCTACGACATGAAGGTCATCTCGGTCGGCATGTTCAAGCCGCCGGGCAACACCCCGGTGGTGTGGCGCGGGCCGATGCTCGACCGGGCGCTGCACCAGTTCCTCGCGGACGTCTACTGGGGCGACCTGGACGTGCTGTTCATGGACCTGCCGCCCGGCACCGGCGACATCGCGATCTCCGTCGCCCAGCGGATGCCGAGCGCGGAGATCCTGGTGGTCACCACGCCGCAGCAGGCCGCCGCCGAGGTGGCCGAGCGGGCCGGGTCCATCGCCACCCAGACCCACCAGCAGATCGCCGGCGTCATCGAGAACATGGCGTGGCTGCCCTGCCCGCACTGCGACGAGCGCATCGCGGTGTTCGGCGAGGGCGGCGGCCAGGCGGTCGCCGACGGGCTGACCCGCACGCTGGGCAGCCGGGTGCCGCTGCTCGGCCAGGTGCCGATCGACCTCGGGCTGCGCGAGGGCGGCGACAGCGGCAAGCCGCTGGTGCTGTCGGAGCCCGAGTCCCCGGCCGCGGCCGAGCTGCGGCGCATCGCCACCGGGCTGGCCAGGAAGAGCGGCAGCATCAAGGGCATGCAGCTCGGCCTGTCCCCGGCCGGCCGCTGACCGCGCTCCCGGCCCATCTCCTCCGACAACGACATGGTCGTCGCAACCCCTCAAGATCGAGGTGTTGCGACGACCATGTGAACCCAAGCGGCCGGGCGGGCCCTTCGCGTCGTTCGCGGCGTGATGTGCGGCGGCCGGGCGTCCCGGCCGGTAAATCTGTGCGGCGGCGCACCTGCCGGACGCGCGGCGAGGCTACCGGCGCCGCGGGCGGGCGAGCCACCGCGCCGGGTCAGGTCGCTTCGGAGTCGTACGGCGGGATCTCGCCGTAGCCGAGCTCGCCGCCCCGGTCGGCGTAGGCCGGCTCGGCGTAGTCGGGGGTGTAGGCGGCCGCCGGATCGGCGGCCGGGCGGTTCCAGTCGTCCTCAAGGTCCTGGATCAGGTGCTTGCGGACGAAGTTCTTCGGGTGCAGGTCCCGCGGGTCGAAGTCCGCGAACTCCGGGCCGAGGTTGTCGCGCAGGTCGTTGCGGGCGTTGTCCGCCATCCGGCGCACCTGGCGCAGCGCCCGGCCGGCCTGGGCGGCGGCCTGCGGGAGCTTCTCCGGGCCGAGCACCAGCAGGCCGATGACCACGAGCGCCAGGACCTCTCCCAGGCCGAGTCCGAACACGCTGATCTCCTACCTTCGACGGCGGCCGCGACCGCGGGACGGCGAAAGCCCCGCACCGGCCGTCTTCAGACTAAGCCACGACCGGGCGGGGCACCACGCGGCGGCCGATCAGGACGGCTGCGGGGTCGGCACCGGCGCCGCCTCGACGGTGACGGTGGCGGTGCGCTCCTTGCCGTCCCTGGTGTATTTGATGTTCACCTTGTCGCCGGGCGCCTTGCTGCGGATGGTGACGATCAGCTCGGACGGCTGGCTCATCGGCGTGCCGTCCACCTCCAGGATCACGTCACCGGCCTTGAGCCCCGCCCGGGCGGCCGGACCGTCGGGGGTGACCGCCTCGCCCAGGCCCGGCTGGCCGCTGGTGGCGATCCGGACGCCCTCTCCGGTGTAGGAGGTGTCGAGCTGGACGCCGATCCGCGACTTCTTGGCCGTGCCGGTGGTGATGAGCTCCTCGGCGATCCGGCGCACGTGGTTGGCCGGGATGGAGAAGCCCAGGCCGATGCTGCCGCTCTGCGAACCGCCGATCGAGGAGCTGCCGAGGGTGGCGATGGCGGAGTTGACCCCGATGACCTCACCCGCGGCGTTGACCAGCGGCCCGCCGGAGTTGCCCGGGTTGATCGCCGCGTCGGTCTGGATGGCGTTGATGAACGACGACTCCGAGCCGCTCTCGCCGCCCGCGGTGACCGGGCGGTTCAGCGAGCTGACGATGCCGGTGGTCACCGTGCCGGACAGGCCGAGCGGCGAGCCGATGGCGATCACCGGGTCGCCGACCACCACCTTGTCGGAGTCGCCCAGCGCGATCTCCGGGGCCCCGAAGGTGTTGTCCGGCTTGACCACCGCGATGTCGGAGCTGGGATCCCGTCCGACGATCTTGGCCGGCGAGGTCTTCTTGTTGTTGAAGGAGATCTTGATGTTGCCGGTCTGCACTCCGGCGGCCACCACATGGTTGTTGGTGACCACGTAACCGCCCTTGATCACGAACCCGGAGCCGGTGCCCGCCTCGCTGTTGCCGCGCACGTCCAGCGACACCACGCTCGGCAGCACCCTGGCCGCGATGCCGGCCACCGAGTCGGGCGCCCGGTTGACGACCGTGCCGCTCGGCTTCCCGATCGTGTAGGCGGGGTCGACGCCGGAGTCGGCCGACCGGGTGAGCAGGAAGGTGCCGGCGCTGCCCGCCACCGAGGCCACCAGCGCGATCAGCAGGGCCAGCGCGACCAGCACGCCGGTCTTCGGCAGGCCCGCCCGCCGCGGCTCCGGACCGCCGGACGGCGGCGGCGCCCAGCCGGGCCCCATGCCGTAGGCGTTGCGCGGCGGCGGCGGGCCGTAGGAACCCCCAGGGCCGCCAGGGCCGCCAGGGCCGCCCGGACCGTTCGGGCCGGCCTGGCCGGGCGGCGGCGGGAGCGGCCCGCCGGACGGGTTGCCCCACCCTCCGTACCCCGGGGAGGGGTAGGCGTCGGTGCGCTCGGCGGCGAAGGGGATCGGCCCGGTGTTCTCGTACTGGTCACGCCGCTCGCCCGCCCCGTAGGGACCGGCGCCCGCGTAGGGGTTCGGCCCGGTGAAGGCGTCGGGACCGGAGACCGGGGCGTCACCCGGCCCACGGTCGCCGGCCGGCCGGAACTCCGGACGCACCCGCATGCCGCCGGTGCCCGAACCGTCATCCGGCGAGCCGTCCCAGGACCGCTGGGACGGCGGGGCCGCCTCCCCCGCATCGAAGGCACGCTTCTCGTCGGTCATCGAAGGCTCACTCCCGGGACCAAAGTCAAGTTCGCTTACCCCAGATTGTCGCGCGGCGACCATACGAAACCCGTAAGGCCCGGCGACACCCGGCGGCGTGGCTTCGATCGTATGCGCCGTCCCGGCCTCTCCGGTACGGTGTGCCGGGCGCGGACGCCCGGCACACCGGTCAGGGCCGCTGCTGGACGCCGCCCTGGCGGGCCGGCGTGACCGTGCCCGCCGGAGTGGTGGCCCGGTGCTGGTTGGCGAACATCTCCACCGGCGGCCGCTGGTTCTGGCTCTCGGTGCCGCCCACCATGAACAGCGTGCCGAGGGCGACGGCGGCCGACGCGACGCCGACCGCGACGTACCCGCCGCGCCGGCCCCGGCCCGGCCGGCCCGCCCGGCCGGGGCCGGCGAAACCGGCGCCCCGGCGCGGCCGGTTGTCGGCCGGCGCGCTGGTCAGCGAGTAGGAGACATCGGGAAAGGGACGGACGCGCGGCGGGATCGGCCCGCCGGGCTCGGACATCCGCAGCAGGGACATCGTGAGGTCCGCCGGCATGACCGGCGCCTCCAGTGATCGAAGGCGGCTCTTGAGCGCCCGCATCGCGTCGAGTTCGACGCGGCAGTCCGCGCAGAACGTCAGATGCGCCAGCGCACGCTCGCGCTCGGCGTGGCCGAGCTCGCCGTCAATGAGCGCGGACGCGCGCTCGCCGAGATGGCTCATGCTCCCTCCCTGGTCACGGTCGGGGGGAGTCCGTCACGACGGGGTGCCCGGTGCTCGAGCGCCTCCCGCAACTGGCTACGACCGCGGTGGATACGGCTGCGTACGGTGCCCAGCTTCACGCCGAGCGTCGCCGCGATCTCCTCATAGGACAGGCCTTCGATGTCGCACAGCACCACCGCGGCGCGGAACTCCGGGTGCAGCGAGTCGAGGGCCGCCTGGATGTCCGGCTCCAGCTGCGCGTCGTCGAACACCTGGGCCGGCGAGGGCTCGCGGCCGCGCAGCCGCTCCCCGGCGTCGTCGCCGAGCCCCTCGAACCGGATGCGCTGCCTGCGCCGCGCCATGTCCAGGAAAAGGTTCGTGGTGATGCGGTGCAGCCAGCCCTCGAAAGTGCCGGGCGTGTAGCTGGACAGGGACCGGAACACCCGGACGAAGACCTCCTGGGTGAGATCTTCGGCGTCGTGCACGTTGCCGGTCAGCCGGTATGCCAGCCGGTAGACGCGCGCCGAATGGGTGCGGACGACCTCCTCCCACGTCGGAGGAGTCCAGCCCTCCCCGGGCAACCGGGGCTCTCCCCCGGCGAACGCACTGTCAGGAGTATCGGCCTGGTGGCGATCTTCCACCAGCACTCCTCTCTCCGGGACCACCGCTACAGCCATAGTGCCTGCTTTCGTCCCCTCCTGCGTACCCGCGAACCGATCAGGCTGGACCGTGTCCGGGAACTCCCTCGTACAAAGGTCGTTCAAAGGGTGCAACGTGCAGGATGTGGCGTGAGTTCCCGTACGGCTCTCACTCCCCTAGGCTGCGACCAAAACGTGCGTACGGCGAAGGCTGGAGGAGAGGCCGATGGCCCCGACGCCGAGTACTCCGGTGGAGGCCACCCTGGCCTACGCGGAGGGCTTCCATACCGAGGACGACGTGCAGCGGGCCGCCCGCCGGCGCGGCGTCGACGTGGGGGCCGTCCCCGTGCTGCCCGGCGCCGGTGCGGCGCTGTGCTTCCTGGCGACGGCCATCAACGCCCGCGCCGTGGTCGAGATCGGCACCGGCTGCGGGGTGTCCGGCCTGTGGCTGCTGCGCGGCATGCGGCCGGACGGCACGCTGACCAGCATCGACCGCGAGCCCGAGCACCAGCGGCTGGCCCGCCAGGCGTTCGCCGAGGCCGGGTTCTCCGGCAGCCGGGTCCGGCTGATCGGCGGGCGCGCCCTGGACGTGCTGCCTCGGCTGGCCGACGGCGGCTACGACCTGGTGTTCTGCGACGCGGACAAGGCCAAGTACGGCGACTATCTGGGCGAGGCGGTGCGCCTGCTACGGCCCGGCGGCATCGTGGCGTTCGACAACGCGCTGTGGCACGACCGGGTGGCCGACCCGGCGCAGCGCGACCCGGACACCGTGGCGATCCGCGAGCTGGGCAAGCTGGTCCGCGAGGACGAGCGGCTGCGGTCGGTGATGATCCCGCTGGGCGACGGCCTGCTGGCCGCCATCAAGCTGCCCACCTGACCCCGGGGGGCCACGCCCGGCCCTGCCGGCCGGAGCCGAGGTGACCGCGGCGGCGGCGCCGGGAACCGCGTCCAGGCGCCGCTCAGCCCTGCACGGCGGAGCCCTAGGCGGTGGAGTCCGGGGCTGCGTCTGGAGCGGTGGGGGCGAGCCAGCGCAGCAGCAGGCGGGTGCCGTAGCCGGTGGCACCCTTGGTGAAGACGCCCTCGTCGGCGGTGCTGCGCGCCACCCCCGCGATGTCCAGGTGCGCCCAGCGGCGCCCGCCGGCGAACTCGCGCAGGAACAGCGCGGCGGTGATCGCCCCGCCGCCGAACCGGTTCTCCCCGTCGATGTTGCACAGGTCGGCCACCGGCGAGTCCAGCGCGGGCCGGTAGTCCTCGACGATCGGCATCCGCCACAGCCGGTCGCCGGCCGCCGACCCCGCCTCGGTCAGCTCCCGGGCCAGCTCGTCGCTCGGCGAGAACACCGCGCCGACGTCCTTGCCGAGCGCGACGGTGATGGCGCCGGTCAGGGTGGCCACGTCCACCACGGTGTCGGGGTCCAGCCGCTCGTCCGCGTACGCCAGCGCGTCGGCCAGCACCAGCCGGCCCTCGGCGTCGGTGTTCAGCACCTCGACCGTGCGCCCGCCGTAGTGGGTGATCACGTCGCCCGGGCGCTGCGCCGAGCCGGACGGCATGTTCTCCGCCGCGGCCACCAGCCCGGTCACCCTGGTGCGGACGCCCAGGTCGCGCAACGCGCCCAGCACCGCGATCACCACGGCGCCGCCCGCCATGTCGGTCTTCATGAACTTCATGCCGTCGGTCGGCTTGAGCGACAGGCCGCCGCTGTCGAAGGTGATGCCCTTGCCCACCAGCACCACGTGCGTGCCGTCCGGGTCGTCGGGGCGATAGGACAGCTCGATCAGCCGGGGCGGGCTGGCCGACCCCTGGCCGACCGCCAGGATGCCGCCGAACCCGCCGGCGGCCAGCTCCGCCTGGTCGAAGATCTTCGCGGTCAGGCCGGACCGTTCGGCGATCTCCACCGCCCGGTCCGCCAGCCAGGCCGGGGTCTTCACCGAGGCCGGCGTGTTGGCCAGGTCGCGCGCGGTGGCGGTGGCCCGGGCCACCACCTCGGCGCGCGCCACCGCGTCCCGGGCCGCCGCCGGGCCCGCCAGCCGGATCTCGGCGACCGCGGCGCCGCGCGCCTGGCCGATCCGCATCGTGTAGCAGGCCAGCAGCGCCCCCTCGGCCAGCGCCGCCCACCCCGCGTCCGCCGCGTCCGCGGGCAGGGCGATCTCCAGCGACCGGCGGCCCTTGGCCCGGCGGGCCAGCGCGGCACCCGCGGCGCGCAGCGCCCCCGGCGAGCCGTCCCCCGTGCCGTACAGCAGCACCCGACGCACCTCGCCGCCCGCACTCACCGGCGCCTCGACGATCTCACCGGCCTGCCCCTTGGCCTCGTGATGGGCCAGCAGCGCCGGTACCGGGACCGGCAGCTCCACCTCGGCGGTCAGATCATCGCCGAACGGCACGGCGCGCATTTCGGCGTCACCTGCCGGGGATTCGGTGAATCGCAGCGTGGACTCGATCGGCATCTCGCGGGCCCTCCCCGGGCTTGGATGTGCGACAGCCCCGGCGCGGGGGCGCGGCCCGGCCGCCGGGGCCGTCAAGTCGCCTGTGTCAGTGGTGGATCTCAGGGGTATGTCAGCCGACGACGTTCTTCAGAGCGTCGCCGAGGGCTCGGGCCTCGTCTGGTGAGAGTTCGACGACGAGCCGCCCGCCACCCTCCAGAGGGACCCGCATGACAATGCCCCGTCCTTCCTTGGTGACCTCCAGCGGACCGTCGCCGGTCCGCGGCTTCATCGCCGCCATGCGTGTATCCCTTCCTGCCTCGGCCTGCGCGATGCCGAAGCGCGCCTGTCCGCGCTCGACCGCCCGCCGCTTTCACGTCTTCTGTGACGTCCTATTATCCCGCCTCCCGAGCGCACATGGGTAACGATCTCCTCCCAGAATGCGTTGTCCGGGACCCTTGCGCCGACCAAACTGGCCTATGTGAACGCCCGTTCCGCGCTTTTCGATCTCTACGGAGACCACCTGAGAATTCGTTCCGGACATGCCTCCGTAGCAGCCCTGGTACGGCTGCTGGCGCCGCTGGACATCGCCGCCCCGGCCGTCCGCACGGCGATCTCCCGGATGGTCCGGCAGGACTGGCTGCGGCCGGTCCGCCTCCCGCAGGGCCCGGGGTACGCGCTCACCCCCAAGTGCCTGCGCCGGCTGGACGAGACCGCCGTTCGCGTCTACCGCGGCGGCGGCGCCTCCTGGTCCGGGCGATGGCACGTGCTGGTCGTGCCGCCGGTGCGCGACCGGCCCCGCCGCGAGCGGCTCCGGGCCGACCTGGCGTTCCTCGGCTACGCGCCGCTGGCCGAGACCACCTGGATCGGGCCCCGCCCCTCGCCGGAACTCCCCGCGCTGCTGGACGACCTGGAGCTGGCCGCCGACCGCTTCGAGGCCACCCTGGACGGCGACCCGCGCGAGCTGGTCGGCCGGGCCTGGGACCTGGACGGCATCGCCCGCGCCTACGAGGAATGGATGGAACAGGCCGTCGACCTGGTCGGCGCGCTGGACGACGACGCCCCCGACGACCGGATCTTCGCGGCACGCAGCAGACTGGTCCACGGATGGCGCAACTTCCTGTTCCGCGATCCGGGCCTGCCGGCCGAGCTCCTCCCGGCGGCCTGGCCGGGCGAGAAGGCCCGCGCCTACTTCGAACAAGAGGCCGCCCGGCTGCTGCCGGCGGCCGCCGCCTTCGTCACCCGCAACCTGGACAAAGGAGTCCACTGATGGATCAGTCTCCCGACCGCCCGGCCACCGACGTGCACGGCCACGAGCACGTGCGGTACGACCTGACCGGCGGAGTCGCGACGATCACGCTGGACCGCCCGGAGGCGATGAACGCGCTCACCGTGCCGATGAAGGCCGCGCTGCTGGAGGCGCTGGAGCGCGCCCGCGACGACGCCGGCGCCCGGGCGGTGCTGATCACCGGGGCCGGCCGGGCGTTCTGCGTCGGGCAGGACCTGCGGGAGCACGCCGAGAACCTCGACGCCGGCACCGGCCTCAACGACACCGTCCGCGGCCACTACAACCCGATCATCATGGCGGTGACCGGCATGGGCAAGCCGGTGGTGGCCGCCGTCAACGGCATCGCGGCCGGCGCCGGCGCCTCGCTGGCCTTCGCCTGCGACTTCCGGGTGGCCGCCGAGAACGCCCGGTTCACCATGGCCTTCACCGCCATCGGCCTCGCCCCCGACTCCGGCGCCTCCTGGACGCTCCCCCGGCTGGTCGGCCCGGCCAAGGCCCGCGAGCTGCTCCTCCTCGGCACCCCGGTGGACGCCGCCGAGGCCCTGCGCCTCGGCCTGGTCACCTCGGTCGCCCCCGACGCCCTGGCCGCCGCCCGCGAGCTGGCCGCCCGCCTGGCCGCCGGCCCCACCGTGGCTTACGGCGCCGTCAAGCAGGCCCTGGACTTCGCCGCCGCGCACTCTCTGGAGGAATCCCTGGAGGTCGAGGCCGACCTGCAGGACACCTGCGCCAAGACCGAAGACCACCACGCCGCCACCCGCTCCTTCCTCGCCAAGCAGACCCCTACCTTCCGCGGGTTGTGATTCGGCGCGCGCTCCGCGTGCGGGTGCGGGAGGGACCGGCTGCGGGTGAACGGGGTGCTGGTCGCGCGAGGGGGCGACGTGGCCGGGTGACCTTCTGCCCCACCGGGTGGATGGGCGGTGGGGTAACGGCCCGGGAGAGACCGGCGCCGGGTGAACGGCTCGCTGATCCCGCTTCCAGGGCGCCGGGGTCGGATGATCCGGTCAATCAGCCGGCAGGCCGTGCCGGCGGACCTGCGCCGCCTGTGCCGGATCTTCGCGGGCGAGGAGTTCGAGGAAGAACAGGGATGCGAGTTCCTCGCCATGTCGACTCGGGCACGCAGGTCCGCCATCCGCCCGTGCTGGAACAGGAGCGTACTCAGCATGGCGCCCGCTCTTTCGTCGCCGACGTCAGCCCGTGCACGCAACATCGCCACCGCCTCCGTCACCTGCCCTTGATCGGCCAGCAGTGACGCCACCTTCAGGACGGCCCACTCGTCGCCCGCGTCGGCCCGCGCCCGGAGTTCCGCCACTTCTCCCTGCCTGGCCAGCAGCGTCGCCAGCCGCGAGGCCGCCTCCTCGTCACCGGCGTCCGCCCGCACCCGCAGCGTCGCCAGCGCCTCCTCCGGGCGCTCCCGCACGACCGCCAGATCGGCCAGCCGGGCGGCGGCCCGCCCATCACCGGCGTCGGCGCGTACCCGCAACCGCGCCAACGGGTCCATCACCTGCTCCTGACCGGCGGCCAATTCGGCCATCAGGTGGGCAGCCCGTTCATCGCCCGCGTCCGCCCGCACCCGCAGCACCGCCGACGCCTCCGCCACCCGCCCCTGCTCAGTGAGCCACTCGGCGAGTCGAGATGCGGCCCACCTGTCCCCCGCCTCGGCCCGTGACCGTAACTCCTCCTCCCGGCCCTCACCGGCCAGCAACTCGGCCAGCCTGGCGGCGGCCTCCTCGTCACCGGCGTCCGCCGGCACCCGCAGCAGGGCCAGCGCCTCCGCCATGCGCTCGCGCCCGGCCAGCAGATCCGCCAGCCGGACGGCGGCCTGCTCCGCGCCACCGTCGGCGGCCCGGCGGAGCAGGGGTTCGGCGTAGCGGTACAGCAGCCGGTTCGTCGCGGCGGTGCCGGCGCGGAGCTGATCGCCGGGGTCGGCGAGGTGGTCGCAGAGGGCCTGCCAGCAGGTGCCCGGCACCTTCGCCGGGTGGCGGCGGGCTCCGGCGTGCCCCTGGAGGTCGTCGGCGACCTGGTAGCCCGCCTCCCGGCCCATCTCGGTGGCGACGAGGGCGGCGGAGGCGGTGGCGGAGGCGAGGGCGGCCTCGAACCAGTCGGCGGGGGCCGCGGCCCACCGGGCGGGCGGGCAGTAGCCGGGCGCCGCCGCGCGCAGCAGTTCGGCGCTCAGCGGGGCGCGGACGCCCAGCCGGGTGGCGTCGATCGCGGCGGCCAGCACCGCATCGGTGTACGGGCCGGCTCCAGGCAGGATGCCGGCGTCCGCACGGTCAGCGTCGTGACCTGGCCCTTCGGCGGGATGCGGGGAACCGGTCGAGGGCTGGACGGGCATCGAAGGACTCCTGTGGCATATCCGACGGGCAGCTGATGGTCCAGTGCAGATGACGCTCATCCCCGACTCGCGGCGGCGCCATCTCCCCTTGATCAGCCTGCCGCACTCCGGCGATGAGTGCGAGAAACCAAGATCCCGTCTCCCTGATCGGCGTCCGCCGCCCACCGGGCACCGAGGTGGCTTCACCGTCAGGGGAGGCGGTACTCCCAGCCTTCGCGCCAGGCGAAATCGGCGTCCACCAGGTCTTCCAGCGGGACGCCGTCCAGGATGTGGTCGAACGCCCAGCGGGTGGCAACGTGCCCGATCACCAGGATCCGGGTGTCGTTCCAGCGCAGCGGCAGGTCGTCGAGGAAGCGGCCGACCCGGTGCACCGCCTGCCGCCAGCTCTCCCCGCCCGGGTAGGGCCGGTCGAGGTGCTCGGAGCGGCTGCGGTGCAACTGGGCGGCGGGCATGCCGTTGCGGTCGCCGTAGTCGCACTCGCGGAGCCGCCAGTCGTGCAGGACCGGAACGCCGGACCCGGCGAACGCCAGCGCGGCGGTCTCGGCCGCCCGGGCCAGGTCGGAGGTGAACACGGCGGTCAGGCCGTCCGCCCGGCGTCGCTCGCCCAGTTCCGCGGCCAGCCGCCGGCCCCGCTCGGACAGGCGTCCGGGCAGCCATCCGGTGGCGATCCCGCGATCGTTGTCCTCGCTCAAGGAATGCGTCTCATAAACGATCTCTGTCGGCATATCGCGACGCTAACCTCAGATGGGCACGGATCTTCGTGTTCTTCTCCCTGCGCGTAAAGATCAGTACCGGACGGACCGCGCGGCGGCATGGCTCCGGACGCTGAGCCACACGTCCATCCCGCCCCGCCTCCGGGACGTCATGTCGCCGAGCGGCGGTGGCGCCCCCGGGAACGGCCCGCTCACCGGGTGGCGCGGAGCTTGAGGAGGTAGGTCGCGGTGAGGGCGACGGCGCGGTCGGCGTCCTGGGACAGGGCGGTCAGGGCACGGGTCACCGTGGCCCCGGGGATGTCGGCGAGCGCCTGGGTCAGCCGGCCACGAGCGGGCGGATCATCTGAGACCTGGGTGAGGCGGTCGACCAGTCCGGTGGCGATCCGGTCCGCCAGGGCGGGATCGGCCGCCAGCGCGCCCAGCGCGTCGGCCGCGTCGACGTCGTTCACCCCCTGGACGATCATGTCGATGAGCGTGGGAACCGCGTCGGCCACGCCACGCGCCCCGAGGGCCAGCGCCGCATGGCCGCGGACCCCGTGGTCGGCGTGCGTGAGGGCGTCGCGGAGCAGCGCGGTCGCCTCGTCGCCCGGGAGCTTGGCGATGGACTCGACGGCGCGCCGCCGCACGGCGGGCGCCGGCGAGCCGAGCCCTTCCGCCAGCAGGGCCGGCCCGCCATCACCCGACCGCGCCAGCGCCCAGCGGAGGGCGCCGGCGACGTTCGGGTTCGGCTCGCTCAACACCGCCTCGACCAGCACCTCCACCGGCACCTCGCCGGCCGCGGACAGGGCCGCGCGCTGGCGTCCGGCGGCGCTCTCCGAGCCCAGGGCCTGCAGCAGCGCGACGATCCGCAGGACCTCCTCCCAGCCGGCGGGTTCGGCGGCACCGATCCGGCGCAGCCGGGTGAGCAGTTCCACCTCGCCCGCGATGCGCTCCCGCGTCTGGCGGATCAGGTCGTCCACCAGCGCCGCGGGCGCGAAGCCGGGATCGTCCAGCGCCCGGCCCACCTCGCGCAGCGACAGCCCGAGGGACCGCAGGCTCTCGATGTGGAAGATCCGCTGGATGTCCTCGCCGGAGTACTCCCGGTAGCCGCTGCCGGTACGATCCGCCGGCCGTACCAGGCCGAGCGACTCGTAGTGCCGGAGCATGCGGGCGCTCACCCCGGACCGTCGTGCCACCTCGCCGATCAGCACCGCCTGGCGTCCCTCCTAGCCGTTCGTACCCAAGGCTACGATGCGCTTGGCCTCCTCGATCGCGTACTCGAACCCGGCGTCGGGGTCGAGGAGCAGCCCTTCGGTGGCGATGGCGTGCCGGCGCACCCGGGGCTCGGGATCCGTCTTGGCGGTTTGCAGGACCGGCGTGATCGCCTCGCCGAGCGCGACCAGCGCCCGGCTGAGGCTCAGCTGGGCCTCGCGCCCGCCGCGGCCGAGCTGCGTCACCAGGACCGCGGCCAGCCCGGACTCCTCCCCTTCGGGTACCAGGACGACGGCGGCGCGCCAGGCGGCCCGGGCCACCTCGTCGTCGGCGTCGGTCAGCAGCTCCCGGGTGATCGCCGGCCACGCCTGCCGGTCACCGACCTTGGACAGGGTGTGCAGCGCCTGGCTGCGTGCCTGCGCGCGCGGCGAGCGGAGCTCCCCGATCAGCTGCGGGACCGTCATCGCCGACGAGTGGCGGGTGAGTGCCCAGGTGAGCATGTCGCGCACGAGGAACTCCGGCTCGATCGCGCATCGCTCGATGAGCTTGTCGACGAACCGCGGATCCGGGTTCGTGCCGACCGCCAGCGCCGCCCGCAGCCGCACCGACTGATCTTCGTTCTCCAGCGCCCGGAGGGCGCGCATCGTGTTCGGGTCCTCGTCCGGCATGGCCATGGAGACCACCTCCTCGACCACAGTGAAGGGCTTATCACCGTGTCAAGGTCAAGCCGGACCACGCCACTAGGCGGCCCGGGGCCGCTGCCGCGTCACCACGCCCGCGCCCGTACGCCGTGCCACCCGGTGAACCGGGTCAGCGCCGGGAGGCGTCGGGCACGGCGAGGCGGGCGAGGTGATGGCGCAGGATGTGCAGGGCCTGGTCGGCGGTGCGCTGGCCCAGCAGGACGCTGGTGCCTAGACCCGCCGACATGGCGAGCAGGCCGGCCGCCTCGATCTCCGGGTCGAGATTGGCGGCGGCCTCTCCGGTGTCTCGGGCCTCGCACAACCGGTCGGCGACGAAGGCCTGCATCCGGTCGGGGGCGTCCAGGAAGGGCTGGGCGGCCAGCGCCGGGTCGGTCACCGACAGGACCGCGTATGCCGTGTAGACAAGGTGGAAGATCCGGCTCTCCTCGTCCGCGGGAACCGCCTCGGTGAGGACGGCCTCGACGGCGCGAAGACCGCCCGCGCCCGGCCCGGCCGCGCCCACCCGTGCCCGGACCCGCTCGGCCAGCCGGTGCGCCAGGTGCTGTAGCGCGAACAGCAGCAGCTTCTCCTTGGACTCGAAGTAGTACTGCACGACGGCCACCGCGAAACCCGCCTCCGCCGCGACCGACCGCATGGTGACGGCATGCAGCCCTTTGCTCCCGGCGATGCGCAGGAGCGCCTCGGCGATCTGCGCGCGCCGCTCGCCGTGGTCGGCCAGCTTCGGCATGGGACCACCCTCTCACCCAGCCATCCGATTTTGGTAGTACGATGGTACTACCAAAATCGAGGAGGACGCGATGACCAGGACCGCTGTCGGCCGCTTCGTCAGCGAAGAGGCGAGAACCCGGTTCCTCCAGGCTTACGAGGAGGCCATGGGCATGTGGCCCATGCCCCGGGAGGAGTACGACGTCGAGACCCGCTTCGGCGTCGTGCACGTCCATCGCACCGGAGCCGAGCGAGGAGAGCCCATCGTGCTGCTGCACGGACACGGCGCGAACTCCTCCAACTGGTTCCCGCAGGTCGAGGCGTTCGGCGAGCGCCACCCCGTCTACGCCATCGACACCATCGACGACCCCGGTCGCAGCGTCCAGCACACCGTGGCCAAGGACTCCCAGGACAATGCCGCCTGGGTGAACGAGGTGCTCGCCGGGCTCGGCCTGGAACGCGTGCACCTGGTCGGCGTGTCCTACGGTGGCTGGCTGACGCTCAACCAGGCCGTGTACGGCGCCGAACGCCTGGCCTCGGTCACCCTGCTCGACCCCGGCGGCCTGCAGAAGGTCCCGCCCCGCTTCCTGGCCGCCACGCTCGGCGGCCTGGTCGCGATGCTCTTCCCGCGCCGGTTCCGGCCCTGGTTCGCGCGAGTGCTGGCCAACCACGCGCTGATCGCCCCGGCCCGGCTGATGGCCCCGATCATGCTGAGCACGCGGACGTTCCGCCCGTCCTCCCGCCCGGGGGCCAGGCCGTTCACCGATGAGGAGTTGCGCTCGATCCGCCTGCCCGCGCTCGTCCTGATCTCCGGGCGCAGCATCCTGGTCACCCCGCGCAAGGCGCTAAGGCACGCGAGCACCTTCATCTCGGGGGCCCGCGCCGAGATCCTGCCGGGCATCGGCCACGGGCTTCCGCTGGAGGCGCCGGAAGCGGTCAACGCCCGCGTGCTGCGGTTCATCGACGATGAAGCAGGTGCCGATTCGGCCGGTAACGACGCTGCCGGCCGGTGACATCGGACGGCACATCGACCTCAGTGGTCGAAGTCGCCGCCCTTGACGCCGCCCAAGAACATCGACCACGCGCCGGGGGTGAAGATCAGCGCCGGAACGGCCGGCCGCTTGCTGTCCCGCACCCCGACGACCCCGGGGAGGTTCGAAGCGACCTCGACACAGTTCCCGCCGCTGTCACCACTACGCGAGCTCTTCTTCCACGCGGCGTGCGATAGGTCCGTGCCGGTCAGATCTGTTGCTTCCATTGCTCTTGGGCCTCCTTGATGATGTCGAGCGATTGCCCGGATGGGCACGCGTCCGCTCTTATCCTGTCATACCGATCCCAGATCATCGAGACGAAATCATGTTCGGCCGACACCTCTCCCCGGCCGGACGATTCAACGGATACCGCTGTGGGCGCGTCGGGCAATTCGGCGATAACAAAACCCGACATCCATCCGGCCGTACAAAGAACGCCCTCCGGGACGATCTGCACCTTTACGTGCTGGCGGGTGGCCATGGTCGCGAGGTGGTCGAGTTGCTGGTGCATCACCTCGGGGCTGCCGACCAGGCGGTGCAGCACCCCGGCGTCCAGCAGGACCCACAGTGCGGGCGGTCTGTCGCGCTCCAGTACCGGCTTCCGCCGCATCCGGGCGTTCACCCCGTCCTCGATCTCGCGCTCCGAGGTGGCCAGGCCGCCGCGGAAGACGGCCCGCGCGTAGTCCTCCGTCTGGAGCAGACCGGGGATCAGCAGCGGGTCCCAGCTGCGCAGCGTGCGGGCCCGCGGCTCGATCTCGTCGCTCCAGCGGAGGTACCAGTCCGGCCCGGCGGGTGAGGTCAGGTTCCGGTAGAGCCGGGTGAAGAGGTCGCCGGTGCCGAACACCTCGTCGCAGCGGGCGGCGAGCTCGGGCCGGGGCCGGCGGTCGCCCACCTCGATATGGGCGACGAGCGAGGAAGAGCAGCCGAGTCGCTTGCCGAGCACGGCCTGGGTCAGCCCGGCATCCCTTCGCACCCGGCCCAGCTCTCTGCCGAAGCGCTGGACCGGCGTCAACCGCGGATCGAGATCATTGCCCATTCCCCACCTCGCCCATCTTCGTCGTACTGACAATCGCTTACAGATTTCTCACATCCAGCCCCGGAACTCGGGGGTTTTCGTGCCGGGATCGTCCACCGCGTTAATGCTCGCCGCGATACATCTTCCGGCAATCTAAGAGAGCCGGCAAGCGGTTCTCAATGCACGAATGACGACTATTGGACATTTCCCCGATGATCCTGGGGTCACAATTCCTACCGGCCGTCAGGCGGGTGAGAACACCGAAATAAAGCGGCTCGCGGAAATCCAGGAGGTAAGGCGGTGCGAACCATGGGCGCCCTTCTCGGCAAGGTCGATCTGCCGGGCCTCGACGGTTCGGTCCACGTGGCCCGGGCGTACGTGCGTTCGGTGCTGCGCCAGGCCGGCGGGCGGGTGCTGGACGACGAACTGCTGGACGACGTCGAGACGCTGGTGAGCGAGGTCTTCACCAACGCCGTCCGCCACTCGCGGTCGGGCCACCGGCCGGGCGGCATGGTGCACATCCGGGTGCACGACGACGGAGGAACGGTCCGCGTCGAGGTGACCGACGAGGGGTCCCCTGTTGATCTGCCAGTGATCCCGGAGCGGGTGGACCCGCTCGGCGAGAGCGGTCGCGGTCTGTGGCTGGTCCGGGAGTTGTCCACAGCTTGGGGATGGCGCTCCCACGACCGGGGCCGCACGATCTGGTTCGAGGCGCGCTCATGAACCGGCGCCTGCCCGAAGTGCGGTCACCAGCGGCGCCGCTCTCCGATCTCCGCCCGGACGCCGGCTTCAGGGCGGAGGTGATCGATCGGATCGGCAGCGGCGCCCTGCGCGGCTCTTCCCCACGGTCCGGCGCAGGACCGGAAGGGGGCCGCCCGCTGGGTGGGACGGAGCGCCGCGATCGGGCGCCGATTAGAAATCGCGGCGACAGCCGTCTATGTAGACGGCTGGTGAAAACGCGCTGCGCGCATCAAGGGAGAGCGACAAGATGAGACCACTCCGATACTCGATCAACGTCACGCTCGACGGCTGCTGCCATCACGAGGCAGGGCTCGCCCCGGACGAGGAGTCGATGCGTTACTGGACCGCTGAGATGGGGCGAGCCGATGCCCTGCTGTTCGGCCGGGTGACCTACGAGATGATGGAGTCGGCGTGGCGGAAGCCGGCCACGGGCACGTGGCCTGACTGGATGGCTGACTGGCAGATCCCGTTCGCCGAGACCATCGACCGGGCGAAGAAGTACGTCGTGTCGAGCACGCTGAGCGCGGCCGATTGGAACGCCGAGCTGGTGCGAGGCGACGTCGGGCAAGCGGTTCAGCGGCTCAAGCAGGAGTCAGGCGAGGGCCTGTGGGTGGGTGGCGTGACGCTCCCCCTGGCGTTGGCGGATCTGGGACTGATCGACGAGTACGAGTTCCTGGTGCAGCCGCTCCTTGCCGGGCACGGGCCGACGTTGCTCGCCGGTCTGCGCGAGCGCATCCAGCTCGAGCCCGTGGACCGCCGTGAGTTCCGGTCGGGGGCGGTCGCCCTGAGGTACCGGCCCACGCGAGTTACGGCTTGACGTGATTTCTCCTGGCACGTTGGCCGCTCCCTCGCGTCGGCACGTCGGCACGTCGGTACGGAAATCTCCGACTTTTCTCGACAGGGTCACGCGTGTAGGGGTGCCGAACCACTCCCGGCGGCCAGCGGTCAGGACGGATGTCCCGGCTCAGGCGTCGCCAGCCGGCGGCGCCGCCGCCCACCGGGGTTCACCTGACGAGCGTCCGGCGAACCCCGGTGGCGGAAGGATGGGGGGATGGCGCACTACAGCAGGATTTACAAGGCCGTGATCGACGTGCCGGAGGCCGACCACGACAAGGAACTCGCATTCTGGCAGGGGGCGACCGGGCAGGAGCTGGTCCCGTTCGAGCGGTATCCGGAGTACCACGGCGCCCACCTGCCCGGGGAGGCGTTCGCCCTGCTCGTCCAGCGGCTCGGCAGCGGGCCCGCCCGGGTCCACCTCGACATCCACACCGACGATCTGGCGGCGGAGACCGCGCGGCTGGAGGCGCTCGGCGCCCGGCGGCTGCGGCTGGTGCACGACCACTGGCAGGTGATGGAGGACCCCGCCGGGCTGCCCTTCTGCGTGATCCCGCAGCCTCCGGGCACGCTGAACGACCAGAACGCGCGGCGCTGGGACGGCTAGAGCACGGCGAGGTCCAGCCCGCGCAGCCGCGCGGGGTCGGCCACCACCTCGTACCCGGCGATCCGGTCGTCCTCGATCACGAAGGTGACCGCGAGGAACAGCCGGCCGCGCGGCGCCACCACGACGCCGACGGCGCCGTTCACCAGGACGAGGTCGGTGACCCGCGCCCTGGCGACCATGGCCAGCGCCCCCTCCGCCACCGCCCGCGCGCCGCGGAGTTCGGCGGCCGCGCCCGCCGGCAGGGCGGCCGGATCGACGCGCCGGACCACGTCCGGAGCCAGCACGGCGAGGACCCCGGCCAGGTCGCCGGCCCGCGCGGCGGCGAGGAACGCGGACACGACCCGCCGGTGCCGGGCCAGCTCGGCCGCCGGGACCCGCGGGGTGCCCTGGACCTTCCGGCGGGCCCGGCTGGCCAGCTTCTTCGTGGTGACCGGCGTCCGCGCCACGATTGGCGCGATCTGGTCGAACGGCACCGCGAACATGTCGTGCAGCACGAACGCGACCCGTTCGGCGGGGGCGAGCCGGTCCAGGACCACCAGGAGCGCGTTCCCGACCGAGTCGGCGAGCACCGCCGCGTCCTCCGGACGGGTCCCCCGGCCGGGAGCGGAGATCTCGTCCAGTACCTGCTGCTCGGTGGGATCCTCCGGCCGCGAGCCGCGGGCCCGGAGCAGGTCGAGGCAGATGCGGCTCACCACGGTCCGCAGCCAGCCGGCCAGGTTGTCCACCTGGCCGGCGTCGGTCCGGCGCAGCCGGAACCACGCCTCCTGCACCGCGTCCTCGGCCTCGCCCGGCGAGCCGAGCATCCGGTGCGCGAGGGCACGCAGCTGCCCGCGCTGCGCCTCGAACCGTTCGGCCAGCCCGTCCTGGTCGTCCACCGGTCACCTTTCCGTGCTTCGCCCCGTCGCCTCCTATGACGTATCCGACGTACCCGAGGTGACAGGAGAAGACCGATGGCGTCCCTGCTGCATGTGGACTCCGCTGCCAATACTTCCGACGAGTCGATCACCAGGCGGCTGACCGCGTCGTTCGCCGCCGCCTGGCGCGACCGGCACGGCCCGGCCGCTCACCGGTACCGGGACCTGGCCGCCGCCCCGGTACCGCCGCTGACCACCGCGTTCGCCGAACTGGGCCGGCGGGTGGAGCGGCACGGGCTGCTGCCGCTCGACCGGGTGCCCGAGCTGATCGAGAGCCCGGCCGAGCGGCGGGAATGGGAGCTGACCGAGCCGCTGATCAGCGAAATGAGATCGGCCGACGTCGTGCTGATCGGCGCCCCGATGTACAACTTCTCGATTCCGGCCGCGCTGAAGGCGTGGATCGACCGGATGACCTTCCCCGGGGCGTTCGGCGGCCCCGGTTCGGCGCAGAGGCCGCTGCACGACACGAAGGTCGTTGTGATCATGGCACGTGGCGGCGCCTACGGACCGGGCACTCCCCGGGAGGGCTGGGATTTCCAGACCCCGTACCTGCGGACCTACTTCACCGAACATGGCGTGCGCGAGGAGAACCTCTTCTTCGTCGCCGCCGAGCTGACCGTGGCCGATTTCATCCCGCAGCTGGCCGCGCTCCGGCCGGCGGCGGCGGGTTCGCTGGCCGCCGCCGAGGCCGAGGTGACCGCGCTGGCCGGCAGGTTGATCGACCCCGTTCCGGTGCACCCGCCGTCGCCCGTACCGGGCGGCTGATCAGGGGGGCCCGCGACGGTCGCGACGGCCGGTCGAGGCGGCCGCGCCGGCGGCGGCCGGGATCAGCCGCGGGTCCAGCAGGTGGCGAGGTGGTCGTTGACCAGGCCGATGGCCTGCATCATGGCGTAGGCGGTGGTGGGGCCGACGAAGCGGAAGCCGTGCTTCTTCAGCTCCTTGGCCAGCGCCCGGGAGGCCGGCGTGATGGCGGGCACGTCGGCGAGCGAGGCCGGTACCGGGGACGCGGGGTCGGCGTACCGCCAGACCAGGTCGGAGATGCCGCCGGGCACCCCGGCGGCGGCCCGGGCGTTGGCGACGGCCGCCTCGATCTTGGCCCGGTTGCGGACGACGCCGGCGTCGGCCATCAGTCGCTCGACGTCGGCCGGCCCGAAGGCGGCGACCTTCTCGATGGCGAACCCGGCGAAGGCGGCCCGGAAGTTGTCGCGCTTGCGGAGGATCGTCAGCCAGGACAGCCCGGACTGGAACGCCTCCAGCGTCAGCCGCTCGAAGACCTGGTCGTCACCGCGGACCGGGCGGCCCCACTCCTCGTCGTGGTAGCGGATGTAGTCCGGGGCGGAGGTGACCCAGCCGCACCGGACGAGCTCGACGGTCACCGCCGGTCCCGGACACCGGCGGGCGGCGGGTCACCGGCCCGGTCCCCGCCGGCCTTCGGACGCTTGGGAAGGGCGGGCACGCCGTCCGCCGGGGTGTCGGCCTCCTCGGCGGTCCGGCCGGACGGCTCCGCCGCGGCGCGGCCGGGCTTCGGGTCCTCCGCCGGCCCCCGCTCCGCCGAACCGGCTCCGGTTCCGGTCGCCGGGGTCCCCTCGGCCGTGCCGTTCTCGCGGGGAGACTCCACGATCGGGGAGAACGCGTCGAACCGCGCGCCCGGGGCTCCGGTCGGGTCGGTGTCCTCCCCCGGGTGGCCGAGGATCTCGGCGGGCCGGCCGGTCATCCCGGCCGCCTCGGCGAACCACGGCGCCGGCCCGGGCTCGGGCTCGGCCCCCGGCGACTCCGGGGCGTACGACGGCCTCATGTAGTTGCCCTGCCGGGCCTGCATACGCCCGGAGAGCAGCTCGGCGACCCGCTGCTCCAGCACCGCGATGTGCGTGTCGCGCTCGCCGATGGCGGTCGCCGCCCGCTGCAGCGCCTCGTCGACGCTCTGGGTGTGGTAACCGACCACGCTCATCGGCAGCCGCAGCGCCATGAAGTCGACGGCCGTCAGCCGGCTCGGATCGGGCAGGTGCAGCTCCGGGACGTCGGGGGCGAACTCCACCAGCTCGCCGCCGTGCCCCTGCGCGACCTTGACCACGCAGTACAGCACCGCGAGCGCGGCGAACGAGAGCGCGAGGAGGACCACCACATACCGAATCGTGCCACATCGGCGCCTTTGGTCGGGCCCGGATGCCGGGACGGCCCACCGAGGGCCGGTTCAGCGGCTCACTCGCCTCAGAGCACAGACGCATCACCGTCGAGGTGACCGGCCGCCGGCAGCCCGCCTCGGTGCTCTCGCCTGGCCGGCGGGTCCGGTGGGCGGCCTCCGTCAGGTGGCCCGCCTACCGCGTTCGTGGTAGCCGAACCGGTCCTGCGGCACCCGCGGCAGCCGGCTCCCGCGCCGGTGGTAGCGCCGATGTCCAGCGCACACCCGATGCCCGGCGGGGGTGGGCCGGACAGGATCGGAGCGAGGTCCGGTAGGTACCTCGATTCCGTCCCTCATGGAGGTGGTCATGACCGCCGGCCCACGCCGATCGGCACCGTCCGTCCTGTGGGTCCTCACCGGCCTGGTGGGGATCCTTTCGCTGACCAGGGGCCTCGCGCCCGGCGTCACGTTCCCGCTGCTGCTGCTCGCCCAGACGGCGTTCACCCTGCTGCACGGGTCCCGCCGGTACGGGTGGCGCGCGATCGCGGTGTTCCTCGGGGCCACCCTGCTGATCAGCAGCGCGATGGAGAGCCTCAGCGTCTACACCGGCTTCCCGTTCGGGAACTACCACTACACGCTGGGCCTGCAGGTGCTGGGAGTCCCGGTGCTGATCGGGCCGACGTACGCGGCGATCGGCTACCTGGCCTGGACGGTCGCCACCGTGCTGGTCGGGCGGGTCCGGCGCGGTTCGGGCCCGCTGGTCACCGTCGGGACGCCGGTCGTCGCCTCCTTCGCCATGGTCGCCTGGGATCTGTCCATGGACCCCACCCGCGCGACCATCCAGCGGATGTGGGTGTGGGAGAACGGCGGCGGGTTCTTCGGCGTGCCGCTGGTCAACTTCCTCGGCTGGTCGTTCACGACCTACCTGTTCCTGCAGGCGTTCGCGCTGTACCTGCGGTCCCGCGGGCCGGTATCGGCGGAGCCGTCCGGGCCGGACCGGGCGGGCGACGTGCAGGCGCTGGTGATGTACGCGGCGACCGCGGCGACGTTCCTCGTGGACTACGTGACCGGCGAGCGGAAGATCGTGACCGACGCGCTCGGCCACCAGTGGCGTACCGCCGACATCTACGAGACGTCGCTGCTGACCACGATCTACGGCATGGTCTTCATCGTCGTGCTCGCCGGGCTCACCCTGGCCCGCCGCGGCGGCACGGTCCCGGCGGATCCGCCGGACGGCCCGGCTCGCCGCGCCACGGCAGGCGCCACGGCGGGCGCCACGGCAGGCGTTCCAGCGAGCGCCACGGCAGGTGTTCCGGCGGGCACCGCCCGCTGAATCCGTCCTGGCGGGCCGCGGTGATGGCATCGCGGCCCGCCGGCATGTCCGGCCGGCACCGCGCGGGCCTGTGGCAGCCGGCCGGTGACCTGATGGACCGGATGTCCACCCCGTCAGGCGGGCGTGGACTCGCCGATCTCCTCCGCTCGCGGGGTGAACGGGCGCGTCGGCCGTTCCAGGTGGTCCAGGGCGTCGGGGACCGTGGTGGTCCAGGCGATGGCGTCGAAGACGTCCGGGCGGGTGAACCCCGCCTCGTACATCTGGCCCACCTGCAGCCGCAGCGGCGCGTACAGGCCCCAGGGGTCCAGGATGACCAGCGGCTTGTCGTGCATGCCGATCACCCGGGACGTCCAGATCTCGAACAGCTCCTCCAGGGTGCCGATGCCGCCGGGCAGCACCAGGAAGCCGTCGGACCGGGTGTCCATGACGCCCTTGCGCTCCCGCATGTCCGAGGTGATGATCAGCTCGTCGCTCTCCTCGTCGGCGATCTCCAGGTCCACCAGGACCCGCGGCATCACGCCGACCGTGCGCCCGCCGGCCGCGCGGGCCGCCCGGGCCACCGCGCCCATGCAGGAGACCATGGCGCCGCCGCTGACCAGCGTGTGCCCGCGCCGGGCCAGCTCGGTGCCCACCTCGGCGGCCAGGTCCAGGTACTTCTTGTCGATCTTCAAGCTGGACGCGCAGAACACGCAGATCGCCATGGTCACGCCGAACACCTTACCGAGATGACGGGCCGAGATCCCTTCCAGGGAAGACCATCGAGCCGGCGGCGCTCGTGCGCCCGCCGGCCGGCGTTCGCGCCGCCGCCAGGGATGATCGCTCAACCGGTGGACCTGGGTCGCGCCGCCGGCCGGTCAGGTGCCGTTGTGGTCGGCGGAGGCGGCCTGGACGCGGGCCTCCAGCTCGGCCTGGTCGGCGCGGCGGCGGCTGTCCACGATGAGCTTGACGGCCTCGTCGGGGTCGTCGGTGATGTGCAGCAGGTCGGGGTCCTGGGCGGAGATCATGCCGTGCGACAGCAGCGACTCCTTGATCCACTCGATCAGCGGCCGCCAGAAGGCGGTCCCCAGCAGCACGATGGGGAACTGGGTGATCTTCCCGGTCTGGACCAGGGTCACCGCCTCGAAGAGCTCGTCCAGCGTGCCGAAGCCGCCGGGGAGCACGACGAACGCGTCGGCGTACTTGACGAACATGGTCTTGCGGACGAAGAAGTAGCGGAACTCGATGCCCACGTCGACGTAGTCGTTCAGCTTCTGCTCGAACGGCAGCTCGATGCCGAGGCCGATCGACACGCCGCCCGCCTCGCGCGCGCCCTTGTTGGCCGCCTCCATGCAGCCGGGACCGCCACCGGTGATCACCGCGTAGCCGGCCCGGGCGAGCGCGGCGCCGAGCTGGACGCCCATCTCGTAGCCGGGGTCGCCAGGCCTGGTGCGGGCCGAGCCGAACACGGTGACGGCCGGGGGAAGCTCGGCGAGCTGGCCGAAGCCCTCGACGAACTCGGCCTGGATGCGCAGCACCCGCCATGGATCCATGTGCAGCCAGTCGGAGCCGCCGGGCCGGTCGAGCAACCGCTGGTCGTGGGTGGAGTCGGGGACGAACTTGCCACGGACTATGGACTGCCCCTGGCGGCGTTCCTGGCGTGAAGTCATGAGGGTCACGCTAACCCGGCAGGACGCCCGCTAACGCCCTGTCTGACCGCCGCGGAGACCCATCGTGTCGGGAACCCCTGCCCGGCGGTGGCAACCCCGGCGCGCGACGGCGGGAATTCGCCGAAAATCCGGCTGGAGCAGGGGAACCGTTCACTCGAAGGGTGACGTCTAAGTGACGAGGGTGCTGCTCGGGACAGAAAGCGGCTCTCCCCACCTAATGGCCAGGAGGGGAGAGCCGCTTTCTTTTTCCAGGCCGGCCGGGTCAGCCGAGCCAGGCGAACATCCGGCGGTCGCACTCGGCGATCCGGGACAGCGAGGCGTGCTCGCCCTGCTGGTGGGCCAGGTTGGGGTCGCCGGGGCCGTAGTTGACCGCCGGGATGCCGAGCGCGGCGAAGCGCGCCACGTCGGTCCAGCCGAGCTTGGCGCGCGGGGTGCCGCCGACCGCGGCGGCGAACGCGGCGGCCGCCGGGTGGGTGAGGCCAGGCCGGGCGGCGGGGGCGCCATCGGTGAAGCGCACCTCGTGCCCATCGAAGACCTCCCGGACATGCTGCCGCGCCTCCTCCAGCGACCGGTCCGGGGCGAAGCGATGGTTCACCGTCAGCACGCACTCGTCGGGGATGACGTTGCCGGCGACGCCGCCGGTGATGCCGACGGCGTTCAGCCCTTCGTGGTAGGTGAGGCCGTCGACGACCGGCTCGCGCGGCACGTAGGCGGCGAGCCGGTCGAGCAGCGGCGCCACCGCGTGGATGGCGTTGACGCCGAACCAGGAGCGGGCGCTGTGCGCGCGCCGGCCGCGGGTGGTGATCTGCGCGCGCAGGGTGCCCTGGCAGCCGCCCTCGATCTCGCCGTCCGTGGGCTCCATCAGCACGGCGAAGTCGCCGGCCAGCAGCTCGGGCCGGGTGCGGCCGAGCCGGGCCAGGCCGTTGCGCTCGGCCTCGACCTCCTCGCAGTCGTAGAAGACGTAGGTCACGTCGCGGCTCGGTTCGGGGAGGCCGGCGGCGAGCCGGAGCGCGACGGCGACGCCGCTCTTCATGTCCGAGGTGCCGCAGCCGTGGATGAGGTCGCCCTCGACCCGGGAGGGCAGGTTGCCGGCCACCGGGACGGTGTCGATGTGGCCGGCGATGACCACCCGCTCGGGCCGGCCGAGCCGGGTGCGGGCGATCACCGCCTCGCCGTCGCGCTCGACGGCGAGGTGCGGCAGCGGCGCGAGCGCCGCCTCGATCGCGTCGGCCAGGGCCTTCTCGCCGCCGCTGACCGACTCGATGTCGACGAGCGCGGCGGTGAGCTCGCCGGCGCCGGCGGTCAGGTCGAGCGGCCGGACGTCAGGCATTGAGGCCGTGCTGCCGCAGGACGTCGTTCAGCTCGGCCTTGTCGTGCCGCTGCCCGGGCTCCAGCCGCTTGAGCACCAGGACGCAGGGCAGGCCGAAGGTGCCGCCGGGGAACTCCTTGGGCCGGGTGCCGCCGACGGCGACGCACCAGTCGGGGACGTGGCCGCGGCTGATCTCCTCGCCGGTGGTCACGTCGATCACCGGGATGGAGGCGGACAGGATGGTGCCGGCGCCGACCACGGCGCCGGTGCCGACCCGGGCGCCCTCGACGATCATCGAACGGCTGCCGATCAGGGCCTCGTCCTCGACGATCACCGGGACGGCGTTCGGCGGCTCCAGCACGCCGCCGATGCCGACGCCGCCGGACAGGTGCACGTTGCGGCCGATCTGGGCGCAGGAGCCGACGGTCGCCCAGGTGTCGACCATGGTGCCGCTGTCCACGTAGGCGCCGATGTTGGTGTAGCTCGGCATCAGGACCACGCCGGGGGCCAGGTAGGAGCCCCAGCGGGCGATGGCGCCGGGCACCACCCGCACGCCTTCCAGCGACGTCTTCAGGGGGATGCGGTCGTTGTGGTGGAAGTCGCCCACCTGGCTGCGGACCATGCCGAGCACCCGGAAGCTCAGCAGGATGGCGCGCTTGGCCCGCTCGTCCACGACCACGCCGCCGGAGGCGGGGTCGACGAACGCCACCCGGGCCTTGCCGGTGTCCAGCAGGTCGACGGCCCCGACGATCGCACCGCGCGCCTCGGTGTCGTCGGGGGAGAGTTCGGCGCGCCGCTCCCACAGCTCGTCAATGGCGACCGGCAAGGGGCTTTCGTAGGACTGGCTCATGCAAGTGGAGCTTAGTGCCGCACGAGGTACTCGGCCGGGCCGGTAGGTTCTTGAGCGTGGCACGGCGATTCTCCAGAGCGACCCTGACGATCATCGCCATCGTTGTCGTTCTCGCCATCGCCATATTTTTCGGGGTTTATCACCTTCTGCACCGAGCGCAGCCGTTCGCGCTGGGCGAGCACTGCCAGGTGCGCACGCCCGCGGGCACGCTGGACCTGGAGATCGAGCAGGCCCAGGTGGCCGCGACGATCGCCGCGGTGGCCGACCGCCGCGGGATGCCGGAGCGGGCGGTGGAGATCGCGTACGTCACCGCGATCCAGGAGTCGAAGATGCTGAACCTGCCGTTCGGCGACCGCGACTCGGTCGGGGTGTTCCAGCAGCGGCCCTCGCAGGGCTGGGGCACCGTCGAGCAGCTGCAGGACCCGGTCTACGCGACCCGCAAGTTCTTCGCCGCGCTGGCCAAGGTGAAGAACTACCAGAAGCTGCCGCTGCACGAGGCCGCCCAGGCGGTGCAGCGCTCGGCGGACGGCTCGGCCTACGCCCAGCACGAGGCGGACGCGGTCATCCTGGCCGACGCGTTCACCGGCCGGGCCGCCAAGGCGGTTCACTGCTGGTACCCGGTGCCGGAGAAGCCCGCGCCGTCCCAGCCCGGCAAGGCGCGCCAGGAGCTGGTGCGCACGCTGGGCCGGGCGGCGGGCGACGGCGAGGTGATCAAGGCGTCCTCGACCCGGCGCGGCTGGCTGATCGCCGCCTGGTCGGTGGCCAACGCCAAGCGGTACGGCCTGCGCGAGGTGCGCTACGCGGGCGTCACCTGGCGCTCGGCCACCGGCCACGACGGCTGGCGCGCGGACACCAGGCCCGCCGCGGCCGGCGGCGTGCAGATCACCTGAGGACGGCCGGGCCGTCCCGCGGTCAGAAGTTCTTCGTGCGGACGCTCCACGGGGCCCTGGCCGCCAGCCCGGTCGGGCTGAGGATGTACGAGCGGGCCGTGGCGTTGCCGTTCAGCGTCATGTCCAGGAACTGCACCACCGTCGTCATGCCTTCGGCCATCTGGGCTCCGGCGATGAACCCGGCGTGTCCGGCCTGCGGGTGCTCGGCCAGCACCGCGGGCACCCGCGCCAGGTCGTAGTTGGCCCGGGTGTTGTCGTAGGCGATGTCGGAGGGCCCGCCGTCCATGAACATGGCCGGGGTGTGCAGCTTGCCCAGCTCCGAGCGCGGGTAGCCGAAGGATCCGTCGGCGAAGAAACCGCTGTCCAGCGCGATGACGCTCTTGACCCTCGGGTCCTGGGCGGCGACCAGGGCCTCCAGCCCGCCGCAGGAGTGGCCGGCGGCGGCGACCCTGGACAGGTCGAGCCGCTGGGCCAGCGGCGAGCCGGCGCGGGCGTTCTCCCGCTCCGCCCAGGTGATGGCCTCGGTCAGCAGGGACGGGATCGGGTTGCCGCTGGCCACCCCGTTCGGCGAGCCGTCCACCGACCCGGTGTCCACCACGACGAACCCGCGGGCCGCGACGAAGGTCAGCGCCTGGACCACCTCGCTGATGTTGGTGTGCGCGCAGGCCCCGTTGCCGAAGACCAGCACCGGCAGCGGGCGTCCGGTGGCCGCGGGGTTCGACGGCCGGAACACGGTGTACCGGTTACCCGTGCCGTACGCCGCCTCCCGGGTGACCGGGAAGTTGTTCTCGATGGCCGGGCGGGTGGGCGTGGGAGTCGGGGTGGGAGTGGGGGTCGGGGAGGGGGTGGGCGTGGGAGTCGGGGTGGGAGTGGGAGTGGGGGTCGGCGTGGGAGAGGGCGTGGCCACGCCGCCGGTGCAGATGACCCCGTTGAGGGTGAAGCTCTGCGGCACCGGGTCGGCGGGGCCGCCGGCGTACAGCCCCAGCGTGGTGCTCGCGCCGGTCCCGAGGGCGCCGTTGTAGGAGACGTTGGTGACGGTCACCTGGGTTCCGGACTGGACGTAGGAGCCGTTCCACAGCTGGTTGACGGTCTGGCCGGGGGCGAACGACCAGGCGAGCCGCCAGCCGCTGATCGGATCGCCGAGGTTGGTGATCGTGATGTCCGCGACGAACCCGCCGGGCCACGAGCTGGCCACCTTATACCCGACGCGGCAACCGGCCGCGACGGCGGTGGCGGCCTGCGCGCCGGCCACGACGGACGCGGCCGCCACGAGCGCGGCGGCGGCCGAGAGCCAGGTCCGCAGGGATGAGGAGCTGAACTGTCGCACGGGTGCCTTCCCATTCTCCGAGAGGTGCGTTCGCGGCGGCGGGCGGGGCGCCGGACCGGTCGAACGGTGCACCGGGGCGGGAGCGCGAAGTGAGCGCTCACAATTCGCGCGTGACGCCGGGCCGTGCCGTTCGCACCGGTCGTTGCCCGCCGGCGCGAGCAAATCCCGGCGGCGGCCCTCCGGTCAACCGGCGGCCGCGCCGTCGTGTCCGTGCGGCGGGCCACCCCGCGCCCACCTGGCGTTCCGGCCGGCGGCGGACGGCGGCGCCGCCCCCGGCGGTGAAAGTTTCCACCGTTGGGCGAGCGAGCACCGGGGCCGGCCCAGGAGATCGCGGCCAGGGCCGGGCAGGGGCTCCCGCACCGGCCGGGACGGCGGACCGGCCTCCGGCGGACCGGCGGGCACCGGAGGCCGGCCGGGCAGGGGACGTCAGCCATCGGGGACCGGCAGGCGGTGTCACGCGGAGCGGCCGGGGATCACGGACCGGCCGGGGATCACGGACGGCCGGGGATCAGAGCATGCGCTCGACGTAGATGGAGCCGGGCGAGAGCGGGCGGGCGTAGGAGGCGGTCCACGGCTCGCCCTGGACCCGGTTGAAGCTGAGCAGCCGGCCGTCGGCAGCCCGGTAGTCGGCGAAGTCGAGCAGCCCGCGCTCGGGATGGCCGGTGGTGCCCTCGGCGCGGAACGCGGCGGTGCCCCGCTCGACCGGGAAGAACTCCACGCCCTCCATGATCAGCATGCTCTTGGCCGGCACCATGCCCTGGGTCGGCACCGGGGTCCACAGGAAGACCTCCAGGTGGGCCTGCCCGTCGGGCAGGCCGCCGTCGCGCTCCTGCACCGAGAGCCACTGGTAGAGGCGGGGGCCCTCCTCCAGCAGGTAGCGGGTCCACTGGTCGCCCTGCCAGGACAGGTGCAGGGCGCCGAGGACGCGCGAGCGGGCGCCCTGCCGGTCGATGGTGTCGCCCACCTTGATCGTGCGCGGGTCGAGGTTGTCGGGATCGAGGACCACCGGGCGTGCCAGCGCGGGATGCGGACCCACCGGCTCGGGCTCGGGCTCCATGAATCGGGGAGCCGGCCGGGCCGGTCGGTCGGGTCGCCGGGTGCCGAGCAGCGCGCCCAGCACGACGACGAGAATGGCGGCGCTCACGACGAGCACGACCACAATGGTCATGGCGCCGGATCTTACTGGAGCCGAAGCACCGCCGCATTGACCCGCTCGTCGGTGGCGGTCAGGGCCACCCGGACGTGCCGCGAACCCTCATGTCCGTAAAAGTCGCCCGGCGCGACCAAAATCCCCATCTGGGCTAGCGCGCGGACCTGGTCCCAGCAGCCTCGGTCGTCGGTCGCCCACAGGTAGAGCCCGGCGGTGGAGTGCTCGACCCGCCAGCCGGCCTTCTCCAGCGCCGGGCGCAACAGCGCGCGGCGCGCCGCGTACCGGGCGTGCTGGAGGCGGGCGTGCTCGTCGTCGTCCAGCGCGGCCGCCATCGCCGCCTGGACCGGCGCGGGCACCATCATGCCCGCGTGCTTGCGCACCTCCAGCAGCCGCCGGACGATCGCCGGGTCGCCGGTGACGAACCCGGCCCGGTAACCGGCCAGGTTCGACCGCTTGGACAGCGAGTGGACGGCGAGCAGGCCCTCGTGGGAGCCGCCGCAGACCTCCGGGTGCAGGATCGACACCGGGCGCTCGTCGAAGCCCAGCTCGATGTAGCACTCGTCGGAGGCGACCACCGCGCCGCGCTCGCGCGCCCAGGCGACCACCTTGCGCAGGTGCTCGGCGGGCAGCACCCGCCCGGTGGGGTTGGACGGGGAGTTGACCCAGACCAGCGGCACCCGCTCCGGGCCGAGGCCGAGCAGGCCGTCGGTGGCGTAGGCGGTGGCGCCGGCGATCCGGGCGCCCACGTCGTAGGTGGGGTAGGCCAGCGCGGGGATGACCACCCGGTCCCCGGGGCGCACGCCGAGCAGCGTCGGCAGCCAGGCGACCAGCTCCTTGGTGCCGATGGCGGGCAGCACGGCCTCGGGGTCGGCGGTGACGCCGTGCCGGCGGGCCAGCCACCCGGCGGCGGCCTCCCGCAGCCGGGGGGTGCCGTGGGTGAGGGGGTAGCCGGGGCTGTCGGCCGCTCCGGCCAGCGCCGCGCGGACCACCTCGGGCACCGGGTCGACCGGGGTGCCGACCGACAGGTCGACCAGGCCGTCCGGATGCGCGAGCGCCCGCTCCTTGTACGGCGTCAGCCGGTCCCACGGAAAGTCAGGCAGCTCGATCACGGAGCACCCCCGAATCAGTCAGCGCGTGCACGTCCGGCCCGCGGGTGTCCGCGGGCCGGCGGCCACGGTACCCGGCGGCGGCCCGTGAACTCCAGCGGCGGCGAACCCGGTGTGCGGCGGGCGGACGGCCCACCGCGCACCGGGCCCGGCGGGAACAGGCTCAGTGCTCCTCGGCCTGCGGCGGGAGCGCCGCCACGATCGGGTGGTCCTTCTCGATCTTGCCGACCTTGGAGGCGCCGCCGGGCGACCCGAGGTCGTCGAAGAACTCCACGTTGGCCTTGTAGAAGTCCTTCCACTGGTCGGGCGTGTCGTCCTCGTAGAAGATCGCCTCCACCGGGCAGACCGGCTCGCACGCACCGCAGTCCACGCACTCGTCCGGGTGGATGTAGAGCATGCGGTTGCCCTCGTAGATGCAATCGACGGGGCACTCCTCGATGCACGCCTTGTCCAGCACATCAACGCAAGGCTGCGCGATGACGTAGGTCACCTCGGGCTCCTTCTTGTTCCGCGCCTTCGCACGACTCGACCGCGGGTTGCTAGACCTAGTATTGCCGTGCGGGGCACCTGTCTGAAACGGGAGGGTGGCAACAGCGGTGACAGCGCACTTTGGCGGAAGGTTCGTCGTCGCCGTCACCCCCGCCGACGTGGGCCGCCGGGTCACCGTGCGGCGGCGCGACCCCGCCGGGTTCCGCGACGCGGTCGGCGTGCTGGAGTCCTGGCGGGACGGGGTGCTGGCGGTGCGCAGGCGGGACGGCACCCTGGTGGAGATCCCGGCCGCGGCGGTGGTCGCCGCCCGGGTCGTCCCCGACCGCTGACCCCGCGGGCCGGTCGGCGGGTTGCCACGGGCCTGCCAACAGCGGGTCAAATCCCCGCGCGTCCCCTCGATCGGCTGCTATGCGCCGCCGAGTATGCGTCTCGTGACCTCACGTGCCGTCCTGTCGTCCGCAGCGTTGCTGGCCGTCGCCGTGGCCGCCTGCTCCGCCCCGTCGACCACGCAGAAGAAGCTCCCGCCGGTGAACCCGTCGGCCGCGTCGCTGGCCGAGGGCTTCGGCACCATGGAGCGGCTGGTGGAGACGGCCCGGCGGGAGGGGCAGCTCAACCTGGTCGGCGTCCCGCGCGACTGGGTCAACTTCGGCGCGGTGATGGACCGCTTCTCCGGCGAGTACGGCATCCGGGTCAACGTGGCCGAACCGCGCGCGAGCAGCGCGCGGGAGATCGAGGTGGCCGACCGCGCCAGGCCCGGCCAGGCGCCCGACGTGTTCGACGTGGGGATGGACGTCGCCATCGCCAACGCCAACCGGTTCGCCCCGTACAAGGTGGCGGCCTGGCAGGACATCCCGGACGGCGGCAAGGACCCGGCCGGTCACTGGTACGCCGGGTACGGCGGGATGATGTCGATCGGGTACGACCCGCGCAAGGTGCCCGCGCCGCGGCGGATGGCCGACCTGCTGCGCCCCGGGTACGCCGTCGCGCTGCCCGGTGACCCGCTGCGCACCGCCTCGGCGTTCCACGGGGTGATGGCGGCCTCGCTGCGGGACGGCCGGCCTGAGGCCCGGCGCGGGCTGGAGTTCTTCACCCGGCTGCGGCAGTCCGGCGCGTTCAAGCCGCCCTCGCAGGCGAACGCCCTGGTCGACTGGGACTACGTGAACGCCGCCAAGGCCGCCGAGAGCGCCGGCGACGCGAAACCCGAGTGGAAGGTCGTGGTGCCGGCGGACGCCCCGCTGGTCTCGTACTTCGCGCAGGCGATCAACCGCCGGGCGCCGCACCCGGCGGCCGCCCGGCTGTGGGAGGAGTTCCTCTACGGCGACGAGGCGCAGAACCTGCTGCTCAAGGGCTTCGCCCGGCCGGCGCGGATGGAGGCGATGGAGATGAAGGGCACCCTGGACCGGGACGCCGCCCGCCGCCTGCCCGCGGTGCCCGGTACCCCGGTGCTACTCAGCGTCCCGGAGACCGACGCGGCGAAGAACTACCTGAAGGCCAACTGGGTCCGCTCCATGGGCTGACCGCGGCCGCGGGCCCGGCCGGCGGCGGCCGTACGGCCGTCTCGAACCCAGTGTCCTGAGGTCATTAAGGCTCTAAAGTGTCTTACTTACGGACACGAGCCGAGTGTCTCCGAGAATGCGAGCTGATGGCCTTGCGGTACGACAGCCCGATCTTGACGCGGTGGAACGCTCGCGCCTATGACAGCTCGTTCGGCTACGTCTCCGCGCACGGCGCACCGCTGATCGAGCTGCTGGACCCGCGGCCCGGCGAGCGCGTCCTCGACCTCGGCTGCGGCACCGGGGTGCTCACCGCCGACATCGCGGCCCGCGGCACCACCGTACTCGGCATGGACGGGTCACCGACGATGATCGAGGCGGCGATCGCCCAGCATCCCGGGCTGACCTTCACCGTCGGCGACGGCGCCGACTTCCGGGTCGCCGAGCCCTACGACGCGGTCTTCTCCAACGCGGCGCTGCACTGGATGGGCCGCGACCCGGACGCGGTGATCGGCTGCGTGCGGGCGGCCCTGGCCCCGGGCGGGCGGTTCGTGGCGGAAATGGGCGGTGCGGGCAACTGCGCGGCGCTCACCTCGGCGATGCGCACGGCCTGGCGCGAGCACGGCCTCGGCGAGCCCGAGCTTCCGTGGTATTTTCCCACCCCCGCCGAGTACGCGCTGCGCCTGGAGCGGGGCGGCTTCACCGTCCGGTTGCTGGAATACTTCGACCGGCCGACACCGCTCGACGAGTGCCCGGGCGGCGCGGCCGACTGGGTGCGGATGTTCGCCGGCGCCCTGCTGGACGCGGTGCCGCCCACCCGGGTGGAGCCGCTGCTGCGCCGGGTCAACGAGCTGGCCGCGCCGGCGTTGCGCCGCGAGTCGGGGTGGGTGGCGGACTACGTCCGGTTGCGATTCGCCGCCGTGCGGGCCTAACGGCCGTCTTCGATCCAGCGATTTGCCAGACTATGGTCTGGTCAACGGGAAAACACCGGAGAGGAAACGGGATGAACTTCTGCCTGAGTGATCTCGTACCTCCGCTGCGCTGGAGCGACGCGACCGAGTTCGCCCGGCTCCAGGAGGCGCCGGGCCTGCCGGACGCCTGGTGGCGGGCCGTTCCGGTGAGCCGGGTGTTCCCGGTGCTCGGGCCGGAGGCCCTCGGCGAGTTGCTCACCGAGTTGGCCCTGGCCCGCTGGCCGGCCGCCGCCATCGGCGACATCCTGCCCGCGCTGCACGTGATGGACCCCGACGAGGCCGACGACCCGCAGGTGTCCATCGCGCTCGACCGGGCCGGCTCGTGGTTCGGGCTGCTGTCGCTGACCGGGCGCGAGCTGACCGACCAGCCGTTCGTCCGGGTGCGCCCGGTGCTGACCGCGCTGTTCACCGCGGTCTTCACCCGCCTGGCCGGTGAGGGGACGCGGGAGGGCGAGGCACGGCCCGCCGCCGAGGCGCGCCACACCGGCGAGCACGCCCGGCCGGCCGGCCGGCACACCGGCGAGCATGCCCGGCCGGATGCCCCGCCGGCCGAGCCGGACCGTTCCCCCGCCGCCGACCTCTCCCCCGCCGCCGACCTCCTGTCGCCCGCCGCCGACCTCCCGTCGCCCGCCGTCGCGAGCCCCGCCGCCGCCGCCGGCTCCGCCGCCGCGGGCTCCGCGGGCTCCGCCGGCTCGGCGGCCTTCGCGGCCGAGCCGCCCGCCCTGCCCGCCGCGTCCGCCGCCGACGCGGGGCCGGCCGGAGAGCCGGCCGCGTCGCCCGTCGCCGAGCCGCCGCTGCCACCGTTGCCGCCGCTGCCCAAGCGGCGGCCGGCCGCCATCGACCAGAGCGACCCGCTCGGCCTGTCCGCCGCCCGGATGGCGGAGGCCGCGCTGCGGCAGGGCGGCGGGCCGGCCCCGGTCCCGCCGTCCGCCGCCGGCTCGCCCTTCTCGCCGTTCACGCCGCCGCCGCGCGGCGAGCGCCCGCCGCCGCCCGACGAGCTGCGTGACCTCGGCCTGGCCGAGGTGCCGCCGTTCGTGCCGCCGGACCGGCACTGGTACGGCGGCGACCCGGGGGTGCTGTCGCCGGCCACGCCGGTGGCCGAGCCGCCGCCCGCCCCGGCGCCCATCCGGCCGTTCGTTCCCGAGCCTGAGCAGCCCGCCGGGGCGCGGCCCGCTGAGGACGACGCGCCCGCCGCGGCCGGCCTGCCGGGCGGCCCGGCCGGTGACGACCTCTCCGGCTTCTCCGGCCCATCCGGCTCACCCGACATGTCGGGCACGTCCGGCGCGTCGGGTTTCGCCGGCCCGCAGGGCCCGGAGACGGGCGCCGCGGTGACCACCGACGACGTCGGCACCGGGCGCACCGGGCGCGACATCCCCGCGCTGATCGACGCCGCGTTCGCCGACCTGGACGACAAGTCGTGGGCGGTGGCGCAGAACTACGTCTTCACCGACAGCCCGGCCGCCCCCGAGGAGCTGGCCAAACTGTTCGCCGTCCCGGCCGAGGAGATCGTCGAGCTGGAGCGCCTGCTGCGCGAGCGGGTGGAGTCCTGGCTGGACAGCGAGCGCGCCACGCCGTACGCCGAGCACCTGGAGAAGCTGCCCGGCACGCTCGGGGTGGCCGCGCCGCGCGCGCGGCTGGTGTCGGCGGCGGACTGGCACGGCCGCGAGCTGCGCTCGCTGGACATCCCGGCCTGGCAGTTCGTGCAGGCCACCCTGCCCGGCTACACCATGCAGGACGGGTGGCTGGTGTCCGGCGACCTGGCCGAACTGCGCGAGCGCACCTGCGCGCTGATCCTGGACGCCGACCGCCCGCCGACGGTGGCCCGCGCGCTGGAGCTGGTCTCCACGCTCGGCATCCACCCCGAGGTGGCCAAGGAGTGGCTGGAGAGCGTCCCGCAGCTGCGCATCCAGAACAAGAAGCCCGAGGAGGGCTCCGAGCAGCCGCAGGAGGCCCCCGGCCCGGTGAGCGATCCGCTCGGGCCGCCGTCCGGCCCGGCCGGGCCGCTGAAGGACGTGTCGATGACCCGCCGGTGCTTCCGCCACCCCGACGGCCTGTGGTGGCTGCGGGTGGACGTCACGCCCGAGCAGCTCGACGGCGGCGAGTGCCCGCTGCCGAGCGGGTTCGCCGCCTACCTCGGGCTGGCGCCCGGCGAGACCCGGACGGTCACCGGCCCGGCCGGCGAGGTCACGCTGAGCTGGCAGGCCCGCCCGGCGGCCGACTCGCTCGCCCCGCTGCTGGCCGAGATGGGCGCCCAGCCCGGCTCGCACCTGTTCCTGACGGTCGCCGAGGACGAGGAGCGGCTGCGCGCCCGGCTGGTCCCGGCCGCGCCCGCCGACCTGCCGCCCGGCGCGACGGCCCTGCGGCTGGCCGGGTACACCGAGACCGGCACGGTGGACTCCCCGGACGAGACCACCCGGGTGCTGGCCACCCGGATCGGCATGACCGGCCCGGTCGGCCGGGCCGACCTGGCGAACCGGCTGCGCGAACGCGGGGACCGCGACCTGCTGTCCCTCATGGCCTGACGGGGCCACCGTGCCCCGGCTCGCGATCGCGCCCGAGGTGCACCGTGATCTCGGTGCCCTCGCCGGGCCGGTGCGCCGGGAGGCGGTGCTCGCGCTGCACCATTTCCTGGACGACGCCGAGGCGGCCCCGCACCCCGAACGGGTGCGCAACACCCGCGACCGGCGGGTGGCGACGCTGCGGCTGGCCGGCGGGCTGCGCGGCGTCGTGGTCCGCCAGGGCCGGGTGTTCTGGATGCTCACCGTGCTGCCCGACGCTCAGGCGTGGTCGCATGCCCAGCGGCACCGGTTCACCGTCAACCCGGTGATCGGGGTGGCCGAGGAGTGGGACGCCGAGGCCCTCGAACGGGTGGAGCCCGCGCTGCGCCGCGCGGCCGCCACCACCGCGGCGCGGCTGTTCGCCGGCCACACCGACGCCGAGCTGCTCGCGGTGGGCACCGACCCGTGGCTGCTGCCGCTGCTGCGGCGGCTCACCACCGACGTGGGCCTGTCCGCGCTGGAGTCGCTGCTGCCGGCCAGCCAGTTCGCGCCGCTGTGGGTGCTGGCCGGCGGCGGCCCGGCCGAGCGGGCCCGCCGGGCACTGGAGGAGCGGGTGGCGGTGCCGGCCGCCTCCGTCGACCCCGGCGACCTGGTGGCGGCGCTGGCGCGCACCCCGGACCGGGCGGTCTTCGTCCCCGACCCGATCGAGCTGGACCGCGTCCTGGCCCTGCCGCGCTGGTGCACGTTCCTGGCCCCGATCCAGTACCGGCTGGCCCGGCACGACGGGTTCGCCGGCCCGGTGCTGGTCACCGGGGGCGCGGGCACCGGCAAGACCGCCGTCGCGCTGCACCGGGCCGCCCACCTGGCCCGGGCCGGCGCCGGGCGGGTGCTGTTCGTGACGTTCTCCCGGGCGGTGGGCAAGGACATGACCGCCAAGCTGGACCTGCTGCTGGCCGGGGACGGGGACAAGGTCCGCGGGCGGGTCGAGGTCGGCAACGTCGAGCGCCTGGCGCAGCGGGTGGTCGCCGAGGCCGAGGGCCGCCAGCCGCTGCTGGTCGGCGGCCCGGACCTCGGCACGCTGTGGCGGGAGGCGGCCGAGATCACCGGCGGGCTGCACGGCCCGGTCTTCCTGGCGCGCGAGTGGGAGCAGGTCATCCTCGCGCAGAACCTGTGCACGGTGCAGGAGTACCTGGCGGCCGCCCGCCCGGGCCGCGGCGTCGAGCTCGACGAACAGGAGCGCATCGCGGTCTGGAAGGCCATCGAGCACGTCACCGGGCGGCTGCGCGCCTCCGGCCGGCGCACGCTGCTCCAGCTCGCCGCGGACGCCTCGACGCTGCTCGGCCGCACGACCGGCGACCTGCTGGGCGAGACGCCGCGGCGCGAGCCGTACCGGCACATCGTGGTGGACGAGGCGCAGGACCTGCACCCGGCGCAGTGGCGGCTGCTGCGCGCCGCCGTGCCGCACGACACCGACGACCTGTTCATCGCCGGCGACCCGCACCAGCGGGTCTTCGACTCCCGCACGGTGCTCGGCGCGGTGGGCATCCAGGCCGAGCACCACCACCTGACCCTGTCCTACCGCATGCCGCAGGAGATCCTGCGCTGGGCGGTGCGGCTGCGCGGCGGCGGCCCGGCGGACGGGCTGGTGGACGGGGTCACCGAGCTGGCCGGGATCCGCGCGACCCGGCCGGGCGCGGGTCCGCAGGTGCGCCGGTACGTGTCCCCGGAGGCGGAGCTGGCCGGCCTGGTCGCCCGGGTGGGCGGGTGGCTGGCCGACGGGGTCCCGGCGGGCGAGATCGCCGTCGCGGCCCGGGAGGGCGAGCTGGTCCGGCGGGCCCGCGCGGCGCTGGCCGCCGCCGGGGCGCGGGTGCGGGTCACCACGCTGCACGGCCTGCGCGGGCTGGAGGTGCGCCGGGTCGCGCTGGCCGGCATCGCCGACGGCGTGGTGCCGGTGACCCGGGAGCTCACCCCCGGCGACGAGGACCCGGCGGCCCGGGCCCATGACCTGCAACGTGAGCGAGGGCTGCTGTACATGGCGTGCACCCGGGCCACCGAGCTGCTGTACGTGTCCTACTCCGGGCGGGCGAGTCCCTTCCTGCCGTCCTGACGCAATAACCTGAAACCGGGGATAGGACCCGTCCGATCCCGCCCCCAGAGCCCCATCCGGTTGGATCTTCATGAATCTGAGCCTGAGCGATATCGTGCCGCCGCTGCGCTGGACGGCACCGGAGCAGGTGGCGCCGATCGCGAGCGACCCCCGGCTGCCCGACGCGTGGTGGCTGGCGCTTCCGCTGGACCGCGCCTGCCTGATCATCGGAACCGCCCAGGTGGGGGCGCGGCTCACCGACCTGGTGGTGACCTGCTGGGGCCATCTGCCGCTCGGCGACAGCCTTCCCCTGCTGCGCGTGATCGACCCCGAGCGCAGCCTGCGCGCGCCGGGGTCCCGGGAGGCGGTGCAGCCGCTGGTCACCGGGATGCTCGCCCGGCTGATGGGGCCGGAGACCGCCGGCGAGCCGGAACCGGCGCCGGCGCCGCCGGCCACCCCCGAGCGGCCGGTGCCGGCGCTGATCGACGAGTTCTTCGCCGGGCTGGACGACCGGCAGCGGGCCATCGCCCGCGACCGGGTGTACGCCGAGCAGCGGGTGACGCTGGACGAGCTGGCCCAGCGGTTCTCGGTGACCCGCGAGCGGATCCGGCAGATCGAGCGCGACCTGCGCGACCACGTCCAGGCGCGGCTGGCCGCCCCGGAGGCGGCGCCGCTGACCGCGCACCTGACCTGGCTGCGCGGGCGGCTGGGCGCGGCCGTCCCGGCCGACGACCTGGCCGCGGCGGTGCCCTGGCACCGCGCCGAGCTGGCCACCCTGGGCATCCCGGCCTGGCGGTTCGTCCGCACCCTGCTGAGCGGGTACGAGCAGGTGGACGGCTGGCTGGTCGCCGGCGGCGCCGAGGACCTCAAGGAGCGCACCCGGCGGCTGTTCACCGGCGGGCCGGTGAAGCTGGCCGAGGCGGTCTCCATGGTCACCCGGCTCGGGGTGCGCGAGGACGTCGCCGAGCGCTGGCTGGCCGTGGTCCCGGCGCTGCGCATCCTGGACGGCCACCTGGTGCCGTGGCCGCGCAGCGTCAACGAGAAGGCCGAGGCGGTGCTGGCCGTCGCCGAGTCGCCGCTCAGCCCCGAGGAGATCCAGGCCCGCATCGGCGAGGACTACAGCCTGGTCGGCATCCGCAACCAGCTGACCGCGGACGAGCGGTTCATGCGGGTGGACCGCAACCGGTACGGCCTGACCCGCTGGGGCGGCGAGGAGTACATCGGCATCCGCGAGATGATCGTCCGGGAGATCGAGCGGGCCGGCGGCGAGGCGTCGGTGAACTCCGTCGTCGCCAACCTGACGACGCGTTACGAGGTCAGCGAGAGCTCGGTGCGGGCCTACGCGGGCGGGCCGGGCTTCGAGCGCACCCAGCGCGGCTGGATCCGGGTGGCCGACCCCGAGCAGGCCGAGGCCTACAGCCCGCGCCGCGACGTGTCGATGACCCGCCGGTCGTTCCGCAGCCGGGACGGGCGCTGGTGGCACCGGGTCGACGTCAACGCCGAGCACCTGCGCGGGTCGGGGTCGCCGCTGCCGACCGGGTTCGCCGCCCACCTGGGCATGGCGCCCGGCGGCTCGCTCACCACCTCCACCCCGTCCGGCGACGTGGTGATCAGCTGGCACAACCAGCCGACGATGGGCTCGATCCGGGCGGTGCTCGCCGACTACAACGCGAGCGAGGGCGACGCGATCTTCCTGACGGTGTCGGACGGCGGCGAGCTGCTGACCCGGTACCTGCCGCAGGCGGCCGCCGGGCTGCCGCCGATCAACATGGCGCTGCACCTGATCGGGTACACCGCACCGGTGGCGTCGGAGGCCGAGGCGCTGCGGCTGATCGGCGGGCGGGTCGGGCTGCCGGAGGGGGCGTCCCGCGAGGAGGTGCTGACCCGGCTGCGCGAGCGCGGCGACCGGGACATCCTGGCCTTCCTCGACCCGGCCGCCGGGTCGATCTAAGCTCGGGGCATGTTGCGGCTGTACGACACCCGGACCCGCCAGGTCGAGCCGATCGTCCCGGCGGGCGCCGGGGCGCTGCGCGTGTACGCCTGCGGGCCGACGGTCTACCGCTTCGCCCACGTCGGGAACCTGCGCTCCTACCTGCTGCCGGACCTGATGCGGCGGGTGCTGGAGCGGCACCGGATCCGCACGGTGGTCTGCCAGAACATCACCGACGTCGGGCATCTGGTGGACGACGACCAGATCGACCCGGCCGGCGAGGACAAGGTGCTCCAGCAGGCCCGCCGGGAGGGCCGCTCGGCGATGGACATCGCCCGGTTCTACGAGGACGCCTTCCGCCGGGACACCGCCGCGCTGAACATGCGCCCGCCGGAGTACACCCCGCGGGCGAGCGAGTCGATCGACCTGATGATCGACCTGATCGCCAAGCTGATCGACCTCGGCCACGCCTACCAGGTGGACGACGGCTCGGTGTTCTTCGCCGCCGAGAGCTTCCCCTCCTACGGCGAGATCTCCGGCAACCGGCTGGACGCGCTGCGCCCCGGGCACCGGGTGGCGGGGGTGGACCCGCGCAAGCGGTTCCACGCCGACTGGGCGCTGTGGAAGGGCTCGGACCGGGAGCTGACCTGGGACGCCCCGTGGGGCCGCGGCTTCCCCGGCTGGCACACCGAGTGCTCGGCCATGTCGCTGCGGTTCCTCGGCGAGCGCATCGACGTGCACACCGGCGGCAAGGACCTGCGGTTCCCGCACCACGAGGACGAGCGCGCCCAGTCCGACGCCGCCGCCGGCCACGAGGTGGTCCGGCACTGGGTGCACGGCGAGCACCTGCTGTTCGACGGGCGCAAGATGGCCAAGTCCACCGGCAACGTGGTGCTGCTGCCGGACGTGGCCGAGGCCGGGCTGGACCCGCTGGCGGTGCGGCTGGCGCTGCTGGAGCACCGCTACCGGCAGCAGATGAACCTCACCTGGGACACCTTGCGGGCGGCCGATCGCACGCTGCGGCGCTGGCGGCGGCGGGTCGCCGAGTGGGCCGAGTCGCCGAGCCGGCCGATGAGCGCCCCGCACGCCGAGCGCGCCATGGCGGCGTTCGACGACGACCTGGACACGCCGGCGGCGCTGCGGGTGCTGCGCGAGCTGGAGCGGGACGAGCAGGTGGCGCCCGGGTCGCGGTTCGAGACGTTCCTGCACCTGGACCAGGTGCTCGGCCTGGACCTGGCCGCCGAGGTCGGCCGGGCGCCGGCGGCCGTGCCGCTGCCGGCGGGTGCGGCCGAGCTGCTCGAGGCCCGCGCCAAGGCCCGGGAAGCCCGGGACTGGCCGGCCGCCGACCGGCTGCGCGACGAGCTGGCCGCCCTCGGCGTCGCCGTCGCGGACACCCCGCAGGGCCAGACCTGGTCCTGAGGCGTCAGGTGAGCAGGCGGGTCTCGCCGATGGCGAGGTCCCACAGGTCGGCGCGGTTGCGGCCGGCGGCGCTCCACGCGGCGCGGGCCTCGTGCAGCGGCGCCATCAGCGGCTCGCCGGACAGCACGAACGTGCCCCAGTGCATGGTGGCCATCCGCCGGGCGCCGACGTCGGCGCACGCCTGTACGGCCTCGGCCGGGTCCAGGTGCGAGACGTGCATGAACCAGCGCGGCTCGTAGGCGCCGACCGGCATCAGCGCCAGGTCGATTCCGGGGTATCGCTCGCCGATGAGCCGCAGGCGCTCGCCGTAGGCGGTGTCGCCGGCGAAGTACACCCGGTGGCCGGGCGCGCTCAGCACCCAGCCGCCCCACAGCGACCGGCAGGTGTCGAACATCGACCGGCGGCTCCAGTGGTGGGCCGGCACGAAGTCGAAGTCCACCTCGCCGATCCGGGCGCTCTCCCACCAGTCCAGCTCGGTGACGTTGGTGAAGCCGCGCCGGGTGAACCAGCGGCCGAGGTTGGCCGGGACGAACAGCGGGGTGTGCCGCGGCAGTCGGCGCATCGTCGGGGCGTCCAGGTGGTCGTAGTGGTTGTGACTGATCACGACGGCGTCCACCGGGGGCAGCTCGCTCCAGGCCAGCCCCGGCGGGGTGAGCCGCTGCCGCACCCCGGGGATCTTGCGGGACCAGACCGGGTCGGTCAGCACGGTCAGCCCGCCGATGCGCACGATGTAGGTGGCGTGTCCCACCCAGGTGACGCCGGTCTGGCCCGGGCCCACCGGCGGCAGGCCGGCCCGCAGTACCGGGATGCGGTCGGCGTCCCCGACGTCCGGCCGGAACCCGCCGTGCCAGGTGACGCTGACGACCTCGCGGAAGTCCGGGATCGGGCAGGTCAGCCGGTCCCGGAAGTCGGCCGGCCAGCTGCGCTCGGCCGGCGGCGCCGCCGGGGCGGCCGGCGGCGCGCTCGGGGGGACCTCGGGGCGGACGGTGTGCGACATGTGACCCTCCTGGTACGTGGCCGGCTGGAGGCGGGCGTCCGCCGGGCGGACTCCCTGGCATGGATCATGCCCCGTGCCCGGAAAACATGCCTTGTACGTGCGGTCCGGTCATACCACCCCCTTCCCATCAAGATCGTCCGACGGGCCGGGGGCCGGCCCGCCTGCTTCCAGGGTGCGCCTTCGCCATCGGGACGGGTGCCGCGGGTAGCCCCCCTCGTCCAGATCGGCCAGGCGTTCGAAGACGTTCCAGGACGCCGGGTGCCCGCACAGCGCGAACGAGACCGCCACCGCCAGCAGGTAGAGCGGGAGCATCGGCAGGCCGGCGCAGCAGGCCCACTGGGTGGCGTGCCGGGCCTCGTGGCGCAGCAGGGCACCGGTCAGGTACCCGTCGGGCCGTGCGGTGATCACGACGTTGCCGACGGTGAAGGCCCCGGCCACCGGGAAGCGGATGCGGTAGCCGTGGGCGTACAGCAGGCCGTGCTCGCCGCGGCGCACCCGCGCCCGGCCGGCCACCGCGATGAGCAGTCCGAGCGGGGTGGCGAGGTTCGCGTAGTTGATCACCTGCCGCACCCGGTGCCGTCCGCGCATACCCCGATTGTCACCCGGCCGCCCGCCGGGCGACAGCCCCGCCGGCGCGCCGCCCGCCCGCGGGGCGGCGCCGCTCAGGCGGGGTTGCCGTCGGAGAAGCCGATCGACGACCGCCCCAAGGGCCGCTCGCGCAGCAGCCAGGAGCCGGAGGACGGGGTGAGCAGCACCGCGGCCACCATCGCCAGCGCCCCGCAGCCCAGATACCAGTAGCCGGAGGCGTCCGCGGCCACCACCAGGTCGCCCTCGGGCCGCATCACCGAGAAGGCCAGCGAGGCGAGCATCCATCCGCTGCCGGTGACGAAGGGGGCCAGCTTGGTGCCCATCAGCCGCCCGGCGCCGTACAGCAGCCCGAACAGCGCGGCGGCCAGCAGGACGGGCACCAGCGGCGCCACCCCGGCCGGCTGCCAGGCGTGCTGCAGCCCGGCCACCACGCCGTAGACGACACCGAGCACGAAGAGCAGGCCGTAGGCGGCGCCGCTGACCACCGGGCCCGGCTCGGGCGCCGGCGGGGTGGGCTCGACCTGCTCGTCCTCCATGGGCAGCCAGGCTAGCCGATGCCGGCGAACAGGTCGTCCTCCCGCTCCGACGGCTCGCCGAGGCCGCCCGCCTCCACCGGCACGGGGCGGCCGGCCGGCCCGCGCTCGCCCCGGGCCAGGATGTAGTGCTCCACGCCCAGCGGGTCCTCCCCCATCCGGGTGGAGATCGCGAACCACGGCGCGGACATGTCGATCTGCGAGCGGTGGGCGCGCATGGCCTCCAGCTTGGCCCCGGCGTACGCCCGCGCGTCGATCTCGGCGGTGACGTCCGCGTCAGGCACGCCGAACGGCATGTCGTCCACCGTCTCCTCGGTGAAGAAGTCGAAGTCGGTGCCGCGCATCGCCTCGGCCATCCGGCGCATCGACGACTTGGTCATGGTCGTGAAGTACACCTTGGCGATCGTCCACGGCTCGCCGGCGCCGAACGCGGCGTCGGCGGCCAGCTCGGCGGCCCGCACCGCGACCCGGTGCGCCTGGATGTGGTCGGGGTGGCCGTAGAAGCCGTTGTCGTCGTAGGTCACCAGCACCTGGGGGCGGACCTCGCGGATGACCGGCACCAGCTCGCCGGCCGCCTCGTCCAGGTCGGCGCGCCAGAACGCCCGCGGGTGGTCGTTGGTGGCCTCCCCCATCATGCCGGAGTCGCGCCAGCGGCCGGGGCCGCCCAGGAAGCGGTGGTCGTCGACCCCCAGGGCCTTGCAGGCCGCCTCCAGCTCGGTCACCCGGTGCTCGCCGAGGCGGTCCTCGCGGGCGGAGGCCAGGTGCGCGAGGTCGGGGGCGACGATCTCGCCCTCCTCACCGAGGGTGCAGGTCACCAGGATGACCCGGGCCCCCTCCGCGGCGTATTTCGCCATCGTGGCCCCCGTACCGCTCGTCTCGTCATCGGGGTGGGCGTGCACCAGCAGCAAACGGCGATCGGTCATGCGCTAGAGGCTATCCCCAGGCCCGCCCGTGGGGCATCCTTGTTTCTCCCCACCTGGCAGGATGAGGGTCATGAGTGACAGCTTCCCGCGCCTTTACGCCAGGACCCGCCGGTTCACCCTCGGGACGCCGCGCGGCTTCACCATCACCCCGGACGGCGGCCGCGTGCTGTTCCTGCGCGGCGGCTCGGGCACCGACCCGGTGAACCGCCTGCTGGAGCTGGACCTCGACACCGGCGCCGAGCGGGTGCTGGTCGACCCGGCCGATCTCGGCGGCGCCGACGAAGATCTGCCCGCCGAGGAGCGGGCCCGGCGCGAGCGGGCCCGGGAGCAGGCGGGCGGCGTGGTCGGCTACGCCGTCGACGCGGCGGTCACCATCGCGGTGTTCACGCTGTCCGGCGGGCTCTACCTGGCCGACCTGGAGTCCGGCGCGGTGCGGCGGCTGGCGACCCCCGGCCCGGTGATCGACCCGCGGCTGTCGGCCGACGGTGCCCGCGTCGCCTACGTCACCGGGGGCGCGCTGCGCGTCCAGGAGATCGCCTCCGGCGCCGACCGCGCGCTGGCCGAGCCGGAGGGCGCCGGCGTCACCTACGGCCTGGCCGAATTCGTGGCGGCCGAGGAGCTGGAACGGCTGCGCGGCCACTGGTGGTCCCCGGACGGCACCGCGATCCTGGCCGAGCGGGCCGACGACTCCCCGGTGCAGCGGTGGCACATCGCCGACCCGGCCAACCCGGCCCGCCCGCCGGTCGAGGTGGCCTACCCGTCGGCCGGCACGCCCAACGCCACCGTCGAGCTGTTCGTGATAGGGCTGGACGGCTCGCGGGTCCCGGTCCCGTTCGACGACGAGTACCTGGTCACCGCGGTGTGGGACCGGCACGGCCCGCTGATCGTCACCATGCCGCGCGACCAGCGGACCATCCGCGTGCTGGCCGTCGACCCGGCCACCGGCGCCACCGAGGTGATCCGCCAGGACACCGACCCGGCGTGGGTCGACGTGGTCCCCGGGGTGCCGGCCAGGCTGGCCGACGGCACCCTGCTGTGGACCGCCGACGACGGCGGCGCCCGCCGGCTGTTCGCCGGCGACGTGCCGGTCACCCCGCCCGGGCTGCAGGTGCGCGACGTGGCCGGGGTGGACGGCGACACCGTGCTGTTCCGGGCGAGCGGCGCCGAGCCCACCGAGATCCACCTGTGGACCTGGTCACCGGCCGGCCTCACCCCGGTCACCACCGAGCCGGGGGTGCACGCGGGCCGGCTGTCCGGCGGCACCCTGCTGGTCGCCCGGCAGGAGCTCGGCTCGCCGGCCACCACGGTCGACGTCCGCCGCGGCGACCGCCGGGCGCGGATCGCCTCGCTGGCCGAGCGCCCGAGGCTGGAGCCGCGGGTCGCGCTGGTCCGGGCCGGCGAGCGGGAGCTCGCCACCGCGGTGCTGCTGCCCACCGGGCACGTCCCCGGCTCGCGGCGGCTGCCGGTGCTGATGGACCCCTACGGCGGCCCGCACGCCCAGCGCGTCCTGGCCGCCGGCCGGATGTTCCTGGAGCCGCAGTGGTTCGCCGACCAGGGGTTCGCGGTGATCATCGCCGACGGGCGCGGCACCCCGGGCCGCGGGCCGGCGTTCGAGCGCGAGCTGCGCCACGACGTGCCCGGCCCGGTGCTGGAGGACCAGGTCGACGCGCTGCACGGCGTCGCGCAGCTCTACCCCGACGACCTGGACCTGTCCCGGGTGGCGATCAAGGGCTGGTCGTTCGGCGGCTACCTGGCCGCGCTGGCGGTGCTGCGCCGCCCGGACGTCTTCCACGCGGCCGTCGCCGGAGCGCCGGTCAGCGACTGGCGGCTGTACGACACCGCCTACACCGAGCGGTACCTGGGCCACCCGGACGAGCGGCCGGACGCCTACGAGCGGGTCTCGCTGCTCGGCGACGCCGAGAAGCTGTCCCGGCCGCTGATGCTGATCCACGGGCTGGCCGACGACAACGTGGTCGCCGCGCACACCCTGCGGCTGTCGTCGGCGCTGCTGGCCGCCGGCCGCCCGCACACCGTGCTGCCGCTGTCCGGCGTCACCCACATGACCCCGCAGGAGGTGGTGGCGGAGAACCTGCTGCACCTGCAGGTGGACTTCCTGAAGAAGTCCCTCGGCATCTCCTGACGGCAGGGAAGCGAGCCGGCACGCCGTCCTGGTGCCGGCTCGTCTTCTTTCCCCGGCCCCTGCCGCCCGGGCAGGGCGGTCCTCGATGGCAGGGACGCTGCCCGCTGCGTCCGGGTGCCGGCTCGTCTTCTTTCCCGGTCCCTACCCGGTGTCCGGTACGTCCGGGGCCGCACCGGCCCGAGGGCGCCGGGCCGGGTCAGCGCGGGGTGCCGTGCCAGCTGCGCCACAGCGCGGCGTAGGCGCCGCCCGCGGCGACCAGCTCGTCGTGCGAGCCCAGCTCGCTGATCCGGCCGTCCTCGACCACGGCCACCCGGTCGGCGTCGTGCGCGGTGTAGAGCCGGTGCGCGATGGCGATCACCGTCCGGCCGGCCAGCACCGCGGCCAGCGAGCGCTCCAGGTGCCGGGCCGCGCGCGGGTCGATCAGCGAGGTGGCCTCGTCCAGCACCAGGGTGTGCGGGTCGGCGAGCACCAGCCGGGCCAGCGCGAGCTGCTGGGCCTGCGCGGGCGACAGGGTGAACCCGCCGGAGCCGACCGCGGTGTCCAGCCCCTCGGGCAGCTCGGCCACCCAGTCGGCGGCGTCCACCGCGGCCAGCGCCGCGGCCACCTGGCCGTCGTCGGCGCCGGGCCGGCCGATCAGCACGTTCTCTCGTACCGTGCCGCGGAACATGTGGTGCTCCTGGGTCACCAGGGCCACGTGGCCGCGCAGCTCGTCCAGCGGCAGCTCCACCAGCGGCACCCCGCCGACCGTCACCGCGCCGGTGCGCGGGCCGTGGATGCCCGCCAGCAGCCGGCCCAGCGTCGACTTGCCCGCCCCGGACGGCCCGACCATGGCGAGCCGCTCGCCCGGCGCCACCCGCAGCGAGACGCCGTGCAGCACGTCGGTGCCGGGCCGGTAGGCGTACCGGACGTCCCGGGCGGCGATCTCCTCGCCCGCGGGGCGGTCCTGGCCCGCGTCCCGGTCGTCGGGCACGTTGGCCACGCCGAGCAGCCGGGCCATGGAGGCGCCGCCCACCTGCAGCTCGTCCACCCAGGACAGCAGCCGGTCCAGCGGGTCGATGAGCTGCTGGACGTACAGGGTGGCCGCGGTCACCTGGGCCAGCGACACCCAGCCGTTCAGGTAGAACAGGCCGCCGCCCAGCAGGGTCGCCGTCACCGGCAGCACGTAGCCGAACTCCACCGCCGGGAACCACACCGTGCGCAGGCCCAGCGTGTACCGCTCGGCCGCCCAGGACCGGGCGATGTCCCGGTCGGTGCGCTCGTGGCGGCGCCGGCGCAGGCCGAACGCCTCGACGGTCCGCGCGCCCTCGACGGTCTCGGTGAGCCCTTCGGTGATCTCGGCGTAGGCGGCGTTCTCCCGCAGATAGCCGTCCCGGGCCCGCTTCAAATACCACCGGGTGGCGTACCACAGCAGCGGTACCGCGGCCAGCGACGGCAACATCAGCAGCGGGCCGACCAGGGCGAGCGCACCGAGCACGAACGCCCCGGCCACCACCGCGATCAGCGTCTCGGGCACGGCGTGCCGCACGGTGCGCGCCAGCGCGTCCACGTCCCGCGAGGTGCGGGTCACCAGGTCGCCGGAGCCGGCCCGCTCCACGGTCGACAGCGGCAGCGCCAGCACCCGGTCGACGAACTCCTCGCGCAGCTCGGCCAGCACCTTCTCGCCCAGCCGGGCCGAGACGTACACCGCGTACCTGATCAGGACGGCCTGGGCGACGACGAAGGCGGCGATGGCCAGCGCCACGGTGTCCACGTCGGTGCCGGTGCCGTCCCGCACGCCCTGCACCAGCTCGCCGAGCAGCCGCGGCGCGACCAGGCCGGCCACCGCGGCGAGCCCGTGCAGGCCGAGCGCGAGCGCCAGCCGGCGCGGGTACTTCAGGGTGAGCCGCCGCGCGTACGCCCGCACCTGCGCCTCGTCGGCCACCGGCAGGATCGCCCGCCCCCCGGCGGCCCCGCCGTCGCCGGAGCCGGCCGCACCCGAACCGGCCGGATCGGAGCCGGTCTGATCGGAGCCGGTCTGATCGGAGCCGCCGGAGCCGGCCGCCGGAACCTCGCCCGGCGGAGCGGGCTCGGCGGCGAGGTCCGTGCCGGGCGGCGCCGCGGTCCCGGAGCCGGCGGTCCCCTCGTCCGGCCCGGGCGCGTCGGTCCGGACCGCACCCCCGAGCGCGGTCCGGACGTCCTCGGCGCCGGGCGCGCCCGGGGCGTGCCCGGCGGTCTCCCCGGCCGGCGCGATCCGCGCGGCGTCCTGGGCGGCGTCCGCCGCGAGGTCGCCGGCCACGGCGCGCTCGTCCATCCGGCCGGCGTCGGCGCCGGCCTGCTGCCGCAAGCTCACGATCAGTCCTCTCCGCGGGTCACTGTCGCGGTGTAACCGGGTTCGGCGGCGAGCAGCTCGCGGTGCGTGCCCTCGGCGCGCACCCGGCCCTCCGCCAGGTAGATCACATGGTCGGCCCGGTCGAGTACGAGCGGGCTGGTGGTGCACACCAGGGTGGTCCGGCCCGACCGGGCGGCGCCGAGCCGCTCGGCGATCCGGGCCTCGGTGTGCGCGTCCACCGCGCTGGTCGGCTCGACCAGCACCAGCACCTCGGGGTCGGTGAGCAGCGCGCGGGCCAGCCGCAGCCGCTGCTGCTGCCCGCCGGAGAACTCCCGGCCGGACTCGGCGACGTGCGAGGCCAGGCCGTCGGGCAGCGCGTCCACCACGTCCTGCGCGCACGCCTCGTCCAGCACGCGCCGGATGTCGTCGTCGGTGGCGGTGCCGGCCACGTCGAGCTGCTCGCGCAGCGGGCCGGTGAACAGCCGGGCGCCGTTGTCGGCCACCAGGATCCGCCGCCGGACCTCCGCCGGGCGCAGCGCCGCCAGCGGCACGCCGCCGTAGGTCACGTCGCCGTCGACGTAGCGGCCGAGCCGCTCGGCGACCTCGGTGGCCTCCTCGGGGGTCGCCGCGGCCAGCGCGGTGAGCCGGCCCGGCCGCACGATGACGCCGGACGTCTCGTCGACCAGGTCGCCGCCCTCGGTGGTCGCCTCGCCGGGGCCGCCGATCTCCGGCTCCAGGCTGAGGATGCGCACCACGCGCCGGGCCGAGACGTGGCCCTTGGTCAGCTTGTCGGCCGCCTCGGTGAGGGTGCGCAGCGGGCCCACCAGGAACAGGGCGTACCCGTAGAAGGCGACCAGCTGCCCGACGGTGATCGTGCCCTCCAGGGCGTAGTGCGCGCCGCGCCAGGTGAGGAACGCGATGAGCAGGCCGGGCAGCAGCAGCTGGACGCCTTCCAGCGTGGCGTCGACCGAGGCGACCCGCACCCCGGCGTGGCGCACCCGCTGCGACTCCTGCCGGTAGCGGTCGGCGAAGACCTGCTCGCCGCCGATGCCGCGCAGCACCCGCAGGCCGGCGACGATGTCGGTGGCCCGGGTGGCCAGGTCGCCCTGCAGCTCGCGCTGCTCGTGCTGGCGCCGGTGCAGCGGGCGCAGCAGCGGGGCGACCAGCAGCGCCATCAGCGGCACGCCGAGCAGCACCAGCAGGCCGAGCTGCGGCGAGGTGGCGATCAGGATGACGGTGACCGCCGCGATCGCGACCACCGAGCCCGACCCGCGCGGCAGGATCTCCATCGAGTTGCCGATGTGGGCGATGTCGGAGTTGCCGACGCTGACCACCTCGCCGGTGGACAGCCGCTTGGGCAGCGTCGCGCCGAGCCGGGTGGCCTGCCGCACGGTCACCTGCACGGTGCGGTACGCGGCCGACAGCCAGATGAAGACCGCCATCCGGTGGCGCATGACGCCGGAGAACGCGGTCACCACGCCGAGCCCGAGCAGCACCCCCGACCAGCGGCCCAGCTGGGCCGCGTCCTGCGCGGTCAGGCTGTCGATGGCCTTGCCGACGACCATGGGAACCAGCGCCTGCGCCAGCCACCACGCCACGGCGAAGCCGATGCCGGCGACCAGCGACCGGCCCTGGGTGCGGGTGACCCACCACAGGTACCGGAACGGGCTGCGGGCATCGGGAACGCCGGGATCGGCGACGGGAAGGGAGCGCATAGCCCTCCCAGGCTGTCTCACCGGGCGGTACCGCGGCAATCGATTTTCTGGTCAATAACCTGCTGACCTGCACTTATACCGTGTCCGATCCGCCGCTCCCGCCGGGGCGCCGCATCACGATCGTCAACCGTGGTTGACACCTGCGTCTTCGTCAACTTAAATTGACGACATGAGCGATACGGCACGGCTCGCCGCGGATGCGAGCAGCCGGGATCCGTCCGTCGGCCTGCGGGCCGTACGCGCGCTGCGGGTCCTGGTCGAACGGCTGGAGGCCCTCCAGGTCGACAACGCCCGGGACCAGGGCTGGTCCTGGCAGGACATCGCGGTGCTACTCGGCGTGAGCAAGCAGGCGGTGCACAAGAAGTACGCGGGCGGCCGCGGACTGCTACGGAAGGAGAGGTAGGCCATGTTCGAACGCTTCCACCAGGACGCCCGGCAGGCGGTGGTCCTGGCCCAGGCCGAGGCCCGGCTGCTGGACGACGAGCACATCGGCACCGAGCACGTGCTGCTCGGCCTGCTCCGGCAGCCGGACTCGGTGGCCGGGCGGGTGCTGGTCGGGCACGGCCTGGACCACGACCGGGTGGCCGACCGGATCGGCCGCCTCCGCACCACCGGGCGCCGGGCCGACGAGCTGGACGCGGCGGCCCTGGAGAGCATCGGCATCGACCTCGACAGCGTCCGGGAGAAGGTCGAGGCCACCTTCGGCCCGGGCGCGCTGGACCGGGCGCCGCGCGCCCGCCGCCGGCGCTTCGGCGGGCACATCCCCTTCACCAAGCGTGCCAAGAAGGTGCTCGAACTCTCGCTGCGCGAGGCCGTCAACCTCCGGCACGACCACATCGGCACCGGCCACATCCTGCTCGGCATGATCCGCGAGGGCCAGGGCCTGGCCGCCCGCGTCCTGGTCGACCTGGACGTCGACCTGCAGGAACTCCGCACCGCCACCCGCGCCGCCATGACCTGAGCGAACGCCACCGGCGGGTGTTCGCCGCCATCCTCACCCTCCGGCGACGAGCCGGACCATACCGGAGGCGGCCACCCGCGGCCCGGCCCTCACGCGCGGGCGAAGGGCCGGATCCGGCCGGAGGCGTTCACCTACATCGTCACGGTCAGCCGAGGGCCCAGGCACCGTCCTCAAGGATGGTCGTCTCGCCGCCCCCGCCGGCCCGGCGGCCCCGGACGGTCAGCCCGGGCCCGCCCATCATGAAGTCGACGTGCACCTTGGAGAAGTTCACCCCCCGGCCGGCCAGGGTGGCGTCGTCGATCTCCCGCCAGTCCGCGAACGCGGTCGGGATGCCTCCGCCCCACGCGATGTGACAGGTCGCGTTCTCGTCCAGCAACGTGTCCCGGTAGACGGTGCCGAGCCGGCCGATGCGGGAGGTGGTGCCGTCCACCAGCGCCACCTCGCCGAGACGGCCCGCGCCCGGCACGTCCGCCAGCTGCCGGGCGACGGTGTCCCGGCCGGTCCGCGCGTCCACCTCGACGACCCGGCCGCCGGCCAGCCGCAGCCACAGATCCTCCACCACGACGCCGCCCAACGCGAGCGGGCGGGTGGCGCTGACCACGCCCTCGGCCCGCTCGCGGTGCGGCGTCGTGAACACCTCCTCGGTCGGCAGGTTCAGCACGTTGACCGAACCGTCCGGCATGTCGTGCGCGGAGATCGTCCAGCGGGCCTCAGGGATGAGCCCGACCCGCAGGTCGGTGCCCGGCCCGGTGTAGTGCAGCTCGTCGAACCCGGCCTCGGTGAGCAGCGCCGCCCGGTGGCGCAGCAGGTCCAGGTGCTCGCGCCAGGCCGCCACCGGGTCCGGCTCGTCCAGGCGCAGGAAGTGCTCCAGGTCCCGCCACAGCCGCTCGACGTCCGGCTCGCCGTACACGCCGCGCGCCCAGGCGGCGGTCGGGTAGGCGGCGATCGTCCAGGCGACCAGCCCCCGGCTCTGCACCCGGAACCGGGAGGCCAGGGCGGGCATCCGGTCCATCCCGGCGCGCGCCGGATCCAGGCCGGCCAGCAGCTCCGGGTCCGGATCGCCGGTGATGTTGACCAGCGCGCCGCCGCGTTCGGCCAGGTCCTCGTACCGCCGGTCCAGCCACGGCGGGGTCCGGCCGAGCGACTCCGGCGCCGCGTGCCGCACCCGGGACGCCTTGGCGTGCGGGTCGAAGTACCAGATGTCCACGTAGCCGGCGCCGTGCCGGTAGGCCGCCTCGGCGATCGCCCGGGCCAGCGGCGCGTGCTCCACCAGGGCGTTGATCGCCAGATCCTGTCCCGGGCGCAACACCACCCCGGTCTCCAGGATCACCCGCGCGTAGCGGTCCAGCCGCGCACCCGCATCCGTGTCGTTCGTCATCGTTCTCCTTCTTCGTGAGATCCGGACCGGCCCGCCGGCCCGCCACGTTCCATTTCCGGACCCGGCGGTTCGCCGCGCCCGGCCGGTCCGCCGCCGGCGGCGCGTGCCCGCCGGGGCGCCGCACGGCGCAGGGCGGGGACGGCGCCGAGCGCGGCCAGCGCGACCAGGCCGGCGGCCGCGAACATGACCGGCAGCCCGGCCGCCGCGCCCAGCACGCCCAGGCCGAGCCCCGACAGCACGAACCCCACGTCGTAGGCCGCGGTGACCGCCGCGATCGCCGGCAACCGGTCGTGCGGCGGCGCAGCGCGCAGCGCCAGCGACGTCAGCGCGGGGAACGCGACGCTCTGCCCCGCCGCCAGCAGCAGCGCCGCGGCGACGGTGACCACCAGCGCGGTGCCGGTGGACAGCAGCAGCAACGCCGCCCCGGTGGCGGCCACGCTCGCCACGGTCACCGCGACCGGGTCCAGCCGGTCCAGCCGGGGCCCGGCCAGTGCCCGGCCGGCCAGCGTGCCCGCGGCGCACACCCCGAGTTCCAGCGCGGCGCCCGGCCGGCCGGTGCCCAGCACGTACAGGCCGACGAACGTGCCGAATGCCACCGGCCCCGCGGTGACCAGCACGCACACCACCGCCGGCCCCACCGCCCCGCGCGGCACCCACCCCGCCCGCGCGGACCGGCCGGTGCGATCCGCCCGATCCGCGGCCTCCGGCCGGGACTGGGGAACCGCGGCGGCCAGGGCGGTCGCGACCACGCCGGCCGCGGCGGCGGCCGCCCACACCACGGCCAGCCCGAAGCGGGCCTGGAGCAGCTCCGCCGCCACCGGCCCGGCGAGCAGCCCGCCGTAGACCATCAGGGTGAGCCGGCTCACCGCCGCCGCGCGCCGCCCCTCCGCCGCGTCCTGGTCGGCGGCGGCCACCGCGACCAGCAGGAACACCCCGTCGGCGGCACCCGCCACCGCGCGGGCCGAAAGCAGCGGGACGGCGTGCCCGATTCCCAGGTGGGCGGCGATGGCGGCGGCCAGCAGCCCGGCGGCACCGGATAGCGCCGCACGGCGCGGCCACCGGCCGATCCGGCGGGCCAGCGGCAGCCGTACCAGCAGCGAGACGACGCTGAACACCGCCGCCGCGGCCCCGACCAGGGCCGGGTCCCCGCCGAGCGGCCCGGCCACGAACCGCGGGGTCGCCGGCAGGGTCATCCCGATCGCGACGAAGTACGCCGCGGTCGCCCCGGGCAGCGCGGCGGCGCGCAGCCGCCGGCTCAGGGCGGTCGCTCCGGCGGTCGTCGGCATGCGTGGCACAATGCGGCCACGGGCAAGGAGGTGGCCAACGGTTCGGCCCAGACCGAACTCACCCGGATGCTGACGCTGACCCTCACCGACCAGGACCTGCTGCGGGTCCGCTTCGCCGTCTCGCCGCTGTGGGAGACGCTGGCACTGGTACGCGCCCACCTCAGCCCGGTGCCCGGCGAGCCGGCGGTCGACCGGTTCGTCGCCCGCCACCGGCCCCGGCTGGCCGCGATCGACCTCTCGCTGCTGCCCGACCTGCTCACCCACCAGGGCTACGTCCCCGACTTCCTCACCCCGCCCCCGCCCGGCCCGTCGACCGACCCCGAGCAGCCGTTCGCCGACGAACTCGATCGGCTGCTCGCCACCCCGCCGGAGGTGGTGGCCAGGGAGATCGGCCGGGTGCACCGCGAGCGGCCGGCGGCCGGTCCGGCCCGCGCGCTGGACCGGCCCGACCAGGTGACCCGGCAACTCGGCGCCGCCGTCTCCCGCGTCTGGACGGCGGTGCTCGCGCCGAACTGGCGGCGGGTCCGCGACATCCTGATGGCCGACGTGTCGGCGCGCGGGCGGCATCTGGTGGCCGCCGGCATCGAGCAGGTGGCCGGCCGGCTCCACCCGGACATCACCTGGCGGCCCGGGGCGCTGATGGTGCGTGGCCCGGGTACGGCCGTGCACCACGCGGACGGCCGCGGCCTGCTGCTGGTGCCGAGCCTCTTCAACGGCCCGCATCCGACGCTGCTGCTGGACCGGCCCTGGCAGCCGGCGCTCTTCTACCCGGCCCGCGGCCGCGGCGACCTGGCCCGGCCCGCCGCCGAGCCGTCCGCGGCGCTGGTGACGCTGCTCGGCCGCACCCGGGCCCGGCTGCTGGCCGAGGCGGCGGCGGGGGTCACGACCGGCGCGGCGGCCCGGCGGCTCGGGCTGGCCAAGGGGACGGTGTCGGAGCACCTGCACGCGCTGCGCGACTGCGGTCTCATCTACCCGGTCCGCGACGGCCGCTTCCTCCGCTACGAGCTGACCGCCACCGGCGCCGCCCTCACCGGCCCACCCGCCGGCGGCCCGTCCACCCGCTGACCGCGCCGGCCCGCGGGCGTCGCGAGAGGGCGTGATGCGTGCGGGGGGAGCCGAAGGCCACTGCCTGGCGGGGTCTCATCGCGGCCGGCCGGGCGCGGTCATCATTACCGCGCTTTCCGTGCCGTTCTCTCGCGGTGGTGCGAAGTCCTGTTCAGTACGGGCGGTGGTCGGCGCCCCTTCGGAGCCGTTTCTCCGCCGGTCTTTCTGGCTACGGCGGGTCGGATCTCCGGTCTTTCTTGCCTTTGTGATCTTCTGTTCTGCAAACCGGACGACGGGTCGAGATGTTTTCGTTCGCATTCAGTCCCAGGTGGTACCGGCGGTGCGGGAGAACGAATCCCAGGTGGTGCCGGCGGAACGGGAATCCCAGGTGGTGCCCGCGCTGC
>NZ_BOOU01000068.1 GCF_016863395.1 Sphaerisporangium rufum | reverse complement strand
CCGGACCCGCGCGCGGAGCGCGCAAAGCAATATGGCGCGGAGCTGGCTCAGCTGAGGAAGTCCACCAGGGCCGCGACGATGGCCTCGGGGGTGGGGCCGTGGGTCTGGCCGGCCAGCACCCGGCGGGTCGCGTTCGGCAGCGCCGCCGCGACCGCGTCCGCGGCCTCGGGCATGCCGGGGAACGTCTGGTCGCCCGAGTAGACGATCGCCGGCACGGTGATCGAGGACCAGCGGCCGGCCCAGTCGGGGTCGATGTTGATCTCGTGGACGGACGCGAGGTCGTAGATCAGCGTCGGGGATACCGCCACCAGGTCCGCCCAGCCGGGTGCCTGGGCCATCCCGTCCACCGCCTCGGGCGGCAGGCCGATGACCTGGGTGAGGTTGTAGCGCATCGCCGCGTCGTCCCGGCCGCCGGCCAGCAGGGACCGCAGCTCGGCCAGGTGCCCGGCGTGGTCGGCGCCGGCGAACAGCGGCGGCTCGTACAGCGCCAGGGCGGTGACGCCGACGCCGGCGTCCGCGGCGGCCAGCGCGACCGTGGCGCCGGACGAGCTGCTGTACAGCGTGGCGGTGCCGCCGACCGCCTTGATCAGGGCGGCCACGTCCTCGACCTCCCGCGCCAGGGCCCATGGCTCGGTGTCGCCGGACCGGCCGCGGCCGCGCCGGTCGTAGTCGACGGTCGTGAAGCCTTCGGCCGCCAGGGCCCGCGCCGCCCGTCCGGTGTTCTGGTCGACGCCGCGGTACTGCGTGGCGCCGCCGATGAAGATGACCGCCGGCCCGTCACCGTAGCGGTCGTAGTCGATGATCGTGCCGTCCAGGGAGGTCGTTGTGCTCAAGGTCCGCCTCGATTCGTGAGCTGGTTCCGGTTCCACGGGCCGCCGGCGCGACAGGTCGGGTCGCGGTCACCGTCGCGGGTCACGATAAGGAAGGGGACCGACAGTCTCGCCCACCCGGCCGCGACCGGGTCACATGTAGTAGCCCTCGACGACGGCGCGGGCCTCGTCCGGCAGGGCCGGCCCGTCCAGACGGACCGGCGGAGCGGTCACCGGCGGCTTCAGCGGGGTGAGCTGCTCGGTGGACAGGGCGTAGACGACGCGGCCGAGGCCGGAGCGCTCGATGGCGCCGGCGCACATGCCGCACGGCTGGCAGCTGGTGTACATGGTGGTGGCCGCGGCCACCTCCGGAGCGAGCTCGCGGGCGGCCCACCGGGCCAGCTTCAGTTCCGGGTGCGCGGTGATGTCGCGGTCGCCGATCGAGGTGTTGTGCTCCTCGGCCAGCACCTCGCCGTCCGGACCGGTCAGCAGCGAGCCGAAGGGCGGTTCGCCGGCGGCCCGGGCGGTGGCGGCGAGCCCGATCGCCTGGCGGAGCAGTCTTTCGTCGTCGGGGGTCATCGTCGTCCTTTCGGTGGTCTCCGCACGAATGCTCGGCGGGTTCTTACGGAAGCGGGTGTGCCGCGCCGGCCTCCGGCGCGGGCCGGTGCGCGGCCACGGTGGCGAGCGCGTCCCAGGCCGGCTGCGGGCGGAGGGTCTCGTCCGGGTCGGTGCCGAACGGGTCGAGGACGACCGTGCCGGCGCCGAGGCGCCGCAGCCCCTCGATGTCCTCCATGACCTGGTCGATGGTGCCCTCGCCGGCCGGCCGGTCGTCACCGGTGAGGGGTTGGGCGGTGAGCCGCAGCGCGATCCGCGGCACCAGCGCGGGCGGCGGGCGGTGCTCCTGCTCGGCGATGGCGGCCAGCCGTTCGATCGCCCCGCGCAGCCAGGGCATGGTGAAGCGCAGCGGATGCCAGGCGTCGCCGAGCCGTACCGCGCGGCGCAGCCCGGCGTCGCTGTTGCCGCCGATCCACAGCGGGATGTGCCCGGTGCCGTAGTCGCCGGTGTCCGCCCAGGCGGCGCGCATGGCGCGCAGGTGGTCGTCGGTGAGCCGGCCGCGCTCCCGGAACGGCACGCCGAGCGCCTCGAACTCCTGGCGGGCCCAGCCGACGCCGACGCCGAGGACGAGCCGCCCGCCGCTGAGCCGGTCCAGGTTGGCGGCCATCCGGGCGGTGAGCAGCGGGTGGCGGTAGGGGACGATGAGCACCGTCGTGCCGAGCCGGACCCGGGTGGTGATCCCGGCCAGCCAGGACAGGGTGGTGAACGGTTCGTAGAACGGCGCCGGATACTGCTCGGCGACGTCGGGCGTGATCACGACGTGGTCCGAGAGCATCAGCAGGTCGTATCCGAGGTCCTCCACGGTCCGTGCCCAGTCCCGCAGCATCTGCGGATTCGTGCCAGGTCCGAAGTTCGGGACGTTGACTCCGATCTCCATCGCCTCAGGCTAGCCAGTGGCGCGGAGCAGGTGGAAGCGGTGATCCCCGGCATCGTGGCCGTCCGGCCGTGGAATCCACGGCTTCCGGCGGTACCTGGACCTGAATTCCGGCCAGGGTCGGCTGGGTCGGTGCGGCGACGGCGGGCATGGCTACCGGCGGCAGGGCGGCGGTACGGGATCGGCGTCACCGGCCAGGGACCCGGCGGCCCGGATGGCGCTCACGGCCGGGGCCGGGACGGCCCGGATGGCGGCCACCCGCCGGAGGTCGAGGTGCCCGGATGGTGCCCGGTGGTGCCCGGGCGGCCGGCCTTCCCGGCCGCCCGCCGTCATCGAGGCGTATTCTTACCGCCGTTGCCGAGCCTGCCGTCCCGATTTCTTTCACCGATGGAACCGATCGCCGCGCCGCTTACCGATCCCGGGGGCGGGTCGGATGATTAGAGGGCAGCGCCCGCCTTCCGGCCATGGTGTCCGCACCTGGCGGAAGTTAAGGTGTGAATATGCGTGCCGGCCCACCTGGTTCTCGCGGCCGTCTGGATCTTCGAAAACGTCCGGACATTCCTGTCCGTATTTCCGGTTCGGCGTTTCATCGATATCGGGGGGACCTTGACGCGAGGGCGGATGGAAATCTGCTCGCCGGTCGCCGGCGCGATTCCTTTTCCCGGCTCCGGGTGTTCACGCGCCGGCGGGCCCGGTCCTGACGATCCGGAGGCGGCACCGGTGCCGGCCCGGGCATCCGCAGGGGCGCGATGACGGGTCATCCCGAGGTCGACGGGCGCGGTCGCGAGCTGGCCGCCCTGGAACGCTTCCTCACCTCGTCGGCCGATGGCGCGGCCGGCTTCGTCCTGGCCGGTGGCGCGGGCATCGGCAAGACCACGGTGTGGAACCACGGCGTCGCCCGGGCCGCCGACCTCGGCCACCGCGTGCTGTCCTGCCGTCCCGCGGAGGCCGAGACCGCGCTCACGCTCAGCGGGCTGGGCGACCTGTTCCACGGCGTCCTGGAGGAGGTGGGTGCGGCGCTGCCGGTGCCGCAGGCGCAGGCCCTTGAGGTGGCGCTGTTACGCAGGGCGGAGACCGGCGGGCCGCCGCCGGCCCCGCGTACCCTCGGCGCGGCCGCGCTGTCGGCGGTCCGGGCCCTGGCCGGGAAGCGTCCGGTGCTGCTGGCGGTCGACGACGTGCAATGGCTGGACGAGGCCAGCGCGCAGGTGATCACCTACCTGGCGCGCCGGCTGGCGGGCGAACCGGTGGGCCTGCTGCTGGCGGCCCGGGTGGAGCCGCCGGCCACCGTGCCGCCCGGACCGGCTCAGGCGCTGCCCGCCGGGCGCGTCACCGTGGTGCGGCTGGGGCCGCTCGGCCTGGGGACGCTGCGCCGGATCCTGTTACGGCACACCGGGCAGGAACTGGCCATGCCGGCGCTGCGCCGCCTGCGGCAGGACTCGGCCGGCAACCCGCTTTACGCCCTGGAGATCGTCCGGTCGCTGCGGCTCGCCGGCGCCTTCCCCGGCCCCGGCGAGCCGCTGCCCGTTCCGGCGTCTGTCGCGGAGTTGATGGGCCGGCGGGTGCGCGCGCTGGGTGAACCCGTCATCGACGCGCTGCTGCACGTCGCCCTGCTGGCCCATCCGACGGTCGCGACGGTGCGGGCGGCGCTGGAGGTGCCCGACGGCCGGCTGTCCCCGCTGACCGAGGCCGAGGAGTCGGGGATCATCGAGGTCCGGCAGGGCCGGATCGGCTTCACCCACCCGCTGCTGGCCTCGGCCGTATGCGCGGTGACCTCGGCCGAGCGCCACCAGCGGGTGCGCCGGCGGCTGGCCGAGGTGGTCGGGGACGTGGAGCAGCAGGCCCGGCACCTGGCGCTGTGCGGCGAAGGCCCGGACGAGGAGGTGGCCGCCCTGCTGGAGCGGGGCGCCGCCGATGCCTGGCACCGCGGGAGCCCGGCGGCCGCCTCGGGGCTGTGGCGCCTGGCGGCGGCCCGTACCCCGCCGGACGACATCGACGGCGCGCACCGGCGGACGATCGCCGCGGCGCGCTGCCTGTTCGCCGCGGGTGACGCCGCCGGCGCCCGCGGCCTGCTGGCCGCGGTGGTGGCGGGCCGGCCGGCGGACCCGTTGTGGTCCCGGGCGTCCCTGGCCCTGGCCGAGGTGGTGTTCTACGAGGGCGGGACGGTCGAGGCCGCCGAGCTGTGCCGGCGGGCGCTCGCCGGGGCGGGCGGTGATCCGGCCCTGCGGGCGGAGCTTTACCTGCGCCAGGCGTGGTTCAGCACGCATGACGCGGCCGGGCAACTCGCCGCGGCCGAGGCCGCCGTGCGGGTGCTGGACCGGCCGGAGGCGGGCCCGGAGCCGGCGTTGCTGTCGTGCGCGCTGGCCGTGCGGGCGATGTACCGGCTCACCAACGGCCTGGGCGTCGCCGGGCCGGATCTGGAGCGCGCCGGCCGCCTGCTGCCGGCCCGGCCGTCGCGGCACTGGGCGGAGACGTGGAGCCGGCAGGCGCTCGGGGCGTGGGCCAAGTGCATGGACCCGGCCGAGGCGCGCCGGCGCTTCGCGGTCGAGCTCGGTCTGGCCACCGAATGGGGGGACGAGCCCGCGGTGGGGCACGCGCTGATGCACCTGGCCGAGATCGACTGCTGGCTGGGGGACTGGTCCCGGGCCCACGAGGAGGCGCGGCGGTCCATCGAGGTGATGGAACTGACCGGCCAGCGGCGCTGGCTGGGGTTCGGCCGGTACGCCCTGGCCCTGGTCGACGCGCACCTTGGCCGGGTCGCCGAGGCCGAGGCCACCGCCCGGCGCGCGCTGCGGCAGGCCCGGGATTCCGGCGACCCCTATGTGGCGGCCCTGCTGCGGCAGGTTCTCGGGTTCGCCGCCCTGTCCGCCGGGGATCCCGAGCGGGCCGGCCACCACCTCGCCCGGGCCGCCGCGCTGGTCGAGGCCATGGAGCTCAAGGAGCCGGCGCGGTACATGTTCCATGGCGACCAGATCGAGGCGGCGGCTGCGATCGGCCGGCTGGCACAGGCGCACACGCTGCTCGCCCGGCTGGAGGACCGGGCCGGCGTCGCGCCCCGCCCCTGGTTGCTGGCCGTGCTGGCCCGCGCCGCGGCCGTGGTCGCCCGGGCCGAGGGAGACTTGGACCGCGCGGAGGAGGCGGCGCGGCGGTCCCTGGACGCCTGCGCCGCCCTGCCGATGCCCTTGGAGCGCGGCCGGGCCCTGCTGGTGTACGGCAAGATCCTGCGGGCGGGGAAGCGGAAGGTCGCGGCGCGGGACGTGCTCACCCGGGCCGGCCTGATCTTCGACGAGCTGGGCGCGCCGCTGTGGTCCGCGCAGGCCGCCGCCGAGCTGCGCAGGTGCGGGCAGCGCCGGGTGGAGGGCCCCGGGCTGACGCCCACGGAGCAGGAGATCCACCGGCTGGTCGCCGCGGGCCTGACCAACCGGGAGGTGGCCGGCCGGATGTTCATCAGCACCAAGACCGTCGAGGCCAATCTCACCCGCGTCTACCGCAAGCTCGGCGTACGCAACCGGAGCGAGCTGGCCGCGCTGGGCGCGCGGGCGGCGCCCGGCGGCCCGGTCCCCTGGGCGCCGGACGCCGACCGCACCGCATGACGCCCGGGCGGAGCGCCCGGGAAGGGGCGGGCGCTCCGCCGGACGCCCCGCTCATCCGGCGGAGCGGCAGGGAGGTGACCGGAGGGCAGGCTCTCCGGTCACGGTGGCGGTGGCACGTCCTAGAACTGCACCGTCACGCCGAACTGGTTCTCGGCCCGCTGGATCCGGCTGAAGAACTGGTCCAGGTTCACCGGGTTGAACCCGTGATGGATGCCGAGGGCCTGGTTCAGTACGTACCAGGGCCCGCCGCTGTCACCCCCGATGCTGACCGCGCCGCTGACGCCCACCATGTTGTAGGCGGTCTTGGTGCATCCGCCGCAGCCGGCCCAGGGGAAGTTGATGGTGGCGTTGGTGTTGTTGATCGAGCCACAGCTGGTCCCGCTCGTCCGCCCGTAGTGGCAGACATAGGCCCCGTCCAGATAGCCGGAGCTGCTGATCCGGGACGTCACGGCACGCCGGGTGGCGACGGTGTCCCAGAACTGGGGAACGTCGTCGTGGCCGGTGGTGGTGTGCCATTCGATGTCGCCGTTGACGCCGATGTGCTCGCTGACGAACGGCGCCGTGAAGGTGCTGACGACACCGCCGAGGGAGTTGTTCTCGTCCATCTGGTTGATGCCCTCGCAGTGCGCGGCGGTGAGCACCCCCTCCGCCTGGTCGCTGGTGCGCCGGACCACGAACGCCGAGGTGCACTGGAAGACACCGCTGCTGCGCATGCTCGACCCGCCGTATCCGGTGCTCGGTGCGGCCAGAACGGTCCCGGCGGGGTGTTCCTTGATAGTGAACGCGGGGGTGGCGGCCGCGGAGCGGTTCGCGGCCATCCGGGCGGTCAGCTTGTCCCGCAACTGCTGACCGCGCAGGTCCGGCCGGTCCGGCCGCTGGACGACGTCGAGTTCGACGCGCTGCGTCGTCAGGTCGAACGTCGACTGGACCTGGCTGAAGCCGAGGTCGTTGACGGCCGCGTGCATCGCGTTCTGCCGGTCGGCCATCTCCTCGAAGGAGTACTTCATGCCTCCGGCCAGCTTGGCCTCGGGGATCGCGCGGGCCTGGACAGCCTCGGGGACCTGGCCCTTGAAGTAGAGGGTGGCCGGGGTGCTCGCGGTGAAGTCGAGCCGGCCGCCGGCGTACGTCCTGGCCCGGACGTCCTCGGGGAGCGAGTCCACGAAGTTCGAGACCTTCTGCTGGACGAGCAGCCGGCGCCTGGCCTCCGGAATCGAGACGTGGGCCAGCTTGGCGGCGGCCGCCGCGTCGCGCTCCAGCGCCTGCTCCGGGGTGATGAGGGCACCGTCGGCGGGGGGAGTGGTCTCCGCCACCACGTCCGGGCGGCCGCCGGCGGTGGGCGCCGGATCGGCCTGCGCCGCGAGTGGTGGCAGCGCGGATAAGCCGCCGAGCACCAGCAGGCCGACCATCGTCGTCCGCGCGCCGGCGCGCCGCGTGCCGGGTGATGCGAACCGCATCCGTTGTCCTCCGGTCGTTCGGTTCGGCGCCCGGCCGGTCGCCGGGGGGCCTTCCCGGCAACCATCCGTCCGCGACCGATCGGAGTAATCGGGGGATCCCCTATCAAATGCCGTATAGCACCCTGCCGTGGCCGGGGATGCGGCCATCGATCCGCCAGGACGGCCTTCCTCTCCCGCGGGATCGGCATCCGCTACCGGGTCCCCATGGTGTGATCGCGATCATTTGGTGGGCAGGGTCAGCCCGCCGGCGTAGCCGGGCGCGTACACGGTGATCCCCTGCGGGAGCGCCTTGAGCTTGTCGATCTCGGCGCAGGCCGGGCAGCGGTCGTAGCCGTCCTGCCGCGCCTTGTTCGCGGCCGCCTGCGCCTCGGCCTGGGCCACCGCCGCCCGGTTCTCGGCCACCGCGGCGAACGCGGCCTGGGTGCGGTTGACCGCCGCCTGCACCTCGGCCGGCAGCGTGACCCGCACCAGGTTGAAGCGCAGATCGGTGAAGAAGCCCGCGCCGAGCATCTGCCGCAGGTCGGCGCCGAGCGTGGTGTTCACCGCGTTCTGCACCTTGGCCAGCACCGAGTTGTTGTCCCGGGGCACGAACTCGATCTTCTTCTGGTCGGCGCCGCTCTCCACGAACGCGCAGGTCGAGACGAGTTCGGCACAACGGAAGGCGCCGATCTGGCTGCGCAGCGCGTTGTCCACGACCGGCCGGACGGCCTGGCCGAAGAAGGACGACCAGCCTTCCTCGCCGTCCCAGGCGTGGCGCATCTCGTCGTCCTGGCCGCGGAAGCGACGGGTGCCGAACCTGTCGTCGAACTTCTTCAGCGTGTCGTGGTCGAGGTTGAGGGTGAAGTAGAGCGTGCCCTCGATCCCCATGTTGACACCGTCACTGCTGGGCACCGTGACCACGTCGACGCCGAGGTTGGTGCTGCGCTTGGCGTCCGCGGTGATGGTGTAGAACCGCTGTTGGGCCGGGTAGCGGTGCACGTCGGACCACCAGCCCACCCAGGTGAGGCCGGAGCCCGGGTCGATCACCTGGCGGATCCGGTTGTCGTCGAACAGGCCGCCGTCGCGGACCACCCCCACCTCGCCGCCGTCGGTGCTCTCCAGCCCGCCGAAGAACCCGAACAGCGTGATCAGTCCCGTGACGGCGGCGGCCACGACGGTGACGAGACGTAAGCGCATGAGCTTCTCCTACCGATGCGGGTACGCCCGCGAGCCACGGGCGTACCCTCACGGTAGATTTCGTTCAACGATCCGACAAGACTCCAATTCGATGAGGTGTCCCGGGTGAGGACGATCCGCAGCACTCGCGACGAGCGTCGGCTTACAGCGAGAGGAGGAACTCCCGCAGGGCGGCACCGATCTCGGCGGGGGAGTCCTCCTGCAGGTAGTGGCTGCCCTTCACGGTCACCTCCCGCTGGTTAGGCCAGGTCCGCGCGTACTCGGCCGCCCGGCCGACCAGCAGCGCGCCGGGTTCCGCGGCGATGAAGAGCTTGGGGACGGGACTGCGCTCCAGCCATCGGCCGTACTCGCGCACGACCTCCGCCACGTCCTCGGGGGTCCCGTCGATGGGCAGTTCGCGAGGGAACACCAGGGTGGGCAGCCGGGACTCCGGGGTGGGGAACGGCGCCCGGTAGGCGGCCATCTCCTCCGGGCCGAGCGCGCGCAGCACGCTCTTCGGCAGCACCGTCTCCACGAAGAAGTTCTGCTCCAGCACCAGTTGCTCGCCGTGCTCGGAGCGCATGGCGCGGAACAGCGCGTCGCGTCCCTCGGGGAAGTCCGACCAGAGCCGCGGTTGCACGATCGCCTCCATGTAGGCGAGGGCCCTTATCCGGCCGGGGTGCCGGGCCGCCCAGTGGAACCCGAGTGCCGACCCCCAGTCGTGCAGCACCAGGGTGACGTCCTCCCGCAGTCCCATGGCCTCGAACCAGGCGTCCAGGTGGCGCGCGTGGTCGGCGAATCGGTGGCCGCCGGTGCCGGACGGTCCGGACCGCCCCATGCCGGCCAGGTCAGGTGCCAGGCAGCGGCCGAGGTCGGCGACCGCGGGAATGATGTTCCGCCACAGGTAGGAGGAGGTCGGGTTGCCGTGCAGGAAGACGATCGGCGGGCCTTCCCCCACGTCCACGTGGCTGATCTCGGTGCCGAGCACGCTGGTCCGGCGCCGCGGGTGGGGGTCGGCGTGCGGGATGTCGTGCCGGACGGGCTGGGTCATGGGCTTCTCCATTCGCGGGATCGCGGGGACGGTGCTCAGGGGAATGTGGTCAGCGGGACGGCGGTCAGCGGGACGGCGGGCTACGGACGGAGCCGCGGGACGCCTGGACGTCGAGGGCCGAGCGGGGCACGGCGGGCGGCTCAGCGGGGCGGGGGGCGCAGGACGCCGGTGAAGACGACCCGGGTGAAGCGCTCGAGCGGCGCGGGGTCGCGCTCGACCTTCATGCGCAGGATCGCCCCCTGCCAGGAGGAGAGCAGGAAGTCGGCGAGGTCGTCCGGCGCGGCGCCGTCCGCGAGCTCGCCGCGCTCGCGCGCCTGCGCCAGGCACTCGGCGAACGGCTCGCGCCATTCGGCGAAGATGGCCGCGAGCCGCGCCCGGATGGCCTCGCTGTGCTCGGCCGACTCCAGGCTCATGTTGCCCACCAGGCACCCGTGGTGCCAGCCGCGCTCGGCCAGCCGGGCGGTGACGGCGTCGAAATAGGCGGCCAGCCGCCGCAGCGGAGGCAGGTCCGGAGCTCGCAGGGTCGCCGCGATGAGGTCCCGGACGTCGGCGAAGTAGCGGTCCAGGATCTCCAGGCCGAACGCCTCCTTGGAGGTGAAGTGGTTGGTGAACGAGCCCTGGGGGACGCCCGCCGCGGCGGTGATGTCACGGACTCCCGCGGCGGTGAAGCCCTTGCGGCGCACGACCTCCAGGCCTTCGCGGAGGATGTGCTCTTTCTTCGACGGTCGCGCCATGGCGATAAATATGTACGACCGTATTGGTCGCTGTCAAGTCCGCGGTCCCATCCGGGGGAATACTCGGACCCCCATAGTTGCTTAGGGCAAGCACATATATGCTTGCCCTAAGCAACCAGATGGAGGAGCCATGGCATCCGACGCCGTCGGCGCCGAGTTGCTGGTCCGGCTGGGGGAGGCCGGCGCGGTCATCAAGGCGATGCGGCGTGAGCTGCCGCCCGGCTGCCCGCGCTCCGGCGTCACGCTGCTCGCCGCGCTGGACCGCCGGGGCGATCTGCGGGTCGGCGAGCTGGCCGAGATCCTCGACGTCGACCAGTCCGTGATCAGCAGGCACGTCACCGAGCTGGTCGTGCGCGGCTGGGTCGAGCGCATGCCCAACCCCCGCGACGGCCGCTCGTCCTACCTGCGGCTCACCCCGCAGGGACGCCAGGTCATGCGCGAGTCGACCGACCGGCTCGGTGCCCGGCTGGCCGCGATGCTGGACGACTGGACCGACGAGGAGATCGCCACCCTCGGCCGGCTGCTCGCCCGCCTCCGCACCAGCTTCGACGCCGGCCGGGCGCCCGGCGACCATGCCCCCCGCGCCCCCCGCGCCCCCGCGCCCCCCGCGCCGCCCGTCCCCTCCCTCCCGTGAAAGGACTTCGATGACAACCGCAGTACCGGCCGGGCCGCCCGCGGCCCAGGCCGCGGCGCCCATGACGCACCGCGAGATCCTGGAGGCGCTGTCGGGACTGCTGCTCGGCCTGTTCGTGGCGATGCTGTCCTCGACCGTCGTCGCGAACGCCCTGCCCACGATCATCGCCGACCTGCACGCCGACGAGACCACCTATACGTGGGTGATCACGTCCACCCTGCTGGCCACCACGGTCTCCACTCCCATCTGGGGCAAGCTCGCCGACCTGGTGAGCAAGAAGATGCTGGTCCAGATCGGCCTGGTGATCTTCGTGATCGGGTCGGCGCTCGCCGGCCTGGCGCAGACTCCCGGCCTGCTCATCGCCGCCCGCGTCGTGCAAGGGCTGGGCGCCGGCGGCCTCACCGCGCTGGTCCAGGTGATCATGGCGGCGATCATCGCCCCCCGCGAGCGCGGCCGCTACTCCGGCTACATCGGCGCCGTCTTCGCCCTGGCGACGATCGCCGGGCCGCTGATCGGCGGCGTCATCGTCGACACCTCCTGGCTCGGCTGGCGGTGGTGCTTCTACGTCGGCGTGCCGTTCGCGCTGCTCGCCTTCGTGGTGCTGCAGAAGACCCTGCACCTGCCGCTGCGCCGGCGCGAGGTGCGGATCGACTGGGCCGGCGCCTTCCTGATCACCGCCGCGGTCTCGCTGCTGCTGGTCTGGGTCTCGTTCGCCGGCCGGTCCTACGGCTGGCTGTCCTGGCAGACCGGCGCGATGGTCGGCGGCTCGCTCGTGCTCGCCCTGCTGTTCGTGCTGGTGGAGTCCAGGGCCGCCGAGCCGATCGTGCCGCTGCGGCTGTTCCGGCGGGCCGCCATCAGCCTCGCGGTGCTGGCCAGCCTGTTCGTCGGCATCGGCATGTTCGGCGCGACCACCTTCCTGAGCCAGTACTTCCAGCTCGCCCGCGGCGAGTCGCCGACCATGGCGGGCATCATGACGCTGCCGATGATCCTCGGCCTCGCGCTGTCGTCCACCATCGCCGGGCAGATCATCACCCGCACCGGGCGCTGGAAGGTCTTCCTGGTCACCGGGGCGACCCTGCTCACCGCCGGATTCGGGCTGATGGGCACCCTGCGGTACGACACGAACTACTGGGTGATCGCGGTCTACATGTTCGCGATCGGCACCGGCCTCGGCATGAGCATGCAGAACCTCGTGCTGTCGGTGCAGAACCAGGTGCCCACCGACCAGCTCGGCGCGGCCAGCTCGGTCGTCGCGTTCTTCCGCACGCTCGGCGGCGCGATCGGCGTGGCGGCCCTCGGCGCGCTGCTGGGGCACCGGGTGACGGACTACCTCGCCCAGGGCCTCGGCCGGCTGGGTGTACGCACCGGGCTGGAGGACGGCGCGCTGCCTCGGCTGGCCGACCTGCCCGCGCCGGTGCGCGCGGTGGTGCAGGACGCCTACGGTCACGGCGTCGGCGACATCTTCCTGTACGCGGCGCCATGCCTGCTGCTGGCGCTGGTCGCGGTGCTGTTCATCAAGGAGATCCCGCTGCGCACCGCCGAACAGGTGCGGGCCGCCGAGGAGCGGGGTGACGGCGAAGGCCCGGACGCCGCGCCGGTCGCGGCACCCGTCGCGGCACCCGTCGCGGTGGCCGATGGCGCCGCGACGCGCGCCGCCGACGGGGCCGGCCGCGCCGCCCCGCGGCACGCGGACGGGCACGCCACCGGCTCGGGCGGCGGCGGGCGGCACGCCGAGGGCGGCGGCCGGCACGCGCATCCGGGTGGACGGCCGCCGGGCCGCGACGGCCACCACGCCCACGGCGGCGGGCGGCATGTGCGCCATGACGGCCGTCCCTGACAGACTGGGGATCGGACCGGCGACGAGGGAGCGAGTGGTGCGAGGCAAGGCTGCGCGGCCGGCGGGCGGCACTCTGGTCGCGCCCGGCCATCCGGCGGCGACCGGCGAACCGGACGCCGCGGACGGCGAGGCCATCCGGATGCTGGAACACCAGCTCGGCGTGCTGCTGCGCCGCTCCCGCGCCCTGTCGGCGGAGGTGGGCCGCGCGGTCCATCCGGAGCTGGAGCCGGGGGCGTACGGCATCCTGGTACGCGTAGCGGAGGTCGCACCCGCCCGGCCGAGCGACCTGGCCGCCTACTTCGGGGTGGGCAAGGCGACGATGAGCCGGCAGGTCAAGGGACTGGAAGGGCTCGGCCTGGTCGAGCGGGAGCCGGACCCGGCCGACGGGCGGGCGCACCTGCTGAGCCTCACCGGCGAGGGGCGGCGGCGGCTGGACCGGGCGCGCACGGCCCGCCGCCGGCGCTTCGACGGCCTGCTCGGCACCTGGCCGCAGGACGACGTCCGGCTGCTGGCCGGCATGCTCGCCAGGTTGAACGCCCTGATGGACCCGGAGCGCGACTCCGACCAGCGATGACGTGCGGCTGCCGGGTCGCCGGCGGCGATTGTTACCGACGCGCCGTAAGTTATCCGCGATGTTCGTGGTGATCAGGCATAGTGTGTCCGCTTATGGAGACGCGCTGGGTGGGGCCGGACGGCTACGAGATCACCGGGGCCGTCCTCGGCGGGCGCCAGGTGCTCCGGCTCCGGCGGCACGGTGAGATCGTCGCCGACTGCCGGAGCGTCGACGAGGTGCGGTGTTTCGTGGACCTCGCCGACCTGTGCGAGGTGGTCACCCTGCCGGTCGGCGGCCGCCCGCGACTCCGGCATCCGATGGCCCGCTGACCGGCGCCGGGCACGGGCCTGCCGCGCGTCCGGCGGGCGCGCGCCCGGTGGACGTTTGATTCGCGTAGGTCGCGGGGTCCGTGTATGGTTACACCTGTCCGCAGGGCGGCCCGGAGCACCGGGAGCCCGGCCGGGTAGGCCCCTTTAGCTCAGTCGGCAGAGCGTCTCCATGGTAAGGAGAAGGTCTACGGTTCGATTCCGTAAAGGGGCTCGCAGCGCAAACGCCCTCTCGGTTCTCCGGGCAGGGCTTTTCGCTTGAGTGGGTGCCCGACGGTGCGCTTGTCCGCCGGAAATAAGGGGAAGTGCGGGGGGCCGGGGATCAGGCATACTTGAAGTATCTCGTCCCGATCGGTCGAAGGACCGCGCGTGCGCGATCGTCGTACAGGTCGGGTATCCTTGCGAGGCCGGTCGATTTCGACGGCCCTGAGGCGGAGTAGCTCAGTCAGGCAGAGCAAGCGGCTCATAATCGCTGTGTCGCCGGTTCAAGTCCGGCCTCCGCTACTACCCATGCCAGGTCCCTCTGCGAAGAGGTGACCCGGCGCGGGTTGTCCATGTGTCCCGAACGTAGAAAGGCACTCCCACGTGGCTGCCACCGACGTTAGGCCGAAGATCACGCTGGCCTGCCAGGAGTGCAAGCACCGCAACTACATCACGCGGAAGAACCGGCGCAACGACCCGGACCGCCTGGAGCTGAAGAAGTACTGCCCCAACTGCAAGACGCACCGCGCGCACCGCGAGACCCGCTGACCCAGGCATCGGTACCGCCCTGACCGGGCGGGCCAGGGCCGGGCCGCGGGGTGTTCCCGGCGGACGGCCCAGGGGGCGAATGGCCTCGTGGCGCGTCGCGGGCGGGTCTCGCCGGTGGTGTGACCGCCTGCGATGGCCGCCGGCCGGCTCGGTGGGGGAGCCGGTGCGTTCCGCACCGCCACGATGGTGACCGTGCGACCGGTGTCCTCGACCGAGGGCACCGGTTTGACGTGTGCCCGGCTTTCCCGGATGCCCGGACCGGCGATGCCCGCGGGCGGCGCAGCCGCCGGCCGCGATGTCGTGCCACGACCGCGAGGGGCGATGCGCCCGGGCGGCGCGGGCGCGCTCGGCGGTGCCCGCGTCCGGCGGCCGCTCTGTTACCGTCGGGCGCACAGCTCCGCGTTGCGAAAGGGCACCGGCACGATGGCTCTGAACCGTGATTTCGTCGGGCGGACGTTCCCGGCGGCCACCCCCTACGAGGTGTCGCGCGTCAAGATCAAGGAGTTCGCGGCCGCCATCGGCGACCAGAACCCGATCTACCGCGACCCCGAGGCGGCGCGGGCGGCCGGCCACCCCGACGTCATCGCGCCGCCCACCTTCCCCATCGTCTTCAGCCTCGCCGGCGCCGGCGCGGCGCTGGCCGACCCCGAGCTCGGGCTGGACTTCTCGATGGTGGTGCACGGCGAGCAGCGTTTCCACTACACCCGGCCCGTGCGTGCCGGCGACGAGCTGCTGTGCGTCTCGACCATCAGCGACATCCGCAGCGTCGGCCGCAACGAGCTGCTCACCGTCACCAGCGAGGTGACCACCGTCGCCGGCGAGCCGGTCTGCACGACCTACAACACTCTCATCGAGCGCGGAGGGGCGGCGTAACCGATGACCGCGACCGTGAAGTACGACGAGGTCGAGGTGGGCCAGGACATCCCGGCCGTCGACTACCCCGTGCACCGGGTCGACCTGGTGATGTACGCCGGCGCCTCGGGCGACTTCAACCCGATCCACTGGAACGAGCGGTACGCCAAGGCGGTCGGCCTGCCGGACGTGATCGCGCACGGCATGTTCACCATGGCGCAGGCCGGCCGGTTCGTCACCGACTGGACGGGCGACCCGGGCGCGCTGGTGGACTACGGCGTGCGCTTCTCGTCCATGGTCGTCGTCCCGGACAACGACGCCGGCGCGGTGATCACCGTGAGCGGCGTCGTGGAGGAGAAGCGGGACGAGAACCTGGTCGTGCTGGCGCTGACCGCCCGCTCCGGCGACTCGCGGGTGCTGTCCCGGGCGCGCGCCACCGTCCGGCTCGCCTGACCGCGCCGGTCCTTGCCCGTCCCTGCCCTCCTCGGCTGACCGCGTCCCTCCTCGTCCCTCCTCGTCCGCCCGCACCCGCTCGCCCGCCTGTGCCCCGGGCCTGTGCCCGGCTGTGCGTCGCCCCGCTGGTGGAGCGGGAATGCTTCGGGCCGGTGTGGGTAGGGCGGCGATCGTGACAGAGCCACCGAATCACGTACACGGGCTCGCCGAGCAGCGGGCGAAGGCCAGGGCCGAGGGTGACTTCGCGACCGCGGACGTCCTGCGGCAGGAGATCGAGGACGCCGGTTGGCTGGTGCACGACGCCGCCGAGGGGTACGAGCTGACCTCCCGGCCGCCGTTCAAGGTGTGGCCGACGGTCGCGGCGATCCCCGAACCGTCCGGGCCGGCGGCGAGCGAGGCACCCGAGGCACCGCAGGCGCGGACCGGGCCGCCGGCCGCCGGTCAGGGGCGGAGCGTGGACGGCCTCGCGCGGGCCGACCGGCTGGGGCCGGAGGGCCGCCCCGGCGTTGAACGCGATCATGAGGCCGGCGGCGCCGAGTCGACCGAGGAGCGCGGGCAGCCGGAGGGCGGCCGGCCGCACCCGGTGGCCGGGCGCGGCGGGACGGCGTCCGCGACCGGCGGCGCGCCCGGCTCGCCCGGGGCGGCCGAGGGCACGCGGACGCCGGCCGGCACCGACGCGGCGGCCCGGACCGGCGAGGCGGAGACCGGCAGCGACAGCGCGGTGGCCTCCCAGGTGCTGTGGGACTCCTCGCTCGCCGCGTCCCGGCTGGACGAGGCGATCAGCGCCGCCGCGACCACCGAGGAGCGCCCGGAGCGGCCGGCGCGGCAGGTCACGGTGGCTCTGCTGGTGGACGGCGCGCCGGACGAGGTGGGCAGGTGCCTGGAGGCGCTGGTCACGCACACCGACGCGAAGATCATCGCGTTGGACCTCGGCGACGTGGACGGCGCCGGGCGGGTCCTGCACGAATTCGCCGAGCGGCACCCCGAGCGCGTCCAGGCCTGGCACGTCGCCGAGACCCCGCACTGGCAGGGCGGCGCGGCCGGCTGGGGCGCGAGCCGCAACAAGCTGCTCGCGCTGGACGGCGGGGACGTGCACGTCGTCATGGAGACCTCGACCGTGCTGGACGGTGACGCGATCACCCCGCTGGTGGACTCGCTCGGCGACGGGGTGTCCGCCGCGGGCTGGAAGGGCGTCGACCCCGACGAGAGCGGGCACGACTGGCACGACGCCGGCCCCGGCCAGGTGCGCGGGCTGCTCGGCTACCTGCTGGCGGTCCGCCGCGACCAGGCCCTGGCCGCCGGCGGGTTCCCGGAGAAGGCCCGGTACTACCGCAACGCCGACCTGGAGTTCTCGCTGCGGCTGCCCGGCCGGGCCGTCGTCCCCGACGCGGAGCTGCCGGTCCACCAGGAGCGGCACCGCGCCTACCACGACGCCGACCCCGGCTACCGCGACCGCGAGTCGCGCCGCACCTACGACCGGGTGCTGGACCTGCTGCGCTCGGCCGACGGCGGGTGAGACCGGCCACCGGCGGTGCGCACTAGGCTGAGGGCCGGCGCCGCGGGAGCCCCGCGCGCCGGCCCGCGCCGTCGGGCGGCGTCCGGCCACCTTGCGTGGCGTGCCGTCGGATGACGTCGGGCGATCTGGGGCGATGTGGGGATGGTGCATGGCTGACCGGCTGGCAGGGGTGCGGATCGCCCCGTACACCACGTTGCGGCTGGGCGGGCCCGCGCGCGCCTTCGCCGCGGCGGATTCGGCGGCGGAGCTGGTGGAGCTGGTCGCGGCGGCCGACCGGGCCGGCGAGCCGGTGCTGCTGCTCGGCGGCGGCAGCAACCTGGTCGTCGCGGACGCGGGATTCGACGGGCTGGTGGTCCGGGTCGCCTCGCGCGGCGTCGAGGTCCGCCAGGACGGCGACCGGGTGACGGTCACCGCGCAGGCCGGCGAGGACTGGGACGCGCTGGTGGCGCGCACGGTGGCCGAGGGCTGGTCCGGCGTGGAGTGCCTGTCGGGCATCCCCGGGTCGGTGGGCTCCACCCCGATCCAGAACGTCGGCGCCTACGGCCAGGAGGTCGCGCAGACCGTGGCCGCGGTGCGCGTGTACGACCGGGCGACCGGCGAGCTGCTCGACCTGCCCGCCGAGCGGTGCGGCTTCGCCTACCGGCACAGCGCGTTCAAGGCCGACCCGGGACGGCATGTGGTGCTGTCGGTCACCTACCGGCTGGCCAGGTCGGCCGAGTCCGGGCCGATCGCCTACCAGGAGCTGGCCACCCGGCTGGGCGTGCGGGCGGGCGAACGGGTGCCGCTGCGCGACGCGCGCGCGGCCGTGCTGCGGCTGCGCCGCGGCAAGGGAATGGTGCTGGACGCGGCCGACCCCGACACCTGCAGCGCGGGCTCGTTCTTCACCAACCCGATCCTCACCGCGGCGGAGGCGGCGGAGCTGGAGCTCCGGGCGCCCGGGTTCCCGCGCTGGCCGATGCCGGACGGCGCGGTGAAGGTGCCGGCGGCCTGGCTGATCGAGCACGCGGGGTTCGCCAAGGGGTACCGCCGCGGCCCGGCGCGCATCTCCACCAAGCACACGCTCGCGCTGACCAACCCGGGCGGGCTGGGCGTGACCGGCCCGGCCACCGACCCGGAGGCGCTCGCCGGCGCCGGTCCGCAGAGTGACGGCCTGCCGGGGGACGGCCTCCCGGGGCCGGCCGGCGAGGCGCCGGCCACCACGGCCGACCTGCTCGCGCTGGCCCGGGAGGTCCGGGACGGCGTGCGCGCCAAGTTCGGCGTCACGCTGGTCAACGAGCCGGTGCTGGTCGGCGCCGGGCTCTGACCCGGGCGGCCGGCTCAGCGCAGCGGCTCCAGCAGCAACAGCACCCCGAAGATCGCGAAGGCGGCGGCCGCGCCATAGCGGATCACCTTGTCCGGCAGCCTGCGGCCGAGCATCCGGCCGACGGCGATGGCCAGCGCGTCCGCGGCCACCATGCCGACCGTGGAGCCGATCCAGGTGCCGAGCCAGCCGTGCTGGGTGGCCAGCGTGATGGTGGCGAGCATCGTCTTGTCGCCCAGCTCGGCCAGGAAGAACGCCACGCTCACCGCGATCAGCGCGCTGCGGGTGGTGTTGCGGGCCTTGGCCGACTCGGCGTCGGTCAGCGTGTCGCCGCGCAGCGTCCACCCCGCGAAGGCGAGGAACGCCACGCCGGCCGCGATGGAGATGGCGGTCGTCGGCAGCGCGTCGCCGATGAGCCCGCCGACGGCGACGCTGAACAGGTGCACCACGGTGGTGGCGATGGTGATGCCGGCCAGCACCGGCCAGGGCCGGAACCGGGTGGCGAACGTCATCGCCATGAGTTGGCTCTTGTCGCCCAGTTCGGCCACGAAGACGACGCCGAGACTGATCAGGAAGGCTTCCACGGGAGGAGGGGGCCCTTCGTCGGTCGGGCCACCGGACCGGAAGCGGGCCCCCGCGGGGATCTCGGGCGCGACTCCTCCGGCCCGGCAGCGGAGGTTCGCACACGCGTGCGGCTGCCAGGCCGAAGGTCTCGTCCGCCCGGGTGGGCTCGCGTGACCGGGCTTGACGCCAGTGTGTCGACCACGCGATTGGGACTACTCCCCTTCGGTGCATCCACCCTATCCGATGGCCGGGATCGCCTGGTCCGGGCCCGCTCGGCGGCGTGCGGGCCGCCCCGGGACCGCGTTCCGGCGGCCGCCGGCCCGGTCCGGCGGGAACCGGCGCTCAGACCAGCAGGGACAGCCGGTGCGCCGCCGCGGCGGCCTCGCCCCGGGTGGCGGTGCCGAGCTTGGCCAGGATGTTGGAGACGTGCACGCTGACGGTCTTGGCGGAGATGAACAGCTCGCCGGCGATCTCGCGGTTGGAGCGGCCGAGCGCGACCAGGCGGAGCACCTCCAGCTCGCGGGGCGTCAGCTCGGTGGTGCGCGACGCGTCGGCCGGGCTCGCGCCCTCGACCAGGGAGATCCCGGCGCGCCGGGCGAGCGACTCGATCGCGGTGACCAGCGGCCGGGCGCCCAGCGAGCAGGCGATCGGATACGCCTCGCGCAGCCGCGTCGCGGCGCCGTCCCGGTCGCCGGCCCGCGCGGCGGCGGCCGCGGCCTGGGTGAGCGTGGTCGCCTGCTGCGGAGGGCGGCCCAGCGTCGCCCAGGCGGCCGCCGCCGCGTCGAAGTCGCCGGTGAAGGCCAGCCGGTAGGCCACCGAGACCGGGCCGTCCAGCGTCATGTGATCGGCGCGCGCCTCGGCCTTGGCCAGCACCGCCGCGGCCAGGTCGGGACAGGAGGCCTCGGCCGCGTCGCAGGCGGCCCGGATGCGGGCCATGGCCCGCCAGCCGAGCATCGCCTTGCTGGAGTGCATGTTCCCGGAGGTGGGCAGCAGCTCCTCGGCGGTGCGCAGCGCCTCGGCGTGCTCGCCGCGCAGCAGGTGCAGCTCCAGCAGCAGCCGGAGGTTCGCCATCCACTCCTGGGCGTAGGACAGCGGCTCGCGGCCGGTGGTGCCGACCTCACCGAGGATGCGCTCCAGCTGGTCGGTCTCGCCGCGCCCGGCGGCGATGTCGCCGCGGACCCGGCGCAGGTGCTGGCGGATCCGCGGGATCGGGTCCATGGCCAGGGCGTGGTCGATGGCGTCCACCGCCTCGTCCCAGCGGCCGATCGACTCCAGCGCCTCGGCCCGGTTGTTGGCCAGGAACGCGCCGGAGTTGCGGTAGCGGCCGATCTTCCGGGCGATCGCCTCGCCCTCCAGCGCCCGCTGCACGGCCTCCTCCGAGCGGCCGAGGTTGTTCAGGGCGTCCACGCTGTTGGCCAGGGCGCGCAGCGTGATGCGGCCCGAGCCGAGCCGCCGGCCGATCTCCATCGCCTGCTCGTTGGTGCGGTACGCCCCTTCCAGGTCGCCGGCCAGCGACTGGCCGAGCGCCAGGTTGATCAGCAGCTCGCCCTCCAGGCACTCGTCGCCGAGATCGCGGGAGATCTCCAGCGCCTCCTGGGTGAGCGCGGTGCCCTCCACGGTCTCGTTGCTGAACATCAGCACCGAGCTGAGCCGGGTGAGGACGTGCACCCGGGCCTCGGTGGGCCGCGGCACCAGCCGCTCGGCGTAGCGCAGGTCCTCGATGGAGTTTCGCCGGCCCTTGTCGCTGTTGAGCTGGGAGCGGCGGACCAGCAGCCGGGCGACCCGCTCGGGCTCGGCGCCCTCGTCCAGCTCGGCCAGCGCCCCCTTGACGAATTTCAGCCCGCGCTCGGTCTCCCCGCTGATCAGGGCGGCCTCTGACGCCAGCTCCAGCACGGTGGTGTGGTCGACGCCGATGCGCGTCGCGGCGTCCGGCACCCGGTCCCACAGCGACAGCACCCGCTCCAGCAGCTGGATCTGCTCGGTGTAGGCGAAGGCGTTGGCCGCCTTGCCGGCGGCCTCCCAGGCGGCGATGAGGGCCCACAGGTTGTCGCGCGCCGAATACCAGTGGTGGGCGATCTCGATGGCGGCCCGGCCGGGCGGCACCAGCGTGCGGTCGCGGTCGATCTCCTCGGCGAACCGGGCGTGCACCCGGTTGTGCTCGCCGGGCAGCATCTCCTCGTGCACGGCCTCGCGGATCAGCGCGTGCCGGAAGACGTAGGCGCGCCCGTCGGCGACCTGGATGACGTTGCCGGCGATGGCGGGCCGCAGCGCGCTCTCCAGGTCGACGTCGGACAGGTCGGTGACCGCGGCCAGCAGCCGGTGGCCGACCCGGTTGCCGCCGGCCGCCGCGATGCGCAGCACGCGCTGGGTCTCCTCGGGCAGCCGCTCCACCGAGCCGATGATCAGGTCGTGCAGGGACTCGGGCACGCCGCAGTTGTCGCAGTCGTGCTCGACCAGCGCCTCGACGAACAGCGGGATGCCCGCGCTGCGGTGGAAGACGCTCTCGACCAGGGAGTATTTGGGGGTCTGCCCGATGATGCCGGCGATCTGGTCGGCGACCTCGCCCCGGATGAGGCGGGGCACCTCCAGCCGGACGACCCCCTCCACCCGGCCCAGCTCGGCGAGCACCGGGCGCAGCGGGTGCTGGCGGTGCAGCTCGTCGGACCGGTAGGTGAGGATCATCAGGACCGGCGCGGTCCGCAGGTTGCGGCTGAGGAAGGCGATCAGGTCGCGGCTGGACCGGTCGGCCCAGTGGATGTCCTCGATGATCAGGACGATCGCCCGGCGTTCGGCGAGGCGCTCGATCAGGGTGAGGAACTGCTCGAACAGCCGCGCCCGGCCGGTCTCGGTCTCGCGGTCGCCGCTGGGCTCGCCGAACTCCGGCAGCAGCCGGGCCAGGTCGCGCGCGGCGCCGTCGGGCAGCAGGGCGGCCACCTCGGCGGCGCCCATCTCCTTCACCAGCTGCCGCAGCAGTGCGGTGAAGGGCGCGTAGGCGAGGCCTTCGGCGGACAGCTCGACGCATCCGCCGAGCAGCACGTGCGCGCCGGCCGCCGCGGCGTCCTCGGCGAACCGGCTGACCAGGCGGGTCTTGCCGCCGCCGGCCTCGCCGCCCACCAGGACGGCCGACGCCGCCTGCTTGCGCGCCTGCTCGAACGCCTCGGAGAGTGTGCCCAGCTCGGCTTCGCGTCCCACGAATACGGGACTCACCATCCGACCGACCATGTCCGCCAGCATGTCATGTCCTGTGCAGCCGTCAGTACTGTTTATTCGCTCAGCTGAGCGAACGGGCGTCGCGGGCACGGGTGCCGTCCGGCCGCCTCCGCCGGACGGTACCCGCGAGCCCCCGCGCCGTTCAGGGCGGCTGGGAGGCCCGGCCGGGAGGGAGGTTCCGGCCGGGCATCGTGGGGACGGGTTTCTCGCGGGTCTCGCGGCGGGGCTCGCCACGAGACGGGGACCGGCGCGTCACGAGGTGCGCAGCTTGCCGAAGACCGCGCGGGAGCGCCGCTCGGAGCCGCGGGACTTGCCCGCCCGCCCGGCCAGCGCCTCGCGGACGCGACGGTGCTCGGCGGCCTCGGCGCGCAGTTCGGCCACCCGGTTGGCGATGAGCTGGTAGTGGATCTCGGGTCCCATGGTGGGTGTCTCCTTGTTTCGCATCTCTTTTCTGACATCTCTAGATTCGCGGTAAGGCGCCCCCCGCCACATCGGGCGGATGCCCTATCCCCGCCCGGTCCGTGGCCCCGGACATGCCTAAGTCCCGCCGCGTAGGGCCTTAGGCGCCGCCCGCGCGGCGGCCGGCGGCCTTACCGGGCCTTAGGGGATGGCCTGGTTTGGCACAATCCGGCTGGTCGGCGATGCTGGGGAGGTGTCAACACTGACGACCTCGCTCGCGGAGATCGCGTCATCGGACGCGGCGCTGCGCGCGTTCCTGCACGGCCTGCCCGGCGTCGACCGGGTGGGCGCCGACCAGCGCGCCGCGATGCTCGGCACCCGATCGATCAAGACGACCGCCAAGGCCCAGGCCATCGACCTGGCCATCTCCATGGTCGACCTGACCACGCTGGAGGGGGCGGACACCCCCGGCAAGGTGCGCGCGATGTGCGCCAAGGCCGTCCGCCCCGACCCCGCCGACCCCTCGGTGCCCAAGGTGGCCGCGGTCTGCGTCTACCCCGACCTGGTCGCCGGCGCGGTGGCCGCGCTGCGCGGCTCGGGCGTCCGGGTGGCCAGCGTAGCGACCGCCTTCCCGAGCGGCCGCTCCTCGCTGGAGGTCAAGGTGGCCGACACGGCCCTGGCGGTGGCGGCCGGCGCCGACGAGATCGACATGGTGATCGACCGCGGTGCCTTCCTGGCCGGCGACTACCGCAAGGTGTACGACGAGATCGTGGCGATCAAGGCCGCCTGCGCCGGCGACGGCCGCGACGCCCACCTGAAGGTCATCCTGGAGACCGGCGAGCTCGCCACCTACGACAACGTGCGCCGGGCCTCCTGGCTCGCCATGCTGGCCGGCGCCGACTTCATCAAGACCTCCACCGGCAAGGTCGCCCCGGCGGCCACCCTGCCGGTCACCCTGGTGATGCTGGAGGCGGTCCGCGACTTCCGCGCGGCGACCGGGCGGGTGGTCGGCGTCAAGCCGGCCGGCGGCATCCGCACCACCAAGGACGCCATCAAGAACCTGGTGCTGGTCAACGAGACGGCCGGCGACGACTGGCTCACCCCGGACCGGTTCCGGCTCGGCGCGTCCAGCCTGCTGAACGACCTGCTGATGCAGCGCCAGAAGATGTCCACCGGGCGCTACGCCGGCCCCGACTACTTCACCCTCGACTGAGGCGGCCCCCATGTTCGAGTACGCACCGGCGCCCGAGTCGCGGGACGTCGTCGACATCCGCCCCTCCTACGGCCTGTTCGTCAACGGCGAGTGGGTCGACTCGCCGGGCGGCGAGCGCGAGAAGACCGTCAACCCGGCCAGCGAGGAGGTCCTCGCCGAGTTCACCATGGCCACCGACGCCGACGTGGACCGGGCCGTCACCGCCGCGCGCGCCGCTTACGACACGGTCTGGAGCCGCATGCCCGGCCGGGAGCGGGCCAAGTACCTGTTCCGCATCGCCCGGATCATCCAGGAGCGGGCCCGCGAGCTGGCCGTGCTGGAGTCGCTGGACAACGGCAAGCCGATCCGCGAGTCGCGGGACGTGGACCTGCCGCTGGTCGCCGCGCACTTCTTCTACCACGCGGGCTGGGCCGACAAGCTGGAGTACGCCGGGTTCGGCCCGGCGCCCCGGCCGCTCGGGGTGGCCGCGCAGGTCATCCCGTGGAACTTCCCGCTGCTCATGCTGGCCTGGAAGATCGCGCCCGCGCTGGCCTGCGGCAACACCGTGGTGCTGAAGCCCGCCGAGACGACGCCGCTGACCGCGCTGGCGTTCGCCGAGATCTGCCGGCAGGCCGACCTGCCGCCCGGCGTGGTGAACATCGTGACCGGCGCCGGCGCCACCGGACGCGCGCTGGTGGAGCACCCCGGCGTGCGGAAGGTCGCGTTCACCGGCTCGACCGAGGTCGGGCGGCAGATCGCCCGCTCGGTGGCCGGCACCCGCAAGAAGCTCACCCTGGAGCTCGGCGGCAAGGCCGCCAACATCGTGTACGAGGACGCGGCGCTCGACCAGGCCGTCGAGGGCATCGTCAACGGCATCTTCTTCAACCAGGGCCACGTCTGCTGCGCCGGATCCCGGCTGCTGGTCCAGGAGTCGATCGAGGGCGAGCTGCTGGACGCCCTCAAGCGGCGGCTGGCCACCCTGCGGCTCGGCGACCCGCTGGACAAGAACACCGACATCGGCGCGATCAACTCGGCCGCCCAGCTGGCGAAGATCAGGGAGCTGAGCGAGGCGGGCGAGCAGGAGGGCGCCGAGCGCTGGTCGCCGTCCTGCCCGATCCCCGACAAGGGCTACTGGTTCCCGCCGACCCTGTTCACCGGCGTCGCCCAGTCGCACCGCATCGCCCGGGAGGAGATCTTCGGCCCGGTGCTGTCGGTCCTCACCTTCCGGACCCCGGCCGAGGCGGTGGAGAAGGCCAACAACACCCCCTTCGGCCTGTCCGCCGGGGTGTGGACCGAGAAGGGCTCGCGCATCCTGTGGACCGCCGACCGGCTGCGCGCCGGCGTGGTCTGGGCCAACACCTTCAACCGGTTCGACCCCACCTCGCCGTTCGGCGGCTACCGGGAGTCGGGTTACGGCCGCGAGGGCGGCCGGCACGGGCTGGAGGCGTATCTCGATGTCTGAGCCCTGCGAGCACCGGCGCGGGCCGCGCCGCCGGCGGCGGGCCCAGGCGGCCCGCGGGCACGCGCACGCCCGGGCCGGCCAGGCCCCCCTGACGACCCGCCGCGGGTGGTTCGCCCACCGCTGCGGGGTGAGCCGCTGCCACCAGGTCGCCACCCCGGCGCGGCTCTCCTGCGAAGAGACCACCTGGAGGGGCGATGACTGAGAGCGGCCGGCTCGCCGTACGCAAGACCTACAAGCTGTACATCGGCGGGGCGTTCCCCCGGTCGGAGAGCGGAAGGTCCTACGTGGTGACCTCCTCCAAGGGCGACTTCCTGGCCAACGCCTCCCGGGCGTCCCGCAAGGACGCCCGGGACGCGGTGACGGCCGCGCGCAAGGCGTTCCCCGGCTGGTCGGGTGCCACCGCCTACAACCGCGGGCAGATCCTCTACCGGATCGCCGAGATGCTGGAGGGCCGGCGGGCGCAGTTCGCCGCCGAGCTGGCCGACGCCGACGGCGTCTCCGCCCGCCGGGCCGGCGAGCTGGCCGACGCCGCGGTGGACCGGCTGGTCTGGTACGCGGGCTGGTCGGACAAGATCGGCGCGATCCGCGGCGCGGCGAACCCGGTGGCCGGGCCGTACTTCAACCTGTCCACCCCCGAGCCGACCGGCGTGGTCGCCGTGGTGGCGCCGCAGCAGGCGCCGCTGCTCGGCCTGGTGTCGGTCGTCGCCCCGGTGATCGTCACCGGCAACACTTGCGTGGTGGTGACCTCCGAGCGGGCCCCGCTGCCGGCGATCACGCTGGCCGAGGTGCTCGCCACCTCCGACCTGCCGGGCGGCGTGGTGAACCTGCTCACCGGCCGGGTGGCCGAGCTGGCGCCGTGGCTGGCGGGACACATGGACGTGAACGCCATCGACCTGACCGGCTGCGACGAGGAGCTGGCGGTGGCCTGCGAGCGGGACGCCGCGGAGAACCTCAAGCGGGTGCTGCGCCCGCCGGCCGGGAAGATCGACTGGTCGGCCGACCCGGGCGTCGAGCGGCTGACCGCGTTCCTGGAGACCAAGACCGTCTGGCACCCCACCGGGGTGTGAGCCGGGCATGGCGGCGGCCCCGGCCCGGCCGGGGCCGCCGTCACGCCCGCGCGGGGACGGTCAGCGGGCCTGCAGCGCGTCCAGGGCCACCGCCATCGCGATGATCAGGCGGCGGTCCAGGCGCGGGTCCTGGATGTCCACCAGGTAGCGGTCGCGCAGCCCCCACTTGCGGTCCACCGAGAACGCGATCTGCGCGCCCTGCCCGAAGTCGAAGTGGTACGGCAGCCACGACAGCGAGTCGACGAACCGGCGCAGCACGCTCACCAGCACGTTGCGCTCCTGCCCGGTGAAGGTCGGCATGCCGGGCTGCTGGAAGTGCCAGGTGGAGCGGATCAGCGAGGCGGCGAACTCCTTCTTGAAGAAGCCGATCGGCTGCCCGCCATGGTCCACGACGTCGTAGCCGCTGGCCAGGTCGATCACCTTGCGGGCCTTGAACCCGGCGAGCACGTACTGCCGCGAGTCGTCGGTGTACAACGTGACCTGCTCTTTGAAGGCCAGCCGCTTCTGCTCGGCGAACGCCACCATCGGGCCTTCGGAGCCGTCGGGCAATTCGATGTGCACCACGTAGCGGTTCACCATCATGGTGATCTTCTGGCGCACGATGAGGCGGTGCTGCGCCTGCAGGGTCGGGAGGTCCACTTTGCTCTCCATGGTCAGGGGATTGCCACCTTAGAGGGTCCACGCGCTGATCAGGACGTGCCCGCCGCCGCGGGCCGGGAACGTGTGAATTTCCGGGAACCGGGCAGGAGCGGGGATCGTTGACCGAGTGAATGGACTCGGGGGAGGAGCCGTTGATGTACAGATCGCGCGAGCACAAGATGATCGCCGGCGTGTGCGGTGGCCTGGCGGAGAGCTGGGGCTGGACGCCCACCATGGTCCGCCTGCTCTTCGTGCTGTCCTGCGTGCTGCCCGGCCCGCAGTTCGTCATCTACCTGATCATGTGGCTGGTCATTCCGAAGGCACCGGCCGGCGCCGGCTACGGCTACCGCCGCTGACCCGGGGCGCCTGACTCGGGTGCCTGACTCGGGCGCCGCCCGCCGGGCCGGCCCGGCGGGCGCCGACCGGCGCCCGGTGCCCGAAGCCGGCGCGGGCCGGGGCGGCCGACCGGCCGCCGGTCATCGGTTCGTCGGACGTATGCTCGGACGCGTGAGCGAACGAACGGTACGCGCGCGGCCGCTGGCGCCGGTCGTCGACGAGCTGGTCGAGTACGAGAAGGCCATGGAGCGGATGGCCGACCTGGTCGACGAACGGCAGCGTGACGCCCGGCCCGACACGTTGTGGCTGCTCAGCCACCCCCAGGTGTTCACCGTGGGCAAGCGCACCGCGGCCGAGCACCTTCCCGACCCCGCGCACGGCATCCCGGTGGTCGCCACCGGCCGCGGCGGCCAGCTGACCTACCACGGTCCCGGCCAGCTTGTCGGCTACCTGGTCGTCAAGCTGCGCGTGGACGAGGGCATCGTCGACTACGTCCGCGAGGTCGAGCTGCGGCTGGTCGACGCGCTGTCCCGCCTCGGCGTGCCCGCCGAGCGCCGCGACACCCCGCCCGGGTCGGAACTGCTCACCGGGGTGTGGACCCGCGACACCGGCCGCAAGATCGTCTCCATCGGGATGCGCTCGAGCCGCGGGGTCACCAGCCACGGGTTCGCGCTCAACGTGGAGGGCGACCTCGACCCCTGGCACTACGCGGTGCCGTGCGGCATGCCGGAGGTGGACATGACCTCGCTCGCCCGCGAACTGCCGGGCGGCGCCCCGCCCTTCGACGAGGTCCGCCGGGTGGTCGCCGCCGCGTTCGAGGCGTTCCCCGCCGGCTGACCCGCGCCACCCGACCCGCGCCGCGCGGCCCCTGCGTGGACCCGCTGCCCGGGCTCCGCCGCCTTCGCGGCGCGCTCCGCCGTCCCGGCCCCACCGGCGGGCGGCCGGCCGCGCCGGGCACCGGTGCCCGGCGCACCTGTCATAGGGCCGGCCGGGCCGCTGTCTGGTCCGGCGTCGCCGGGCGGAAGCGGTCGAGTTCCACCGGGTCGTGCGCCGAGAAGATCTCGGCCGCGCCGCCGGCGGCCAGCGCGCGCAGCCGGCCCAGGTTGGCCAGCCGGGCCGCGCGGTCGGCCTGCATGAGCGACTGGAACAGCCGCAGCCCCGGCGGGCACCGGTGCCGGTCGGGCGCGAGCTGGTCGTGGTGGAAGTAGGCGTCACCGGCGTGCACCAGCCACCGGGCGGCGCCCTCCCGTCCGGTGTCGACGGCCACGCCGGTGTGGCCGCGGGTGTGCCCGGCCAGCGGCACCAGCAGCAGGCCGGGCAGGCCGGGGATCTCCCGCACCCCGGTGAACCCGTGCCACCGGTCGCCGCCGGTGCCGTACTCCGCCCAGCGCGGGCCGTGCGCCCACTGCGCCGTCCGGTAGCGCCGGCGCTCCAGCGCGGTGGCCGGATGGCGGGCAGCCGCCAGCTCGGCCGCGCTCACGTGCACCTCGGCGTGCGGGAAGTCCGCGAGCCCGCCGGCGTGGTCCACATCCAGGTGGGTGACGATGATGTGCCGCACGTCCCCGGCGGCGTGGCCGAGCCGCTCCACCTGCCGGACGGCGGTCTCCGCCGGGTCCAGCAGCGGCCTGTTCTGCCGGAGGAACCACCGGCCGAGGTGTTCCGCCGGCCGGCGGAGGTCGGCGAGCCCGAACCCGGCGTCCACCAGGACCAGGCCGTCGTCGCTCTCGACCAGCAGGCAGTGGCAGACCATCCGCCCCCGGTCCAGCAGGCCGCCGGTGCCGTTGACCAGCCGGCGCAGCGGCGGGCTCATCGTCCCGCAGTTGAGGTGGTGGACCCGCATGCCGCTCACCTCGCGCCGGCCGGGACGGCGGCGTCCACCAGGACGCGCAGCTGGCGGGCGGCGGCGTCCAGCGGGGCGGTGTCCCGCCGGACGCGGGCGAGCAGCAGGGCGCCCTCCAGCGTGGCCAGGATGGTGGTGGCCAGGTCGTCGTGGCGGTCGGCCGGCACCTCCCACCGGCCGAGGGCGGTGGCGATGAGGTCGGTCCAGGACCGGTACGCCTCGTCGCACGCGGCCCGCAGCGGATCGCAGCCGGCCGATTCCAGCGCCACCGTGGCGACCGGGCAGCCCTCGGTGTAGTCGGAGGACTCCAGCGCCGCGCGGAACAGCCTGACGGTGCCGTCCAGGGCGTCGCCGGGCCGACCGGCGCCGGCGATCAATGACTCCAGCAGCGCGCGGATCTCGGCGCCGCCGGCGCGGACCGCCTCCACGCCGAGCTGTTCCTTGCCGCCGGGGAAATGGTGGTAGAGCGTGCCTTTGGGGACCTGTGCCGCCGCCAGCACCTGGCTGAGCCCGGTGCCGCTGTAGCCCTGGCGGCGGAACAGGTCGGCCGCGGTGGCGAGGATGCGCCGCCGGGTGTCCTTCTCGTCGGTCATGATGACCACACTAGACCGACCGGTCGGTCTAGTGCAATCGGCGGCTCGCGATCAGCCGGCCGGCCGGTCCGCGGGCCGGTCGTCCACGGTGCGGCGCGGGCCGGTGAACCAGTGCCGGGCCGACAGCCGCCACCACAGCGCGATGCCGGCCAGCACGACGCCGACCGCGATCGGCGCGTAGTTGAGCGAGGTCCAGGCGAACTCCGCGTTGCCCGGGACGCCGGCCGGGCCGAGCGGCAGCACGAAGTACACCGAGATGACGGCGATCTCCACCACCGCGATCCAGCACAGCACCCGGTACCGGCGGCCGAGCGTCCACGGGCCGGGCCGGAAGGCGTCGCCCGCGCGCAGCCGCAGCCAGATCGGGATCAGGAACGCCAGGTAGAGCCCGATCACCGCGATGGACACCACCGCCAGGAACGCCACCGGGACCTCGGTGCCGGCCGGCGCGTACAGCGCGGGCAGGGTGAGCAGCAGCGCGACCGCGCAGCCGGCGATGATGGCGTTCGCCGGGGTGCCGTTGCGGTCGACCCGCGACCACAGCCGCCAGCCGGGCACCGCGCCGTCCCGGGAGAAGGCGTACATCATCCGCGACATCGAGGTGACGCAGCTCATCCCGCAGAAGAACTGGCCGACGGTGGAGATGCCGAAGATCACCGTGGCCAGGCCGGGGGACAGCGCCGAGGTGAAGATCGCCCCGACGAATCCGCCCTCCTTGTTCACCGCGTCGACGTCGGTGGCGGCGAACAGGAAGGACAGCAGCAGGATCCAGCCGCCGATCGCCGAGTAGAAGATCGACTTCCACAGGCCGCGGGCCGCGCTGAGCGCCGCGCCCTTGGTCTCCTCCGACACGTGGGCGCAGGCGTCGAAGCCGGTGATCGTGTACTGGGTGAGCAGGAAGCCCAGCGGCAGCACGTACAGCCAGAACAGCGGGCCGGAGTCCCCGGCGCCGAAGCCGGAGTTGTCGAACCGCTCGAACAGGAAGCCGACGCTCTGGTGCTTCTCCGGCCCGAAGGCGAGGATCAGCACCACGGCGGCGGCGCCGGCCACGTGCCACCACACCGAGATGTTCTGCAGCAGCGAGATCAGCCGGTGGCTGAAGATGTTGATCAGCGCGTGCAGGACGAGCACCACCGCGAACAGCAGGAAGGTCTGCTGCAGCGCGTCCCCCCGCGCCCAGCTCTCGCTGAACCGGCCGATCGTGATGTTGAGGAAGGTGGCGCAGCCGTAGTCGACCGACGCGGTGACCGCGATCAGGCCGATCAGGTTGAGCCATCCGGTGTACCAGCCGTGCACCGGGCGGCCGAGCTTGGCGGCCCACCAGTAGATGCCGCCGGCGGTTGGGTAGGCGGAGACCAGCTCGGCCAGGCAGAAGCCGATGACCAGGATGAACGCGGCGATCAGCGGCCAGCCGACCGAGATGGCGAGCGGGCCGCCGTTGTTCCATGCCTGGCTGAAGGTGGTGAAGCAGCCGGCCAGGATGGAGATGATCGAGAAGGAGATGGCGAAGTTGGAGAAACCGCTCCAGGTGCGGGCGAGTTCCTGCTTGTATCCGAGCTCGGCCAGGCGTTCCGCGTCGTCGTCGATGGGGGAGGTCTGCTGGGCCATGGCTCTCCTTGCCGTACGCGGGCGGCACGGGTGCCGCCAGGGGGAGTGGGGGGTTGCGTTGGCCGGATGGGAGTGTTCCCGCAGGTAAACACACTTTCAGCGGCAGGTCGAGCATGAACGGCCCGAGAAATCCAGCTTTTACTCCTACGTCCAGACTTAGGCCGGTTTGTGACACACAGGGTTGAGTGGCCCGCCCAGCGCGCATAGATCCTTGCGGTTCCTCTCCCGCCACGCCGTGCCGGGCCCGCGCTCGGCCCGGCACCGCCGCCCACGGGCGGGCACCGGGCACGCCAGGGCCGCGCACCGGACGCCGGAGAGGCGCCGGCGACACTCATCGATGCCCGAGGAAGGCACAGGCATGGGAACTTCGGCCGCTCCCAGCACCAGCAGCACTACCGACGCCGGCCTGCCGGCGGAGACGATCGACCTGACCGACCCCCGGCTCATGCGGGACCCGTTCGGCGGGTACGGGCGGCTGCGCGAGCGCGCGCCGCTGGCCCGCGGCCGGTTCACCGGACGCGGCACCCCGGTGTGGCTGGTCACCCGCTACGCCGACGTGCGCATGGTCCTGGCCGACCCGCGGTTCGCCAACGACCCGGCCAACGTGGCCGGCCTGGACGCCGCCGGCATCCGCGCCCGCGAACTCGCCGCCCGCGGGGTGCCCGCCGAGTACGCCAGGTATCTCGACAGCGTCCTGGACGTCGACGGGGCCGACCACCTGCGGCTGCGCACGCTGGTGTCCCGCGCCTTCACCCGGCGCCGGGTCGGCGCCCTGCGTCCCCGGGTCGAGCAGATCACCGAGGACCTGCTCGACCGGCTGCCCGACGGCGCCGCCGGCGGCGTGGTGGACTTCCTGGAGGGCTTCGCCTACCCGCTGCCGATCACCGTCATCTGCGAGCTGGTCGGCATCCCCGAACCGGACCGGCCGCGGTGGCGCCAGTGGGGACGGGCCCTGATCGAGATGCGCCCGGGCGGGGTCGGTGCCGTCCTGGCCGCCATGGTCGGGCACATCCGCGAGCTGATCGAACATCGCCGCGCCGCGCCCGCCGACGACCTGCTGACCGCGCTGATCCGCGCGCACGACCAGGGCGGCGACCGGCTGTCGGACACCGAGATGGTCACCATGGTGCTCACCCTGGTGCTCGCCGGGCACGAGACCACCGCCCACCTGATCGGCAACGGCGTCGCCGCGCTGCTCGCCCACCCCGGCCAGCTCGCCGCGCTGCGCGCCGACCCCGGCCTGCTGCCGGGCGCCGTGCACGAGCTGATCCGCTGGTGCGGCCCGGTGCACGCCACCCGGCTGCGGTACGCCACCTGCGACCTGGAGATCGGCGGCATGCCGGTACGCCGCGGCGAGGCGGTGATGGCCATGCTGGTCGGCGCCAACCACGACCCCCGCGAGTTCGACGACCCGGCCCGGCTGGACATCACCCGCCGGCCCGGCGGCGACGCGCACGCCGGGTTCGGCCACGGCCCGCACTACTGCCTGGGCGCCGCGCTGGCCCGCCAGGAGACCGAGGTCGCGCTGGCCGCGCTGCTGCGCCGCTTCCCCGGCCTCACCCTCGCCGTCCCGTACGAACGGCTGGAACGCCAGCTCATGCCCGGCGCCTGGCGCCTGGCCCGCCTCCCGCTCCGCCTGGCGGGCTGACCGGACGCGGGGGCCGCCGGTGCTTCACGGCACCGGCGGCCCTCCGGGTCACCGGTAGGGCGTGGCCGCCGGCGGGGTCTCGGCGGCCGGGGCGAGCAGCCGCCCGTTCGCCGGGTCGTACTCGCCCTCCGGCAGGTGGACCAGCCCGGTGGACGGGTCGGCGATCCCGCGGCTTCACTCCGTGCCCACACCTCAGCCAGGTGGCCTCGATCAGGTCTTCTAATGGAATAACCCATTAGTTAGGGTGATCCCATGGTTTCAATCTCCCATGAGCGTCAGGTCGAGTCCGAGCGGCGGCTGAGGGCGGTGCTGCGTGCCGCGGAGCTCGCACACCTGCCCGGGGCCTGGTGCTTCCAGCGCTTCGACGGCGACCCGCCCTTCGCAGCCCTCGCCACGGTGACCGACGTCGACGGCCGGTGCGCCCTCGCGCCGGCCACGCCGGACGCCGTCGAGCGGTTCGGCGTCACGCTGACCACGTTCGCGCCACGGATCGACAACAGCGGTTACGTCGGATGGCTGGCCACCACGATCAAGCAGCGCCTGGGCAGCGGCGTCTTCGTGATCTGCGGCGACAACCCGCGCCGCGGCGGGATCTTCGACTACCTCGGCTACCCGCTGGAAGTGGCCGGCGCCGTGCGCGGCCTGCTCGACGAGCTGCGGCGGCCGGGTGGCGGCGACCCGCTGGATCTCGACCTGCGTGTGTTCGAAGTGGTGAGCACCTCCCCCGCGAGCGCGGTGTCCCGCGACACCTTCTTCGAGTTCCACGAGCGCGACGGTCTCGTCGAGGCCGGCTACGCCGGCGGCGGGATCGTCCAAGGGCGCCTGGTCGGCCGGCGCGAAAACGATCGGGTAAGCGCCGCTTACAGCCAGCTCGGCGTCGACGGCCGGTTGCACACTGGCACCGCCACCATGCGTGTGGAGCCGGACGCCGGGGGAGGGATCCTGCTGGTCGAGGAGTACACCTGGGCGGACGGCACGACCGGCCGCAACGTGCTGCGATCGGCCGAGCGGCACGATGCCGGCTGAGCCCGTCGCGATCTCGTTCGCGAACACCCGATCATCCGCCCAGCGCGACCGGATCGCCACCCTTCCGCAGTGGCGGGCCTGGCTGGACGAGTGGCCGGGCATCCGGGCGGCGGGTCACGCCGTCGACGCCGGTGGCCTGCTCCTCGTGCGGACGACCCGAGACGACGTGCAACTCCTCCTGCACGCCACCACCGGCCGGGCCCCGGCCGAGCCGGGGGCGGCCGTGCGACTGCTCGACCTCATCCGCTTGGGCACGGGCCTGGAACTCCACTGGCAGGCAGGTCACGCCACGCTCGCCGTTCCACCGGGCACCGCGCCGGCCACACTGATCGCGCGGCACCTCGCCCACGCCGCGCTCGGCCTGCTGCTGACCGGCCCCCCACTGGGGGCCTGCCAGGAGCAGCACTGCCTGAAGCTCTTCGTCACCACCCGTGCGGACCGGCGCTGGTGCGACAGCGCCGCCTGCGGCAACCGCGCCCGCGTCCGCTCGCACCACCGCCGGCGTCGAACCGATGAGGTGGGGGCCGCTCCGATGCCGCCGGATGCCGCCGGGTAGCTTCATCGCGACCGGCCTGGATCGCCGAGCAGATCATGCCGCGACTCGACGCCGAGGTTCCATCCGTAGCCCCCGTCCGCGCCGCGGCCCGGGCGCGAGAGCGTCCGGGCCGGATGGGTCGTGCGCGGTCAGCCGCCGAAGTTCTCCACCAGGGCCTGGCAGAAGGCCTTGAGGTCGTCGGGCTTGCGGCTGGTGATCAGGGTGTTCGGCCCGTTGGTGCAGACCATGACCTCCTGGTCGGTCCAGGAGGCGCCCGCGTTGGTGAGGTCGGTCCGCAGGCTCGGCCAGGAGGTCAGCGCGCGGTCGCCCACCACGCCGGCCTCGATGAGCGTCCACGGCGCGTGGCAGATGGCCGCGACCGGCTTGCCCGCGTCGAAGAAGCTCCGGGCGAACCGGACGGCGTTCTCGTCCATCCGCAGGTTGTCGGGGTTGGCCACCCCGCCCGGCAGCACCAGGCCGTCGAACTCGCCGGCGCTCACCTGGTCGGCGGTGGCGTCGATGTCGAAGGTGTCGGCCTTGTCGAGGTGGTTGAAGGCCTGCGCCTTGCCCGGCTGGGTCGAGATCAGCCGGGGGGTGCCCCCGGCCTGCTCCACGGCCTTCCAGGGCTCGGTCAGCTCCACCTGCTCGATGCCCTCCGGGGCCACCAGGAAGGCGATCGTCTTGCCCTGTAGCATTTCGTCCACTCCCTCTGAGCTGCGTTTTCTCTCGTTCCAGGCCCGTGCCCGGCAGGTGGCCCGGTATGCAGCCCAGGGGACGGTTTCCGTGCCGCCCCTGGTGGGGTCAGAATTCCTTGCGGAGATCGTCCAGGAACCGGCGGGTCTCGGTGACGGTCGCCGCCTCGACGCACAGGCGGTCCATCACCTTCATGTACGGGTCGGTCTCCTCGCGCTTGTCCAGGTAGAGCGCGCTGGTGAGCTGCTCCATGTAGACGACGTCGGGGATCTCCTGCTCGTCGAACCGCAGGATGGTGAACGGCCCGCCGGCCGCGGCGTGCCCGCCCTGACCGAACGGGACGACCTGCAGGGTGATGCCGGGCGACCTGGTGAGGTCCAGCAGCCGCTCGACCTGGGCGCGCATGACGCCGGGGCCGCCGAGCGGGCGGCGCAGCGCCGCCTCGTCCACCAGCGCCCACAGCCGCGGGCCGTCGGCGGAGGTGACCCGCCGCTGGCGGGTCATCCGCAGCGCGATGCGCCGGTCGATCTCCTCCTCCGGCGCGTCGCCGTGGCCGAGCATGATCACGGCGCGGGCGTACTCGTCGGTCTGCACCAGGCCGGGCACGAACTGGATCTCGTAGGTGCGGATGACCGAGGCGGCCTCCTCCAGCCCCACGTACAGCTCGAACCAGGACGGCAGCAGGTCGCCGTACTTGTGCCACCAGCCCGGGGCCTTGGCCTGCTCGGCCAGCGCCAGGAAGGTGCTGCGCTCGGCGTCGTCCACCACCCCGTACAGGGTGAGCAGGTCGGCGACGTCCCGGGTCTTGAAGCCCACCCGGCCGAGCTCCAACCGGCTGATCTTGGCGTGCGACGCGCGGATGGCGTCGCCGGCCTGCTCGCGGGTGATGTTCCTGGCCTGGCGCAACCTGCGGAGCTGGGCTCCGAGGAGGATGCGCAGCGCCGTGGGGCCGCCACGCGTGAAGGAGGCGACGACACCTGCCTCTGGCGTCTCGTCCTGCCCGAGCGCGGAAAACATTGGTGCTCCCTGGGACGGGGGGATTAAGCCGACAGTCTCTCATTTCCCCCCGGGGATCGCACAACCCGGTGCCGGGAACCGGGTCACCCTCACTCCCATGTCGTACTAAATGCCTAATTATCACGTTTCGGCGGGAAAAAATGTCATCTGCACGTGCAAGCGTTCTTGCATCCGTACGTGCCGGTGGCCCAGTATTGATCGTCGCACGTCTTGTTCCGACCGGGTGACGGCCCGACGCAGTGAGGATCTCGATGACCGCACACCTGGCACGACGGCAGACCGTGGTACGGGGCGAGCCTCCCTGGTGGCTGCCGGGTGCGATCGAGCACGACCAGTGGCGGCCGGCCGGCCGGGAACTGCCGGTGCTCGGCCGCGCCGCGACGTCGATCAAGACCGCCCGCGACTTCACCGTCGCCGCGCTGGAGGACTGGGGCCTGGGCGAGCTCGCCTGCGACGCGCGGCTGGTGGTCTCCGAGCTGGTCACCAACGCCATGCGGCACGCCGGCCAGGCGACCAGGATCCGCCTGCTGCACCGGGCCGCGCACGTGGTGTGCGCGGTGTACGACCCGGCCGCCCGGCCGCCGGTCCTCACCCGCGCCGCCGACCTCGCCGAGTCCGGCCGCGGCCTGTACCTGGTCGAGAGCGTCAGCACCGCCTGGGGTTGGCAGGTCCTCGGCGGGCCGGGCAAGCTCGTCTGGGCCGCCTTCCGCGCCCCGCTCACCCTGGCCCGTACCTCCGCCTGACCGCTCCGCCTGACCGCGCTCGCTCTTCCTCCCGGTTGCCGCCTGCTGACCTGGCCTTTCTTCTCGCTGAGTACTGTGAGACGGAAGGGTGGCCGCAAGCCACGGCGCGGCGGCCGGGCGGGGGCCCGGCGCCCCCGGCGCCCCCGGCCACCCCGCCCGCGGCGCGCAGGGGGGCGCGCGGCCAGGGGGAGGTCAGTGATGGCGAAGGCAGTCGGCATCGATCTGGGCACCACGAACTCCGTGATCGCCACCACCGAGGGCGGCCAGCCGGTGGTGATCCCGAACGCCGAAGGGCAGCGCACCACCCCCTCGGTGGTCGCGTTCACCGAATCGGGGGAACGGCTGGTCGGCCAGCTCGCCCGGCGGCAGGCCATCCTCAACCCCAAGGGCACCGTCTACTCGGTCAAGCGGTTCATCGGCCGGCGCTACGACGAGGTCGGCAGCGAGATGAACGCCGTCTCCTTCGACGTGGTCCCCGGCCCGGACGGCGCCGTCCGCTTCGACGTGCGCGGCAAGATGTACGCGCCGGAGGAGATCTCCGCGCTCATCCTGCGCAAGCTCGTCGCCGACGCGTCCCGGTTCCTCGGCGAGAAGATCACCGAGGCGGTGATCACCGTCCCCGCCTACTTCAACGACGCCCAGCGGCACGCCACCCGGGACGCCGGGCGGATCGCCGGCCTGGAGGTCATGCGGATCATCAACGAGCCGACCGCCGCCGCGCTGGCCTACGGGCTGGAGAAGAAGGGCAGCGAGACGGTGCTGGTCTTCGACCTCGGCGGCGGCACCTTCGACGTCAGCGTGCTGGACATCGGGGACGGCGTCATCGAGGTCCGGGCCACCGCCGGCGACACCCACCTGGGCGGCGACGACTTCGACCGGCGGATCGTCGACCACCTGGCCGAGGAGTTCCAGCGGCAGGAGGGCATCGACCTGCGCCGCGACCCCCAGGCCCTGCAGCGGCTGTTCGAGGCCGCCGAGAAGGCCAAGGTGGAACTCTCCTCGGTCACCCAGGCCACCATCAGCCTGCCGTTCGTCACCGCCGACGCGGCCGGCCCCAAGCACCTCAACACCACCCTGCGGCGCGCCACCTTCGACGAGATCACCCGCGACCTGGTGGACCGCACCATGGGGCCGGTGCGCCAGGCGATGGAGGACGCCAAGCTGTCGGCGGCCGACCTGGACGAGGTCATCCTGGTCGGCGGCTCCACCCGCATCCCGGCCGTGCAGGAGGCCGTCCGGCGGCTCACCGGCGGCAAGGAGCCCAACATGACGGTCAACCCCGACGAGGTGGTGGCCGACGGCGCCGCCATCCAGGCCGGCGTGCTCAAGGGCGAGGTCAAGGACGTCCTGCTGCTGGACGTCACCCCGCTGTCGCTGGGCATCGAGACGCTCGGCGGGGTGATGACCAGGATCCTGGACCGCAACACCACCATCCCGGCCCGCCGCACCGAGACGTTCAGCACCGCCGAGGACGAGCAGCAGGCCGTCGACGTGGTCGTCCTGCAGGGCGAGCGCGAGCGGGCCGCCGACAACCGCGCGCTGGGCCGGTTCCGGCTGGAGAACATCCGCCCGGCCCCGCGCGGCGCGCCGCAGATCGAGGTCACCTTCGACGTGGACGCCAACGGCATCCTCAACGTCACCGCCCGCGACAAGGACACCGGCGGCGAGCAGCGCATCACGATCAGCGAGAGCTCCAACCTCGACAGGTCGGAGATCGAGCGGATGGTGCAGGACGCCGAGCGGCACCGCGGCGAGGACGCCCGCATCCGCGAGGCGATCGACGCGCGCAACGAGCTGGACTCGGCCGCCTACCAGGTGGAACGCCGGCTCGCCGAGCTCGGCGAGCGGGCGGCGGTGCACGAGAAGGCCCGCGCCGAGCAGCTCGTCGGCGACGCCCGGCAGGCCGTCCGCGAGGAGGCGCCGGTCGAGCGGCTGCGCGACCTCACCTCCGAGCTCCAGCAGGTCTACCACGGCCTGGGCGCCGCCGCCCCGCGGGAGGAGCCGACCGGCGCGCCGGGCGGCGGGGACGACGTGATCGACGCCGAGTTCACCAGCTCGGACTGACATGCGCGGCCATCGACCCGACCGGCGGCCCCGGAGCGCGGCCGGACCCGCCGGTCCGCCGGAGCCCGGCCCCATGGACATGGCCGGGCCCGGGCATGACGCCGCGGCCGTGCCGCCGGACCCTACGGCGGAGACCATCGAGGCGGACGAGGGGACCGGCGCGGCGGTGGACGAGCTCATCGAGAAGATCGCCGGCCTGGAGGACCGCTGGCTGCGCTCGGTCGCCGAGTTGGACAATGTCCGCAAGCGCCTGGCCCGCGACATCGAGCGCGCCCGCGGCGACGAGCGGGTCCGCCTGCTGCGCGAATGGCTGCCGGTGGTGGACAACCTCGACCTGGCCTTGCGGCACGCCGGCGCCGACCCGGGCGCGATGGTCGAGGGCGTGCGGGCGGTGCGCGACCAGGCGGTGGCGCTGCTGGCCCGGCTCGGCCACCCGCGCCACGACGAGACCGGCGTGCCGTTCGACCCGGCGGCGCACGAGGCGGTGGGCACCCGGGCCGACCCCGGCGTCCCGCCCGGCACGGTCGTCGAGGTGGTCCGGCCCGGCTACGGCGACCCCGGCGCCCAGCTCCGCCCGGCCGCGGTGATCGTCTCCACCAGCCCGGACTGAGGCGGCCATGGCGGCGGGCGACTACTACCAGGTGCTCGGCGTGCCGAGGACGGCGAGCCAGGAGGAGATCCAGCGCGCCTACCGCAAGCTCGCCCGCAAATACCACCCGGACGTCAACAAGGACCCGGCCGCCGAGGAGCGGTTCAAGGACGTCTCGGAGGCCTACGACGTGCTGTCGGACCCGGCGGACCGGCGCCGCTACGACGCCTTCGGCCCCGAATGGCGCTCGGTGCCACCGGACGTGGACCCGGACGCCTGGTCCCGCGCCCGCGCCGGGGCGGGCGCCCGGGCCGGCGGGCCGGGGTACCACTACGCCGAAGGCGGCGTGAACGTCGACCTGTCCGACCTGCTCGGCGGCATCTTCGGCGGCCGGGCCGGCCGCGGCCGGGCCCGCGGCCCGATGCCCGGCGCCGACCAGGAGGCCGAGATCGCCCTAACCGTGGACGAGGCCTACCACGGCGGCCGCCGCACCCTCACCCTGCAGGGCCCGCAGGGCACCCGCACCCTGGAGGTGACCATTCCGGCCGGCGCCACCGAGGGCCGGCGCATCCGGCTGGCCGGGCAGGGCGGCCAGGGCATGGACGGCGGCCGGCCCGGCGACCTGTACCTGGTGGTGCGGATCGACGACCCGCGGTACCGGGTGGAGGGCACCGACATCCACCTGCCGCTGCCGCTGGCGCCCTGGGAGGCCGCGCTCGGCGCCGCCGTGCCGATCACCACCCCGGGCGGCACGGCCACCGTCAAGGTGCCGCCCGGCACCTCCACCGGGCGCCGGCTGCGGCTGCGCGGCCGCGGGCTGCCCGGGCCGCGCGGCGGGCACGGCGACCTGTACGCCGAGGTGCGGATCATGGTCCCGCGCGCGCCGGCCGGCGAGGAGCGCCGGCTGTACGAGCGGCTGGCCGAGGTCTCGTCCTTCGACCCGCGCCGGGAGACGTGATGGGCGCGGGAGACGCCGGGAAGGGGACCGCGATGACCCGGACCACCACGACCGCGCTGGTCCGGCTGCCCGGCATCGGACTGGAGGCGTTCGCCGCGGCCGGCGGGCTGCATCCCGACCACGTCCGGCGCCTGGTGGCGCTCGGCCTGCTGGAGCCCATCGCGGGCGAGGACCTGCGCTTCCCGCCCGCGCAACTCGTCCTGCTCGGCCGGATCGAGCGCCTGCACGCCGGCCTGGCCCTCAACTACGCGGCGCTCGGCGTGGTGATCGACCTGCTGGACCGGATCTCCGAACTGGAGGCGGCGCTGCGGCGCCGCCCGCGATCGACGGGAGCCTGACCGTGGACCCCAACCGACTGACGCACAAGTCGCAGGAGGCGATGCACGAGGCGCAGGCCGAGGCGGTCCGCCGCGGGCACCCCGAGGTCGACGGCGAGCACCTGCTGCTGGCCCTGCTCGACCAGGCGGACGGGCTGGTCCCGCGGACCGTCTCGGCCGCCGGGGGCGACCCCGAGAAGCTGCGCCAGGAGCTCCAGGCAGAGCTGGACCGGCGGCCCAAGGTCAGCGGCCCGGGCGTCGCGCCCGGCCAGGTGTACGTCACCGGGCGGCTGTCGCGGGCGCTGGAGGCGGCCGGGCGGGAGGCCGAACGGCTGCGGGACGACTACGTCTCGGTGGAGCACCTGCTGCTCACCCTGGCCGGCGAGGGCGTGGACAGCGCCGCCGGCCGGCTGCTGCGCGGGCAGGGCCTCACCCGCGAGCGCCTGATGGAGGTGCTGGCCCGGATCCGCGGCAACCAGCGGGTCACCTCGGCCACCCCCGAGGGCGCCTACGAGGCGCTGGACAAGTACGGCATGGACCTGGTCGCCGCGGCCCGGGCCGGCCGGCTGGACCCGGTCATCGGCCGGGACGCCGAGATCCGCCGGGTCGTGCAGATCCTGTCCCGCAAGACCAAGAACAACCCGGTCCTGATCGGCGACCCTGGCGTCGGCAAGACCGCCATCGTGGAGGGCCTGGCCCAGCGGATCGCGGCCGGCGACGTCCCCGAAGGGCTGAAGGACCGGATCGTCTTCGGCCTGGACATGGGCGCGCTCATCGCGGGCGCCAAGTACCGCGGCGAGTTCGAGGAGCGGCTCAAGGCGGTGCTGACCGAGGTCAAGGCGGCCGAGGGGCGCATCCTGCTGTTCGTCGACGAGCTGCACACCGTGGTCGGCGCGGGCGCGGCCGAGGGCGCGATGGATGCCGGGAACATGCTCAAGCCGATGCTGGCCCGCGGCGAGCTGCACATGATCGGCGCCACCACGGTCGGCGAGTACCGCAAGCACATCGAGAAGGACGCCGCGCTGGAACGCCGCTTCCAGCCGGTCTTCGTGGACGAGCCGTCGGTGGAGGACGCGATCTCCATCCTGCGCGGGCTGCGCGAGCGGCTGGAGGTGTTCCACGGCGTGCGGATCCAGGACCAGGCGCTGGTCGCCGCGGTGGTCCTCAGCCACCGGTACATCACCGACCGGTTCCTGCCGGACAAGGCGATCGACCTGGTCGACGAGGCGTGCGCGATGCTGCGCACCGAGATCGACTCGATGCCGGCCGAGCTGGACGGGCTGACCCGGCGGGTGACCCGGCTGGAGATCGAGGACGCGGCGCTGTCCAAGGAGGACGACCCGGCGAGCGTCCAGCGCCTGGAGACGTTGCGCGCCGAGCTGGCCGGGCTGCGCGCCGAGGCCGATGCCATGCGCGCCCAGTGGGAGGCCGAGCGGCACGCGGTGAAGAAGGCCCAGCAACTGCGCCAGGAGATCGAGGCGGTGCGCCGCGAGGCCGCCGAGGCCGAGCGCGGGTACGACCTGAACCGGGCGGCCGAGCTGACCCACGGCCGGCTGCCGGACCTTGAGCGCCGGCTGGCCGCCGCCGAGGAGCAGCTCGCCGCCAAGCAGGGCGGCCACCGGCTGCTGCGCGAGGTCGTCACCGAGGAGGAGATCGCCGCGATCGTCTCCCGGTGGACGGGCATCCCGATCAGCCGGCTGCGCGAGGGCGAGCGGCAGAAGCTGCTGCGCCTGGACGAGGTGCTGCACGAGCGGGTCGTCGGCCAGGACGACGCGGTGCGCGCGGTGGTGGACGCGATCATCCGCGCCCGGGCCGGCATCAAGGACCCGCGCCGGCCGATCGGCTCGTTCATCTTCCTGGGCCCGACCGGGGTGGGCAAGACCGAGCTGGCCAAGGCGCTGGCCGCGGCGCTGTTCGACACCGAGGACAACATGGTCCGGATCGACATGAGCGAGTACCAGGAGCGGCACACCGTCAGCCGGCTGCTCGGCGCGCCGCCCGGGTACGTCGGCTTCGAGGAGGGCGGCCAGCTCACCGAGGCGGTGCGCCGCAGGCCGTACTCGGTCGTGCTGTTCGACGAGATCGAGAAGGCGCACCCGGACGTGTTCAACGCGCTGCTGCAGGTGCTGGACGACGGGCGGCTCACCGACGCGCAGGGCCGCACGGTCGACTTCCGCAACACCGTGATCATCATGACCTCGAACATCGGGTCGCAGTACCTCATCGAGGGGGTCACCCCGGGCGGCGAGATCGAGCCGGCCGCCCGGGAGCGGGTGCTCGGCGAGCTGCGCGGCCGGTTCCGCCCGGAGTTCCTGAACCGGGTGGACGAGATCGTGGTCTTCAAGCCGCTCACCGAGCCGGAGATCGAGAGCATCGTCTCGCTGATGTTCGGCGAGGTGCGGGAGCGGCTGGCCGGGCGCGGCATGACCCTGGAGATCACCGGCGACGCGCTGCGGCACATCGCCGGGCAGGGGTTCGACCCGGTCTACGGCGCCCGCCCGCTGCGCCGCTTCATCGCCCGCGAGGTGGAGACCCGGATCGGCCGGGCGCTGATCGCCGGGGACGTCCGCGACGGCGCCGTCATCCGGGTCGGCGAGGCCGGCGGCGCCCTCACCGTCACCTACGACAACCCCGCGCCCGCCGAGGCCGTCTAGCCGCGGTCGTCCGTGACGCGTCCACCCGGCCCGGCGGCGGAAATCCAATTCTGGGAGCCGAAGTCAAGGGAATTCTTTTTGGGCGTAATACGCGTTAAGCGTATTACGCTGTGCGAATAAATCGGCCATGGGTGAAATGGCAGTCCGCCCGGTCGGGTTTTCTGGCAGCGTTAATGGAATCGCGGCCGGTCGGGTCGCGGTGCGAATGCCGGCCCACCGCCGGCAGGGAGCAGGTGACCATGAACCCCACGGGGCGTCCGTTCCACGACCCGTTCACCCATGCCGTCCAAGGTGCCGTCCAGGGTGCGGACCAGGCGCGGGCTCCGCAGGTGGAGGCGGTGCCGCCACCGGGCATGATCGAGCCGGTGGCACAGCGGCTGCTGCGCCGGCGCATCGTCTTCCTCGGCCAGGAGGTCGACGACGAGATCGCCAACCGGCTCTGCGGCGAGCTGCTGCTGCTGTCCGCCGAGGACCCCGAGCGCGACATCTTCCTTTACGTCAATTCGCCGGGCGGCTCGGTCTCCGCCGGGCTCGCCCTCTACGACATCATGCAATTCGTCCCGAACGACGTGGCGACCGTCGGCATCGGGCTGGCCGCGTCGATGGGCCAGTTCCTGCTGTGCGCCGGCGCGCCCGGGAAGCGGTACTCGCTGCCGCACGCCCGCATCATGATGCACCAGCCCTCCGGCGGCATCGGCGGCACCGCCGCGGACATCAAGATCCAGGCGGAGAACATGCTCTACACCAAGAAGGTGATGGCCGAGCGCATCGCCGGGCACACCGGCCAGCCCGTGGCGCAGATCGAGACCGACTTCGACCACGACCGCTGGTTCACCGCCGAGGAGGCCCGCGAGTACGGCCTGGTCGACCACGTGGTGCGCAGCGCCACCTCCATCCCCTCCGCCGGCCCGGTCTCCTGACTGTGCTTTTTGGCGCGTGCTCCGCACGCGCGGGTTCGGGCGCCCTTCAGCCGGCGCCCGAACCGGCCCGGGAGGGGCGCGCACCGGCTGGACGGCCGGCTTCGCGCGCGCGGGGGTGGTCAGATGGCGCGGCGGATGGCGCGATTGCCGAGGATCAGGCCGATGGCGGCGACGGCGGCGGCCGCGAGCAGGCCGGGCGGCACCGCGGGGTCGGCGAACCGGGCGTCGAACAGCGCCCGTTCCGCCTCGACCAGGTAGTACACCGGGTTGAGCGTGGCGGCCGCCCGCAGCCAGCCGGGGCCGGCGTCCAGCGGCAGCAGCACTCCCGACAGCAGCAGCAGCGGGAACATCAGGAACTGGGTGACCGCCCAGAACAGGTCGCCGCCGGGGTGGGAGGCGATGGCGAGCACGTACGACAGCGCGCCGAGGCCGACCCCGAACAGCACCAGCACCAGCAGGCCGGCCAGCACGCCCGCCGGGCGCAGGTCGAAGCCGAGCGGCACCGCCATCACGATGATCAGCACCGCCTGGGCCAGCAGCACCGCGAACTCCTTGAGGGTCCGCCCCACCAGGATCGCGGTGCGGTTCAGCGGCGACACCAGCATCCGCTCCATGGCGCCGCCGATCAGCTCGGTGAGCATGGTCCAGCCGGCCAGCAGCGGCCCGGACAGGCACATCATCACCAGGATGCCCGGCACGAACCACTGCCACGGCGACCCGCCCCCCGGAGCGCCGCCGGGGCCGCCGGTGCCCGCCAGCAGCGAGCCGAACACGAAGAGGAACAGCAGCGGCTGGACCATGTTGAACAGCAGGGTCATCGGCTGCCGCAGCACCGGGGTGATCTCCCGGACGAACACCGTCCAGACGTCCCGATGGAAGGTGGTCATCGCGCACCCCGCCCGGCCGCCGTACCGGAGGTGTCCGCGTCACCTGAGGCATCAGGTGCCCGGCCACCGGCCGGGTCCACCGGCCCGCCCCGGCCGGTCGGTGGCGCGTCCGAGGCCGACCGCGTCGGCGTCTCCGCCGGAGTGCCGGGGGCGTCGTCGGCGGGCGGCCGGGCGTCGTCGCTCTCGCGCAGCGTGCGGCCGGTCAGGCTGAGGAACACATCGTCCAGCGTCGGCCGGGTCATCTCCGCCGACGCGGCCGGCACCCCGGCCGCGTCCAGCGCGCGCAGATACTCCGGCATCGCGGTCCGGGCGTCCGGCACCCTGACCCCGACGGTGCCGCCGGTCACCGTCACCTCCGCCGCGCCGGCCAGCCGCGCGGCCACCTCGGCGGCCCTGGTCACCCCGGCCGCCTCGGCCGGGGTGACGGCCAGCCGGTCGCCGGCCAGCTCGTCCTTCAGCCGGTCGGCGGTGCCGTCGGCGATGACCCGGCCGTGGTCGATGATCACGACGCGCTCGGCCATGGTGTCGGCCTCCTCCAGGTAGTGCGTGGTGAAGAAGATCGTGGTGTCGTACTCGGTGCGCAGCCGCAGGACGTGCCGCCAGACGTCGGCCCGGCTCTGCGGGTCCAGCCCGGTGGACGGCTCGTCCAGGAAGATCAGCCCGGGCCGGTGCACCAGCCCGAGGGCGATGTCCAGGCGCCGCCGCTGCCCGCCGGACAGCGTGCCGGGCGTGCGGCGGGCCAGCGGCAGCAGATCGAGCAGTTCGAGCACCTCGTCGGCCCGCCGCCGGGCATGGGCGCGGCTCAGCCCGTAGCAGCAGCCCTGGGTGATCAGCTCGTCGCGGGCCCGGAACCCGTCGCCGGCGCCGTTCTTCTGCCCCACGTAGCCGATGCGGGCGCGCACCCCGGCCGGGTCCGCCGTCACGTCGCGACCGGCCACCACCGCCGTCCCCGAGGTCGGGGCCAGCAGGGTGGTCAGCATGCGCAGGCTGGTGGACTTCCCGGCGCCGTTCGGGCCGAGGAAGGCCACCGTCTGGCCCGCCGGCACGTCCAGGTCGAGGCCGCGGACGGCCGCGACGTCACCACCTTTGATTTTGAACCGCCGGGTCAGCCCCCGGGCATGGATCATCGTTCCTCCTGGTCGGATGGGAGTGCGGGCATGCCGAAGAAGCCCCGGCCGGGGTGGGTTCGTCGGTGATCGAGCCCTTATCCTCCGCCCCGGCTCCGCCGGTTGGCAAACGTGAAAGGGACGTTCACATACCGGGCTGACCTGCGGAAACGCCGTTCAACGACCGGCGCCTGATCGGCTGCCGGCAAGATTTCTCGACACCGCCGTCCCGCCCCTGAGCTGGGGTTTCGCTGACCGGCCGGTGGGTGTCCCGGGAATTTTTCACCGGGCGCGCCGTACCGGTGGCGGCGGCACCCGGGCCGCCGTACGGCGAAAAGGCGATGGCGCCGCGGCGGGCGACCGGCCCGGGAGGGCACGGTCACCGCCACGGCGCCATCGGCCGGGGACTCAGGGAGCGGGGTCAGACCTGGCCGGCCTGCTCCAGGGCCTCGCAGCAGGTGTCGACGATCAGCCGGGTGACCACGTAGGGGTCGCAGTTGGCGTTCGGCCGGCGGTCCTCGATGTAACCGTGCTTGTCCACCTCGACTTGCCACGGGATGCGCACCGAGGCGCCCCGGTTCGACACGCCGTAGCTGTACTCGCTCCACGGGGCGGTCTCGTGCATGCCGGTGAGCCGGTGCTGGATGTCCGAGCCGTAGCCCTCGATGTGCTCGGCGGCCTTGCGGCCGAGCGCCTCGCAGGCGGTGATGATCGGGTCGTAGCCCTCGCGCATCGCCTTGGTGGAGAAGTTGGTGTGCGCGCCGGCGCCGTTCCAGTCGCCCTTGACCGGCTTGGGGTCCAGGGTGGCGGACACCCCGAAGTCCTCGGCGATGCGGTACAGCAGCCAGCGGGCGACCCACAGGTGGTCGGCCACCTCGACCGGGCCGGCCGGGCCGACCTGGAACTCCCACTGGCCGGGCATGACCTCGGCGTTGATGCCGGAGATGGCCAGCCCGGCGGCCAGGCAGGCGTCCAGGTGCTTCTCGACGATCTCCCGGCCGTACACCTCGTCGGCACCGACCCCGCAGTAGTAGAAGCCCTGCGGCGCCGGGAAGCCGCCGACCGGGAAGCCGAGCGGGCGGCCGTCCTGGAAGAAGGTGTACTCCTGCTCGATGCCGAACCACGAGTCCTGGGCGGCGAAGCGCTCGGCGACCGGGGTGAGCTTGGCCCGCGTGTTGCTGGGGTGCGGCGTCATGTCGGTCAGCAGCACCTCGCAGAGCACCAGCACGTTGTCGCCGCCGCGGATCGGGTCGGGGCAGCTGAAGACCGGCTTGAGCACGCAGTCGGACGCCTTGCCCGGTGCCTGGTTGGTGCTGGACCCGTCGAAGCCCCAGATCGGCAGTTCGGCTCCGTCAGCAAGGATCTTGGTCTTCGAGCGCAGCCGCGCGGTCGGCTCGGTGCCATCGATCCAGAGGTACTCGGCCTTGTACGTCACGTAAGTCCCCTTCGGTGCCAGGTTGGCGCATTCCGCGCACTGGGCCCGGACGCGATGCGTGTCAGCAACGCCGAGGTTGTCAACCGGGCGTTTCCCGGCTGTTGCCCGTTTATGAACAGCATGTGAAATGCGCCGCGGAAGGGAATGGTGCGTGTCACACATCAAGGCTGGTCATCGCCGGTACGGCCCGATCCGGCCATCCAGAATGTGGACATCAGTCGATTTCTCGGTATTCGACGGAGAAACCGGGCGGGCGGCGTCAGCCGTCGCGGCGGTGCTCGGCCAGCTCGTATTCGATGAACGCGCCGATCATCGCCCGCCACACCGCCTCGGCCACCTCCGGTGACAGGCCGGCCGCCGCGGCGCGGTCCCGGGCGGCGGCGACCACCTGGGCGACGCGGTCCGGCGCCCGCACCGCCCGCTCGTCGGTCTTGAACGTGGCGGCGGCCCGGACCAGGCGCTGCCGCTCGGCGAGCAGCGCGGTGAGCCGCCCGTCCACCTCGTCGATCCGCGCGCGCACCTCGGCGAGCGAGGCCGGCGCGGGCGGGGCGGGGGTTTCGGCGGACATGGGGACCTCCGGTCGGGTCGGCAGTGGTGGATCTTCAGGGGAAGCCTAGGGCCGTGGCCGGTACGGGCCGGCCCGGTGCCGGTGACCGGCGGCGGGCCGCTGTTGACAGGCAAGTAGCTACTTGCATAACGTATCGCCACGTGGCTGACGTGTTCAAGGCCCTGGCCGACCCGACGCGCCGCGCGATCCTCGACGAGCTGACCGAGCGTAACGGGCAGACCCTCTTCGAGATCTGCGGGCGCCTGTCGGCCAGGCACGGGCTCGGCTCGTCGCGGCAGGCGATCTCGCAGCACCTCGACGTGCTGCAGGCCGCCGGCCTGGTCGAGACGCGCCGCGAGGGCCGCTACAAGTTCCACCACATCAACACCGCGCCGCTCGAACCGATCGTGGCGCGGTGGCTCAGCAAGGCCGGGACGGACGACGGCGACGGCGCCGGCTCCGGCGGAAGGGACGGCACATGAAGATCCACCTGACGAACGTGATGGTCGACGACCAGGAAAAGGCGCGGCGGTTCTACACCGAGGTCCTCGGGTTCCAGCAGAAGCACGACATCCCCATCGGTGAGCACCGGTGGCTCACCGTGGTGTCCCCGCAGGACCCGGACGGCACCGAGCTGCTGCTGGAGCCGGACGAGCACCCGGCGGCCAAGCCGTTCAAGAAGGCGCTGGTCGCCGATGGCATCCCGGCCGCCGCGTTCATGGTGGACGACGTCCGGGCCGAGTACGAGCGGCTGCGCGGGCTCGGCGTGGAGTTCGCCCAGCAGCCCACGGAGATGGGCCCGGTGATCACGGTGGTGCTCGACGACACCTGCGGCAACCTGGTGCAGCTCGCCCAGTACATCGGCTAGCGCCGGCGACCCGCACCGACCGGCGGGGCCTCGCCCTTTTCGCGACGAGGCCACGCCGGCCGCCGTGGCGGGCCGGTGAACCGGCGGTCCGCCACGGCCGGCCGGTCCGCCCCGGACCCCAGGCCGCCGGTCGCGGCGCGGGCGACCGGCGGCCAGGCCCCACCGGGCTGGCGGGGTCGGCCGGCCGCAAGCGGCCCGGCGGGGTCGGCCGGTCCGGTCGCGGTGGCCCGGCGGGATCAGCCGGCCGGCCGCCACCCGTCGGAGCCGGCGAGATACTTCTGCGGGGTGTAGTTCGCGGCCTGGGAATCGCTCAGCTGTGGCCGGTTGGCGTTGGTGCCCGCGCCTGCGCCGGTGTTCTTGTACTCGAAGAAGCGGGCGTTCTTCCATGAGTTGCCGGACATGTCGGTCCAAGGCTGCGCGGTCTTGATGGTCGAGCTGAGAGTGGACTCCCGGAACAGCACCTGGGCGGCGGCCCCCCAGGGCCGGCCCAGCTGGGTGGTGTTCGCCGTCGCGCCGGTGATCCGGGAGCGGTAGATGAGGAAGCCGTAGGTCTTGCCGGCGGCGGTCCGGGCGGCGGTGAGCGGGGCGCCGCTGCTGCGCTTCTCGTAGATGTCGCAGTCGTCGAGCACCGCGGTGCCGCCGCCGAAGATGAAGTCGACGGTGCCCTCGATGTAGGAGCTCTTGACGTAGGTGCGGGCGGAGTCGTTGATCAGGAAGGTGTCCTGGTCGCCGAGCAGCCGCACGTTCGACAGGACCGCCCGGTCGGCGTTGAGGTTCAGCGCGACGGCCTGCTGGTCGACGGTGGTGGAGTTCTCTACGTAGTCGTTGGAGATCGTCAGGTTGGTCAGCGCGGCGTCGTGGCCGGTCACGAACGCGGTGGCGCTGTTGAAGGTGCCGCCGTTCCCGCCCGCGTAGTGGTTGTTGACGATCACCACGTCCCGCGCCGACGCGCCGAGGCCCTGCAGCGTGATGTACGGCTTGGTCGCCGGGATCGTGACGATCTCCCGGTAGGTGCCGGCCTTGATGGTGATCACCACCCGGCCGGTGTTGTTCGCCGGCACGGCGTCGATCGCCGCCTGCACCGTGCGGTACCGGCCCGACCCGTCCGCGGCCACCGTCGGAGTCCCGCTCGACGGGGTGGGCGTGGGCGTCGGGGTCGGCGTCGGGGTGGCCGTCGGCGTGGGTGTCGCGCTGGGGGTGGGGGTCGGGGTGGGCGAGGTGGTTGCGCCGGTGCAGGTGACGCCGTTGAGGGTGAAGGACGTGGGCTTGGGGTTGGCGCCCGACCAGGTGCCGTTGAAGCCGATGGAGACCGACGCGCCGGTGGCGATGGCCGCGTTGTACCCGACGTCGGTGGCCGTGACGTTCTGCCCGCTCTGCCGGTAGGTGGCCGACCAGCCGTCGCCCACCTTCTGGCCGCTGTCGGAGAAGGTGAAGCCGAGGGTCCAGCCGTTGACGGCGTCGCCCAGGTTCTGGATGGTGATGCTCGCGGTGAACCCGCCCGCCCAGTCACTGGTCGTGTAGGTCACCGCGCACCCGGCCGCGGCCTGGGCCGGCACCGCGGTGAACGCGGCGGCGGCGAGCGGGACGGCCGCCGCCACGGCGGCCCGCCGGACCGTACCGGCGCGGCGGCCGGCCGCCGGAGCAGGTACGGCCGGGCGACGGCCGCGACGGGCGGGGACGAGGGTGAATGCCCTGCGGAGGGGGGACATCGATCTCCTTGGGAAGAGTGGGCACGGACCGGTGAGCGGGACGGGCCACGGATTCGACCGCCGGGTACGCCGGCGCCCTGGCGCGGGCGGCCGGCGCGACACCGGTACCCGGCTCGGGAGGCCGGGTACGCGGGCTCAGTAGACGAAGGGCCAGCCCGCGCCGTCCCAGCCGAGCTTGTTGATGCCGAGGCGAGCGGAGCCGTCGTCGGCGTACCAGTGGTAGAAGAGGACGTCGCCGTCGGTGTCGGCGAGGACCGCCTGGTGACCGGGGCCGTGGATGCTCCCATGGCCGGCCAGGACCTGCGTTCCGCCTCCGGAGGTCATCGCGGTCCCGTTCCGGTCCACGTACGGGCCGGTCACCGAGGTGGCGCGGCCCACCATGACGCGGTAGGTGCTGGACGCGCCCTTGCAGCACAGGTCGAACGAGACGAACTGGTAGTAGTAGCCGCCGTGCCGGTAGATGAACGGCGCCTCGGTGGCGCCGCCGTTTCGGCCGGAGATGCTGAGGATCGTGGTGTTCAGCCGCTTTCCGGTCGCCGGGTCCAGCTGGATCATCTTGATGCCGGACCAGAAGGAGCCGAAGTCCAGCCACCAGCGGCCCTGGTCGTCGATGATCAGGTTCGGGTCGATGGCGTTCCAGTTGTCGGAGGTTCGCGACTCGATGACCAGGCCCTGGTCGCTCCACGAGCCGGCCGCGCCGGTCGTGCTGGTGGCCAGGAAGATGCCCGAATGGTTGGAGCCGAACGTGCTGGCCGCGTAGTACATGTAGTACTTGCCGTTGACGTAGGTGATGTCCGGTGCCCACAGGGTGTTGCCGCCGCCCGTGTAGGAGTGGGCCCAGGTGACCGCGCCGGAGAATGCGGCGCCGGCGTCGCGCCAGGTGGTCCTGTCGGTGGAGGTCTTCAACCGGATGCCGTCCCCGGTGTACGCGAGCAGGTAGCCGCCGTCCGGCCGCTTGGTCACCTCCGGGTCGTGCGCCAGGACGTCACCGTTGACCACCCCTGGGTTGGGATAGCTCGGCGGCGGCGTGGTGGGGCCGCCGGTGGGGGAGGGGGTCGGGGTGCCGCCGCCGAGCTTGACGAGCTGCCACTGCTGGTTGGCGCCGTTGAGGTCGGTGTACTGGGAGATGCGGCCGCCGTCGGCGGTGGACCACTCCCACACCTCCAGGGCCTTGCCGCTGTTGCGGTTGATCAGCTTGATGTGGCCGTTGTCGGTGTCGACCACCCGGAACTGCTGGTTGGTGCCGTTCTTGTCGGTGTACTGGATGACGTTGGCGCCGTCGGCGGTGGACCGGCCGGAGATGTCGACCACCTTGCCGCTGTGCCGGGACTTCAGCCGGTAGTAGCCGCCGCCGGAGTCGATGAACTGCCATTGCTGCCAGGCGCCGTCGTTGCGGGACCACTGCACCAGCGGGGCGTTGTCGGCGGTGGCCATTTCGTACACGTCCAGCGCCTTGCCGCTGTTCCGGTTCACCAGCACGTACGAGGCGTTCGGGTCGATCGTCGCCGCCCTGGCGGGTGCGGCGAGGACGAGGGACTGGCAGCACGCCAGCAGGGCCACGACGAGCAGCGTGACGGCCCGCGCGGCGGGCGGGCGGGCCGGCCGTGCCGGAGGGTGAAGGAGCCTGTCCATGGACACCTCTCTGTTAACGCTAACAACCGGCGGGCCGGCCGGACCCCGATGTTCGCCCGGCTGCAGCGTCCCGTCCAGCCGTTTGAAACGTTTCATCGATTTCACCGGCCGGCTGTCGCGAGTACGGTCATGGCGGATCATTCGGGACCTCCGAGGGCGACTCGGCCGCCGGCCGCGGATCGCCGGCCGGACCGTCGCCTCGGTGACCGCGATCGCCGCCGCGGGCGGTTCAGACGCTAAGAAGCGCCGATCGCCCCGTCAAGTAATGGGTGAACAAATGGGCGTCTTACCATGGAAAGCCGAGATGGCGCCGCAGGTCAGCGAAATGGCGAGCTCAGCACGCGCGGCCGGGCGGCGGTGAAACTTTCAACTCCGGGATTCTTCGGTAATGCCATTGAATAATCTTCCGCCCGCTCCGGCACGGTCGGTCGCGGGGCGCCCGGCCGGCCCTGGAGCGGGATCGCACCTGACCCGGGACGCCGGGCCACGGTCCCGCGGGCGGCCGGTGCCCGCCGGGCCGGTCAGTCCGCGTCCGGAACCGGAATGCGCAGCCAGTCGGGGGTGGAGCCTCCCGGCCGGTAGGTGCCGTCCAGCCGGCGGGCGAACACGGCGGGCAGCCCGCGCTCCCGGGCCACCGCCAGCATCGCCTCGCCGTCCCCGGGGAACCACGGGGTGGTCTGCCAGTGCGGCCCGCGCAGCTTGAGGTGGTCCAGCGTGCGGCGCCGGTCCTGGTAGGTCCGGCCGGTCAGGTCGCCGGTGTTCAGCCGCAGCACGTCGAACACCATGTAGGCCAGGGTGTCGCCCACCCCGGTGAGCTGGCCGTCGAACAGGATGGGCAGGTCGGGCAGCCCTCGGCCGGGCGACTCCAGGCCGGGGTGCTCGCCGGCCGGGATCTCGGTGCCGTCCTCGGCGTAGAACCAGGCCCTGCCGTCCCGCACCTCCGCCAGGGCGCGCCGGCCGCCGAAGTCGAACTCGAACCCGTATGCGCCCGGGTCGCGGGGTATCCGGCGGCGTTCGGCGGGGCGCATCGGCCGCACCTCGGCGACCGGCGGCCACCTCGGCGGGGGCGGCGGGTCCATCCGGTGGATCATCCAGTTCTTGGCGTCCAGCGGGAACAGCACGTAGCGGCCGGTGGCCCGGGAGCCGTTCATGACCACCTTGACCTCGCGGTCGGTCCACTTCTCGGTCTGGTACGTGCCGCGATCCCAGATGAGCATCAGCCCGCCGCCGTACTCGCCCGGCGCGATCTCGCCCTCGAACGTGGCGTACTCCAGCGGGTGGTCCTCGGTGTGCACGGCCAGGTGGTTGGTCTTCGGGTCCAGCGGCAGGCCCTTGGGGATCGCCCACGACACCAGCACCCCGTCCCGCTCCAGCCGCAGGTCCCAGTGCAGCCGGCGGGCGTGGTGCTCCTGGATCACGAACGTGTCGTTCCCGCCGGAGGGCAGCGGTCCGGCGGCGGGGACCGGCTCGGGGGTGCGGGCGGGGTCGCGCTTGCGCCGGTAGGTGTCCAGCTTGTCGGCCGACATGGCGCTTTCGTACCCACTCCGGCCCGGCGATCCCGGGACGGCGCGGGTTCTGGGGTGACCCCCCTGATGCGGACTTAAGGGCAAATGTCCAGGAGTCTTCCTGATCGTGTCCTATGTCGAGTTCTCCCGGCGGTGACGCAGGGTATCGGCGCAGGTGGAAGGAGTGATGATGGCTCAGACACAGAAGATGGACCAGCTCCACACCGATGACGTCGTGTCGGTGCTGCGCCGGCACCACGACATGATCAAGGAGATGTTCACCGAGGTGGACAAGGCCTCCGGCGCGCGCCGGGACGAGGCGTTCATGCGGCTGGCCCGCATGCTCTGCATGCACGAGGCCGCCGAGGAGGAGGTCGTGCACCCGTTCGTCCGGGACCGGGTCAAGGGCGGCGACCGCATCGTCCAGGCGCGCATGCGCGAGGAGGACGACGCCAAGGTCATGCTCACCGGGATGATGGCCGCCGGCACCGACAGCCGTAGCTTCATGGCCGATTTCAAGCGGCTGCGCTCGGCGATGCTCCAGCACATCGAGGCCGAGGAGCGCGAGGAGTTCCCGAGGCTGGTCAAGGAGAGCAGCGACGCCGACCGGCGCGCCATGGCCGAGGCCATCAAGGCCGCCGCCCAGGCGATCACGCTCACCGACCCGCGTCTGGGCACCCCGGACGCGGTGATGGACCGCACCCGGGACGTGATCCGCCAGTCCATGGGCAAGGCCATGTAACCGTCGTGACCGTCCCACCCCGGTGCGCGGCCCCCCTCGGTGCCGCGCACCTCACCCATTCCTCATCCCGGCCCCTTCCAGCCGATCCGCGATGCCCCGCAGCAGGCCGGCCAGCCGGGCGGTCCTCCGGTGGACCGGTGCGGCTTCGAGGGTGGGCATGGTCGCCAGGGACTTCTGGTACTCCTCGTCGAGGATCGAGTGGAATCGTCGCGCCTTGCGGGTCTGTGAAGTCCTGATCCGTGCCTCCCGGGCGTCCCGCCAGAACACCCGTCCCGGCCGGGCGGAGAAGACGGTCGCCGCACCGTGCCGTAAGTGGGTCTCGGAGAAGGTGCCCAGCTCGAATCGGGTCTGCCAGTAGGAAACGACGAGGTTCGTGTACAGCTGCTGGCGGATCGACCTCTCGTCGCGTTCGGTACTGAAGACTCCCCAGCATTCACGATAGTCCGGGTCGTTCAGCGCCATCGTGATCAGCTCATTATGGGTGGCCCGGGAGGCCTGTTCCCTGGCCAGTTTGACTTCACGCGCCTGAAGCACCAGCGAGAAGGCGATCGCGGCCAGCGCCAGCACGGACAGGAGGGCGGCCGCTGCTCCGTATGTCTGGCCTATCTCGCTGCGACGAGACCATTGGCCGCCATCGTCGATCGCATCAATGGCCAAGGGCGACAGCACCACCAACGCCGTCGCGGTGAGTACCAGCGGGATGGTCAAAAGCACCACGAGATGTCGGGCTGTGGTCAGGTTGGTAATGCTTCGTGGAGCTTCGCTGCGAAGATTTCCTGGCGGCCATGCCGCCTTTCATACCCCCTGAGGCGGCGGCGGGGGAAGATTCTGGATCTCCCGGTGAAAGTACGGCAGCAGATCACCGCCGCGCTCCCACAGCTCCCTGATCTCGTTCCGGCATGATTCGATGACGTCGAGATCATCGAAACGGCGTGCACCGGACAGCAGCCCGTCGGTGTAGCCGATCTCGTACATGACGGGGTCCGGACGCCGGTCGCCGAGGATCACGACCTCGGGCAGGACCGCGTCCCCCTCCAGGGCCTCGGCGGCCTCGACGGGCAGGACCCGGATCTGCTCTCCCAGCTCGGCCCAATGGAACAGAAGCTGTAGTTCCCACTGCAGGTACGGGGTCGGCGGATTACAGACGAAACGGATACGCCGCTGGATGATGCCGTGGCGGTCGAGTTCTCGTTGATGCTCGGCCCGTTCGGCGCGCATGCCCGCGGCGAGGCTCAGCGATCTCGCCCAGTCGCCTTGCGCCATGGCCGACCAACTCGGTGTGTAGGGCTCCCGGAAGGTCAGTCGCCGTTCCAGCTTCCAGGTGACGTCGGCCGTCCAGAAGTGCCGCTGGAAGTCACTGCGGTAACCGGCGAGGTCCAGCGACTCGGCCGCCGGCAGCCGGTGCAGCTTCTCAAGCATCGGGGATGTCCGGTTTGGCGGACGCCAGGAGACGCCGGGGAATCATGACCAGCCGCTCGTCGGAACGAATGGTGACATCGGCCGGCAGCCGTCCCGCGTAGGCCGCGGTGACGTCCCGGCCCACCACCGCGATATCCCCGTTCTCCAGCTCCCAGATGTCGGGACATCCATCGGTGTTGGCGGTTTCGCCGAGTTCCTTCATCGACCTGCCGAGCCTGCGGAGAAACCCGGTTCCGGCATCCGCCTCCCACGGTCCGTTCATCGGCACCCATTCTCCCGCGTGATTCAGAGCCGCCTTAATGTCACATGGATCGACGTCGCTGTCAATCACCGTCGCGGTTATCTCGGTTGATTCCCTCGTTGTCCGGCTCGTGGTTATCGGGGGTGGCTATTAGCTATTGAACCTATTTCGGGGTGACTGTGGAGTTCTGGCGGGCCGATATGTGAGCGATCGGCGGGCACCCGTGTCAAGGTGCCGCCCGTCTCCCGGCCAGGGACGTGCCGGCCGCTGCGTCGCGAGTGGCCGTCGGTTTCTGCCGTGATGCCCGGCCGGTCCGGGCATGGCGGGGGGTGAGGCAGCATGGAAGGGTGAGCGACGGCACGAGCATGCTGGCGGGCCTCCTGGCCGGGGGCGGCGTGATGGTGCTCAGCGGGGCGGGCCTGTCCACCGAGTCCGGCATCCCCGACTACCGCGGGCCCAGCGGGTCGCTGCGCCGGCACACCCCGATGACCTACCAGACGTTCGTCGGCGCCGAGGCGGCCCGCCGGCGCTACTGGGCGCGCAGCCACCTCGGCTGGCGGTCGATGGCCCGGGCCGCGCCGAACGCCGGTCACCGCGCGGTCGCCGAGCTGGAGCGGTGCGGGCTGCTGGCCGGCATCGTGACGCAGAACGTCGACGGTCTGCACCAGGAGGGCGGCGCCCGCGAGGTGATCGAGCTGCACGGCGGCCTGCGCGACGTCGTCTGCCTGGACTGCCGGGAGATCACCTCCCGCGAGGAGCTGGACGCGCGGCTGCGCGCGGCCAACCCGGGGTTCGACGCCCGGGCCATCGCGATCAACCCGGACGGCGACGTCGACCTGCCGGAGGCGGCGATCGACGGCTTCCGGGTCGTCGGCTGCCGGTCCTGCGACGGCGTGCTGAAGCCGGACGTGGTCTTCTTCGGCGAGACCGTGCCGCCCGCCCGGGTCCGCGACTGTTACGCCATGGTCGAGCGCTCCCGCGCCCTGCTGGTGCTGGGGTCGTCGCTGACCGTCATGTCCGGCCGCCGGTTCGTGCTGCACGCCGCGAAGCTGGACATCCCGGTGGCCATCGTGAACCAGGGGCCGACCCGGGGCGACGATCACGCCACGCTCACCGTCGACGCCCCGCTCGGCACCGTGCTGCCCGCCGCCGCCCGGCTGGCCGCCGCCGGGTCCGACCGTCCGGCCGCCGGCGCCGTCAGGCCGGCGGCGGGCCGGTGATCTGGTAGCCGTGCCGGGCGGCCACCTCCGCCAGCCGGGCCGGGTCCGCCGGTCCGGCGCCCAGGGCGGCGACCTCGGTGACGAAGTGCTCGAAACCGGCCGGCCAGGTCAGCTGCAGCAGGCGCAGCGGCACGTCCTGCCGGTTCGCCAGCGCGTGCGGGCGCCCGCGGGGGAGCACCAGGAACGACCCCGGCCCCGCCTCCCGCACGCCGTCGTCCCCGTACGCGTGCAGCACGCCGGCCAGCACGTAGAAGGCCTCGTCGTCGTGGTGGTGCACGTGGGAGGGCGTGGCGAATCCCGGCGGGCACTCCTGTTCGATGAGGGTGAGCGCCCGGCCGGTCTCCCGGCCGCCCGCCTTCACGGTCATCGTGGTGCCGAGGAACCGGTGGGCCGGCCCGGCGCCGGCCGGCAGGTGCAGTACGGTCATTCGCCCTTCTCCATGGTGTAGAGCCGGATCTCGATCCCGTCCGGGTCGGTGAGGCCGGCGATGAGCCGGCCGGCGCTGCCCGCGGCGATCCCGGAGTGGGTGACTCCGGCCGCGTCCAGGTGGGCGGCCCATTCCTTCAGGTCGTCCAGCCGGGGAACGCCCAGGGCGAGCGGGTCGAAGCCGCGCAGCCCGGCGGCGCGGCCGGCGTCCTCGCGCAACGCGATCAGCAGGGTCCCGCCGGGGTCGGCCATCGCGACCCCGCGCAGCACGCCCTCCTCGACGAACTCGATCGCGACGTCCAGGCGCAGCACGCGCCGGTACCAGTCGATGCTCGCCCGGAGATCGGAGACCGGCAACTTGACGTGGTGGAACCCGCGCAGCGCGGCCATCAGACCTCCTGATTTAAAGTCGTACTTTAAAGTGGTACTTTAAATCCATGCCGGAGGTCAAGGGGGCGCGGCGCCGGTCGGCGCAGACCAGGGCGCGCATCGTGGCGGCCGCCCGGGGGCTCTTCGTCGCCCGCGGATACACCGGGACGACCTTCCAGGACGTCGCGGACGCCGCCGGAGTCTCGGTGCAGACGGTCTACTTCCAGTACGGCAACAAGAGCGCGCTGCTCAAGCACGTGGTGGACGTCGCCTCGGCGGGCGACGATGAGCCGGTCCCGCTGCTCGACCGGCCCTTCTTCGCCGCGCTGCGCGAGGCGCCGGACGCGCGGGCCGCCGTCCAGGGCTGGACGCGGGTGAGCGGCGAGATCCTGGCCCGGGTCGCCCCGGTGCTCGCGGTGGTCCGGGACGCCGCGGCCGGCGACGCCGACATGGCCGCCCAGTGGGCGGCGAACACCGAGCAGCGGCACACCGCGCACGGCGCGTTCGTCGCCATCCTGGCCGCCCGGCACGCCCTGCGCCGCGGCCTGTCCCGGCGCCGGGCCACCGAGATCACCGTCGGCCTGCTGTCGCCCGACCTGTTCCTGGTGATGACCGGCGAGTGCGGCTGGCCGGTGACCGCCTGGCAGCGCTGGGCCGCCGACCAGCTCGGTCACGCCCTGCTCGCCGAGCCGGACGTCCGGTGACCGCGCGCCCGCCGATGAACCCCGCGCTCGCCATCCGGTGCGGCGCACCGCCGGCCGGGGCGACCCGGCCGCGTGCCCGCGGGCCGGTGAGTTCACGTTCGACGTCCGGTGACGGTCCGCCGGACGGCCCCGTCAGTGCAGCCAGTCCTCCTCGGGGGCGGCCGAGCGCGCCAGCGCCGGCCACAGCTCGTCCGGGATCGGCCACCGGGCCAGTTCCAGGGTGCGCGACACCCGGCCGGGCGCCGAGAAGCCGACGATCGTGGAGGCGATCCGCTCGTCGCGCATCGACCACTGCAGCGCCGCCGCGGCCAGCGGGACGCCGTGTGCCTCGCACGCCTCCGCCATGGCCCGTACCCGGTCGCGGGTGGCGTCGCTGGCGAGCCGGTAGGCGTACCGCGGCTGGGCATCCGGGCCCTTGACCAGCATGCCGCCCCCGTACGGGGCCGCGTTCACCACGGCGACGCCGCGGGCGGCCGCGTCGTCCAGCAACGGGCCGGCGGACCGGTCGACCAGGGTGAACCGGTTGTGGGTGATCACCACTTCGAAGGCGCCGGTGCCGAGGTACCGGCGGAGCAGATCGACCGGCCCGCCCGCGACGCCCAGGTGCCCGACCACGCCCTCCGCGCGCAGCGCGATCAGCGCCTCGACCGCCCCGCCGGGCGCCATGGCCTGGTCGAAGTCGATCCGCTCCGGGTCGTGGAAGTAGAGCAGCGGGACGCGGGTCACGCCGAGCCGCTCCAGGCTCTCGGCCACCGACGTCCGGACCCGGTCGCCGGAGAAGTCGCCGGTCACCGGATCCGGATCGACCTTGGTGGCCAGCACGAACCCCGGCGGCAGCCCGCCGTGGGCGCGGATCGCCGCGCCGATCCGCCGCTCGCTCTCCCCGTCGCCGTACTCGTTGGAGGTGTCCAGGAAGTTGAGCTCGCTGTCGAAGACCTCCAGCAGGGTGGCCACCGCCTGCTCGGCGTCCACCCGGTAGCCGAACACCTCCTGGCCGCCGCCGCCGAGCACGCTCGCCCCGGCGCACAGCGGCGTCACCGCGAGCCCGGTGGACCCCAGTGGATTCCTCTGCATGGCCACCCGTCCCTTCCGCGGCCCGGCCCCCGGATGGGCACGCCGCCGGCCCCATCCTTTCGCATACCGGGCATTCGCCCCGTCTCCACCGGGGAGGCGGCCGAACCGGGTTCCGGCGGCTGTGGTTGAGTGCTGGGTGTGTTCACCGAGGTACTAGGTCTGGTCGCGGTCGGCGTGGCGGCCGGGGTGGTCAGTACGGTGGTGAGCCTGGCGTCGATCGTGTCGTACCCGGCGCTGCTGGCCTTCGGCCTGCCACCGCTCACCGCGAACGTCACCAACACCATCGCGCTGCTGTTCACCGGGATGGGCGCCGCGGCCGGCTCCCGGCCCGAGCTCGTCGGCCAGGGCCCGCTCATCCGGCGGCTCGGCGTCGCGACCGCGCTCGGCGGCGCCGTCGGCGCGGCCCTGCTGCTGGTCACCCCGGCCCGGGCGTTCGAGGTGATCGCCCCGTGGCTGATCGCGGCGGCGTCGCTGCTCCTGCTGCTGCGCGAGCCGCGTCCCGGACAGGCCGGCCTCGGCGGGGAGAACGGCCGCCCGCTGCGCGCCGCCGTCTTCGGCGTCTCGATCTACACCGGGTACTTCGGCGCGGCCGGCGGGATCATCATGCTCGCCGTGCTCGCCACCGCGCTGGACCGCTCGCTGGCCCGGGTCAACGCGGTCAAGAACGTCGTCGCCGCCTTCGCCAACGCGGTCGCCGCCGTCGGCTTCGCGTTCTTCGGCCCGGTGGACTGGGGCGCCGTCGCGCCGCTGGGCGCCGGGTTCCTGCTCGGCGGGCGGCTGGGCCCGATGATCGTCCGGCGGATGCCCGGGCAGAGCCTGCGGATCCTGGCCGCCGTCTGCGGCCTGGCCGTCGCGGCCAAGCTCGGCTATGACGCCTACCAGTCCTGAGCCGGCCGGCTCAGGGCACCCGGCCGACCCCGCCGACGATCCAGACGCGCTGCGCCTGGGTGAGGCTCTCCGAGCGCTCCGGCCGCCACTTGCGGATGTACACCAGGCCCGGATCGACCAGCTCGGTGCCGTCGAAGAACCGCCGGATCTTCTCCTGGCCGCGGATCGCCCCGTCGGCCTGCGGGATCATCTGCCGGAACAGCTCGATCACCGGCGCCACCAGCTCCGGCCGCGTGTCGAAGGCCGCGTGCCCGATCGCCAGGAAGCTGCCGGAGGCGATGTGGTCCCGCACGAAGGCCACCGCCTTGTACGGCTCCTCGGCGTCCGGGATGTACTGCAGCCGGGCCGGGATCACCACACCCACCGGCCGGGTGAAGTCGATCAGGCGCAGCATCTCGGGGTCGGCGAGCATCTCGGCCGGCCGCAGGATCGAGCCCTTGACCACCCCGGTGTTCTCGTCCCGGGCCAGGATGGCGCGCGCGTGCGACAGCACCACCGGGTCGTCGTCGACGTACACCACCCGGGCGTCCGGGACGAGCTCCTGGGCGATCTCGTGGGTGTTGCGCTGGGTCGGCAGCCCGGAGGCCACGTTGACGAACTGCCGGATGCCCTCGCCGGCCAGGTGGCGCACCACCCGTTCCAGGAACGCCCGGGTGTCCACCGCCATGGTGTGCACCTCGGGGGCGATCCGCAGCAGGTGCTTGGCGAATGCCCGGTCGGCGGCGAAGTTGTCCTTGCCGCCCAGCAGGTAGTCGCTCAACCGCGCGATGTTCGGGACGTTGGCACTCAGCCCGGGCGCTTCCCGCCGCTCCGCGTCGCTCATCCCGGGCCTCCTTCGCCGATCCCCCGATGGTGGTGATTATCCCGTCAACCACACTTAACCAGCGGGACTATCACTCTGAAAGTCATCATTTCTGGCACAACTCGGCAAGCTTCCCCTGCCCGCCGCCGGTCAGCGGACGCGGCCGACCCCGCCGACGATCCACACCCGCTGCGCCTCGGTGGTGTTCTCCACGTGGTCCGGCCGCCACTTGCGGATGTAGACCACCCCCGGCTCCACCAGCTCGGTGCCGGCGAAGAACCGCCGGACCTGCTCGACGGTGCGCGGCAGCTCGTCGGTGTCCGGCAGCATCTGGCGGAACAGCTCGACCATCGGCGCGACCAGCTCGGGCCGGGAATCGTAGGCGGTGTGGCCCATGGCGAGGAAGCTGCCCGGGGCCAGCCGGTCGCGGACCTGCGCCACCGCCTTGTACGGCTCGTGGCTGTCGGGGGTGTACATCAGCCGGGTGGGGATGAGCATGCCCACCGGCCGGTCGAAGTCGATGAACCGCCGCATCTCCGGGCTCTCCAGCAGCTCGGCCGGCCGCAGGATCGACCCCTTCACCACCCCGGTGTGCTCGTCGCGGGCCAGCAGCGCCCGCGCGTGCGCCAGCACCACCGGGTCGTCGTCCACGTAGACCACCCGGGCGTCCGGGACGACCTCCTGGGCGATCTCGTGGGTGTTGCGCTGGGTGGGCAGCCAGGACGCCACGTTGACGAACTGCGTGATGCCCTCGCCGGCCAGGAAGCGCACCACCCGCCCGACGAAGTCGCGAACGTCGTGCGCCATCGTGTTGATCTCCGGCGCGATGGCGAGCAGCCGCTTGGCGAAGAGGCGGTCGGCGGCGAAGTTGTCCTTACCGCCCAGTAAGTAGTCGGTCATCCGGGCGAGGTTCGGCACGCTGGTGTTGATACCGGGAAACCCGCGACGTTCCGCGTCCTCCACCACGAACCTTCCTTCCGCCCTCAGATGGCCGATTATCCCCGTAAGTGCGCCGCTGGCGCCTGCTATCTCTATGAAAGTTATCGATTTCTCGCAGAATATTCATCGGGTCAATCCGGCTGTCTGCTCGAACGGCCAGGTCAGGAGGGTTGCCGCCGCCGACGGGAAAATCGGTGGGAAGATCCGTCCTGACCTGGCAAGATCAACGGCGTGAAGCTGGTCGAAGCGCGAGCGCTCACCAAGATCTTTCGCCGTCCGGACAAGGAACCCGGACTGCGCGGGTCCATGAAGCATCTGCTGCGCCGCCGATTCACCACGATGACCGCGGTCGACGCAATCGATCTTTCGATCGAGCCCGGTGAGGCACTCGCCTACGTCGGCCCGAACGGCGCCGGCAAATCCACCACGATCAAGCTGCTGACCGGCATCGTCGAGCCCACCGGCGGCGAGGTCCGGGTCGGCGGCATCGTCCCGCACCGCGACCGGCAGGCCAACGCCCGGCAGATCGGCGTGCTGTTCGGCCAGCGCACCCAGCTGTGGTGGGACCTCCCGGTCCGCGAGTCCTTGGCCCTGCTGCGCGACATGTACGACATCTCGCCCACCGATTACCAGCGGCAGCTCGACCGGTTCGACGAGGTGCTGGACCTGGGCGCGCTGCTCCCGGTGGTGACCCGCAAGCTGTCCCTCGGCCAGCGGATGCGCGCCGACCTCGCCTGCGCCCTGCTGCACCAGCCGAAGATCGTCTACCTGGACGAACCCACCATCGGCCTGGACATCGCGGTCAAGGACCGGGTCCGCGACTTCCTGCGGCAGCTGCGCGCCGAGGGCACCACGATCATGCTGACCACCCACGACCTCGCCGACATCGAGGGCACCTGCGAGCGCATCGTCATCATCGACGATGGGAAGATCATCTACGACGGCGGGCTGGCCGAGGTGAAGGACCGCTACGCCCGCGAACGCCGCGTCCATCTGCAACTCGGCACCCCGATAACCGCCGCCGACCTGGCCGCCCGCTTCCCGGCCGCCGCCGTCACCCCCGGCGAGGCGCACGGCGAGTTCACCATCTCCTTCGACAAGTCGCTGCTCACCGCCGGCGCCGTCCTGACCGGCGTCGCCCAGCTCGCCGAGGTCGTCGAGGTCCGCATCGACGAGCCCGCCATCGAGGACGTCGTCCGCCGCGTCTACGCCGGCGAGCTGAACATCACCCCCGGGCCCGCCGACGCCGCGGGCGCTCACCCGCCCAGTGCTTCCCCCACCAGTGCGCACCCCGCCGGCACTCATGCCGCCAGTGCTCGTGCCGCGTATGCCGCCGGTGCCGCCGATGCCCGCGCCGCCGGCGTCCCCGGTGCCGAGGACGTCACCGGTGCCGCCGGCGACGTCGATCCCGCCGAGGAGGCGAGCCGGTGACCGCGTACCGCCACGCCGCCGGGGAGGCGGGCCGGTGAAGGTGTACCTGGCGATCGCCCGGGTCACCGCCCGGTCGGTCCTCGCCTACCGCGGCGCCTACGCCCTCGGCATCGCCGGCAGCTGCTTCCAGCTGCTGGCCACCACCGCGCTGTGGACCGCCCTGCTGGCCGGCGGCGCGTCCATCGGCGGGTTCGACCTGCCGGAGATGAAGGCCTACTTGCTGGTCGGATTCGCCACCGGGCTCATCGGCACCCTGGTCGGCGACTGGGTGCTGGCCAACCGGATCCGCGACGGCCAGGTCGCCCTGGACCTGGTCAAACCGATCGACACCCAGAAGGTCTTCTTCGCGCAGAACTGCGGCGGCCTCGGGCTGGAGATCGTGTTCATCGCCGTGGTCAGCGGCGTCTTCGTGCTGCTGGCCGGCCCGATGCCCGGCCCGGCCGACGGGTGGCTGTTCGCCGCCAGCCTGGCCTTCGTGCTGCCGATCCGGTTCGGCATCACCTTCCTGACCACGATGCTGGTCTTCTGGACCGAGAACCACCACGGCGTCGTCTGGGCCCGCGACGGCGTCGCCGCGGTGCTGTCCGGGGCGATCGTCCCGCTGGCGATGATGCCCGGCTGGCTGCAGTCGGCCGCCGCGGTGCTGCCGTTCGCCGGCCTCACCTCCACCCCCGCGCTCATCTACCTCGGCAAGGCTCCGAACCCCGGCCTGCTCATCGCGATCCAGGCCGGCTGGGCCGTCGCGCTCTGGTACCTCGCCCGGTTCGCCTTCCGCGGCGCGTCCCGCCAGATCACCATCCACGGAGGCTGACGCAGTGACGGCCGCCCTGCTCCGTGACCTGCGCCTCTACCGCCGCTGCCTCGGCGCGGTGATCCGCGGCATCATGGAGTACGTCGCCGACTTCTGGATCCTCATCGGCGCCGGCATCGTCACCCAGTCGCTCGGCCTGGTCTTCCTCGGCGTGGTGTTCGCCAAGGTGCCCACCCTGGCCGGCTGGACGTTCCCCGAGATGGTGCTCATCTACTCGCTGTTCGGCATCGTGGCCGGCGTGCTGCCGATCTTCGCCGACGGCATCTGGAACCTGGGCCGGCTGATCCACGAAGGCCGGTTCGACTACCTGCTCACCCGGCCCTACTCCCCGCTGCTTCAGGTGCTGAGCCGGAGCATGGGGTTCAACGGGGTCGGCGACACGCTCGCCTCGCTGGCCATGTTCGGCTGGGCCGTCGCGCACGTCGACGTCGCCTGGACGCCCGGCACGGTGCTCGTCGGCCTGGTGCTGCTGGCGAGCGCGATCGCGCTGCGGCTGGCACTGCTGGTCATCGGCAACTCGGCGGCGTTCTGGGTGCGCTCGCCGTTCGTCTTCGCGATCACCGTGCTGCGGGTCGGCGAGCTGGGCCGCTACCCGATCGGCATCTACGGTCTCGGCATCCGGCTGCTGCTCACCACCGCGCTGCCGTTCGCCTTCACCGCCTTCTACCCGGCCGCCTGGCTGCTCGGCCGCGGCGGCCAGGCCTGGCTCGGCCTGGGCACCCCGCTGGTCGCCGCCCTCGCCTGGCTGGCCGCCCTCAAGATCTTCAACCTGGGCCTACGCCGCTACGAGAGCTCAGGCCACTGACCCCCAGGCCGACTCTTCACACGCGACCAGGTCTTCCTCAGCCGCCTGGTCGCCGTCGACCCGCGCAACGTTGTTCCCGTCCTGGCCGACCGGCGGCTCATTGAACGACACGTCGCCCCGGCGGACCGGCAGCGGCGCGTCACCCACCTGACCACCGGGCCGCCCTACCTGGAGTTCCGCTTCCAAACATGTTGTTCTGGGCACTGTGCAACCAGCTCGAGAGCTCATCCGGTCAGGTAGACCGGTGCAGGAGATTCACCGCTTGGGCGCTCACGGCGCTGACCTCTTCGACGGAGTGGACCTGGGCCCTCAACGCCCGGAAGACCTGATGAGCCTCCTCATAGGCCGCTTCTTGCTGAGCCGTCTCAGGAGTTGCGATCACTACCCGTAGATCGACGTTGCTGGAGATCTCGCTCAAACGTCCAAGTGCATCGACGAGGCGTCCTTGATCACCAGTGCGGAGACGCTCCAAGGCGAACCCCCATGCTTTGACCTGAGTAACCAGCCGCTCTACGCCTGTCACCCTGAACGACCAGCCTTGTGCCAATTGCACCGTTCGGCCGTTGGCGATGGCGATATCGATCATCGAATGCAGCTTGTCGCCGATGAAGACCTCAGCCCGGGGACGCAAGAAGTGGGCCGGGATCGCGGCCTCCTGGTAGGCCTTGCGAAGATCTTGGACCACCCGGTCCTTGCCGACGGTGACCTGGCGCGGCTGGCTTGCCGGATCGATGATCATGTGACGGAAGATGACATCCAGGGCCGCTTCCGCATGCCCCGCTACGATCGGCGTCGGCGGGCTGAGCTGCACGATGTTCCGATGGTCGTGATGGAGCCCGCTGAGCCAGCCTTCACCCAAGGGGTGAGTGCCTTCTGCTTCCAGTACCTCTCGCGCTTCTGCGATCTCACTGCTCACTCGCACGAGGAAGCGATCCGCCACGTCGATCGCCGCGGGTGATGCAAACCTCTTGATTCTCTCGGTGTTGCTCAGGCGCCGTACCGCCCAGTCACCGGCAGCAGGGTCACCAGCGATCGCGCCGACGTTGACGAACTCACCGGTGCGGGGGTCAGGGAGACAGCGGACGATCGAGTACATGTACTTGCTCACTGGAGACACCCTCCTTCAGGTCAGCGCTCGAAGCCGGTGGGCCGTGGCCGGTGCTCGGTGTTCCAGAAACCACCCGAGGGTGGCCAGTGCCTCGTCGCTCACCGGCCACGAGGCCGGTACGCGACGGAGGACAGTGGCGAGCATTTCACGTTCTACTGTTTCAAGAGCAGCCGCCACGGTCGCGACGGCCCTCCGATCCAGCCCGTCAGGCGGGTCGAGGAGCACATTCGGCTCATCCACCGCCTGTCGCAAGACCGCGGCATCGATCACTCCATGATTAGGCGGTAAGTACAAACCGTGATCATGTGAGTAGATCGTTCGATCAGCATCTACGTCATAGAGCCACTGTGGGTCATCCCCATAACACCAGTCGTACAGAGCGTACACGCCAACATGGCGAATTCGATTGTGATCGAGACTTCGGTACGCCAGGTGATCTCGGTGCTCCTCGGCACGCTCCAGGGCCCTACTTGCGTGCGCGATGCCGGGAACAAGGCTGACGCCGCGACTGATGCGCTCCCCTCGGAACTCTTCCGGAATGCGGATCAGTGCACTTCCGCACACCGGTGCCCCGATCAGCCCGCCCACCTGGCTGACGACGTACTCGATGGCAAGTGACCCGCGTGCCCACTCTCGCCGGCACGACTCCAGAGTCTTCACGAAGTAGTCGTTCCCGTCGCTGGCTATGGCTCGAAAAGGGCTGGCCCAGCTATGGACGCTGGAGTCGAGGACGGCGACAAGCTCAAGGTGGGCATAGTCGTCGGTGCGTCCTCCCACCAGTCCGCGCCAATCCGAAAAATCGACCAAAACAACCTCCACCTCTCGGGTTGCATAGGGGCGATCTTAATGGCCGGGTAAAACGGAAGGCGGTGCTTGCCAAAACGGTGTCAGGGCGTTCATTGTGGATATATTAAGTCATTTGCGGCATTCGGTGAATTTTGCCGGAGATTGCACTCTGGTGGAAAGTGTCGGCATTGGGAGTAGATAATCGCAAAAGGTCGACGACCAGGAGTCTGGGTCAGACGCGTGGAAGGCTGTGGCGGTGACGAGCACCGAACCACTCATCCGGCTGGCGATTCCGCAAGATGCTCCCGCGCTGCTGGACCTGCAACTGGCGCTGGACGGGGAGACGGAGTTCATGCTGGTCCAGCCGGGGGAGCGGCGGGCCGACGTCGAACGGCTGGCCTCCCGGCTGGCCGCCGGGCCGTCGTACGTCGTGGTCGCCGTGGTGGACGGCCTGGCCGCCGGCTACGTGGACGTGTCGGTGCTGCCCTACGCCCGGGCGCGCCGGACCGGCCACGTGGTGGCGGGCGTGCGGGCCGCCTACCAGGGGCAAGGGCTGGGGAAGGCGCTGTTCCGCGCCGCCGTGGCCGAGGCCCGGGCCCGGGGGATGGGCCGGCTGGAGCTGACCGTCATGGAGCACAACCGCCGCGCGCTCGGGCTCTACCTGTCCTGCGGCTTCCAGGTTGAGGGCCTGCGCCGATCCGCCCTGGACGTCGGCGACCGCCGGGTCAACGAGTACTACCTGGGCCTACTCCTGGACTGACCGCTCCCGCGTCGGCCACGCCCGGGAATCCTCGGCTGGATTGAATGCTTGCGCAGCGGCCACATCCGGGACCCGCGGACCGGGTTCGACTGGACAGGGCACTCCCGCGTCTGGCACGTCCGGCCTGCGGCGGGGTTCGGCCGGGTGGAAAGCTCAGGCATCGGCCGGGCCGGTCACCCGTGGACCGGCGTCGGTTGGACTGAACGCTCAGGCGTCTGTCGGATCGGGTACCCGGGGATCGGCTTCGGCGATCTTCACACGGACGGTCTGCGGTGCGGGGACCAGGCAGCGGACCTGCTTGCCGATCGGGGTGAGGGCGACGTCCCAGCCGGGGGCGAGGGCGTCCAGCAGCCAGAGTCCGCGCCCGCCTTCGGCCTGGTCGTCGCCGGGTGCCGTCCGGGAGCGGACGGGCAGCCGGGCGGGGTTTGGGTCGTGCACCTTGACCCAGATCCCGGCGGTGTCCAGCTCGACCTCGACCACCACCGGCGCCCAGTCCCCGCAGGCCCGCACCGCGTTCCCGATCAGCTCGGACGCCACCAGCCGCGCCGACTCCGCCGCCTCCTCTTCGACTCCGGCCCCGGCCAGGACCTTCAGGATGACCTCCCGCACGGTCCGCAGGTTCTCCTCACACACATTCATATGCGCCACGAACCCCGCCGCCCGCACCTCCAGGTAGAACCCCAGCCCTACCGTCGCCTGCTCGCTCCCCATGGTGGCCCCTCTCGCGTGCCAGAAAGGCACACATCGTGAACTATCGTCACACATAGAAGTGGTGCGGGCACTTAACGTGACGTAGGCTTTCCATGGATGATGAAGCCTTTCCAAGGTCGGGCGCAAGCTTTCGACCTAACTCGATGTCAGGATCTCTGCAAGACAGCCTCCTGCCTGGCCAAAGGACTGCGAGACTGCGCCCATGCCCAACGCCCCCGTCGTGCCGACCGTTCGTCGACGCCGCCTCGGCACCACCCTGCGACGCCTTCGCAACGAGGCCGGCCTCACCTTGGACGAGGCTGCTGCCGCCATGGGGTGGAAGGGGCCAAAGATGTCCAAGATCGAGAATGCCAGCGCCACCATCCGACCAGCAGAGGTCACTGCCCTGCTGCGCGTGTACGGCGCCAGCGATCCCGCCGTGTTCGAAGCCCTGGAGAACCTTGCCCGAGACGCCGGCAAGAAGGGGTGGTGGCAGACCTACAGCGGCGTGGTGTCTTCCGCGTACGCGGACTACATCTCCCTGGAGTCGGATGCGGAACGCGTCTGCGAGTGGTCGCCGCTGTTGATCCCTGGCCTGCTGCAAACCGCGGCCTACGCGCGGGAGACCATCGCGAGCATCACGCATATCCGCACGCCCGAGGAGATCGCCGCCTTGGTGGAGGTCCGCTTGGCCCGCCAGGCCGTCCTCACCCGGCCCAGCGGCCCGTTGGAACTATGGGCGATCATCCACGAGGCAGCGCTGCGGCACCGCTTCGCGATCCGTCCCGCGACCATGCGCGAGCAGCTCAGGCGGTTGCTCGACGTCTCCGAGCTGCCAAACGTGACGATTCAGCTCATGCCGCTCGACTCCACCGCACACCCCGGCATCCTCGGAGGTTTCAGTCTCGTCACCTTCCCGGGACCTGTCCCAGACCTGGTCCTTTTTGAGAACCTGAGCGGAGCAACCTATGTCGAAGGCGATGACGTGGCGCCCTTTATGAAAGCGGTGGAGCGTATCCGTGCCTCCGCCCTTTCGGTAGAGGACTCTCTCGCTCGGATCGCAGAACTAGTAGAAGGTGGTACGCAGCGATGATTCCCTCCAAACTTAGTGGCGCTAATTATTCCGTCCTTGATTGGCGAAAGTCATCCGCCAGTGGGGCTGAACACAACTGTGTTGAAGTCGCCGAGATGGCAAACGGGGACAAGCTGATACGTGATTCGAAAAAGATCACTCATGGGTTGCTGAACTGCCCAAAGACTCAGTGGAGAATATTCTGTCGAGCGGTTCGTATGGGAATGTGGTTAGTTTAATCTGCAACTTCTTTCGTTGCCCGATATGTGAGTTGTCGGATTGTGTGGGCGGCTATTTTGTCCAGTAGCTGCGGTGCTGTCGCACAAAGTTAAGTCCGATCAAGTGCCTCTTATGTGTTCTGAGGGGACGTAGGGTGGAACCTTTTATAGCGTCGACGACCTTCAGATCATCAGTCAGGTAGTATGCACCGTTATCAAAGAGAACATGGTCGTTAGGGCATAGGCAGAGGGCGTTGGCTTCGATGTCTGGCCCATTGTGAGGGATGCCCAATCCTTGAATGTGGGCGACTTGGCTTGCGGGGCCGCTGGGCAACATTAGTGTTGTGCCGCAGATTTGACAGCGATTATCGTGCCATTCTTTTACGTTACGGACCACACTCAGTCGTCGCTTGAGCCGCTCGGTTAGCATGCTAGTGCGCTCGACTGGCCGATGCCCGAACTCAAATTCCGGTGTCGCACCCTCATCTAGTTGGATGAGATGAGAAATTCCGTCTGCGTCGCCTACGAAGGTGAGACGGAACTGAAGTACTTGAAATCCGTCTTCCCGCTTCTTGAACCAGTAGCGCTGGATGCGATAGAGCCCACTATATTCATAGCCCTGGCGAGGCGCATACTTGGATTTTTCGCCGTGGCCACGTATTACCCGTACTGGAAGGCCTTCGAGATGGCTTTTGACTAGAGCAGCGTTGCCGCCTTCGATCACTTGATCGGCTATCTGTTTCTTCTCGGCGCTCTGGCCGCCTTCGCCGGTATAGATAATGATGTCGCCTTCATCTTGGTCATCAGGATAACCACCATTCAGCACAATGGCATCGGCTCCCTCGCGTGCTGTTCCTGAGATTCCCCGCTGATTGTGGGCGTGAAGTCCTGCATGCTGAATCTCGCGTCGGTTTCGGTACTTGGAGCCAGGCGGGTGGCCGTCAATCTCGCCAAATGTCCGAATGTATCCCATATGGTGATCATGGCATAGGCTGATCGATTCGGCGAGATATCTACGGCTTGCTACTAGATTGCGATCAACTTGGAACCTGGCAACAGGAGCTCACCCCTGCGTCTGCCCCCAGGCTGCAGGCATTCGCGTAGTTCCTGTAGTGGACAAATGCCTGATATAGCTACAAGTGCCCGCAAGGTGGGGCGAGGGGCCTAGCTGCGGTGAGTATGATTTTTCGTATAAGAAGCGCAGAAGAGGACAAAATGGAGAGATGGGATCCGCTGGTACGAGCCCAGGAGTGTTACGAGCGGGCCGTTTTTGGGGGTGATCCGGCGGCGGTCGCGGCCGGAGAGCGCGAGTTGGACGGGCTGGATGCGGCGAGTGCGTTGGCGCGGGGACGGCTCGTGCATGCGCGGTTCCTGGTGGAACGTCAGGAGGACGCGGAAGAGCTTGCGCTGTTCGAGCGGGCCGAGATGCTGTTCGAGCGGGTCGGGGATCGGCGGGGGTTGGGCGAGGCGCTGTTCTGGAAGGGGATCGTTCACCAGGTCGTGCGTGGCGACCACGAGGCCGCCACGCCGCTCTTCGAGCAGGCGCATGAACTCGCGACAGAGACCGGCGACCGGCTGACCACCTCGTACGCGCTTCGGCACCTGGGTATCGCCGCACACGTGGCGGGGGATCTGGCGGCGGCCCGGGCGCGGCTGGAGGAGTCGACCGCGTTGCGCCGGGAACTCGGCTTTGGTGCCGGTGTCGCCGCGAACCTGATCGGGCTCGCGTACATCGCCGGCGTCGAGCAGCGGCCGAAGGCGGCGGCTGAGCTGCTCGATGAGGCGGATGACCTCGCCCGCCGTTCGGACGCGGCCGCGATCGCGGCGATGGCCTCCGAAGCGCGCGGCAACCTCGGTCTTTGAAGTAGTGATCTGACTGTTCTTGTCCGCCGTTCGTATTCAAGAAGCCTGTGGTCGGCCCGGTGCGAGAATGCGGCCATGGCTGATTCGCTGACGATCGTGCGGATCGGCGTCGTGGTCGGGGGGCGCGTGGAGCCGACGGACGACCAGTGGGGGGGACCGCGGTCATCCGGTTGGATGACCGCTTTCCGGTCGAGGTGGTTCAGGGGAGCGGCGTTCCTCGCCTGCCATCTCACCTCGCGGCCATCGTCGTCCCAAGGCGGCAGTGGATACGCTGCCGCTCTGTGAACATCGAGCGGACCAACGACCTCATCCACGCGGTCTCCTCGTGGATCGACCATTCACCCGAGAACCTCGCCCGCGATCCCGAGGCGCTGCTGTGGGGGCGGGCGGCCAAGGTCGCCGAGGAGGCCGGTGAGGTGGTCGCCGCGCTCATCGGCGCCACCGGGCAGAACCCCCGAAAGGGCCGGACGGGCACCCTGGCCGACGTGGAACGCGAGCTCCTGGACGTCGCCATCACCGCGCTGGCGGCACTGGCCCACATGCGTGCCGGCGACCCGGAGCAGGCGGACGTGCTCGGCATGCTCGGGCAGCACGTCGAGATGGTCGCGCGGCGGGCCGGCCTGGCCTGATCGCATCACGGATCCCGCGGCGGTATGCGGGTTGGTCACGGTTCGTGGGATTCCGAATGCGCTGCGATCACCGGGTTCAGGATGGTTATCATGGCGAGGCGGGATCGTTCATGGCGCTACGCGCTGGGCTGGTGGGCCGGCCTGGCGGGGGTGACAGCGGTACTGGTGGTGATCGGTGTCGCGCTGCGCGGCGCTGGCGGGCTGCAGACCGCGGCGAACGTGGCCCAACTGGTCGGCGTCGTCCTGGTGGTCCCGACCCTGCTGGTGCCGTTGTGGCTGTGGTGGCGGCGCTCGACGGCCCGGCCGCCGGTGACCTCCGCGCACGTGGCGCACGCCAAGGACGTGCTGGCCGGGCTGGTCGAAGAGCAGTGGACGGTCGAGGCGACCCTGCGGTCCCTGGACGATCCCGCACCGATCCCGGTGCGGTGGCGGCTGACCACTACCGAGCAGGTGATGGACCAGCCCGCCAACCTCACGCCGAGCCTGCGGCGGCTGGCCGTCTCCAGCGACGCCATCGGCGCCGCGGTCGCCAGGTTCCGGCGCATGCGCCGGCGCCGCCTGGTCATTCTCGGGGGACCCGGTACCGGCAAGACCACGCTGGCCGTCCAGCTGATCCGCGAGTTACTGGCCACCCGCGCCGTCCATCCCGGCGAACCGGTGCCGGTGCTGCTGCCGGTGGCCGGCTGGGACACCACCGCCTACCCGCGCCTGCAGCAGTGGCTGGCCGTCCGGCTCGCGCAGGACTACCCGGCGCTGCGGGCCGCCGAGCTGCCCGCCGGGATGGCCGAGGTGCTCGCGGTGCGAGGGCACATCCTGCCGGTGCTGGACGGCCTGGACGAGCTCCCGCCGCCCGCGCAGCAGGCCGTCATCACCGCGCTGAACCAGTCCCTGGGTGATACCGACCAGCTGATCGTGACCAGCCGGACTGCCGAGTTCGGCCGGGCCGTGGCAGGCGCGGGGGACGTACTCACCTCGGCCATGGTCATCGAGCCCGAACCGCTGACCCCGAAGACGGCCGCCGCTTACCTGAAACGGTGCCTGCCACCCCGGCCGCCGTCCGCCTGGCCGGATGTCCTGGCCGTACTGCGCGCGACCTCCGCCAGACCGGACCCGCACGATCCGGGCGCGGTCCTGGCCGCGGTCGCCGGGACCGCCCTGGGCCTGTGGCTGCTGCGCGTGGTCTACGTCGACGGCCGCGCCGACCCGGCTCCGCTGTTGGAACCCGGCCGCTTCTCCGACGCCGGGGGACTGCGCGGCCACCTGTTCGATCGGCTCATCCCCGCCCTCATCGCCGCCCGCCCGCCCGGCGCCGACCCGTTCCGTCCCCGTCGGCGGCACGATCCTGGCCAGGCCCGGCGGTGGCTGACCGGCCTGGCGCACACCATGAGCCATCCGCTGGACGGCGCGCCGACCCGCGATTTCGCCTGGTGGCGCCTGGCCCGGCGGTCCGGGGCCTTCACCGCCGCCACCAGGCGCGGGTTCGGGATCGCCGGCCTGGTCGCGGGCGGGCTGGTGGGATGGGTCATGTTCGAGCTGGTGGGGGTACTCGTCGGCGGTCTCGGGGTGGGGCGCGCGCTTTGGGCCTTATCGGAGTCGTGGCCGATGAAGGAACCGGGGTTCGCCGACCTCCGGCTGCGCGGGCGCGGGGTCCTGCTCGTCCGCAAGATTCCACGAGGGCTCACGTTCGGCCTGGTGGCCGGACTCACGGACGGGCTCGTCAGTGGACTCCTGGACAGGCAACTGAGCGAGTTCGTGTCCGGGTTCGTGTCCGGGTTCGTGGTCGTGTTCCTGGGCGGGCTGGTAGGCGGCGTCATGCAATGGGTCGAAGCGCCGGCGGCGGAACGCGCCACCGCACCGATGACCGGCTGGCGAGCCGACCGCGTCCTCAATATCGTGCGGACCGGCGTCGGCCTGCTGGGCGGAGGGCTCGCGGCCGCGTTCATCGGCATGCGCGGCGCCGAGCTCGTGGCCGGGCTGGTGGGCGGGTCGGTAGCCGGGCTCATGGTCGGAAATCACCAGGCGTGGCCGGCGTACCTGGTGGCGACCTACCGGCTGGCGAGGATCGGACGGCTACCCTGGGCGCTGATGCCGTTCCTGGACGACATGCACCGGCTGGGCCTGCTGCGCGCGGTCGGCCCGATCTACCAGTTCCGGCACGCCGACTTCCAGGACCATCTCGCCGCCGATCCGCCCGACGCCGACCGGGCGCCGAGCCATGACGGACGCGACGTCGTCAGGCAGCGGGCCGGCCCCGTTGAGGGGGCCGACCAGGAATGATCGTCGGCAAGTTCCGGCGGGCGCGCCTGGGCCTTCGGTGGTGAGCGACGGTCCGGCGTAAATCGAGTGGACGCGTCGGAAGTGGCCGGATTAGGGTGTTTACATGATCTACACGATTCGCATTCGCCGCGCCTGAGGCGGCGTGACCGCAGGGCCGGCCCGACATGCGGGCGGCCCCATTAGAGGCGTCCCGTGGCAAGGGGAACGCGCCTCCTGCGCGCCGTCGGAACAGGCTTTCGAGCATCCGACAGGACATCAACATGCGTGATCGAGTACACATCGCCGTGATCGGCTGCACCGCGCCGAGTCACATCTATCCCTCGCTCGCCCTGATCAGGGAGCTGGTGGCCCGCGGCCACCGGGTCAGCTACGTGGTCGGGGAGAACCTGGCCGGGCTCGTCGAGCCCACCGGGGCCGAGCTCGTCACCCATCCCTCGCTGCTGCCGACCGGCGAGGACGGCTGGTCGGACGACCCGGGGGAGGCCATGCGGCCGTTCCTCGACGAGGCGATCGCGGTGTTCCCGCGCCTGGTCGACCGGTACGACGACGATCGTCCCGACCTGCTGCTGTACGACATCGGCGGGCTGGCCGGGCCGGTGCTCGGCCGCCGGTACGGGGTGCCGGCCCTCCAGCTCTCCCCGACGTACGTCGCCTGGGAGGGGTACGAGGACGACATGGCCGAGTTCATCACCGCGCTGCGGGCGTCGGACTCGGGCCGGAGCTACCACGCCGCCTTCACCGGGTGGCTGCGGGAGAACGGCATCGCGACCGACGCCTGGGACTGGCTGGGCCGCCCCGAGCACCGGCTGGCGCTGGTCCCCCGGGCGATGCAGCCGAATGCCGAGAAGGTGGCGCCGGACGTCCGGTTCGTCGGGCCGTGCCTGGACCCGGGACGGCTGGCCGACCGGAGCTGGACGCCGCCGGCGGACGGGCGGCGGGTGCTGCTGGTCTCGTTCGGTACCGCGTTCAACGACCAGCTGGACATCTACCGGGCCTGCCTGGCCGGCTTCGCCGGATCGGACTGGCACGTGGTCATGGCGGTCGGGCAGCACGTCGACCCGGCGGATCTGGGGACGATCCCGGACGGGTTCGAGGTGCACCGGTTCGTGCCGCAGCTCGCGGTGCTGGAGGCCGCCTCGGCGTTCGTGACCCACGCCGGGATGGGCGGGTGCGCCGAGGCCCTGTGGTTCGGCGTGCCGACCGTCGCCATCCCGCAGGCCGTCGACCAGTTCGGCAACGCCGGGCGGCTGGCCGAGCTGGGCGTCGGGCGGCACCTGCCGGCCGAGGAGGTGACCGCGGAGTCGCTGCGCGGCTCGGTCGAGGCGATCGCCGCGTCGGCGGAGGCGGCCAAGCGGCTGGCGGAGATCCGGGACGACATCCGGGCCACCGCCGGCACCGGCCCGGCCGCCGACGCGGTCGAGTCCTACCTCCGCTGACCGGCCGACCGTTCCGGTGGGGTCTGGAATCCGGCCCCACCGGAACGGGTGTCGCCCGGTCCGTCGTCTACCGGCGGAGTCCGGGCAGCCGGATGACCTGGCGGCTGCGCGGTATCAGCAGGTGCGCCGGCCTGCGGCGTCAGGCCCGCTTCCAGCGCCACCGGCCGTTGCTGTACTGGGTGCAGCGGTATCGCTTGTTGGTGATCTTGGCGATGCCGAGCTTGCCGTGCGCGGCCACCGGGCAGTACGCGCCGGGAGTCACGCACTCCCAGTGCTGGGCCACCCGCCGGTACTTGCAGGCCGCGGCGGCCGTCGTCGCGGCCTCGGCGGCACCGGCCGCGGCGGGGACGCCGAGCAGGCCGGCGGCCAGGGCGGCGGCGGAAAGAGCAGCACGTAAACGCACGGATACCTCCTGAAACCAATGTGATTCAGGAGAAAGACGGGACTTGGCTGCTGCCGGTTGTCTACATGACCGGATCCGGACAACTGTCGGAATATTGCTCTAATGCCGACCAGCCACTTTAGGAGGCATTTGTAGAAAGCTGAGGCGTTTGCTGGATGCGGTCCGCCGGGCGTCCCGCGGGCCCTGCCGGATGCGGTGCGCCGGCCACCGCGGGCCCTTGCCGGTCCGCTCGGCTCCCGGCCGTCCGGTTGACTTCAACCGTTGTTGAACTCCTAGCGTCGCTGCCACGAGTCGGTGACGGCGATGGCTGGGGGAGACACATGCACGCGATCCAGGTTCGGGAGTACGGCGGTCCGGAGGTCCTGGTGCCGATGGAGCTGCCCGACCCGCAGGCGGGACCCGGGGAGGTGGTCGTCCGGGCCGAGGCCATCGACACCATCTACCTGGAGACCCAGATCCGCGGCGGCTGGGGTGAGATGTTCGGCGTCACCCCGCCGTACGTGCCTGGCGGCGCGGCGGCGGGCACCGTCGTCGGCACCGGTCCGGGCGTCTCGTCGTCCTGGCTCGGCCGGCGGGTGGTCGCGGGCGCGGGAACGCGGGGTTCGTACGCCGAGCTGGTCCGCACCGGGGTCGACCGGCTGGTGCCGGTTCCCGACGGCCTGGGCCTGCGAGAGGCGGCCGCGCTCGCGCACGACGGGGTGACCGCCACCGGGATCCTCGACGGCGTGGGCGTCAAGCCGGGCGATCGGGTGCTGATCCTGGGCGCCGCGGGCGGGATGGGGACGCTGCTGGTCCAGCTCGCCCGCCACCTCGGTGCGCGGGTCGTCGGAGCCGCCCGCGGCGCGGCCAAGCTCGCCCTGGTCCGGCGGCTCGGCGCGGACGCGGTGGTGGACTACACCGAGGACGGCTGGACCGGCGCGGTACGCGACGCCCTCGATGGGCTGCCGGTCGACGTGCTGCTGGACGGCGTCGGGGGCGCCCTGGGCGCCGACGCCTTCGCGCTGGTGGCCGACGGCGGGCGGGTGTCGGCGCACGGGGCGGCCAGTGGCGGGTTCGCCACGGTGGACCAGCAGCTCGCGCAGGCCCGCGGCATCAGCGTGCGCGGCATCACCGACGTGCAGTTCGACGCGCCGGACATGGTGCGGCTGGCCGGGCGGGCCCTGGCGGATGCGGCGGCCGGGCGGATGCGGCCGGTGATCGCGCGCGAGTACCCGCTGCGGTCGGCGGCCGAAGCGCACCGCGCGATGGAGGCGCGCTCGATCCCCGGCAAGGCGCTGCTCATCCCTTGACGGCGCCGGTCGTGCCGCCCGGACGGTGCGGTCTCGCCTTGTCGGAAGGTGCCGGGCTCCCCGTCAGCGTGCCGTGCGCCGTCCCGCGCGGTTACGCGCCACCACCGTCGCGGCGGGCGGGCCGCCGATCGGGCCGCGCAGCACGCGCCAGGCGCCGCAGCGGCAGGCCTGGTAGCGGACCAGCCCTTCGCTGGTGTGGTGGTGGGAGCGGGTGTGCCAGTCATGTCCGTCGTGCTGGTTCATACGTACAGGATGATGTAATGGCATTGTGCATCTCAACCCTTACGGGGCCGACGCGGTCCTGCTGATGGCGGACCTGGTCAACTTCCCGCCCGCGACCCTGGACGACCTGGTGAAACGCTGCGCGGACGCCGGCCTGGTCATCGACCGTCCGCCCGGGGAGGCGGACCTGGCCGCCGCGCGGGACCTGGCCGAGCGGTGGTGCGCGATCGTGGACACCCGCGACGAGCGCGCCCGGGTGGTGCTGCTCAACGAGCTGCTGGCCGCCTCGGCCGCCTATCCCCGGGTCACCGACCACGCCGGCACCGGCTGGCACCTGCACTACCGCGACGCGGGCCTCACCCTCGGCGGCGTGCTGCGCGCGCTGGTCGCGGTGGGCACCGCGCTGCACCTGACCGGGCGCGGCATGTCCCGGCTGGCGCGCTGCGCCCGCGACGGCTGCGGCCTGGTGTACGCGGACGTCTCCCGTGGCGGCCGCCAGCGCTACTGCTCCCCGCGCTGCGCCAACCGCGACGCCGTCCGCCGCCACCGCGCCCGGCACACCCCTGCAGCACCGGCGGATCGAAATTGAGGCTTCTATATCCCGATCACGATCCGATTCCCCTGCTGGATGCCTGCATTTCGGGACAAGTTGTGCAGGTCAGTCAAGCTCATCTGAATATGGCGTTTCCTGGGCAATAAGCCGACCAAGGTGATCGGCCCATTGTTGGGCCCAAGCCTTTATTGCCGTGATTTGATCCTCGCGACAACCGTAGACGGTGAACTCCTCATCGGAGTAAACGGCCGCATGGTCCAGTTGATCGCGCAGGTCTTCGTAGAAGAAATCATCGCCCAGAGCGCGCTTGGCCATGCTCACCAGTTCGATGTTGCTGAAGAACATCGTCGCCGCGTGCACATCGATCAGGTCTCGCGGTAGGCCGCGGTCGTGCAGGGCTCCCATCTTAAGGCTGACGGCATCCTCCAGCGAGAGCACCGGTCCAAAGCTCATGATCGCCGGCGGGCCGCTCAACGGCTCCTTGAGGATGTCGACCCGGTACTCGGATCCCTGTGGGAGGCGTACGAGGAGATGGCCTTTTCGGTCTTGAGCGGCGATCACGGTCGCCGCCAAACCGGCTTCCCCATACGCTGTGGCGAGATCATGCGCGATCTCCTGGACGGCGGCGGTGCTGGCCGTGGCGAAATCGATGTCCTTGGACGCGCGACTGACCAGTCCGTGGGCTTTCATCGCATAACCGCCGGCGAGGGCTAGACCATATTTGTCGCAGACCGGCAATGCCGCACGTACCAGTTCCGCGTGATCGGCTTCAAGCGGATCACACAACCAGAGCCGCCAGTTCGGGGAAACGCTGTTGCCAGATCCGGCGGAGGGGGCGAGGCAGGCGAAGCCTGGACCACTCTTCGCAAAGAACGTCAGCATTCAGCCAGCGAGTGTAATGGTCTGATGTGATGCCCGAGGTCAGTACCGTCATGTAGTAGAGGTACCGCTGCTCAGCGTCGTTCAGATCGAAGATCGTGCGGCCGGACCAGGCGAGGTCGCCTGGCAGCTCGACCGTTCCATCCGGCGGCCCGGCCAGATCCGCCAGCGACGCCGGCATGGCGTCGACGGTGCCGGACCATCGTGACGATGCCGTCAGCGGGACTTCCTGAACGCTCACACCTCCAGTGTGGTCCATCGAGTACTCCTGTGCATCTCGAAGGTGCGAAGGTCCCAGAGTTCCACACGGGACGCCACCTCGTCTCGAAGGCGTGGACGAAGGTTCAGTTCGGTCAGCGGGCGGGGTTGTGGGGGAGCCAGTCGCGGTAGCGGATCTTGCCGAGGATGGCGCCGGGGCCGGGTACCAGGGTCAGCTCGCCGGGCACGCTGCCGAAGTACCGCGCCTGCCGGTCGGTGACCACCTCGCGCGGGTCGCCCCACGCGGCGAGGGCCTCGCGGAAGAATTCGTCCATCCACACCTGGTCCGGGCCGCCCACCTCCACCCGGCCGCGCAGCGGCGGACCGAGCGCCACCCGGCCGACCGCCTGGGCGACCTCCTCGCCCGCGATCGGCTGGAAGCGCACCGGCGCGATGTGCACCTCGCCGTCCACCGTCGCCGCGTCGGCGATGCCGCGGACGAACTCGTAGAACTGGGTGGCGTGCACGATCGAGTACGGGACCGGCGACTTCTCGATCAGCCGCTCCTGGGCGACCTTCGCCGCGAAGTACCCGTTGTCCGGCATTCGCTCGGTGCCGACCACCGACAGCGCCACGTGGTGATGCACGCCCGCCGTCGCCTCGGCGTCCAGCAGGTTGCGGGTGGCGGTCTGGAAGAACTCCATCACCGCCTGCGGCTCGTACGACGGCGCGTTCGACACGTCGACCACCGTCGAGGCGCCGGCCAGGGCCTCGGCCAGCCCCTCGCCGGTGACGGCGTTGACCCCGGTGCCCGGGGACGCCGCCACCGCGTCGTGCCCCTGCTCCGCCAGCATCGACACGAGCTTGCCGCCGATCAGCCCGGTCCCACCGATGACCACGATCTTCATGAACACCTCCTTACCCGTTCTCGCGGCCGTCCACCGGCGGTCTCCGGCCGGGGCGTCGCCACCAGGAACGGGACCCCGGAAGACGTTCGGCGGGCGCGGCGAAGTATGGGTGACCATCGACGCCGACCCGGAAGATATCCACCGATGACGAAGACACCGACGTGACCGCCGGCGTGGCCGGACCGGCGACCGACGCCGAACTCGCCGCCGGGCTCGCCGCCCGGCCGGAGCTGTTCGCGGTCGTGCACGACCGCTACTTCCGCGACATCTTCCGCTACGCCGCCGGGCGCCTGGACGCGCAGACCGCCGAGGACATCGCCGCCGAGACCTTCCTGACCGCCTACGACCAGCGGGACCGGTTCGACCCGGCGCGCGGCGGGCTGCGTCCCTGGCTGTTCGGCATCGCCACGAACCTCATCGCCCGGCACCGCCGCAAGGAGGCCCGCCACTACGCGGCGCTCGCCCGGGTCGTACCCGAGCGGGACGCCGAGGGCCCGGAGAACCGGGTCCTCACCTCTGTCGCCGCCCAGCGCATGCGGCCGCGCCTGGTCCAGGCCATGGCACTGCTGACCCCGGGGGAGCGCGACGTGGTGCTGCTCGTCGCGCTCGGCCGGCTCGGCTACCAGGAGGTGGCCGAGGCCCTGGGCATCTCCGCCGGCACCGTGGGCTCGCGGCTCAGCCGTGCCCGCGCCAAACTCCACGACGTTCTCGACCCGGAGGCATTCCATGGATGACCTGAACACCCTGGCCACGCTGCTGGCCGCACCCGAGCCGTCCCCCGAGGCGGCCGAGCGCAGCCTGCGCCGGCTCCAGCGGCGGATGCGCCGTCCGGCCCGGCCGCGCCACATGGCATGGCCGGCGGCCGGGCTCGGCCTGGCCGCCGCCGCGACCGCCGCGGTCCTGCTCCTCCCCGGGGCGGTCGAGCCCACCGCCACCCCGAACGGCCCGCCGGCCGCCGCGGTCCGGCTGACCGGGGGGCAGATCCTGCTCGCCGCCGCCACCACCGCGGCGCGGGCATCGGAGGGTTCCGGCGCCTACTGGTACGTCCGGACGCGCTCGGACGGCGGTGACGCCTTCGAGAGCTGGACCGCGCGGGACGGCCGTACCCGGGTCCGCGGCGAGAAGACGGCCGGCCGGACGGTCGAGCTCGGCCCGCGCACCTCGTTCCGGCTGGGCGGCCTGCCGGTGGACTTCGACCGGCTGGAGAAGTTGCCCGCCGAGCCGGACGCCCTGACGGCGTGGATCGCCGACGGCGTGGCGCGCGGCGACATCACCACCAGCGCCGGCCGGCTGGACGCCGCCGGGCAGGAACGCGCGGTCCTCACCGGACTCGTCTCGCTGGTCTCCCAGCTCCCGGCCTCGCCGGAGGTGCGGGCCGCGGCGTTCCGCGCGCTGGCCGGCCACCCCGGCGTCGAGAGCGCGGGCGCGGCCGGCGGCGGTGAGGCCCTGCGGATCCCGGCCGGAGACGGCGAGCCGGTGCGGCTGGTCGTCGACCCCGCGACCTCCCGGGTGCGCGGCACCACCTTCTACGTCACCGCCGACGGGGCCGAGGTGACGGCGGAACGGCCCGTGACGATCGAGGCCCGCTGGACCGACGCCGCCGGCGACGGCGGCTGACCGATCCGCCGCCGTCCGTCCGCCGGTTCCAGCCGGGACCGGTGCGCCTGATACTCCAGACATCAGCGACGTCCGGCCAGACCCCCGTCAGGGGTGCGGGGTGAGGTGGACGACCTTGGTGTGGGTCATCTCGTCGAGGAGTTCGGGGCCGTAGCCGAAGCCGTGGCCGCTGCCCCGGACCGGCTGGGCGGCGCCGCCGGGGGCGCCGCCGAAGACCGCGTTGACCTTGACGGTGCCGACCGGCAGCTCGCGCCAGGCGCGCTGCGCGCCGGCCATGGACGGGGTGAGCACGGTGGCCGCCAGCCCGTACGCCGAGGCGGCGGCCAGCTCCAGCGCCTGGTCGAAGGAGTCGACGACCCGGACCGCGGCCACCGGGCCGAACGTCTCCTCCCGCATGATCTCCATGTCGTCGGTGCAGCCGGCCAGCACGGTGGCCGGGTAGAAGGCGCCGGGACCGTCCGGGACGGTGCCGCCGGCCAGCGGCCGGGCGCCCGCCGCCACCGCGGCCCGGACCTGCCGGTCGACGATGTCGCGCTGGGCGCGGTCGACCAGCGGGCCGAGGGTGGTCTCCTCGTCCAGCCCGGGGCCCATGCGCAGTTCCTCGGCCCGCTGCACCAGCGCGGCCACGAAGGCGTCGGCGACGTCCCGGTGCACGTACACCCGCTCGACCGAGGTGCAGATCTGTCCGGCGTTGGCGAAGCACCCGATGGCGGCCTGCCCGGCGGCCCACTTGGCGTCCACCCCGGCGTCCACGATCAGCGGGTCCTTGCCGCCGTTCTCCAGCAGGGTGGCCGCGCCGGTGCGGGCGGCCGCGGCGGCGATCGCCCGGCCGGTCGCGGTGGACCCGACGTGCGCGACCAGGTGCACGCCGGGGTGCCCGGCCAGCGGCTCGCCGGCCCGCCGGTCGCCGGAGACCAGGTTCAGCACGCCGGGCGGCAGCGCGGCGGCCAGCAGCTCGGCAAGCAGCGCGCCGGTGTGCGGGGTCCGCTCGGAGGGCTTGTGCACGACGGTGTTACCGGTGACGGCGGCCGCGCCGACCAGCCCGCAGGCGATGGCGACCGGGTCGTTCCACGGAGTGATCACCGCGATGACGCCGCGCGGCTCGTGGACCATCAGGTCGGTCGCGTCGTGGCCGCCCTGCAGGCTGCGGCCCCGGTGCAGCGGCCCGAGCTCGGCGTACTGGCGCAGCGTGCCGATGCCGGCCGCCACCCCGCCGCGCGCGTCGCCGATCGGCTTGCCCATCTCCCGGGTGACCAGCTCGGCCAGCTCCTCGGCGTGCCGCTCCACCAGGGCGGCCGCCCGGTGCAGGGCCGCCGCCCGCTCGGCCGGCGCGGTACGGGTCCAGGCGCGCCGGGCGTCCCGGGCGGCGGCCACCGCCGCCTCGACGTCCTCGGCGCATCCGGCCGGCACCGGCCCGACCGGTTCCCCGGTCGCCGGGTCGGCCACCTCCACCGTCTCCGCCGCGGCACTGCCCCGCCACTCGCCGCCGGCGAGCACCCACCGATCACGCTCTCGCACCAGCCTCTTCCTTCCCTCGGCCGCCATGAGACGGCGGCGCTCGCTGGTTCCGCCGGATTGATCCGCAGGCTCGCCCATACCCCTGAGCTCGGTCGTCACTCGGAAAAGCACGCCCAGCGCGGCGGGATGGGAACTTTGAGTAAAGGAACGACCACGAAGAGTGTTGGGGCACGCTATCCTTGCCTCAGGGTGAGGGTGGGCGTTTACCTGTTTGGTTAATAATGAACAGAGGGGCGGCGGCTTGGAGGTGCGATACGCAGATGCTCGCCTTCAGCGCATCTGCCTCTCGGATCGGAACCTGCGGACGGTCTACGGCGCGGAAGGAGCCAGAAAGATCAGAGTGCGCCTGCAGGCCCTGCGGGGAGCGGACGCGCTGGACGATCTCTTCCGCATGCCGGGTCGCTGCCATCCCCTCAAAGGTCGTTACGCCGGGTGTCATGCCATGGACCTTCATCAGGGGTGGCGGCTGGTCTTCCGGATCGAGGTGGTCCCAGCGGGTGGCGACGGCTCGGAAGTCGGTGCGGGTTTAGGTAAGGAAGACATCGCGCTGGTCATAGAGATCGTCGACTATCACGGATGATCACCAAGCAGGAAGGAGTGAGAAGGATGACGCCGACGTCTGAGTCCTACTCCGGTGAGCCCGACTACGCCGTGCCCCCTGGCGAGACCATCCGCGAGTTCCTCGATGAGCTGGGCATGACCCAGCGTGATCTCGCGACTCGGCTGGGTCTGAGCGCGAAGCATGTCAATCGCCTGATCCAGGGCGTGGTGCCGTTGAGCAGCGAGGTCGCCCAGCGCCTGGAGCTGGTGACCGGCATGCCCGCGCGGCTGTGGAACCGCTTGGAGGCGGATTACCAGTCCGCGTGTCAGCGGCTGCGCATGGCGAAGGAGTTGGGAGACGCCGTCCCCTGGCTGAGCGAGATGCCGGTTCGTGAGCTGGTCAAGCGGGGGGTCCTCCCCGAGGCTCCGGCGGACGGCACTTCTCGCGTCCAGCAGATGCTCGCCTTCTTCGGAGTGGCGCACCTGACCACGTGGCGGGAGCTGTACGGGAGTCCGGTCGCCGCGTTCCGCCAGGCGACGGCTTACGAGGTGAAGTCGGGCGCGGTCGCGTCCTGGTTGCGGCTGGGGGAGATCGCCGCGCGCGATGTCTCCTGCGGCCCGTTCAATGCCGCCGGGCTACGTAATGCGCTTCCGGCGCTGCGCAGGCTGACCGGCGAGCCTCCGGCGGTCATCGCTCCGATCATGCGCGACATCTGCGCGAGGCACGGTGTCGCGGTGGTCGTCGTCGAGGAGATCACGGGGGCCCGGGCCAGCGGAGCGACGCGATGGGTGAACGCCGACAAGGTCATGCTGCTGCTCAGCCTGCGTTATCGGACCGACGACCATCTCTGGTTCACCTTCTTCCACGAGCTCGGGCACATCCTGTTGCACGGAAGAGGCGAGACCTGGATCGACGACAGCGTGCCGGAGGATGATCCCAGGGAGCGCGAGGCCGATCGCTTCGCCTGCGAACAGCTGATTCCGGACGAGCATCTGGATCGGCTGCGTGAGTTGCGCTCCCTCGAGTCGGTGCGGAGCTTCGCTCGCGAGCTCGAGATCTCTCCAGGGATCGTCGTAGGACGTCTTCAGCACGAGGGCGTCTGGCCGCGCAGACAAGGCAACGCTCTCAAGCGCAAGGTCGATCTCGTCAGCGATCTGTGAGGCATGACGCCTTGACCTGAAGTTTGGTTGAGGTACGAGGCTGGGCGCATGGAGATGCGAGTTCCGAAAGAGATCGAGATCAAGGCGATCGAGCAGGTCGTGGCGACGCTGGAGCACGCTCAGCAGAACGAGCTGCCGGAGGAGTTCGTCGGGCTGTTCCGGGCCGACGCGATCTGGACGACCGGCGGCGGCCGGCTGCTCGCCGGGCGGGAGGTGATCGCGGAGTTCACCCGCCGGGTGCTGCCCGGGGCGATGAAGGAGTCCACCGCGACGTACGAGGTGGTGCATGTGCTGTTCATCCGCCCGGACGTCGCGGCGGTCAAGGTGCGGCAGCGCCCGGTCACCCTGGACGGCCGGCCGATCGAGGGCGGGCAGGAGGGCACCCCGACGTACGTGATGGCCAAGGAGGACGGCCGCTGGCTGATCGTCGCCGCCCAGAACACCCTGGTGGCCGCCGGCTGAGCCTGCCCGGCCGGGGGAGATGGTCTTGGGGGTGGGCGGTTATCGCGATACTGCGGGGGAGGATTGACCCGAGTACGAGACCGGCCGCCCGGCGGCCGGTTCGCCAGTGACCGGAAGGAACGACCGATGCCGACCGTCCCGCTTCGTGACCGCGCCTCGTGGAAGGCCCTGGAGCAGCACCACGCCGAGATCAGCGGCCGCCACCTGCGCGAGCTGTTCGCCGAGGACCCCGGCCGCGGCGAGCGGATGACCGCCGAGGCGGCCGGGCTGTTCCTGGACTTCTCCAAGAACCGGGTGACCGGCGAGACGATGCGGCTGCTGCTCGACCTCGCCCGCGAGTCGGGGCTGGACGAGCGGCGGGAGGCCATGTTCCGCGGCGACCCGATCAACACCTCGGAGAACCGGTCGGTGCTGCACGTGGCGCTGCGGATGCCTAAGGAGCGCGCGCTGACGGTCGGCGGCGTGGACGTGGTCGCCGAGGTGCACGAGGTGCTGGACCGGATGGCGGACTTCGCGCGGCGGATCCGCTCCGGCGAGTGGACCGGGCACACCGGCAAGCCGATCAAGAACATCGTCAACGTCGGCATCGGCGGCTCCGACCTCGGCCCGGTGATGGCGTACGAGGCGCTGCGGCACTACACCCGGCGCGACCTGACCCTGCGGTTCGTCTCCAACGTGGACGCCACCGACTTCGTGGAGGCGACCCGCGACCTGGACCCGGCCGAGACGCTGTTCATCATCTCCTCCAAGACCTTCGGCACCTTGGAGACCCTGGCCAACGCCAAGTCCGCCCGCGACTGGCTGGTGGCCGCGCTGGGCGACGAGGCGGTGGCCCGGCACTTCGTCGCGGTGTCCACCAACGCCGAGCGGGTCGCGGAGTTCGGCATCGACACCGCGAACATGTTCGGCTTCTGGGATTGGGTCGGCGGCCGGTACTCGATGGACTCCGCCATCGGCCTGTCGGTCATGCTGGCGATCGGCCCGGAGCAGTTCGCCGAGCTGCTGGCCGGCTTCCACGACATGGACGAGCACTTCCGCACCGCGCCGCCGGAGCAGAACCTGCCGGTGCTGATGGCCATGCTGTCGGTCTGGTACGTCAACTTCTTCGGCGCGCAGAGCATCGCGGTGCTGCCCTACGAGCAGTACCTGAAGCGGTTCCCCGCCTACCTGCAGCAGCTCACCATGGAGTCCAACGGCAAGAGCGTGACCCGCGAGGGCCGGGCCGTCGACTACGACACCGGGCCGGTCTACTGGGGCGAGCCGGGCACCAACGGCCAGCACAGCTTCTACCAGCTCATCCACCAGGGCACCCGGCTGATCCCGGTGGACCTGATCGGGTTCGGCCGCAGCCTCAACCCGCTGCGCGACCACCACGACCTGCTGACGGCGAACGTGTTCGCCCAGGCCGAGGCGCTGGCGTTCGGGCGCACCGAGGAGGAGGTGCGGGCCGAGGGCACCGCGCCGGAGGTGGCGCCGCACCGGGTGATGCCGGGCAACCGCCCGTCGAACACGCTGCTCGCCGAGCGGCTCACCCCCCGGCTGCTGGGCGCGCTGGTCGCGCTGTACGAGCACATCGTGTTCGTGCAGGGCGTGGTCTGGGACGTGGACTCCTTCGACCAGTGGGGGGTGGAGCTCGGCAAGGTGATGGCCGGCCGGATCACCCCCGAGCTGACCGGCGACCAGGAGCCGGAGCTTTCGCACGACTCCTCGACCAACGCGCTGATCCGCCGCTACCGGGGGCTCCGGCAGGGGTAGGAGTGAACCGCCGGCCGGCCGGAGACGTCAGTGGGGCATGACCGTTGACCGCTTCGGCCGGGTGGGCCGGCGAGACCTGTTCGCGCTGGCGCTGCCGGCGGCCACGATGGCCGTGCTGGCCGGGTGCGGGACCGAGGGAGGCGATGCGCGGGTGTTGACGGCACCGGGCGTCCGGCGGGAGACCCCGCCGCCGGACCTGCCGCTTTCCGATGTGGTACACGGGATGACCGGGTTCGGGCACGCGCTGTACGCGGCGGTCGCCCGGCCGGACGCCAACGCCGTGCTGTCCCCGCTGAGCGTGGCCTGCGCGTTCGCCATGGCCCGCGCCGGGGCGCGGGGCGCCGCCGCGGCGGCGCTGGACCGGGTGTTCGGCTTCCCGGCCGCCGGGCCGCACCAGGCGTTCAACGCGCTCACCCGGCGGATCGTCACCAGCGACGGACCGCCGCCGGATGACGAGGACGAGGACGCCGCCACGCGCCCGCCGGTGGTGGCGGTGGCCAACGGGCTGTTCGTCCAGCAGGACGCCACGGTGGGCGCGGAGTTCCTGCGCACCCTGGCCGCCCAGTACGGTGCCGGGGTGCGCTCCGTCGACTTCACCGCCGGCGCCGCCCGCGAGATCAACGCCTGGGTGGACCGGCAGACCGCCGGGCGGATCAAGAAGCTGTTCGACCGGCTGTCCCCGCAGACCCGGCTGGTCATCGCGAACGCCGTCTACCTCAAGGCCCGGTGGCTGTTCCCGTTCGAGGAGCCGGCGGGCGAGCGCGGCGCCGCGTTCACCCGCGCGGACGGCGGCCAGGTGCGCACCGACCTGATGCGCAAGCACGAGGTGTTCCCCTACGCCGCCGGGCCCGGCTGGCAGGCCGTCGCGCTGCCGTACGTGCGCGGCGAGCTGGCCATGTGGGTGCTGGTGCCCGCCAGGGGCACCGCGCCGGGCGGCATGCTGGCGCCGGACCGGCTGCGCGAGGTGCGCGACGGGCTGGCGGACGCCCCGGTGCGGGTCGCGATCCCCCGCTGGGACTTCGCCACCGGCCTGGACCTGGAGCCGGCGCTGCGGCGGCTGGGGCTCGGCGCGATCTTCGACGATGGCGCCGACTTCTCCGGCATCGCGCCGGGCCTGTCCGTCGGGCAGGTGGCGCACCGGGCGAACATCACCGTGGACGAGATGGGCACCGAGGCGGCCGCCGCCACCGGGATGGCGATGGCGGTGTCCGCGCCCGCCGAGCCGGTGGCCGAGGTGCGCGCCGACCACCCGTTCGCCTTCGCCATCATGCACACCCCGACCGCCACCCCGCTGTTCATCGGCCACGTCGCCGAACCGGCGGCCGCCCGCTGAGAAGGAGGGGAGCGATGTACGGCTACCGGTGTGACGACTTCGGCATCACCCAGCTGGCGAGCGCCCACTACATCTCCTCCTGGTGGGAACACTACGAGACCGGGCTGGACATCGTCCGCGAGCTCGCCCGGGAGCAGAACGCCGGCGCCAACCAGGAGTACCTCTTCGACGCCCTGCTGCTCGACGCCTCGCCGCTCACCGCCGGGCAGCTGGCCGCGCTGTGGCGGTCCGCCTGCGACAGCTGGCACCATCCGGACGTCGACGGCCTGGACGGGCGGGGCTGGCTGCGGGCGATCATCGACATCATGACACCACCGGTCCGGGCCGCGGGGCTGGAGGTGACGCCGCCGGACGAGATCGACCGGCGGCCGAAGGCCGCCGAGCGCGTCACCCGCGCGGTGCGGCGGTTCTCGATCACCGCGAACTTCCACCTGGACCCGGCCGACGAGGAGTACCTGCGCCGCGCGATGCTGGACCTCGTCGAGTACGGGCTGCCGGAGCTCGCGTTCAGGTTCTTCCTGGTCTGCGCGGTCAAGCACTGGACGCCGGTCGACCTGGCGTTCATCGACGAGCTGCACGAGACGGCCGAGCTGTTCGAGTACGAGCCCTACGTCGTGTACCGGCTGACCCACATCCTGCCGCCCGGCGAGCAGGCCCGGGCCTGACCGCCACGCGGCGGCCGCCGCCGCCATGTCCCGCGCCACGGGCGGGACGTGCCGCGGTTCCTCGATGCCGCGACGGTCTAGCGGCCGGTGAGGAGGATGGCGAGGCCGAGGCCGATCAGGACGACCGGCAGCACAAGGTGGCCCCAGCGGGACAGCACGCGGGCGACCGGCGGCCGGGTGGCGACGTACCGGCCGGCCGCGCACCAGACCGCCACCAGGACCAGGAACACCGCGGCGTACACCGTCATGCCGCCCGCGCCGGCCACCGCGAACACCGGGACGTACACCCCGATGTTGTCGCCGCCGTTGGCGAAGGTCACCGCGGCGACCTGGAGCGTGCCGGGCGGCGGCCCGGCCGGCTCGCCGTCGCCGGACGGTCCGACGCCGCGGTCGCGCCACGCCTGCCAGGCGGCCTTCAGGCCGAGGGCGAGCGGCAGCAGCCCCAGGTAGGGGAGCACCGATTCCGGCAGGAAGGTCGCGCCGAACGCGGCGGCCACCGCGAGCACCAGGAGCCCGGCGAACCCCAGGTACTGGCCGAGGACGATCCGGCGGGCCGCGCCGCGGTGTCCGGCGGCGCGGGCGAAGAACAGCGCCAGGATCACGATGTCGTCGATGTTGGTGACCGCGAACAGGCCGGCCGCCTGGTCGAGGACGCCGGGATTCACGAGGTCGCCCTACCGCTTGCGGCGGGGTCAGGCGCGGCGCGAGCGCATGGCCTTGAGCACGGTGACCTCGTCACCGGCCAGCAGCTCCTGGTACCGCGCCGACTCCATCGGGCACAGCGCGATCCGGCCCGCCGAGTCGAACAGCAGGCCGAAGCCATGCCGTTTGGGCAGTGGCGAGGCGCGCAGGCACGCCTGGGAGCGGGCGAAGAACTCGTGCCGCAGCCGCGCCACCTCGTCCGGTCCGGCCGGCGGCGGGTCCTGGCGGCGCAGCCAGGACTCGAACAGCACGTCCTCCTGGGTCAGCGTGTGCGGGGCGTCCGCCAGCATCTCGTACTGCAGCCCGGCGACGGTCCGCTTCCCGGCGCGCTCGCGGGGGACCTCGCTGTGCGGCACCGGGCAGTCGTCGGCGACGGCGATCAGCGTGTCGTAGTAGTGCAGATCCATCCGAACCCCCGTCGTGCGTCAACCCGAGAATGCAGCCTATATCGGTACATGTGCCGTCAGGATTCAACATCCGGACGGGTGGCCGCGTCTGCAGATCAGGAGCCTTGAGGAAGGGCGATGGTCTTGGATGACGAGGAGTTGTTCGTGCGGTTCGTGGCCGAACGCGCGGACGCCCTGCTGCGTTACGGGTACGTGCTCACCGGCAACCCGCACGACGCCGCCGACCTCACCCAGGAGGCGCTGGTCCGGCTGCACCGGGCGTGGCCGCGGGTGCGCCGCAAGGAACAGCCGGAGAGCTACGCCCGGATGACCATGGCCCGCCTGCACGTGAGCACCTGGCGGCGCCGGCGGCGCGAGGTGCTCGCCTGGGACCCGCCGGACGCCGAGCACCTCGACCCGCTGCCGTCGGAGGCCGAGCGCGGCATGTGGCAGATGCTGGCCGGGCTGCCGCGCAAGCAGCGCGCCGTGCTGGTGCTCCGCTACTACGAGGACCTGACCGACGTGGAGATCGCGCGGGTGCTCGGCGTCTCGCACGGCACGGTGCGCAGCCACGCCTCCCTGGCCCTCGCCCGGTTGCGGACCACGATCGCCCACCCCACGGCCGTCGACGGGAGCGCGCAATGAGCAACGACGTGGAGGACATCCTCCGCCGCACCCTGGAGCAGGCCTCCATCCGCGCGCCGCGCGCCCCGTCCGAGCTGTCCGGGCAGGTCGTGGCCCGGTCCCGGCGGCGGACGGCGCGCATCCAGGCCGCCGTCGCGGCGCTGGCGGTGGTGCTGGTGGCCGGCGGGGTGGGCGTGGCGGTCCGCGGCCGGGACGCGGCCGGTACCGACCGGCCGGCCCGCGATCCGGCGCCGGCCTCGGTCGCACCCACGGGGGCCGGCGATCGGGGCCCCACCGGGATCACCGATGCCGAGGAGCCGCCGGTGAACGAGGTGACGCCGCCCCCGGTCTCGCCCACGGCGACGATCACCCACTCCGCCGAGCCGCCGGTGAACGAGGTGACGCCGCCCCCGGCGCCCGGCGACCGGAACGCCGCCGGGATCACCGACGCCGCGGACCCGCCGGTGGACCAGGTGTGGCCCGGCGCGGTGCGACGGTTGCCCGCCCGGCTTCCTGGAGTGGGCAGGGTCATCGTGAAGGGGGCCATCGACTACCAGACGTTGCTGCTGGAGAGCTGGGAGAAGTTCGAGAAGGCCGGGGCGCTGTACGCCTATGACATGGCGGGTGGCGGAGTGCGGCGGATCGCGGACATCCATACCCCCAAGGGCGTCTACTCAGGCGGTTACCAGGTCGGCGGCGGACGGATCGTCTGGATGACCTACAACGGCTCATGGACGAAGCTGTGGTCGGTCTCGGCTGGCGGCGGCCGGCCCGCCCGCCCGGATTCCTACCGACCGTCCGCTTCCCCGGGCGGTGGACACGCTCGCCCTGGTCGATGACCGGGTCGCCTACTCCCTGGACGAGGGAGGAGTGTTCACCGTGCCGCTGGCCGGAGGACGGGTGCGCGCGGTGCCCGGTGCCGGCCACCATCACATTCTGAGCTGGCCCTGGGTCGGTACGCCCGGCGAACACCCGCCGTCTGACGGCACTCCCACCTTCGCGACGATTCGCAACGTGGACACCGGGGAGGTCAGGGCCGCCCTGGTGAAACCGGGGGAGCGGTGGGTGCACTGCGGGGTGGCACGCTGCCAGGGGGGTTTCGCCGAGGGTCGGCCGTTCCAGCGGTCACGCGACGGCACCGGCCAGACCGCCCTGCCGGGTGGTGCGTCCGTCCGGGGCCTGGCGCTCGACCGGTTCTACACCGTGCATTACTTCGCGCGGCCCGGCAGGCCGCAGTCCCTGTGCGACTTGGTCACCGGCAAATGCGGTGACCTGGGACTAAGGGAGCTGCCAGCGGCAAGATCGGGCACCGTGATCCTGCCGGAAGTCGACACCCGGCTTCTCGACTACGAGGTCGGCGATCAACACGTGGTGATCGATCTGGAACGGATCACCCGGACCGGCTGACCGGCGACCCACCCGCCCGGAAGGGGGCCGCATCGGCCCGCCAGGCTGGGTGCCGCGGCCTCCGGCCCCGATCGCCGCCGGCCTCCGGCCTGGGTCGACCACGTCCCCAGGCCGGGATCGACCGTGTCCCCAGGCCGGGGAACGGAGCGCCGCCGGTGCCCCGAGCCGGGGCCGCGTGGTCACCGCACGGGCGGGACTGCGGTGCTCGGCGGCCGGCCTAGGGTGTGTCCCGCAGCGGCCAGACCTCGACGACGCCCTGCGCGACCGCGCAGGGGGTCTGGGCCACCAGCTCGACGGCCTCCTCCAGGGTCGCCGCCTCGATGATCGCGAAGCCGGCGAGCGGCAGAGCCGACGACATGAAGGGGCCGTCCTCCACGGTCGGATCGGCACCGCCAGGGTTGCGCACCTGGACGGGCGGGCCGGCCATCCCCATCTCGGCGCCCGCGGCCGCCAGCCGGGCATCGTGCGCGTGCGCCCGGTCGCGGACCGCCGGGTCGGTGCGGTCGTAGCCGTCCTGGTCGCCATATCCGATGGTCACGAACTTCGCCATGGCAGGTCGTCCTTCCGTACGAGTGCTTTACCGATAGAGACCTTCCCGGAGCCGGTAACTCATCGGTGGATCCCACCCGCGAATCAGGTCGTCCAAACGCGCCGGCCGCGGCAAGGACCGGCCGGATCGGGGGGGTCGGGTCAGGTCGCGGCCGCTAAATGGATTGTCGGGCGATGGCGCGCCCTGGGATGCTCGCCCGGCCGGACCGGGACGGGGAGGAAACCGACAGTGACCGACACCGCATCCAGCAGGCCGGAAGAGCCCCGGCCGGAGGTCCGTACCGCGGCCGGCGTGCTGCGCGGCCGGCGTGAGGCGGGCCTGGCGGTCTTCCGTGGCATCCCGTTCGCCGAGCCGCCGGTCGGCGCGCTCCGGTTCGCCGCGCCGCAGCCGGTCCGCGGCTGGGAAGGGGTGCGCCCGGCGGTCGCGCCCGGCCCGCCGCCGCCGCAGAGCGACCTGCTCGGTGCGGCCCAGGCCCCGGCCGGCGACGGCTGGCTGACGCTCAACGTGTGGACCCCCGACCCGGGGCCGGCGGCAGGGCTCCCGGTGATGGTGTGGATCCCCGGCGGCGGTTACGCCATGGGCGACGCCGGCCTCCCGGAGTACGACGGCGGGCACCTGGCCGGTGAGGGAACCGTGGTGGTGACCCTCAACTACCGGCTCGGCATTGAGGGCTTCGCGCAGATCGACGGAGCACCGGCCAACCGGGGACTGCTCGACCAGGTCGCGGCCCTGACGTGGGTGCGGGACAACATCCGGGCGTTCGGCGGCGACCCCGGCCGGGTCACCGTCTTCGGGCAGTCGGCGGGCGGCGGCTCGGTGGCCGCGCTGCTCGCCATGCCGCGCGCCGCCGGGCTGTTCCGCCGGGCGGTCGCCCAGAGCGTGCCCGGCACGTTCTTCTCCGCCGAGCTGGCCGCCGACATCGCCGCCGCCTGCGCCGCCGAGCTCGGGGTTCCCCCCACAGTGTCCGGGCTCTCGGCGGTGGCCCCGGCCCGGCTGCCCGCCGCCGGTGACGCGGTCTCCGCCCGGACGGTCCAGCGGCGGGAGCGCTGGGGGCGGGTCGCCCACCGGCCGATCCTGTTCTCCCCGGTCGTCGACGGCGACGTCCTGCCGGCGACCCCCTGGCAGGCGCTGGCCGGCGGCGCCGCCCGGGACGTCGCGCTGCTCGTCGGGCACACCCGCGACGAGCACCGGCTGTTCAGCCTGATCGACGGCGTGCTCGGCCAGGTCACCCCCGAGCAGTGCGAGACCGCGCTGCGGATGCTCGCCCCCGGCCCGGACGGCGCGCGCCGGTACCGGGACGCGTTTCCGGCCGCGTCCGGCGAGGAGCTGTACGAGCTGGTCAACGGTGACTGGCTGTTCCGGATGCCGAGCCTCCACCTGGCCGGCGCGCAGGTCGCCGGCGGCGGCCGGGCCCACCTGTACGAGCTGACCTGGCCGGCCCCCGGACTCGGCGGGGCCCTGGGCGCCTGCCACGGGCTGGACGTACCGCTGGTCTTCGGCAACCTGAGCAGCGGGCGGCCCGCCATGCTGATCGGGGACCCGCCCGGGGCGGCGGCCGTCGAGCTGTCGGCGCGGATCCGCCGGGCCTGGACGGCGTTCGCCGCGCACGGCGACCCGGGCTGGCCCGCCTACGACTCCGGCCGGCGCCTGACCCAGGTCTTCGACGCCGAGCCGGCGGTCACCGCCTACCCGGAGGAGGCGTCGCGGCTGCTGTGGCAGGACCACACCTTCCCGCCGCTCCCGCTGCTCGCCGGGTGAGGCGGCCGGCCCGGGCCCGGCAGGCGATGGCGCCAGGTGCGGCGCGCGTCCGGGCCGCCGCCGGAGCCGGCCGCGGCCCGGATCTGACCGCCGCCCTCAGTTGAAGGTGATGTCGCCGGTTATGTCGCGGGCCTGGACGACGGTCCGGGCCTGGCCGGTGAAGGTGTTGGCGACGCCGCCGTCCGCGGTGACCCGTCGCCAGAGTTCCTGTACCTCGGCGGCGAACGCCGGATCTTCGTCCATGGCCTGGCGCAGCGCCCCGGCCAGCCGGGAGGTCGGTTCGGCGGCGGCCGGGTCGGCACGCGCCTCCTCCAGTGCCGCCGCCCGGCCGCGGGCGTGCAGCCGCTCGCGGACCCGCCGGGCCAGCGTGGCCACCGCGTCCCGGGCGGCCTGGCCCAACGCCTCGCCGGTGGTGCTCGCCACGCCGGTCGCCAGCGCGCCGGCGATGGCCAGGGTGATCGGGTCGGCCATCCGTTCCTCCCGGGGGACGGTTCGTGCGGGGCGTTGCACGGCGGCCGGCCACGATCGGACCGCCGGCCCGCGCCGCCGGCCGGAGGCACCGGCCGGCCTCCCGGCGGCGCAGCGGGTGGTCGCCAGGACCGGTCCGTCCTGGCACGGATGCCGGAGCGGTGCCGGGCGGTCACCGGTTGCTGATGCGAGCGTACCCAGCGGCCGGCCGTCCGGACAGGGCGTTCCGCCGGACGGGCCCCGGACGGGCCCCGGACGGGCCCCGGACGGGCCCCGGACGGGCACGGCCGGCGTCGCGGTGCTGGAGCCGGCCGTGCGGCGGATGCCCGAGGTGGCGGCCGGGTCAGCCGTCGACCAGGTGGAGGCGGTGCGCGGTCGCGGCGGCCTCGCCACGCGAGGCGACGCCCAGCTTGCCCAGGATGTTGGACACGTGCACGCTCGCGGTCTTCACCGAGATGAACAGCTCGGCGGCGATCTCGCGGTTGCTGCGTCCGGCCGCCACCAGCCGCAGCACCTCCTGCTCGCGGGCGGTGAGCCCGGCCCGGGACGGCTCGGCGCCCTCGCGCGCCGGCCGCTCGCCGATCGGCAGCCGGGCCCGGCGGGCCAGCTCGTCGATGCGCTCGGCCAGCGGCGTGGCGCGCAGGCCGGCGGCCAGCCGGGCCGCCCGGGCGAGGTCGTCGGCGGCGCCGTCGCGCCCGCCTGCCGTCACCGTCGCCTCGGCCGCGGCGAGCAGCGCCCGCGCCTCGGCGTACGGCTGGTCCAGGCCGCGCCATGCGGACGCGGCGGCGTGCCAGGCGGCGGCGGACGAGGTGCCCGCCAGCCGGTCGGCCTCGGCGGCGAAGGTCAGGGCCTGTGCCTCCTGCAGCGGGCCGCGAACCGGCAGCGCGGCGGCGGCCGCGCGGACCTCCGGCAGCAGCGGCCCGGCCGCCGGCAGGCAGGCGACCAGCAGCGGCCAGGCGTAGCGGGGGGTGACGGTCAGGTTGTGGTCGAGCGCCCGGCGGACCGGCTTGGCGGCGTCCTCGGCCCGGCCGTGCGCGAGGTGCAGGTCGATCTCGCGGCGCAGGGCCGGCAGCACGGTCTGGTCGCGGAACGCGCCCCGGGTGAACACGCCGGTCAGCTCGGTGAACAGGGTGGTCGCCCGGGCCAGGTCGCCGCGGGCCAGGGCGATGTCGGCGGCGTAGCCCTGCAGGCTGGCCCGGTAGGGCGCGGGCGGCCCGACCTCCAGCGCCCGGTCGATGACCTCCAGCGCCTCGTCCCAGCGGCCCAGCGAGACCAGCGGCTCGGCCAGGTTGATCGCCAGGAAGGCGCCGGAGCTGCGGGCCAGGCCGTAGGACTCGGCGTCGGCCATGCCGCGGCGGGCCACCTTGGCGGCCTGCTCGTGCATGCCGGCGCCCTCCAGCGAGTCGGACTCGGAGATGGCGGCGCGCATCACCACGCTCCAGCCGTCGGACTTCGCGGCGACCTCCCGCGCCCGCTCGTACGCCCCGACCTGGCTCGCCATCTGTGAGAAGTCCAGGCTGCGGTACCAGGTCAGCGTGAGCATGGCCTGGGCCTCGGTCTCGACGTCGCCCACCTGGCGGGCCAGCAGCCGCGCCTCCTCGGCGAGCGGCTCGGCCTCGTCGGCGCCGTGCTCCTGGGCGCAGAGCACCCGCGACAGGTTCTCCAGGATCTGCGCGCGCAACCGGCCGGGCGGCTCGGCGGGGACGAGCTCGGCGGCGGCCCGCAGGTCCGAAAGGTAGCCCTCCCGGCCCAGGTCGTAGCGCACCATGCCGCGCTGGCGCAGCAGCCGGGCGGCGCGCAGCGGGTCGCGCTCGGTGTCGATCTCGCGCAGCGCCGCCTTGGCCAGTGAGATGCCGCGCTCGAACTCGCCGGCCAGGTGCGCGACGGTGATGGTGTGGCGCAGCACGTCGATGTGGTCGGCGCCGATGCGCTCGGCGGCGTCCGGCACCTGGTCCCACAGCTCCAGCACCCGGGTCAGCATGCGCAGCTGCTCGTCGTAGGCCGCCGACCGGCGCGCCGCGGCGGACGCCTGCCAGGCGGAGGTCAGCGCCGAGGTGACCTCGTGCGCGGAGTACCAGTGGTAGGCCAGCTCGATGGCGCCGCGGGTGCCGGGCAGCAGGCCCGGATCGCGCTCCAGGGCCTGGGCGAACCGGGTGTGCAGCCGGGCGTGCTCGCCGGGCAGCAGGTCCTCGTGGACGGCCTCGCGGATCAGCGCGTGCCGGAAGGCGTACACCTCGCCGTCCACCACCAGCACGTTGCCGGCCACCGCCGGGCGCAGCGCCCGCGACAGCGCGGCGTCGTCCAGCCCGGCCACCGCCGCGAGCAGCGGATGCTCGATGCGCACCCCGCCGGCGCTGGCCACCCGCAGCAGCTCCTGAGTCTCCTCCGGCAGCCGCTCGACGCCGGCCAGCAGCAGGTCGCGCAGCGACTCGGGCATGGCGGCGTCCTCGCCGCCGCTGAGCAGCGCCTCGACGAACAGCGGGTTGCCCTCGCTGCGGCTGTAGACGACCTCCACGTCCAGGGTGGTGGGCTCGCGGTCCAGGATGCCCGCCACCTGCCGGACCACCTCGCGGCGGGTGAGCCGGCGCAGCTCCATGCGGGTGACCCAGTCGATGCGGCTCAGCTCGGCGAGCAGCGGGCGCAGCGGGTGGGTGCGGTGCAGCTCGTCGGCGCGGTAGGTGACGATGGTGAGCAGCCGGGTGCCGGGGCGCTGGTAGCGGACCAGGAACGACAGCAGGTCGCGGGTGGAGCGGTCCGCCCAGTGGGCGTCCTCGATCACCAGGACGGTCGGCCGGCCGTCGGCGAGCCGCTCCAGCAGGCCGAGCACCTGCTCGAACAGCCGTGCCCTGGCCTCGGCGCCCTCACCCTCCGGCTCGCCGAACTCCGGGAGCAGCCGGGCCAGGCCGCGGGTGCGGCCGCCCGGCACCAGCGCGGCCACCCCCTCGTGGCCGAGGTCGCGCACCAGCGCGCGCAGCACCGCGGTGAACGGGGCGAAGGGCAGGCCGTCGGTGCCGAGCTCCAGGCAGCCGCCGACCAGCACGCGGGCGTCGCCGGCCCGCGCCTGGAACTCGCGGATGAGCCGGGTCTTGCCGACGCCCGCCTCGCCGCCGACGAACAGCGTCGTCGCCGAGCCGGACCGCGCCCGGGCGAGGGCGTCCCGGAGAAGTGCGAGCTCCGCCGCGCGGCCGACGAACTGGGGGCTCACCATATGGGCCGTCACGTCCTCCAGCATGCCACCCGGTCCCGACGTTCCGGACGGCCGCCGGTGCGGGAACCGGGTCATCCGCATCACCGGCGGACCGCGCGCCGGACGCCCGCCGCCCGCGTCACCGGGCGGGGAGTCGTCCAGCGCCGCCCGGCGGCTCGGGGCGGGGGTTCACTTGAGGACGTCGGTGGCCTTGTGGGAGTCGTCCACGCCCTCGATGAGGATCGCGGTGCCCTCGGAGTTGCCGGTGCGCAGCGGGAGGATCTCCTGGTAGGCGGGGGAGTCGTACCAGGCGCGCGCCCGGTCCATGTCGGGGAACTCGATCGCGATCAGCGTGCCCGGCCAGCCGTCCTCCCTGACCTCGAACGGGCCGCCGTGGATGCGGAACCGTCCGCCGTACGGGGCGAGGGTGGCGTCGATCTTCTCCAGGTACTCGACGATCGGGGGGCCGAGGCGGACGTCCCGCAGGATGGCGACGGCGTAGGCGGTCATGGTTCCTCCGCGATGTGTCGGGCCATTCCGGATCGGCCCGGTGTACCGCCAGCCTGGCAGGCCGCGGGCCGCGGCGCGATTACCCGGCGGGTAAGCGGGCCGCCTACCAGGCGCATCACCGCCCGGCCTCGCCGTGGCCGGTTGCGATCATCGATCGCCCGTCATGGCGAAACGCCGGACGGACGGGCGGAGAACGGTGGGCCGGACGCCGCGACGGGGAATGAATCGGGGATGAACCGACCAGCCGAGCCGTGCCCGTTCTGCGACGTGCTCGCCGGGCGGGCCCCGGCCAGCCTGGCCTACGAGGACGACACGGTCATCGTGATCATGGAGGCGCACCCGGTCAACCCGGGGCACGTGGTGGTCGTCCCACGCCGGCACGCCGGCGGCCTGGACGACCTGGACGAGCGGGCCGGCGCGCACATGTTCCAGGTCGCCCACCGGGTGGCCCGGGCGCTGCGCCGCTCCGGGCTGCGCTGCGAGGGCGTCAACATGTGGCTCGGCGACGGGGAGGCGGCGATGCAGGGCGTCTGCCACGCCCACCTGCACGTCTTCCCGCGCTTCGCCGACGACAAGGTGGTGATCGACGCCGACTGCGAGCCGCGGGAGCGCCGTCTGCTGGACCAGGAGGCCTGGCTGCTGCGCTCTGCGCTCAGCGCCGCCCGCCCGGCCTGACCGTGCGCGAAGATCATGCTCCGTCCGTCCCGGTCCGCGCCCGGCCGCCGGCCCGGCCGCGCGCGAGCGGCCCGGCCGGCCTGCCTCTCCGCGGCGCCGGACGGCCGTGGGCTCAGCCGCGCACGAGCAGGACGGCCGCACCGGTCACCCGGTCGGCGGCCAGGTCGGCCAGCGCCTGATCGGCCCGGTCGAAGGGGTAGGGCACGGTGGTGACCCCGAGCGGGTGGCGGGCCGCCAGCTCCAGGAACGCCCGGCCGTCGGCGCGGGTATTGGCGGTGACGCTGCGCAGCGTCCGCTCGTAGAACAGGTGCTCCTGGTAGTTCAGCGCCGGGATGTCGGTCAGGTGGATGCCCGCCACCGACAGGGTCCCGCCCCGGTCCAGGGCCCGCAGGGCCGCCGGCACCAGGTCGCCCACCGGCGCGAACAGCACCGCGGCGTCCAGCGGCTCCGGCGGCGCGTCGTAGGCGTGCCCGGCGGAGGCGGCGCCGAGCTCCAGCGCCAGCTCCCGCGCCCGGGCCGACCGGGTCAGCACGTGCACCCGGGCGCCCTGCGCCACCGCCACCTGCGCGGCCAGGTGCGCCGAGGCGCCGAACCCGTAGACGCCGAGCCGCCCGCCCGGCGGCAGGTCGGCGCGGGCCAGCGCCCGGTAGCCGATGATCCCCGCGCACAGCAGCGGGGCCAGCCGCTCGGCCGGCACGTCCTCGGGCAGCTCGTAGACGAAGTCCTCCCGGGCGACCAGGTACTCGGCGTAGCCGCCGTCCACGTCCCAGCCGGTGTAGCGGGAGCCGGGGCACAGGTTCTCCGCGCCGCGCAGGCAGTACCGGCACCGCCCGCAGGTGGAGTGCAGCCACGCCACGCCGACCCGGGTGCCGGGCCGGAGCAGCCGCGCGCCCGGGCCCAGGCCCGCCACCCGGCCGACGGCCTCGTGTCCGGGGATCGTGCCCGGGCGCCTCGGCGCCAGGTCGCCCTCGGCCAGGTGCAGGTCGGTGCGGCAGACCGCGCACGCCTCGACCTCGACCAGCACCTCGCCCGGGCCCGGCTCCGGCACCGGCCGGCGTACCCGGCGCAGCGGGCCGGTCGCCATCGGCCCCGGATCCCCCACCGCCCAGGCGGTCATCGTCTCGGTCATACCTCATGATCACACAGGGTCCTGGCCTGCGGGTTTGAAGCCGCCGACCGGAGGAAGCGAGGGAGGGACCGGTCCCACGCGACGAACGGAGAGGCGGGCGATGGACGCCATCGTGCTGTTGAAGGAAGACCACAAGACCGTCGAGAAGCTGTTCAAGGAGTTCGAGAAGGCGGAGGACGCCTCCCCCAAGGAGAAGCAGAAGATCGTCCAGAAGATCGCGCACGAGCTCACCGCGCACGCGTACATCGAGGAGGAGATCTTCTACCCGGCGGCCCGGGCCGAGGTGCCCGAGACCGACGACCACGTGCTGGAGAGCGTCGAGGAGCACCACGTCGTGGTGTGGCTGCTGTCGGAGCTGGACAAGCTCGACCCGGCCGACGAGCGGTACGACGCCAAGGTCACCGTGCTGATCGAGAACGTCCGCCACCACGTGGAGGAAGAGGAGCAGGAGTGGTTCCCGAAGGTGCGCTCGGCCCTCGGGCGTAACAAGCTGCAGGAGCTCGGCGAGCGGATGGAGAAGGCGAAGGCCGACGCGCCCGCCGACCCGCTGAAGCTGCTCAGCGCCCGCCAGTAGGCGCCCGGGCCGCCCCCGCCGGGTCGCGTGCCCGGCGGCCGGGTCTCCCCCCGCGCCTGTTCGGCCGGCCGTGACCCCGCCGGCCCACCTCCGCCGTCTCCACCCGTCTGTACACCGTCTGCCCGGTGCCGCGCGCGGCCCGGGTTTTCTCATGCCCTGATCGGTACCGCTCGCTTTACAGACCCGGTGTCACGTTCTATGGTTCATTACCTAAGTAATGAACCACTGAAGCAGGAGTCATGTTCGACGACCGGAGCCCGATCTACCGGCAGATCGCGGACCGCATCAAGACCGAGGTGCTGACCGAAGCGCTCAAGGAGGACGAGCGGGTCATGTCCACCAACGAATACGCGGCCTACTACCGGATCAATCCGGCGACCGTCGCCAAGGCGTTCCAGCAGCTGGTGGACGAGGGAGTCCTGTACAAGAAGCGAGGTATCGGGATGTTCGTCAGCCCGCAGGCGCGGGAGGTGCTCCGGGACCGGCACCGCGAACGGTTCTTCACCGACGTGGTCGACCCGATGATCGACGAGGCGCTGGCCATCGGCGTCCCGCTCGCCGACGTGGTCCGGCGCATCGAAGGGCGGGACGCGCGGTGAAGGTGGAGATCGACGGGCTCGGGCTGCGCTACGGCGAGACCGCCGCGCTGGACGGGCTGACGTGCACGCTCGACGGCGGCAAGATCTACGGGCTGCTCGGCCGCAACGGTTCGGGCAAGACCAGCCTGATGTCGGTGCTGGCCGCCTTCCGGCGGCAGACGTTCGGCCAGGTGCGGGTGGCCGGCGAGCCGGTCTTCGAGAACCGCCGGGTGACCCGCCGGATCAGCCTGATCACCCACACCGGCGAGACGACCGACATCGGCACCGCCGAGGACGCGCTGTACTTCGCCGAGTGGCTGCGGCCGGACTGGGACGGCGAGCTGGCCCGCTCGCTGATGGACGCCTTCGGGCTGGCGCCGAAGGCCAAGGTGAAGGAGATGTCCACCGGGCAGCGCTCGGCGATGGGCGCGGTGATCGGCCTGGCCGGCCGCGCACCGCTCACGATGTTCGACGAATGCCACCTCGGCATGGACGTGCCGTCCCGGAAGATCTTCTACGACGCGCTGCTCGCCGACTACATGGACCATCCCCGCACCATCGTTCTCTCCTCGCACCTGATCGACGAGGTGGCCCCGCTGTTCGAAGAGGTGCTGATCCTGGACCGGGGGCGGCTGCTGCTGCAGGAGGAGACGCCGGCGCTGCTCGGCCGCGGCACCACGGTCACCGGGCCGGCCGACCGGGTCGCGGCGTTCACCGCCGGGCTCACCGTGCTCGACGAGCGGCGGCTCGGCCCGACGGTCGCCGCGGTCGTCTACGGACCGCTGGACGACGCCCGGCGCCGGGAGGCCGCCGGGGCGGGGCTGGAGCTGGCCCCGGTCCCGCTGCAGGACCTGTTCGTCCACCTGACCGCGGACCCGGCCGGCGCGCCGGCCGCGGCGCCCGCCGGCGCGCCGGCGGCCGAGCCGAGCGGAGAGCCGCGATGAGATTCCCCAGCCGCCTGCTGGTCGCCAACATGTTCTTCGCCGTGCTGCTCTGGCTCGCCGCGCTGGCGGTGACCGCGGCCATCGCCGCCGCCGTCGCCGTCTTCGGCGACCTGGACCAGAGCGCCTGGGAGAAGGTCCCGCAGATCGCCCGCTGGTACGCTCTGTTCACCGGGGTGGCGCTGATCCGGGAGTTCCTGCCGATGTACATCGCGCACGGCCAGACCCGCCGCGAGTTCGGCGGCCACGCCCTGGTCACCGCGCTGCTCTTCGCGCCGTTCCTCGGGGTGCTGTTCGCGCTGGGCTACCTGATCGAGCGCGGGGTCTACGCGCTGGCCGGCCTGCCGCCGGTGCTCGGCCGCGGCCATCTCTACGCCGACACCCTGCAGTTCCCGGTGGTGGTCGCCGAGCACACCCTGCAGTTCGCGGTCTGGCTGGCGGCCGGCACCTTCCTCGGCGCCGCCTACTACCGCTGGGCGGGCGGCGGCGTGCTGGCCTGCCTGCCGGTCGCCGCCGGCCTGGTGCTGCTGGCCGAGAGCACGGTCGGCGGCGACCTGCGGCTGCCGTTCGCCAACCGGTTCGGCCTGGGGCTCGACCTGGCCTGGCCGGCCGCCGTGCTGGCCGGCACGGGGGTGGCCACCGTGCTGGCCGGGCTGGCGCTGACCTGGCCGATCATCCGGGATGTGCCGTTGCGCACCACGCGGGCCTGACCCGCCGACCGAAGAAGGAGAAGACCCGATGACCGATGCCACGACGCGCCGCGGGCCGACCGGCATGGTGGGCGAACTGATGCTCTTCTGGGCCGACCCGATGTCGGGCGGTGATCCGGACGACCCGCCACCCGGCCGCGGCGCCCTGGTGACCTGGGCGCTGCTCGCCGTGGCGCTGACCGCGGCGGCGGCCGCCGGGTGGGCGGCGCTCGGCCGGGCGAGGTCGGGCGGTGGCTGGTGGTTCGCCACGCTGCCCCTGCTGCTGCCGCTGGTCAACGCGTTGGCGCACCGCCCACCCCGCCGGTGGCGAGGGCTGGCGGTGGCACTGCCCGCCGGGGCCGTCGCCGGCCTGGCCGGCGCGATGGCGGCGGCGGGCCTGGGCTCGTTCTGGTCGGGATACCTCGGGCTGGCGGCCGGGGCGCTGGTCGCGTCGGTCACCTTCGCGCTGGTCGCCCTGCCCGCCGGCCCCACTCGCCGGCACCCGCCCGGCTGACGTCGGCGATGGGCGGGGACCAGGCCGGCCGCCAGGGTCCGGCTCACCATGTTCGACGAGTGCCACCTCGGCATGGGTGCGCCGTCCCGGACGTTCTGATGACCGCGCTGCTCAACGGAGCCTGGCGCCGCCAGGCCGCCGGAGTGGTGCGGACAGGGCCGGCCCGTCCGGCGGTACCGGTCAGCAGGGGCGGATGCCGAACCGGTGCACGGCGCGCGCGCCGGGCTCCAGCCGGATGACGCCCTCGCCGCTGCGGAACGCGTCGGGCGGGCAGCTCATCGGCTCGACGGCCAGCCCGGCGCGGCGGTAGGGCTCGGCGAGGGTGTCGCCGGTGAACAGCTGGAGCCACTCCACGCCCTCGCCCGCCCACAACTCGACCCCGGGGGCGCCGCCGGCGCCGGTCAGCCGGACCCGCACCCGGCCGTCCGCGTCGCGGGCCAGGCCGGTGAAGGCGGTGTCCAGTGCCAGGTCGCCGATCGGCCGGGCGGTCCGGAAGTCGTACGGCGTGCCGGTCACGTCCCGGCGGCCGACCGGGATCTTGCGGTCGTCCACGTCCAGGCGCTCGGCCGCCGGCAGCTCCAGCACCGCGCCGTCCACCGGCTCGCCGAGGGTCAGATAGGGATGCGCGCCGAAACCGTACGGCGCGGCGGTGGCACCGGCGTTGACCGCCGAGATCTCGACGGTCAGGCCGTCCTCGGCCAGCCGGTAGCCGGCCGACAGGTCCAGCACGTGCGGGTAGCCGGGCTGCGGGAACAGCCGCAGCGCCAGCCGCACCGACCCGCCGTCCCGCGACTCCAGCCGCCAGGGGAGGGTCCGGGTGAAGCCGTGCGCGGCGTTGCCGTATTTGGGCTCGGTCAGCGCGAGCTGCCGCTCCTCGCCGTCGAAGGCGTACCGCCCGCCGTCGATCCGGTTGGGCCAGGGCAGCAGCGGCAGGCCGGCCGACCCCACCGGCGCCCGGTCGGCGGGGTAGTCCAGGACGAGCGGCCGGCCCTGGTGGGCGAGGGCGCGCAGCCCGGCGCCGACCTCGGTCACCACCGCGGTGAACCCGGCGGCCTGGATGGTGTGCTGCTCGCCGGTAGGCGCTGCGGGGATCATCTTCCCATCCAACACCATGCGTCACCGCGGTACCGGTCCGGCCGTCCGCCGGCGGTCAGCGCACGCGTTCGCGCTGGTTAACATACGTTTCCGGGTTCCAGGCGACGGAGGGGGTGCGGGTGACCGGCAGCCACCGGGCGGCCGCGGCCCTGGCCGTGGTGCTGGCCGTGGCGCTGCTCGCCGGCCCGGCGGCCGGCTGCGGCGCCGGCCCGGATTCGCCGCCGGCCCGGAGCACGCCGGCGTTTCCAGCTACACCGCCCGGCGGGACCGCGGCCGGTTCCCCGCCGCCCGCCTCCCCGCCGGGCACCGCTTCCGGTTCGCCCGCCGCCACCGCCGTCCCGGGGCCGCCCGCCTTCTTCGACGACTTCAGCTACCAGGGCCCGGCCGACCCGCGGCTGGGCGAGCGGGGCTGGGCCGTCCGGTCGGCGCCCGGCGGGCCCGGGGTGGCCGGCGCGACCTGGGCGCCGGGCAACGTGGCCTTCGAGCCCGACGCCGCCGGCGGCACCGTGGTGCGGCTGACCGCCGAGACCGACGGCACCCCGGCGGGCACCCGGCAGGCCCAGCTCGGGCAGCGCGGGCCGCGCTTCCTCGCGGGCACCTACGGGGCCCGGGTGTGGCTGGAACCGGACACCGACCCGCCGGACCGGCCGCTCACCGCCTTCTACACGGTGTCCGCCTTCGCCGGCAGCGCGGAACCGAGCTACTCGGAGCTGGACTTCGAGTACACGGCCAACGGCGGCTGGAGCGGGTACGAAGGCCCGGCGATGTACGCGGTGACCTGGGAGAGCTTCCAGCCCGGCAATCCGGTCCGGCGCACCGCCAAGCGCCCCGGCGACGTGTCGGGCTGGCGGACCCTGGTGATCCAGGTGGGCGACGGCCGGGTGCGCTACTACGTGGACGGCGAGCCGTTCGGCGACCACGGCGGGCGCTACTACCCCGAGTCGCCGATGGGCGTGAACTTCGCGCAGCGGCTGATCAAGGAAGGGCTCGACACCGGCGAGTCCGCGCCGCGCGCCTACACCAGCAAGGTCGACTGGTTCTACTTCACCCCGGAACTCATCGACCCGGACGCCGTTTCGGCCCGGGTGGCCGAGCGGCGCCAGGCCGGTACGGCGTTCCAGGACACCGTCCCAGCGCCCTGACCTGCGGAAATTTTACCTACCGCTCGCTTGGAATCCCATTTTCTCACCATATGGTGGTATTTCCTGACAAAAAGGTCAACCCGGAGTAAATGGGAGATACCAGTGAAGGCACTGCTGCGGCCGTCGCTGCCGGCCTTCCTGGTCCTGGCCGTCCTGCTCGCGGTGCTGGTACAAGGGCCGCCCGGCGTCTACGGGCTGGTCGTCGGGACGATCCTGGCGGCGAAGCTGCTGGTCGCCCTCACCTACCGGCCGTACCGGGCGGCCGACCTGCCCGGGGACACCGCCGGCCTGCGGGTCACCGCGGTGGTGCCGATCTACAACGAGGACCCGGGCACCCTGGAGCTGGCGCTGCGCGCGCTGGCCGGCCAGACCCGGCCCCCTCAGGCGGTACGGGTGGTCGACGACGCGAGCGCCGACCCGGCCGGGGCGGCGACCGCCCGCGCGCTGGCCGCCGAGTTCGCCGCGCGCGGCATCGACTACCGGGTGCTGGTCCAGCCGCGCAACGCGGGCAAGCGGGCGGCGATGGGCCGCGCGTTCGCCGGCACCCCCGACACCGACGTGTACCTGTGCGTGGACTCCGACACCGTGCTGGAACCGGACGCGGTCGGCGAGCTGCTCGTCCCGTTCGCCGATCCGCGGGTCACCGCGTCCACCGGCCTGGTGCTGCCGTCCAACCGCGGCCGCAACCTGCTGACCTGCCTGCAGGAGCTGCGCTACGCCGCGTCCTTCCTGGTGGAGCGGGCCGCCTACACGCGGGCCGGCGCGGTGCTGTGCTGCAGCGGCGCGCTGTCGATGTACCGGGCGAGCGTGATCCGCGAGCACGGTGCCGACTTCCTCGGCCAGCGCTTCCTCGGCCGCTGCGCGACCTTCGGCGACGACCGCCGGCTCACCAACTACGCGCTGCTCGACGGCCGGGCGGTGTTCCAGGAACGGGCACTCGCGCACACCGCGGTGCCCGAGCGACTGTCGCACTTCGTGCGCCAGCAGGTCCGCTGGAACAAGTCCTTCTTCCGGGAGTCGCTGTGGGCGCTGGTCCACCAGCCGAAGACGCGGCCGGCGTTCTGGCTCACCGTGGTGGAGCTCGGCGCCTGGGCCGGGTTCAGCGCCGCGCTCGCCTACCTGCTCGTGCTGCATCCGCTGACCACCCCCGAGACCTGGGGCACGTCGGTCACCGGCTACCTCGGCCTGGTGACGATCATGGGATACCTGCGCACCGTGCGCTATCTCGACCTGCGACACCGCGGGACCGGCCCGCTGCGCCGCCTCGGGCTGTTCCTGCTGGCACCGCTGTACGGGGTGCTCCACCTGGTCGTGCTCATTCCGGTGCGGTTCTACGCGCTGGCCACCCTGTTCCGCACCGGCTGGGGCAGCCGCCAGCACGGCGTCGAGGTCCGTACCGCGACCTAGCGGCCGGTGCCCGCGCGCTAGGGGCGCGGTGCGGGGCGCTCTGGGGCGGCGGAGGGGTCACCTAACCATGGATGCGGTGTTTGTCTGGAAACAGGTAGACAAAGACCGACATCACGCCTGATGCGGGGTCTGACCGGCAAGCCGTGGCGTCGGGTGGCGGAAGGTACGCGCATGGAGTCCACCACGGTAAGGGAGGCCCCGGCGGGGGCCGGGCTCGCCGCCGAGCGGGCCAAGCTGGCGCGGTTGCGGGAGTCGCTGGCCGCTCTGGGCGTGACGGCCGAGTTCCGCGAGGCGATGCCGGCCCTGCTGGTGCCCCGGCCGGACGTCGGCCTGCCGCTATGGGTGTTCGTCGGCTATGGCGGCGCGTACTACTCCTGGCAGTCGGCCGAGAAGCGGCATCCGGTCGCCGACCCGGCCGGCGCCGCCCGCGTGCTGGCCGGCTACATCGCCGGCCGGACGTACTGAACCACGCCGGCGGACGGCCACGGTCCGGCGCCGGGACCCGCCGGCGGCCGAGGGCGGGTGCCGGGGACCGGCGTCTACCGCTCCCGGGCCGGGCCGTGCGGCGCCGGGACCGCCCCCGGCCGCGACCAGGGCGAGGCGGGCAGGCCGTTGCGGGCGCGCAGGAACATCCAGACCACCGGTGCCGCCGCCAGCACCACCACCAGAATCCACGCGGTGGCCACGTTGCCGAGGCCGAACATCTTCAGCGCCGAGGCGAGCAGCACGAAGGCCAGCACCCGGCGGATCAGGCCGCCGGGGGCCCGCGAGGAGATGCGCGAGCCGAGGTAGACGCCCGGGATCGACCCGGCCAGCAGCGCCGCGGTCACCGAGAGCTGGAAATCGCCGAACAGGATGTGTCCGAGGGCCGCCGCGGCCACCAGCGGTACGGCCTGCACCAGATCGGTGCCGACGAGCTGGTTCGCCTTCAGCGCGGGGTACACCGCCAGCAGCGCGACGATGATCAGCGAGCCGGAGCCCACCGAGGTCATGCCGACCACCAGCCCGCCGACGATGCCGATCAGAATAGTAGGAATCGGGCGTACGGAAATGCCCGGCAGGTGGGTCGCGGCCGGCTCCCCGGGTTCGGCGGTGCGGCGTCCGGTCTCCGCGGTGCGCCCCTCCGCGCGGTCGCGCATGGCCAGGTAGCCGCGGACCGCCAGGCCGCCGGCGGCGATCAGCAGGGCGACGCCGAGCGCCTTCTGGATGACCGCCTGCACCTCCGCCCCGTCGCCGAGGGCGCGGGCGGCGAGCACGCCGCAGAAGGCGGCCGGGATCGACCCGGCGCACAGCCAGGCGACCAGTCGCAGGTCGACGGTGCCGCGGCGCAGGTGGACCGCGCCGCCGACCGGTTTCATCACGGCCGCCGCGACCAGGTCGCTGGAGACCGCGGTGAGCGGCGGCACGCCGAAGAACGCCACCAGCATCGGCGTCATCAGGGCGCCGCCGCCCATGCCGGTCAGCCCGACGACGACGGCGACCAGGAACGAGCCGAGCGCCATGGTGTAGTCGAAGTCCACCCTGCCAACCTAGCTAATGGATCGGAATAGTCGACTATCCGGGGAGTGCGATACCTGTAGACAGAGATAAGTAGACAATCTACAGATAGACGGCTACGCTATGACCATGGACTTGATCCGGCGATGGCCGTGGCTCCCCTCGCTGATAGCGGGCGGAGTGATCCTTGCCCTCATGCTGCTCCTCTACGCGGGGCAGCCGTTCCGTGGCATCGTCGCGGCGAGCGCCACCAACATGGCGCTGGTCGCGTTCTTCCTGATCGGCGGCATCTTCTTCGCCATCAGGGAGGCGACCGGCCAGGGCGGCTCGGCGCTGGTCCGGCCGCTGGTCGCCGGGCTGGTGCCGTTCGCCGGCTGCCTGGTGCTGGTGGTGGTGCTGCGGCAGATCTTCCTGTCCGACGAGCCGTTCTTCGAATCACTGCTGCAGGACGGCCTCGGTCGCGCCGTCATCGTGTACCCGCCGGCCGTGGTCGCCGGGTACATCGCCGAGGCGGTCAAGCGCGCGCGCCATGCGGTGGGCCCACGACGCTGAACCCCCAGCTCGGGTCCGCCCGTCCGGAGTGCGTGCGGTACTGCCCCCGTCCGCACGCGCTCGATCCCGCCCGCCGCGCAGCCAAGGTCCCCCGCCAGGCCCCCGCGGCGGGCGGGTGGGGCTCCCTGCCACCCGCAAAACTGCACTTCGGACCATTTACCGGTATCTTTCGGGGCATGCCGACCGACCAGGTGACCCTGGACGCCACCGACTGGGCGATCATCGAGGAGCTGCAGCGCGACGCGCGGCTGCCGCTCACCGAACTCGGCCGCCGGATCAACCTCAGCGCGTCGGCCACCACCGAACGGCTCCGCCGCCTGGAGGCCGCCGGGGTGGTGACCGGGTACCACGCGTTCATCGACCCGGCGAAGGTCGGCCTGCCGGTGCTCGCCGTCATCCGGCTCAAGTTCCCCGGCAGCCGCCACGAGCGGCTGCACGACCTGCTCGCCCAGCGGCGCGAGATCATCGAATGCCTGCGGGTCACCGGCGACGACTGCTACGTCATCCGGGCCGCCGCCTCCTCGATGGCGCACCTGGAACGGGTGGTGGACGAGCTCGCCGCGCTCGGCAGCACCACGACCAGCGTCGTGTACGGCGCCCCCATGCCCTACCGGGGCGTGTGCGGGCCCTGACCCCCGCGCCGGGTCATCCGTGGTGGTATTGGTGCACGACCGCGTGGCCCCGGCCGCGGGAGATCATCCATCGGTTGACCGGGGTGGTGAGCAGGAAGGCCACCAGCAGCGAGCCGGCCAGCGCCCCCCAGAACAGTACGTCGCCCAGCCCGGCGTCCATGGCGCCCGGCACCGCCACCATCACCGTGTTGTCCAGGATCTCCATGATCGCGATGGACACCGTGTCGGCGGCGAGCGCGACCTTCAGCGCGGCCCGCATCCCCACCCCGGCGCGCAGCACGCCGCGCATCGTCAGGGCGTAGCCGAAGACGAAGGCCAGCGCGATCGACAGCACGACGGTGGCCGCGTTGTGCAGGCCCGCGGTGGTGCCGATCACCATGCCGAGCACCTCGCCGATGGCGCAGCCGGTGAGGCAGTGCAGGGTGGCCTGGGCCGCCATCCGCCAGGACGTCGGCTGGTGGGCTTGTCCGGCGTGCCCGGCCGGTGCGTGGTGTCCGCCGTGGTCCATGTCCGCTCCTCGGGGTCGGCTGACCGCCATATTACCCCTAGGGGGTATATGTGCAACCGGCCGCCCCGATCGCGGCCCGGCTCAGCCGGGGAGCGCCGCCGCGACCGCGCTCAGCCGCGCGCCGGCGTCGAACACCGGCGGGCCGTGACCGACGCAGGCGACCCGCGCGTCCAGCGCGGCGAGCCGCCGGAACGAACCGAGCAGCGCCTCCCGGTCGCGGTTGAACACCCCCGGCAGCGCCTCATCGTTGACATGCGCCACCGTGTCCCCGGTGAACAGCACGCCCGGCGCGGGCAGGTGGACGGCGATGGAGCCGTCGGTGTGACCCGGCGTGGCGACGACCCGCGCTCCGCCGCCGAAGTCGATGACGTCCCCGTCGTCCAGCTCGCGGTCCACCCGGACCGGCGGCGCGGGCGGCAGCAGGTGGGCGCCGAGGCTGCGGTGCAACTCACGCTCCTCGGGGGTGAAGTCCGGCGGCGGGGCCGGAACCTCGCCACGGATCACCGGTGCCTCCAGCCGGTGGGCCAGCACCTCGACCCCGCCCCACGCGGCGAGTTCGGCCGCCCCGCCCGCGTGGTCCTCGTGGTAGTGCGTGAGCACGACGCGCCGCAGGTCCTCGCGGCGCAGGCCGAGCCGGTCGAACGCCGCGGCGAAGTCCGGGCCCGAACCGGCGATCCCGGCGTCCACCAGGGTGAGCGGTCCGCCGTCGTCCCACAGGTAGGCCTGGCCGAACTCCAACAAGATCATGTGCAGGCCGGGGGTGACCTCGACGACGTCCACGAACGCTCCCTTCGACGGTCGCACCAGCCAACCCGCCGCGGCGGGGCCCCGTCCAACGACCGGCCGGACCCGTTTGACAACCGCTGGTTGTCTTCGCAGGCTGGACGGATGGACGCCGACATCGCCGGGCTGCGGGCCTTCCTCGTCACCGCCGAGGAACTGCACTTCGGCCGGGCGAGCGCCCGCCTCTACCTCACCCAGCAGGCGCTGTCCAAGCGGGTCCGCCGCCTGGAGGACGCGCTCGGCGCGCCGCTGTTCACCCGCACCACCCGCGCCGTCGAGCTGACCCCGGCCGGGCGACGGCTGCTGCCCCGGGCCGAGGAGGCGGTGGCCGCCTTCGACGCGGCCGTCCAGGCGGTCCGCGTCACCGCCGACCCGCTGCGCGTCGACGTGTACGACGAGCGGTTCACCCCGCTGCGCATCGTCCGCGCGCTGAGCGAGCGCGACCCCGCGCTGCGGGTCGAGTCCAGCATGCGGCAGGGCCTGGCCGTGGCGCTGCCCGCGCTGCGCCGGCAGGAGATCGACGCGGCGTTCGGCCGGGTGCACGACCTGCCCGGCCCGTGGCCCGCCGAGCTCGCCCACCGGCCGGCGCACCTGGAACCCATCCACGCCTTCGTCGCCGAAGACCACCCGCTGGCCGGCCGGAGCGCGCTGACGCCCGCCGACCTGCGCGCGGCCGGCATCGCCATGCCCGACCCGGCGGGCGCCACCGAATGGCGCGGCTACCTGAGACGGTTCACCGAACGGTTCGGCATCCCGTTGCGCTTCAACGCCCCCGCGATCGGCCTCCGGCACACCGCCGAGCAGTTCCTCGCCGAACGGACCGCCGTCGGGCTCGGCGAGATGAGCATCGACATCGCCGGAAGCGGCCTGCGGCGCGTCCCGATCGTCGAGCCCACCCCGCTGATGCCGTGGTCGGTCGTCTGGCACCGGCGTAACCCGAGCCCGCTGCTGCCCCGGCTGCTGGGCCCGCTGCGCCCGCCCGCGTTCCCCGCGCCGGGCGACCCGGCCCGCTGGCTCCCCGACCCCGACCTCGGCATCACCACGCGCTGACGGACCGCCGACCCTTGGCACGCCGCCGATCCGCGGCCCATGGCGGAAAACGCCTGGAATCCGGCGGGAACCCGGCTCACGGTGTGCCCCTCCACATCGGCATGCTTTTCGGCTGAACACCAGGCCGCCGTTCAGACACCGACGGTGCCGTCGATGCCTTCCCGCAGGAGATCGGCGTGGCCGTTGTGCCGGGCGTACTCGTGGATCATGTGCAGCATGACCAGGCGCAGCGACACGTGCTCCTGCCAGCGCGGTTGGTAGGCGGTCACGTCCAGCGACTCCGCCGCCCGTTCGATCGCGCGCGCCCGCTCGACCTCGGCCCGCCAAGCCGCGAACGCCTCGGCCGAGCCGGCGCCGGTCGCGTCGTAGGCTGCCTGGTAGTCGCCATCGGCGGACCAGACCAGCGGAACGTCCTCCCCGCCGATCACCCGGCGGAACCAGGTTCGTTCCACCTCGGCCATGTGCCGCACCAGGCCCAGCAACGAGAGCGCCGACGGCGGCATGGACCGGCGGCGCAACTCCTCGTCGGACAGGCCCTCGCATTTCATGGCCAGCGTCGACCGGTGGAAATCGAGGAACGCGCGCAGCGTCTCCCGCTCACCGGCCGTCATCGGCGGCGCCTCACGCTCGGTGGTCATCAGGGTCCTTTCATCCTCCGCGGCTCGCAGCACCCGCCAGGGGTGGGGCCGGTCGCCGACGGTACGCCCCCCGCCCCGTTCGCGCACCTCGGTGCGCCACCGCGGTGCGGCGATGGTCACCGCCCGGCGACCGTGCCGGTGAAGGCCCGGCCGTCGAAGGTGCCGGAGACGGCGGTGTCCGGCGTGGCGCGGAAGGCGGGGAAGGTGAGAACCAGCCGGTGCGTCCCGGTGCCGTCCCGCACCTGCAGCCGGGCGGTGGCCGGACCTGCCTGGGCCGGCCGCGGCGGCAGCTCGATCTCGCCGGTCACCGCGAAACCGGTCACGTACTCGACGTCCGCCGGCCGGACGATGCCCGCCCGGTCGTCGAACGCCACCCGGCCGCCGCGCAGCCCTGGCTCGTCCACCAGCCACGACGGGATCGGACCATGCGGGTCGCGCCGTGCCGCCGCGTCCAGCACGGTGGCGATGGCGGCGGCGACGGTCACCCGCTGCCGCCGGTCGAGGCCGGGGACGCGGGCCGGCCGCAGCCCCGCCGCGCCGCGCGGGTAGGTGCCGATGGCGGCGTAGCTCGCCCGGTCGCAGCGCGGCGTGCCCTGGAAGGCGGCCGGATCGGCGAGGAACTCGCGCGTCGCCGCACGGACGCACCCGTCCACCGCGGGACCGGTGGTCAGGTTGTGGCCCCCGAAACGGACCCGGGAAACGGTGGCTCCGAAGCGCTCCGCCACCCGGCCGGCTTCGGCCGGTGTGGTCGAGTCGAAGTCCCCGGCGAGCACCAGCGCCGGCACGTACCGCAGCCGGGCGTCCGGCGGCACCGGCGGGTCCGCCGGCGGCGCCGGCCAGCCGGCGCAGATCTCCTGCCACCCGGACGCCTTACCGCCGAGGTCGCCGAGCGTGAACGGCCGGTAGGGCCGTTCGGTCGCGTAGTAGCGGTCCAGCTGGGCCCGCCGCTCGTCCGGCGAGGCCGTCCAGTCGAACGGGAAGGACGAGTCGGCGCACCGGTGGGCGACGACGCCGGCCAGTTCCGCGCCACGCGCCGGCCCGCTCGGGATCCCGTCGATCATCGCCGCCAGCCGGCGCAACGGGGCCGGGTCGCCGGCCAGGTACGCGGCGACCGCCGCGTTGATCTCCCGGCCGACCACTGGCACCGACACACTGTGCAGCAGCGCCAGGAGTGACAGCGGACGCACCGCCGGATCCGGCTGCCCGCGCAGCCGGCCGACCAGGTGGGCGAAGGTCCCGGCCGGGTCTCCGGGCAGCCGCCGGCAGGCGGCCGAGCTCGCGCAGGCGACCGCCAGGTGCTCGGTCCGTACCGGGTCGGGATCGGCGACCCGGCCGTCCGCGCCGGTGAGCACCACGCTGTCCAGCAGCACCCCGGCCAGCGCCTCGGGGTGACGGGCCGCGTAGGCCTGGGCCGACAGCGTGCCGTAGGAGATGCCGTAGTACGTCACCTTCGGCACGCCGAGCGCGGCACGCACCGCGTCCTGATCGGCCACGGTCTGGCCGGCGGTGTGGAACGCGGCCCGCGGGCCCAGGTGCCCGGCGCACGCCCGGACGCTCTCCGGGCGCTCCAGGTCGAGGTCGGGGCAGGTGAGCGGGCTGGACAGGCCGAGGCCGCGTGGCTCGACGACCAGGAGGTTCTGCCGGTCGAGCACCGGCCCGAGCGCCTCGGCCAGCGCGGGCACCGCGGGCAGTGCGGGGCCCGGCCCGCCGGGGTCGGCGAGCACGGTCCCGGCGGCGGGCCGGGAGAGGTCCTTCCTGGGCAGCCAGGTGAACGCCACGGTGATCCGCTCCGACCGCGGATCCGTCCGGTCCAGCGGCACCTCGATCCGCCCGTCACACCTCGTCGTCGCCGCCGCGCAGGGGTGGGCTTCGCCGGGCGGCGACACCGGGGCGTTCCCTGCCGGAACGGAGCCGCCGGCCGGGCCGGTGGCCGTGGTCCACGTGGGGAGCGTCCCGCAGGCCATCATGGCGGCGAGCGCCGCACCCGCCTGCCGGATCGCTGATGTTCGTCTCGTGTCCATGCATCCAGGTTCCGCCGCCCGCCCGGCCCGGTCCTCGGCCTGGCGGACGGTTTCCGACCGGGACCGCGGCACCACCGCACCCGCCGGGTGGGAGCACGGTCCCAGGGCGGCCCGGCCCGCCGGGCGGCCGGCGGCCGGTCGTACCCGCCGGCACCCGCCGGCGGCAGGGCCGGCAGCGGAACCGAGCCGGCGCGGATCGTCCGGGCGGCACCGCGGTCACCGCTCGTCCTGCCGCCGGACCGGTTCACTCGCGGCCGGTTCGCCGGCGGCCGGTTCGCTCATGACCTGTTCCGCCGCGACCGGTTCGATGGTGACCGGTTCGGCCGTCCCCGGCTCCGGTCCGGCGGGTGAGGTGGCGACGGCACCGGGCGGGGGGTCGCCGGGCAGCGGGATGCGCGCGTGCACCCGGAAGCCCCCGCCGGGTACCGGTCCGGCCGCCAGCCGGCCGCCGCAGAGTGTCACCCGTTCCCGCATGCCGCCCAGCCCGAAACCGCCCAGCCCGAAACCGCCCGGTCCTGAACCGCCGGGTTCGATGTGGCCGGGTCCGAATGCACCCGGTGTGAGGTCGCCCGGTCTCGCGTCGCCCGGTGCGGACCCGTTCCCGCGCGCCGCGAGGCCGGGTCCGGGTCCGGGTCCGGGTCCGGTGGGTATGTTCCTGGGCGCCGTGACGTCAGGTGCCGGTCCGGCGGGTACGTTCCCGCGCGCCGTGACGTCAGGTGCCGGTCGTACGTTCCCGCGCGCCGCGATCCCGTCCGCCGCCGCGCCACCCGGCGTGGCCCTATCGGCCGTCGCGTCCGGCATGGCTCCGCCGGCCGGGTGGCCCCGGGTGGATCCGCCGGGTGCCGGTACGCCGTCACGCCGCGCGCTACCGCCGTCGACGACCTCCACCTCGATCTCGGCCGGCCGGTGGTCGATCCGCACCCGTACCGCGGCGCCCGGCGCGTGCTTGCGGGCGTTGGTCAGCGACTCCTGGACGACCCGGTAGACGGCGTGGTCCACCGCGGTGGGCAGCGGCCGGTTCTCGCCGGTCACCTCCAGGGTGACCCGCTGGCCCGCCGCCCGGGCCCGCCCGGCCAGCTCCGGCAGGTCCGCGGTCCGGTGGGCCGGGACGCCACCGCCGTCCCCGGCCGTGCCGCCCGGACCGGTGCTCTCGTCCGCGCGCAGCACGTGCAGCAGTTGCCGCATCTCCGCCAGCGCGGCCCGGCCGGCGTTCTCCGCGTCCCGCAGCGCGGCCTCGGCGGTCCCGGTGTCGCGGGTCATGGTGGTACGCGCCGCGCCGATGAGCACCTGCATCGTGCTGATGTTGTGCGCCACCACATCGTGCAGCTCGCGGGCGATGCGGCGCCGCTCGGTCCGGACGATCTCCTCGGCCAGCGCCGTCTGCTTGCGCCTGGCGTTCTCCTCGCGCAGCAGCAGCAGGCGACCGCCGCCGACCAGCAGCAGCGGTACGAACCAGCCGAGCGAACCGGTGTCGCGCATCGGCGGCCCGGTGAACAGCGCGATGACGGCCGCCACCGCGGTGTAGAACACCGCCGCCGCCCACGCCGCCGCCCAGGCCGCCCGGGGACGGCCGTACCGGCCGGCGGAGTAGAAGGCGATCATCGCCTGGAACGCGTAGCCCTTCCAGCCGGTCAGCGCGACGACCAGGCAGTCGCATGCCACGGTGACGGCCACGACGGCCAGCGGCCGGCCGCGCCGCCACAGCAGGGCCGTGGAGGACACGGTGAAGCACAGCACGAGCACGGCCGACCGTGAGCCCGCCGACATCCGGTCCTGGGCGAACGCGGCGGCCAGATAGAGGGCCCAGGTGCCGAGCGCGAGCAGCACGTCGATGATCCGCGCCCGCCGGCCGGCCGGAGGTGCCGCCGGCGACCGGGCCGAGACCGGCGTATCTCCCTGAGTCATAGGAAACCAGCATTTCAGAGACGACGAGCATCCGGCGGTCTAGTGACGGCGGAAACGTCGGTGGCGGATGCCAGGATCGGCCGGTATGAGCGACGAGGATGTGCGGTTGCGCGACGTGCTGGAGTCGGACCTCGAGGTGTTCTTCCAGCAGGAGCAGGATCCCGAGGCGGTGCGGCGGTCGAGGTTCCCGGCCCGGGAGCGCGAGGCGTTCATGACGCACTGGACCACCCGCATTCTGGCCGGCAATCCCGACGGCCGGGCGCGGGCGGTCACCGTCGGCGGCGAGCCGGTCGGCCACATCGTCGCCTGGTGGGAAGGGGAGCGGCGGTCCGTCGGCTACTGGCTCGGGCGCGAATACCGGGGCCGCGGCGTCGGCACCCGCGCGCTGCGGCTCTTCCTGGCCGAGGAGAAGACCCGCCCGCTGTACGCCGATCCGTACGTGGGCAACACCGCGTCGGTCCGGCTGCTGGAGCGGCTCGGTTTCCGGCACGCCGGCACCCTCCGGCACGGCACGGACGAACACCTGCTGCTGGTCCTGGACGCCTAGCCGACCCGCGCCTGGCCGGCCCGCGCCGGCGCGGCACGGGCCGGGGTTAGCTCGGGGTCACCCGCAGGTCCCGGCGCCGGGGGCGCAGAACCGGACCTCGGGATGGCGTCGTGCGGGGCCGTCGAGCAGGGGCTGCGCACGGCCGCGCAGGTGCAGGTCGGTGAACGCCCGGACATACCTTCGGGTGATCTCGACCGAGCGGGTCCCGGTGAGCTCGCCGCCGAGGTCGACGCCGATCTGCCGGGCCAGCATGTCGTAGTCGGTGAACGACGCGTGCACCGACCCGGCCACCACCAGCCAGCGCTTCCAGCCGGTCAGCCGCCGCCAGTCGCGGTCCCAACTCGGGTCCTCGCCGCCGGGCGCGTGCGCCGGCTGTCCCATGAACATGAACGGCCGGTCGAGCCCGGATGCCGGGATGGGCGCGAACATGGTGCCGTCCAGGTTGATCCCGGCGCGCACCCGCGGGTCGGCCAGCATGGTCGCCGGCGCGCTCGCGCCGCCGATGGAACTGCCCGCCATCGCGATCCGGGACCGGTCGATCAGCGTGCCGCCCGGCCACCGCGAGTGCGGGCCGGTCAGCTCGTCGAGGACGAAGGAGACGTCGGCCGCCCGGCCCCGGACCACCTTCGCGCCGAAGTCCTCCTCGGACTCGATGGAGCAGGCGGCGCAGGTGGCGACCCGGCCGCCGGGGAACGTGGTGGTGAAGGACTCGTAGGTGTGGTCGATGCCCGCCACCACGTATCCGTGGCTCGCCAGGTCCTCGGCCAGCGCGGTGAGCGAGCTGCGCGGCCAGGTGAACCCGGGGGACAGCACCACCAGCGGCAGGCCGTGCCGGCGTCCGGCCGGCCGCGCGTCGGCGACGGCGTGTGTCCGAGTCCGGCTCAGCGCGTCCGGCGGCACGCCGGTGACCCCGGTGCCGGCCAGGACGAGTTCCGACTCCTTGGCGGTCATGTACGGGGCCGGGTGCCCGGTCCGCGAGGCGGCTGGATACCACAGGGAGACCATCAGCTCCCGATTGCCGGCCGCGGGCACCCACGGGTCGGGGCGCGAGGTGTCGGTCAGGTGCAGGGAGGTGGTCCCGACCGGCCGGGGACCGGTGGGCGCGGGAAGGTAGGGGCGGATCCGCGGGTCTTCGCCGGGCACCGGAGCGGGCACCGGCGTCCGGGACGGCGCCCCGGCGGGTGCGGGCGCGGCCGGCGAAGACGCGGCCGGCGTAGAGGCGGCCGGGGAAGGCGCGGCCGGGGAAGGCGTGCCGGACCCGGCGGCGGCTGCCGGAGCCGGGACGGTGGCGGCGAGCAGCGCGGCCAGCCCGGCGACGGCCGCCAGGCCCGCGCCGAGCGGTGCCCGCCTGGTCCGGCGGAGCGGGACGGCGGGGGGATGATCGTTCTTGTCGGACATGCAGTCGATCTTGCGGCCGGCACGCAGGCCCGGACATCGGCCGAAGGTATGACGGACCGCGTCGCCCGCCGTACTTTCCGCCGGTTCCGCGCCCTGCCTGGCGCGCGCGGCGAGCACACCGACGTGCCGGCCGGCGACTTCGGGGCCGGCCGGCACGCGATCGGCCACCCGTTCGGCCTTGCCAGGCCGCGCGGGCCTTACCAGGCCGGCCCGGTCATGCCGAGCCGAGCCGTACCAGGCGAGCCGTGCCAGGGCGGGGCGGGCGTCGCCGGGCCGGGCTGGACCTTGCAAGGGAGGGGCGGCCTCGCCTGGGTGAGGCGCCGGGCGGCGCCGGCCTTCACCTTCCGGGCCGCCAGTGGCCGGACTTCGGGCGCCAGCCGGGCGGCGGATCCTCGCCGGTGCGGCCGTCCACCGCCTCGCGCAGCAGGTCGGCGTGCCCGGTGTGCCGGCCGTACTCCTCGATCAGGTCGCAGACGAGCCGGCGCAGACTCACGTGCCGGCCGTCGGGCATGGCGACGGCCGTGAGCTGGTCGAGACCGCCGGCGTCCAGCGCCGCACCGAGCGTGGCGCGGGAGCGCTCGACGGCCTCGTCCCAGAACGCGTACAGCCGCTCGGGAGTGTCTCCGGCGGCGGAGGTGAACGGCCACTCGTGGTCGCCTTCGTCGTCACCGGTGTGCCACGGCGCGCCGAGCGGTTCACCGTGCAGCCTCACGGTGAACGTGTGATCCTCCACCACGGCCAGGTGCTTGAGCAGGGCACCGAGGGTCAGCGCGGAGGCGCCGACCCGGGTGTCCAGCCCCGCGGCGTCCAGGCCGTCGGCCTTCCAGCGGAAGGTGGCGCGCAGCCGTTCCAGCGCGCCGACCAGGTGTTCGGTCTCGTCGCCGGCGAGCGGCGGCTCCCACGGAGTCTCCAGATCGGTCATCGGGCCAACGTAGCCGGTGGCACCGACGGTCCGGATCCGGGTATCCGCGGCCCCTGCCCGGCGCGGGTCAGGGCTTGACCGCGATACCGCCGTAGGCCCAGGCGTGACCGCCTTCGATGGGCTCCTGGTACTCGTCGGGGGCCGGACGCCAGGTGACCACCTCGACCATGCCGGGGTCGATCAGCCGCCAGCCGTCGAAGAACCGGATCACCTCGTCGTGCGTGCGGGGGACCATGGGGGCCGCGCCCTTCTCGTACGGCTTCTTGAACCCGTCCTTGTCGACATCCGGCGCGAAGTCGAACGTGATGTGCGACAGCAGCAGGTGACTACCCGAGGGCACGGCCGCCTTGACCTGTTCCACCAGCCCGTGTGGATCCTCCTCGTCGGTGAGGAAGTGCAGCATGCCGGCCAGGATGACGCCCACCGGACGGTCGAAGTCGATGACGGCCCGGACGTCGGGGTGGGTGAGGATCTCCGCCGGGCGCCGCAGGTCGGCCTCGATGACCGTGGTCATCCCGGTGGGGGTCCCGGTCAGCAGGGCCCGCCCGTGCACCAGCACGATCGGGTCGTTGTCCACGTAGGCGACCCGGGCCCGCGGGTCGATCTCCTGCGCGATCTCGTGCGTGTTGCCCTGGGTGGGGATGCCGGTGCCGATGTCGAGGAACTGGTCGATGCCGGCCTCGGCGGCGAGGTGGCGCACCGCCCGGCGCAGGAAGGCCCGGTGCGCGCGGACGCCGGCCCGGATACCTGGGGAGTATTTGGCGAGTTCATCGGCCGCCGCCCGGTCGGCGGCGAAGTTGTCCTTGCCGCCCAGCAGATAGTCGTAGATCCGGGCCGGGTGCGGGATATGGGGATTGAGGCGCCGGGCCGATGCGTCATCGATATCCGGCTCCGCCATGTCTGACATCGTCGCTCCCTCGCCATTCCCGCGTTGTTACCGCTCTCACTTTATAGAGCGGCCGGCGGTGGGAAGAGGCTGCCTGCCCCCTGTTTTATGGATAAAGGCCGATTTAGCGCTACTTCGATTGATAAAGCGCCAGGTCAGCGGCGTGAAGCGCCGGCCAGGCCGGGTCGCCCGTCCGGATCCGCGGAATGTGCGATGCCGGTGCGGTGCGGTGCGATGCGATGCCGGTGCGGTGCCGGCCGGGTGCGAGCGCCGGCCGGGTGCGAGCGCCGGCCGGGTGGCGGACCCGGTTCCACCCGGCCGGCGTGGCATCCGGCGAGCGCGGCACGCCGGTCGGATCCCGGGCCGCCGGCGCCTTGGCCGGCGGCCCGGGACGTCCGTCCGGCCCGTCGCACCGCCGGGGACGGGCGCCGGGCACCGCGAGGGTCCACCCGGCGGATCCGGGCCGACGGCCCCGGGGAATGGCGGGCCGGCCTTCCCCGAGGTCGCCGGCGATCCAGGTCAGGGCGTCGTCATGTCGAACCGGCTGACGCCGACCGAGCCGCCCAGTGACTGCGTCGCGTAGTTGAAGATGGCATATCGGTAGCCCATGAAGAACTGCCAGGCGTTGCCGAGCGTGAAGCCGGAACCGAGCGAGGTGAAGTTGGTTCCGTCGGTGCTGTAGGAGAAGCGGGCCTGCCTGCCGGAGCCGGGACGGATGTCGGCGTTGACCCGGAGCCAGATCCGCCCGCCGGAGATCGGCGCGCTCGCCACCTCGGTACCGGTGCCGGTGGTCTGCCAGCTGCTGTTCATGGTGAGGCCGTTGGTCATCACCACCCGGTTCTGCCCGTTGTCGCGTCTGACGCCGATCCAGGCGGAGGAGTCACGCAACATCGCCAGTCCCGCCCGGTCGCCGTCCCGCATCGTCGAGTAGTCCAGCTGGATGGTCGCGGTGGACGTCGGCCCCTGGATACGGCGGGTCAGGGTGTTGCGCGCCGAGTACAGGTCATTGGTCACCGTCGCGGTCTGCAGCCGCAGGCCGTTGTTGACCGTGTACTTGGTGGTGTCGGGGTTGTGGTTCCATTCCCACTCGTGGCCGAGGCTGGTGCCGGCGAAGGTGTCGGTCCCGATCGGGGCCTTCACCTGGCGCGGCGGCCGCGGCACGTTCGGGTAGGGGTAGTTCACGCCCCAGCCGCCGTTGACCGTCTGAATCTCGGGCCAGCCGTCAGAGGTCCAGTTGATCGGGGCGAGGACCGGGATCCGACCGCCCGGGTAGGCGTCCACGAACGCCATGTAGTACCAGGCGCCGTTCTGGGTCTGCACCAGGCCGCCCTGGTGCGGGATGCCGCCACCGGAGACCGGGGTCGGCATGTTCAGCAGCACCTGCCGCAGGGTGTACGGGCCGAACGGGCCGTTGGTGGACTTCAGCACGTACTGACCGTTGGCGGGCTTGGTGAGGAAGATGTAGTAGTTCCCGTTCCGCTTGTACATCCGCGACCCTTCCAGGGTGCCGATGTTGGACGGGGTGGAGAAGACCTGCTGGCTGCGCACCTCGGACTTGCCGTCGGCCGACAGCTGGGCCACGCTGATCTGCGTGTTGCCGTAGGCGACGTACATGGTGTCGTCGTCGTCCACGAGCAGTCCGGCGTCGTAGTAGCACTTGTTGATCGTGGTGTGCCGGTTCCACGGGCCTTCGACGGCGGTGGCGGCGTAGATGTAGGTCTTGCTGAAGTCGATGCAGCCGCCCCAGTAGAACGTCTTGTTGCTCTTGCGGTAGTTCAGGAACGACGCCCAAATCCCGTTGACGTAACCGCGGCCGCCGTTCATGTCGTACTTGTTGCCGAAGTCCAACTTGGGCACCGAGTGGCCGGCGTATTCCCAGTTGACCAGGTCATAGGAGCGCAGGACCGGCGCGCCGGGGGAGTAGTGCATCGTGGAGGCCGAGTAGTAGTAGGTGTCGTCCACCCGGAAGATGTCGATGTCGGCGAGGTCCTGCCACAGCACCGGGTTGGAGTACTGCGACGACGGCGGCCACGGGCCGCCCGGCGACGGGCTCGGGCTGGGCGACGGGCTGGGCGACGGGCTCGGGCTGGGCGACGGGCTCGGCGACGGGCTGGGCGACGGGCTCGGGCTGGGCGACGGGCTCGGGCTGGGTGAGGGGCCGGGGCCGGTGTCGCCGGTGCAGGTGGTGCCGTTCAGCGCGAAGGAGGTGGGGACGGGGTTGCTGCCGTTCCAGGAGGCGTTGAAGCCGAACTCGGTGCTGGCGCCGGTGCCCAGGCTGCCGTTGTAGGAGACGTTGGTGGCGGTCACCGCGGCGCCGGACTGGGTGTGGGTGGCGTTCCAGATCTGGCTGATCTGCTGTCCGGCGCCGAAGGACCAGGTGAGCCGCCAGCCGTTGATCGCGTCACCCAGATTTGTGATCTTGACGCTGGCGCCGAAGCCGCCGCCCCACTGGCTGGACACCGTGTAGTCCACACGGCATCCGGCGGCCGCCTGGGCCGAGCCGCCGCTCAGCACTCCCAGCGCGCTGAGCGCGGCGGCCGTGGTGACCGCGAGCCAGCGCCGATGTCGGGTAAAACGCACGAAATCCTCCAGAAGGTAATGGCCGGCGCCGCGACACAGGCGGCGCGGCCTCGCTGCTCTCGGTCACCAGAGCCGATGACGGTCAGTGCCACCCGGCCCCGGTGGTCACGGGCCGGGTGGTGCGACGACGATGGCGCCTCCGGGGAGGGGCGTCGCCGGAGCCGGTCGCCGGGGTCGGCGAAGCGGCGGTGGCCGTCCGGGCCGCCATCAGCGGGCTCGCCGCCACCGCCGCGGGGGCGATGGCCGCCGAGCCGGCTCGGAGCCCTCGTCTCACGCCGAGTTCCTCTCGTCATCGCGAATTTCCGGACCGCCCTTACGGCCGGAGGGGGCGCCGCCCGGTCTGCTGTGAGCGTTAACAAGCAACCCTGGCGCGTGCCCCTCTCCGCCGGACGACATGAAGGTGGTGGTGCGGCGGAGCAAATACGACCGGGTGAAGTTCCGTCAAGACCGCGACGTCCGGCCGATCCGGCGCCCGTTCCGGGGTGCGTCCCTCAGCAGCTTCGACGAAGATGGCGCCCGATCCGTACACCGGCCGGATACTGAAAGTTTCAGCAGGCAGTCCCGCGAGGGCCGGCTCGTCACCCCGGGTTCGCCGGTCGAAAACGAGTGCGGCGCCCACCGGCGGAAACTTTCGTCACCGGCTCCGACGTCGGTCCAGTTGACCGGTGCCGGCCACCGGCGACCGGATCGAAACGATCAGGGCGCGGCTTGACAGGATTTCCGGGCCGTTTCCAGACTGAGTGCCGAGCGGCCTCCCCTGCCGGATTCGGTGGTGCGCGGCGGGAGCCGCGTTACGTGGCGTGACCCGTCCCCGGGCCGGGCCCGCTCTCGCGGGCGTCTTCGGTCCCGCA
>NZ_BOOU01000067.1 GCF_016863395.1 Sphaerisporangium rufum | reverse complement strand
GACCCGGCGACATCCTCATCTGCCTGTCCACCAGCGGCACCAGCCGTAACGTCATCGCCGCCGCGCAGGCGGCCCGCGGCCGCGGCATCACCGCCTGGGCCCTCACCGGCCCCGCCCCCAACCCGCTGGCCGACGCCTGCGACGAGACCTTCGCCGTCCCCGCCGACGACACCGCCACCGTCCAGGAAGTCCACCTCGCGGTCATCCACCTGCTGTGCGGCGTGGTCGAGGAGGCGGCATGACCGGCGGCCCGCTGGTGGTGTTCGGCGACTCGCTGCTCGACGTGGACGTGGAGGGCGCGGCCGAGCGGCTGTGCCCGGACGCGCCGGCCCCGGTGGTGGACGTGCGGGCCGAGCATCCGCGGCCCGGCGGCGCCGGCCTGGCGGCCCTGCTGGCCGCGCGGGACGGCGCCGAGGTGGTCCTGGTCAGCGCGCTGGCCGGCGACGAGCAGGGCCGGCGCCTGGCGGGAATGCTGGCCGGGCGGGTCGAACTGATCCCGCTGCCGCTCGGCGGCGGCACGGTGTGCAAGACCCGGGTGCGGGCCGGCGGCCAGACCCTGGTCCGGCTGGACTCCGGCGACGGGCGGGCCCGCCGGGTCGGGCGGCCCGGCGGCGGGCCGGTGCGCGACGACCTGCTCCGCGAGCGGATCGCCGCGGTGCTCGCCGCCGCCGGCGCCGTGTTGGTCTCCGACTACGGGCACGGCGTCGCCGAGCTGTACCGCGACCTCCTCGGCGAGGTCCGCGCGCCGCTGGTCTGGGACCCGCACCCGCGCGGCGCCGCGCCGGTGCCGGGCTGCTCGCTCGTCACCCCGAACGAGGCCGAGGCGGGACTGCTGGCCGCCGCCCCGGCCGCCGACCCGCGGGAGGCGGCCCGCGGGCTGGTCGGCGGGCTGCGCGCCGAGGCGGTCGCGGTCACCCTGGGCGAGCGCGGCGCGGTTCTGGCCCGCCGCGACCGGGACCCGATCCTGATCGCGCCGCCCGACCCGGGGCCGGTCCGGGACACCTGCGGGGCCGGCGACCGGTTCGCCGCCGCGGCGGCGGTCGCGCTGGCCCACGGGGCGGGCGCCGAGGAGGCGGTCCGCGAGGCGGTCGCGGTGTCCGGCCGCTTCGTCGCCGCGGGCGCCGCGTCCGCCGTCCGGCCGGCGGCCGCCGCGGCGGGCGAGCGGGCGCCGGACCCGGTCGCCCGGCTGCGGCCGGCCGGCGGGCGACTGGTCGCCACCGGCGGCTGCTTCGACCTGCTGCACGCCGGGCACGTCAGCCTGCTGCGGCAGGCCAGGGCGCTCGGTGACGCGCTCGTCGTCTGCGTCAACTCCGACGCCTCGATCCGCCGGCTCAAGGGTCCCGGCCGGCCGGTGGTCGCCGAGCCGGACCGGGTCGAGGTGCTGAGCGCGCTCGGCTGCGTGGACGCGGTGGTGGTGTTCGACGAGGACACGCCCGCCGCGCTGATCGAGCGGCTGCGCCCGGACGTCTGGGTCAAGGGCGGCGACTACACCGGGCGTGACCTCCCCGAGGCCGAGGCGGTCCGCCGGGCCGGCGGCGAGGTCGTCATCCTGCCCACGCTGCCCGGCCGGTCCACCACGAACATCATCGCCGCCGCCCGATCCGCCGGCTGACCGCCGGCCGGACCACCTTCCGCACGAGGAGCCGCACATGCTGGGAAACGTCCTGATCACCGGTGGCGCGTCCGGCCTGGGCCGGGCGACGGCCGCCGCGGTCGCCAAGCAGGGCGGCCGGCCCCTGGTCGTCGACCTCCGGGCGCCCGCCGACGAGGTGGACCACGCGCTCGCCGACCTGGCCGACCGCGAGCAGGCCGAGCGGGCCGTCACCGAGCTGGCCGAGCGGGCCGGCGGCCTGGACGCCGTGGTCACCGCGGCCGGCATCGACGCCTGCGGCACGCTGTCCGACGTCCCGGCCGACCGGTGGGAGCGGGTCGTGGCGGTCAACCTGCTCGGCACCGCCTCGGTCATCCGGGCCGCGCTGCCGTACCTGCCCGAGGGGCGCGGACGCATCGTGACCTGCGCCTCCACCCTGGGGGTGCGCGCGGTGAGCGACGCCACGGCCTACTGCGCCTCCAAGTTCGGCGTGGTCGGCCTCACCCGGGCGCTGGCGGCGGAGCTGGCCGGCCGGATCGGCGTGACGCTGCTGATCCCCGGCGGCATGCGGACCGCGTTCTTCGACGACCGCGAGCCGCAGTACAAGCCCGGCCCGGACGCCCGGCTCAACCAGCCGGAGGACGTCGCCGCCGCCGTCGTCTTCGCGCTGTCCCAGCCGCCGGGCTGTGAGCTGCGCGAGCTGGTCGTCTGCTCCTCCACCGAGACCTCATGGCCGTGAGCACGCCCGTGAGCACGCCCGTGCTGCGACCGTGCGCGCCCGTGACCGTTCATGAGCGACGGTGAGCGTCCATGAGCGGCCGTGAGCGGCCCGCGCCGCCGCGCCGCCGGGACGGGACGTCCCCGGTCCTCCTCGCCCTGCGCGGGCTGGGGCTCGGCGACCTGCTGGCCGCCGTGCCGGCGCTGCGCGCGCTGCGCCGGGCCCACCCCGGCCACCGCGTGCTGCTCGCCGCGCCCGCGCCGCTGGCCGGCCTGCTGCCGGCGATCGGCGCGGTGGACGGCCTGGTCGACGTGGCCGGGCCCGGGCCGGTGCCGGTCGACCGGCCGGACGTCGCGGTCAACCTGCACGGCCGCGGCCCACAGAGCACCGCCGCGCTGCTGGCCACCCGGCCGGGCCGGCTGATCACCCACGCTCATCCGGACCTGCCCGCCGCCGGGCCGCCCTGGCGCGAAGGCGTGCACGAGGTGCGGCGCTGGTGCGATCTGCTGGAGTGGCACGGCGTGCCCGCCGACCCCGGCGACCTGCTGCTGCGGGTGCCGGGACCGCGGCCGGCCGGCCCGGGCCCGGTGGTCGTGCATCCCGGTGCCGCCCATCCGGCCCGGCGGTGGCCGCCGGACCGGTTCGGCCGGGTCGCCGCGGCGCTCGCCGCCGGCGGGCACCGGGTGCTGGTCACCGGCGGTGCCGCCGAGCGGGCGATCGCCGAGCAGGTGGCCGCTCGGGCCGGCCTGCCGGCGGCGAGCGTGCTGGCCGGCCGGACCGGCCTGCCCGAGCTGGTGGACCTGCTGCGGTCCGCGCGGCTGCTGGTGTGCGGCGACACCGGGGTGGCGCACCTGGCGACCGCGCTGGGCACCCCGTCGGTCGTGCTGTTCGGGCCGGTCTCGCCGGCGCTGTGGGGACCGCCGCCGGACGTCCGGCACGTCGCGCTGTGGAAGGGCCGGTCCGGTGATCCGCACGGGGACGCGTCGGACCCCGGGCTGCTGCGGATCGAGGTCCAGGAGGTCCTGGACGCGGTGACCGATCTACTGGATCGGCTGGAAAGGGAGGACGAGCGATGCCGAAAAGAGTCGTCGTGACCGGAGGCGCGGGCTTCCTCGGCTCGCACCTGTGCGAGCGCCTGCTGGCCCGGGGGGACGAGGTGATCTGCCTGGACAACTTCCTGACCGGGTCGCCGGAGAACGTGGCGCACCTGATGGGCGAGCGGCGGTTCCGGCTGCTGGAGTGCGACGTCACCGGGTTCGTGCACGTGCCGGGGGAGGTGGACCTGGTGCTCCACCTGGCCTCCGCCGCCTCGCCGGCCGACTACCTGGACCACCCCATCGAGACCCTCCGGGTGGGCAGCGAGGGGACCTCGCACATGCTCGGCCTGGCCCGGGAGAAGGGCGCCCGGTTCCTGCTCGCCTCCACCAGCGAGGTGTACGGCGACCCGCTGGAGCATCCGCAGCGCGAGACCTACTGGGGCAACGTCAACCCGGTCGGCCCGCGCAGCGTGTACGACGAGGCCAAACGCTTCGCCGAATCGCTCACCACCGCCTACCGCACCACCCACGGCCTGGACACCGCCATCGTCCGCATCTTCAACACCTACGGTCCGCGGATGCGCCCCAATGACGGCCGGGCCATCCCGACCTTCATCCGGCAGGCCCTCACCGGGCAGCCGATCACCGTCACCGGCGACGGCACCCAGACCCGGTCCATCTGCTACGTGGACGACACCGTCACCGGCATCCTGGCGCTGGCCGGTTCGGTCCACTCCGGTCCGGTCAACATCGGCAACCCGGTGGAGATGACCATGCTGGAGCTGGCCGGCACCATTCGGGAGCTCACCGGTTCGGCCTCGCCCATCCAGCACATCGACCGCCCCGCCGACGACCCGGCGGTCCGCCGCCCGGACACCACCCTCGCCGGCGAACTCCTCGGCTGGCACGCCCGCGTCGACCCCGGCACCGGCCTGCGCCGCACCATCGGCTGGTTCCGGCGCGAGCTGGGGCGGCCGAGCGCGGCGGCGTGACGGCCCACCACCGCCGGGTAGGTGCGGAGCATGGACCGACCGCTGAACGTCAGACTGCTCGTGGCCTGCTTCGGGTTGATCGCCTTCCTGGCCCTGTCCCTGTACGGCGGCATCTTCCAGCGCTGGTGGCTGTTCGCCGGGGCGCTCGCGCTGGCCGCGGGCAGCGCGGCGTACGCGATCGTCGTGGGCGAATGGTGGCGGACCACCCGCGGCGACGACTCGGTGCGCCCCTTCCGGCGCCGCTGACCGGTGGTCGACCGGCCGCCGGGCGGGCCGGGGTTGACCGGCCGCCGGGAGGGTAGGCACGCGGTTCATGATGATGTCCGGCCTGCTCAGCGGGCCGGCCGACCGATGGGGAGGGCACCGTGGCGCCCACCGGACCGCGATCCGACGACGAGAACGTGCCGCTGGCCGACCGCCGGACGGCGCAGGAGCGGGAGGCGGCCGGCGAGGACGACTTCGCCGCCGAGTTCGAGCCCTCGCACACCGATCCGGCCAACCAGCCGGAGGACGATCCCGGCCGCCGCGCGTACGGGGAGTCGGAGGGCTACGACCGGCCGACCTCGGCCTGAGGCGGGACCGATGACGGCCGGGGTGACATCTCCGTGACCTGCGCGGTCACCCCTCGAAAGGTGTTTCGGGCCGGAACGCCAGGGCACGCGGGGGACATCCGAATCCCCACGAAAGGAGACAGGATGCCTACCGCTCGCGAGATCATGACCCCGAACGCCGAGTGTGTGAACGCCGACGAGACCCTGGTGGACGCCGCCCAGAAGATGGCGCGCCTGGACGTCGGGTCGCTGCCGATCTGTGGCACCGACAACCGCCTCAAGGGCATGCTGACCGACCGCGACATCGTGGTCAAGGTGCTGGCCCAGGGGCGGGACCCGAAGGACTGCACGGCCGGTGAGCTGGCCCAGGGCGAGGCGGTCACCATCGGCGCCGACGACGACGCCCGCGAGATCCTGCGCACCATGGCGTCGCACAAGGTGCGCCGGCTGCCGGTGATCGACGGGCACGACCTGATCGGCATGGTGGCGCTGGCCGACGTGGCCAAGGCACTGCCGGACGCGCCGGTGGGCGACCTGATGGACGCGGTCACCACCGACTGACCCGTCCGCTCGTCACGGGTGGAGCCCCGGGCCCCGGCGGGCCGGGGCTCCACCCGTGTCCGCGGCGGGTACAAGAGCGTCCTGCCGCCACCCGCGGGCCCGGTCGGTCGGCCGCCTGGCGCCCGGCATGGGCCCGGACATGGGCCCGGACATGGGCAGGGCCCCGGCCGTGCCGGGGCCCATGACCGGGACCTTCAGCGGCCGTCGCCGCCGGTCGCGGTCTGCCTGACCTGCTGCGCCTGCTCGCCGGTCTGCTGCCCGGTGGTCTTGGCCGCGTCGGCGGCGGTGGACTTGACCTCCTGGACGGCCTCCCTGGCCGTCTCCTTCGCCTCCTGGCCGAGGTTGCCCACCGACTCCTTGAGCGATTCGGCCACCGGCTGCGCCACCTCGCGCGCCTGCTCCTTGAGCTGCCGCGCGGCCTGGCGCTCGGCCCGGGTCTCCGGGATGACCGTCGCGGCGAGCAGCCCGGCGCCGAAGGCGATCAGGCCGGCCGCCATCGGGTTGCCCCGGGTGGTCCGGGCGGCCTGCTGCGGTACCGACTTGACCGCCTGCGCGGCGCTCTGCGCCTGCTGCTTGACGGTCTCGCCGGCCTGGCCCACGGCGTGCGCCGCCTGGTGGGCGCCCTCCTTGGTCCGGTCGGCCACCGCGTGCGCGCCCTCGCGCGTGCGGTCGGCGACCTGGTGGGCCTCGTGGCCGCCGTCCTGGTAGCCGTATGTCCCGTAGGGGTCCTGCTGGTAGGTGTCCATAGGCGTTCCCATCACTCGCTCTCGGATGTCGCGGGCCACCGAACGGACCCTTTCGGTGCGGCGGCGGACGATCCGCGACGGGCTGGTGCGGTCGGCGAGGCGTTCCACGTCGTTGGTGAGTTCTGCCCGGGTCCGGGCTATCTCCCGCCTTATTTCGTCAGATTCTGCGCCCATCGGGCGTCCTCCTTGAGCGTCTGAACCGTCTGCTCCGGCTTGGGGGACACCTCCCGCATGCGGGAGCGACCGGTGTTGTAGAGCACGGCGCCGGCGATGGCCCACAGCACGCCGACGATCAGCGCCGCCCAGCCGGCGTCCATCACGTTCGCCAGGGCGAAAACCAGGGCCAGGCTGAGCAGCACCGCGGAGATCGCGCCGGCGAAGCCGGCCCCGCCCAGCATCCCGGCCGCCTTGGACGCCTTCCCGGCCTCCTCGCGGATCTCCGTCTTGGCGAGTTCCACCTCCTGGCGGAACAGCGTCGACAGGTCCTTGCCGATGTCGCCGACGAGCTGGCCGAGCGACGGCTCGGGATCGTGCGGTGGCGGGATGGTCATCTCTGCGTCCACCCCGTCTCGTCGTCCGCGGTGCCCTGGGTGTAGGGCCGGGCGGTGCCCGGCGCGGCCGGCTCGCCGGTGGCCGGCGTGGCGTACTCCTCGTAGGCTCCGCCCGCGCCGGTGGCGCCGCCGGTCGGGTACGTGCCGGTCGGGCCGGTGGCCGAGTAGCCGGCCTGGTCGGCGGGGTACTGCCCGGTCTGGTAGCCGGCGGTGCCGCCGGTGGTGGCGGCCGGGTAGGTGTCCGCGGCCGGGTAGGTGTCGGCGTAACCCTGGGTGTAGCCCTGGCCCTGGCCGGTGTCCTGCCATCCGGTGCGGCCGTTGTCGCCGTCCCGGTGCTCCTGGACGCCCGACTTGGCGACCCGGCCGACCAGGAACCCGGCGGCGACCGCGCCGGCCAGGAACAGGCCCGGACGGCGGCGGGCGAACCGCTGCACCTCGTCGGCGATGCCGGCGAAGCCGTTCTCGTCCAGGTAGTCGGCGGCGCGCCGGCCGCGCTGGGCCACCTGCTGGGTCACCGAGGCCACCGGGGAGTCCGGCTTGCCGTTCTCCGACATGCTGTGCAGGTCGTCCGCCCACTGGCGGATGCCCTGGGCCGCCTTCTGCGCCTGGGAGTGGGCCTCGCGGGACGCCCGGTCCCGTAGCCGGCCCACCGCCTGGCCGGCCTGGACCTTGGCCTCGCCGGCGACGGTGGCCGCCTGGTCCCGCGCGGTGCCGGCCACCTGGCCGGCCGCCTCGCGGGCGTGGCCGGTGGTGCTCTCCGGCACGTCCTGGTACTGGGGTGTTCCGGTCTGGTGGCCGGTCGAATATTCAGCCACTGCGTCCTCCCGGGGTTCGGTTGCCGATTGCGGGCTGTTACCCGAGGCGCCAGAAAGACACATGAAACGGGGCGAATGTCGGCTCGCGATTGGTTGGTAGCTGATTGCGATGAATGACCTTCTAGTCAGGTTTGTCGGAGATCTCCGCCCGTGCAACCGTTATTCGATCAAGGTGCGGTCGCTCCGCTCAGGTCCCCGCAGCGCAGTGTGACCTTCGTCACATCCAGCGCGGCGAGCCGGTCGCCGCCGGACCGGTCCATCCCACGGGCCGGACCGGTCCGGTCGCCACGACGGTTCCGGCCCGGGCACGTCCGGCGCGGCGCCGCCCGAGAACACCCGCCGGCGGCGCCGTCTCGGCGATCAGCGCCCGGTCAGGGGCGGCGGGTCTCCAGCTCGACGGTCTCCTCGACGGTGACGTCCCGCGCGCTGCGCAGCGCCGGGTCCATCGGGCGCAGGTAGGTCTGCCGCACTCCCGGCACCCGGTCCTCCACCACGAAGGTGGCCCGGGTGTAGGCCTCGGCGCCGGGCTGCTGGACGTGCGGCACCACCTTGAAGTCGGCGGTCATCAGCTCCGATTCGATCTTGGTCAGCACGTAGCCTCTCTGGTTGTTGTAAAACTTCAGGTGCGGGTTGATCGCCAGGTAGGGGTGCCGGGCCGGGTCGCTGTCCGCGCCGTCCCCGCCGGTGCTGACCGAGGTGGCGACCAGCTCGGCGCCGACGCTGGGCCCGGTGGGGTCGTCGTAGTCGAGCTTGAGGTCGCTCGCCCAGTGCGCGTGCACGTCGCCGGTGAGCACCACCGCGTTGCGCACCCGGGCGTCCACCCAGCCCTGGGTGATGCGCCGCCGCGAGGCGACGTACCCGTCCCAGGCGTCCTGGCTGGTCACCTTGGCCGGACCGGCGTTGTTGTCACGCTGGGCGAAGAAGACCTGCTGCCCGATGATGTCCCACCGCGCCCTGCTGGTGCGGAACCCGTCCAGCAGCCACTCCTCCTGCGCCGGGCCGGTGATCGACCGGGCCGGGTCCACGGCGGCCGGGCAGTCGTGGTAGCCGTCCCCGCATCCCTGGTCGTCGCGGTACTGGCGGGTGTCGAGCATGTGGAAGGTGGCCAGCCGCCCCCAGCGGATCCGGCGGTAGAGCTGCATGTCGATGCCGCGCGGCACCGAGGTCCGGCGCAGCGGCATGTTCTCGTAGTAGGCGCGGAAGGCCGCCGCCCGGCGGGCGAGGAAGTCCGGCTGCGGCACCTCGGGCTTCTCCGGCACCTCGTCGGCCCAGTTGTTGTCCAGCTCGTGGTCGTCCCAGACGACCAGCCACGGCGCCGCCGCGTGCGCCGCCTGCAGGTCGGGGTCGGCCTTGTACTGGGCGTGCCGCTGCCGGTACCCGGCCAGCGTCTCTGTCTCCGGACCCTGGTGGTCGCGGACGTTCCCGCCCGGGATGGTGTAGGTGTCGGGGGCGTACTCGTACTGGTAGTCGCCGAGGTGCAGCACCAGGTCGGGGTGGTCCTCGGCCAGCCGCCGGTAGGACGTGAAGTAGCCGTGCTCGTACTGCGCGCACGAGACGAACGCCATGGCCAGCGCGCCACCGGCCGCCAGCGGGTGCGGTGCGGTCCGCGCCCGGCCGGCCGGCGAGACGTATCGGCCGGCCCGGAAGCGGTACCAGTAGTCGCGGTCGGCGGCCAGCCCGGCGACCTCCACGTGCACGCTGTGCCCCCATTCCGGGGCGGCGGTGGCGACCCCGGCCCGCACGACCCGCCGGCAGCGCTCGTCCGCGTACACCTGCCACCGGACCTGGAACGGCCGGCCGGGCATCCCGCCCATGCCGTCCTCGGCGAGCGGCTGCGGGGCCAGCCGGGTCCAGATGACGAAGCCCTCGTGATCGGGGTCGCCGGAGGCCACGCCCAGGGTGAAGGGGTCGGCGCTCGGGTCGCGGCCGGCGGCGGCCGGGGCACCGGCGGGCGCCGGATCGGCGGCCGCGGCGGTCGCCGGTCCGGTGGCGACGGCGCCGGCGGCGAGCCCGGTGAGCCCGGTGAGCCCGGTGTAGAGGAACGATCGGCGGTCGAGGTTCGGCACGGGCACTCCCGGGACGATCAGGCGGGGGGACGCCCGGTAGCCTTGCCGACCTCGGTGGCGCGCCGGTGAACGCCGGACGTCATCGCGCGGACGTCATCACCTGAACGCCGGGCACCGCCGGGGGCCGCGGTGCCGTGCCTCAGCCCGCGGGGGAGGTGTCCCATTCGACGCGGACGTGCCGGGGGCCGTGGAAGGACGCGTTCGGCAGGTAGGCGAAGTCCTGGCCGGGGACCAGCCGCAGGCCGGGCAGCCGCCGGGCCAGCTCCTCCAGGATGACCCGCATCTCCAGCCGGGCCAGCGGGGCCCCGATGCACGCGTGCGCGCCGATGCCGAACGCCAGATGGCGGCGCGCGTTCGGGCGGCGGATGTCGAAGCGCCCGGGGTCGGGGAACACCCGCTCGTCGTGGTTGGCCGAGCCGATCATCAGCAGCAGCCGCCCGCCCGCCGGGATCGGCACCCCGCCCACCACGACGTCGGTCACCGCTCGGCGCCGCCAGCACAGCACGGAGGAGGAGTAGCGCAGCGACTCCTCCACCGCGCCGGGCACCAGGGCCGGGTCGGCGCACAGCTCGCGCCAGGACGCCGGGTCCGACAGCAGGTTCTTCATCGCGCCGGCCGTGGCGTTGGTGGTGGTCTCGTGCGCCGCGACCAGGCCGCTCATCATCATGTTCTGCAGGTGGTTGTCGTTCACCAGGTCCGGCTGCTCGCGGTGCACGGCGATGGCATGCGGCAGCCAGCCCTCGCCGCCGTCCCGCTTGAGGCGCGCCACCAGCTCGCCGGACAGCCGCCACCACCGGCCCACCTGGTCGGCGATCTCGACCTGGTGCTCGGCGGTGGGCCGGCCCCAGGTGAACAATCCCATCTTGATGGCGTAGTGCCGGGCCCGCTCGATGTCCTCGTCGGGCAATCCCATGACGAGCAGCCCGACGATCGCGGGCACCTCCCACAGCAGGTCGTCCACCAGGTCGGCGTGGCCGCGCGCCGCGAACCGCTCGACGTACCGGGCGACCAGGGCGCGGATGCGGTCCTCCAGCCGGGCGACCCGGCCGGCGGCGAGCGGCGGGGCGAGCCGGCGGCGGCGGCGCATGTGCAGGGGCTCGTCCTCGTTGACCAGCACCGGGCCGGCGGCGAAGCCGTAGCCGCGCAGGCACTCGCGGGCGGGCTCGGCGAGCGGGGTGATGGGATCCAGCGCGATCGAGGCGGAGAAGCTCCGCGTGTCGCGGAAGACGCTCCGGACGTCCTGGTAACGGGTGACGACCCAGTAGTCCAGCCGCGGGCTGTAGAAGACCGGCTCGCAGGCCCGGGCCTCGCTGAGCGCCCCGGCCGGGTCGAGCTGGTAATCCGCGCCGAACGGGTCGAAGTCCGCCGCGATCCGCGACGCCGCGCGGGCCGGGCATTCGCCGGCCGGATTTCGGGCAGCCGGAATACCGATGTTCACCGCTGATACCTCCGCACCCCCGTTGGCCGCCCGGGCATGCCGGGACGTGCCAAAAGCCGCTCATTCCCCCGGTGGCCGCCGGCTCGGCAGGGCGCGTTAAATTTCAACCTTCACGCTGCGGACAAATCAGCCGAGGCGGCCATCACCGCATGGTTGACCACGATTGGCGGATTTGTCAAGACATTGACAGAACATCGAGCTGACCTGCATGGATGCCAAGAATTGTCGGTATGGCGGAGGTTCGCCGAGCGGTCGCCTAACGTTCCGCCCGGCTTTTCTTGACGTACCTCACATCTCGGAAAGCGCACCTTCGGTCGCGCAAAGTAATGGCTTGACGGGATTCAGCGCCCTAACTTACGGTTGCCCCCATCACGCCCCTATCACCCCCTATTTCGGTCATTATTGGCCAGTAGCCATGGGCGACATCTGTGATGGGGCGGACGGGGTGCGGGGAGGCGAGGCTCGTGTTATCGCAGCGAGGACAGGTATCGGATCCGGCGGGGAACATCCGCCCGTCCGTACCGCCCGGGCTGGGCGAAACACTGGAATACGCTCAGACGAAGGTCGGCGAGTTACCACTGGGCGAGTTGCGCGCCGCCGGCGTGCACCGGACGCCCCTGGAGTACTACCTGGTGGGCACCTACCCGCCGCTGAAATACCTGCGCGACATCGAGGAGGACGAGGTCTACGCCGGCCTCACCCCCTCGCAGAATCTCTACCTGCATCTGCCGTTCTGCGAGCAGTACTGCACCTTCTGCCACTTCTACAAGGAGATCCGGGCCGACGCCGGCCGGGTGGACCGCTACCTGGCCGCCCTGCGCGAGGAGATCACCCTCGCCGCCGCCCGCGCGCCCGGCGGATTCACCGCCTCCTCGGTCTACTTCGGCGGCGGCACCCCCTCCTACCTGGACGCCGCCCAGCTCGACGGGCTGTTCGCCCACCTGTGGCGGCACGTCCGGACCGGCGGCGACACCGAGATCACCTTCGAACTCCACCCCGGCGTGGTCCGCCGCCCCGACTACGAGGACCGGCTGGACGCCATCGCCGCCGGCGGGGTGAACCGCTGGGTGTTCGGCATCCAATCCATGGACGAGCAGGTCCTCGCCACGCTGAACCGCGGGCACGGGCGCGCCGAGGTGTACCGGCTGCTGGAGCTGCTGGCCGCCCGCGACGTCCGCGACCTGAACGTCGACCTGATCTTCGGCCTGCCCTCGCAGACCGTGGAGAACTGGTACGCCACCCTGGTCGAGCTGCTGGCGGCGGGCATCGAGAAGTTCAACATCTTCCCGCTGATGTTCAAGCGATCCGACCCGATCACCCGGCACTACATCCGCGCCCCCCAGGAGTTCCCGGACGAGCGCGAGCGGCTGGTCATGCACTACATGGCCGAGTACGTGCTCGGACACGCCGGTTTCACCCGCGGGCCGGTCTTCTACTACTCGCGGCGCGGGGAGCACTCGCGCCAGCAGCGCAACAAGTTCGACTCCATCGAGGCGGACAACCTCGTCGGACTCGGCGTGAGCAGCTTCGGCTACATCGGCGGCACCCAGTACTACAACCTGTGCGACAACTCCGCCTATATGGCCGCGGTCGCCGCCGGCCGGACCGGGGTGTGGCGCGGCCACACCCTGTCGGCCGAGGAGCGGGTGCGGCGCGCGGTGATGTTCGGCATCCGGTCCGGCGGCGTGGACTTCGGCGCGCTGCGGGACGCCTTCGGCGTCGACGGCACCGAGCTGTTCGCCGCCGAGCTGCGCCGGCTGCGCGCCCTCGGCCTGGTCGAGGTGGACGGCGCGCACCTGGCGCTCACCGACCTCGGCGGCGCCTTCGTGGACGGCATCGGGCACCTGTTCGCCAGCGACGAGGTCCGCGCGCGGGTGGCCGAGGCCAACGAGCGCATCGAGTCGCCCGCCTCCGACCCGGTGGACCGGCACGACTACTCGCCGATCGGCCGGCTCGACCTGCCGGGCGGCATCGAGGACCGGCACCGGGACCGGGCGGTCCGATGACCCGTACCGGGCTGCGCGCCGTCGAGGAGTGGCCGGATCTGGTGCCCTACCTGCTGGCCGGGTCCGGCCAGGGGCACAACCTGGCCACCGGCATGCCGCTCGTGCATCCGCCGGTCGCCGAGCTGGTCCGCTCGGCGTTCCGCCGCGCCGTCGAGGACGCGAGCTTCACCCGGCGGGTGAGCCTCTACCACGGCGTGCTCGGCGACCCCGAGCTGCGCGAGCGGCTGGCCCGGCTGTACGGCGAGCACTACGCGCTGCCGGTGACCGCCGAGGAGGTGCTGATCACCCCGGGCGCGCAGGCCGCGTTCCACGCGGTGTCGGCGCTGGCGGCGGCGCGCGGCCGGCGGGTGGTGTTCTTCGCCCCCGAGTACCCGGGCTACCGCACCCACCCCGAGGTGCGGTACGACATGCTGCTGCCCGAGGTGGTCGAGCAGGGCGACCGGGAGTTCCGCTACCTGCCGCCGGCCGGCCGGCTCGATCCGGACGTCGGCGCGGTCATCGTCTCCCGGCCGGCCAACCCGTCCGGCAACGTCATCGGGGACGCGGCGCTGGCCGCGCTGGCCGGCGAATGCGCGTCGGTGGGCGCGCTGCTGGTCGTCGACAACGCCTACGGCCCGCCGATCCCGGGGCTGGCCTACCGCGACATGGGGCTGCCCTGGGGCGACAACGTCGTCTGCGTGCAGAGCTTCTCCAAGGGGGCGCTGGCCGGCGAGCGGCTCGGCTTCGTGCTGGCCCCGGCGCCGGTGGTGCGCGAGCTCGGCGAGCTGCAGGCGCGGGTGGCCACCTTCCCGCCGCAGCTGGTCCAGTTCGCCGCGGCCATCCTGCTGCGCGACGGGCGGTACGTCGAGCTGTGCGGGGGCGAGCTGCGCGACGCCTATCAGGAGCGGCACCGGCTGGTCCGGGACCGGCTGGCCGCCGGCCTGACCGTGCCGTACCGGGTGCACGCGGTGGACGGCGGCCAGTTCGCCTGGGTGCGGCTGCCCGGGCTGGCCGGTCGCACGGCCGAGCTGTTCTTCACCCTGCTCGACCGCGGCGTGCTCGTGGCGCCGGCCGCGCCCTTCTATCTGCCGCACCTGCACGACGACCCGCATGCCCGGCAGTGCGTCCGCATCGGGGTGACCGCCCCGGCCGAGGCCATCATCGCCGGTCTGGACATATTCACCGAGGTGGTCAATGAGCATGGCTGAGCCGGTGCCTCCGGGCACGCCGGGCCGGGTCGCCGACCAGATCGTCGCGCACCTCAGCCGGGCGGCCGGGGTCCGGCACCTGTTCGGCGTGCACGGCGCCAACGTCGAGGACCTCTTCGACGCGGTGTTCCGGTCCGCCGAGCCGGTCCAGGCGGTCGTCGCCAAGCACGAGTTCTCCGCGGCGGCGATGGCGGACGGCTACCACCGGGCCGGCAACGGCCTGGCCGTGGTGATGGCCACCTCCGGCGGCGGCGCGCTCAACCTGGTGCCCGGACTCGGCGAGGCCTACGCCTCGGGGGTCCCGGTGCTGGCGCTGATCGGGCAGCCGCCCATCGCCCTGGAGGGCCACGGCGCCTTCCAGGACCAGAGCGGGCTGGCCGGCTCGCTGGACGGTCCGGCGCTGTTCGCGCCGATCTCCCGGTTCTGCGCGCGCGTCAACCATCCGGACGCCATCGGCCAGGCGCTGGACCGGGCGATCCGGGCGGCCCTCGGCGATCCGGGCGGCCCGGCCGTCCTGCTGCTGCCCAAGGACGTCCAGCAGGCTCCGGCCACCGGGCCCTGGCCGCCGGCGGGGCCGGCCCGGCCGGAGCCGGCCGAGGTCCGCGCCGACCCCGCGGCGGGCACGGTGCTGGCCGGGCTGCGCCGCGACCAGGCCGCCGTGCTGATCATCGCCGGGGCCGGGGTGGCCCGCGCGGACGCCCGCGCCGAGCTGGCGGCGCTGGCCGAGGGACTCGGCGCCTGGGTCGCCGTCGAACCGGACGCCAAGGACGTCTTCGACAATCACCACCGGCGCTTCGTTGGGGTGGCCGGCGCGAGCGGCCACCCGAGCGTGCGCCTGGCGCTGGACCGGGCCGCCGCCTGCCTGCTGGTCGGCACCCGGTTCCCGCAGGTCGCCCGGGCCGGGCTGGAGGACGGCCTGGCCGGCAAGGTGCTCATCTGCTTCGACCGGCGGCCCCCGCACGTGGACGCCGGGGTGCCGGTGCTGCGGGTGGACGGCGAGCTGCGCGCCGAGCTGCGGGCGGTGACCCGCGCGTTCACCGGGCCGGCGCCGCACGGGCCGGACGGCTGCCCGCCGCACCCGGGCCTGTCGTACCTGCCGCACGAGCGCAGCCGGGACGGGCGGATCGCCGTCCGCGAGGTGATCGAGACGGTGGCCGGATTCGTCCCCGAGGACGCCAACGTGGTGTCGGACGCGGGCAACACCGGCTGCGGCGTCCTGCACTTCCTGCCCGCGCCGCGCCGCGGCCGCAGCCTGCTGGCCCTCGGCATGGGCGGCATGGGGTTCAGCTTCGGCGCCGCCATCGGCGCCGCGTTCGCCACCGGCCGGCGCACCTTCCTGCTGGCCGGGGACGGATCGTTCCTCATGCACGGCCTGGAGGTGCACACCGCCGTCGAGTACGACCTGCCCATCACCTTCGTGATCTTCAACAACAACGCGCACGCGGCCTGCCTGTCCCGCGAGGAGCTGTTCTACGGCGGTGACACCTCCTACAGCGCCTTCCGGCCGAGCGATCTCGGTACCGGCGTCGCGCGCATGTTCCCCTCGATCAGGTCCGCGACCGTCCATCGACTGGACGAGCTGCGCGACTTCCTGGCCGACGGCGGCGCGAGCGGGTCGCCGTCGCTGGTCTCGGTCGAGGTGCGGCCGGAGGAGCCGCCCCCCTACCTGCCCCTGCTGCGACCGGCCGACCGGCCGCGACCCGTCGAAAGGACCATGGCGACATGAGGGTGTCCGAGGAAGAGCTGGCCGAGATCCCGGGGCTGGCGCGGTTCGAGAACATGCCGCTGCCGGAGGCGTTCAAGCTGGTGGGCGAGCACACCAAGGAGTTCTACTCCCACCAGGAGGTCTATGGGGACTTCTGCACGCTGCAGGGGTACATCGACTGCCCGCCGCGGCAGGTGTACGACTACCTGGCGGACATGTTCAGCCAGGAGGAGTACACCTACAGCGTCCGCGACCTGGAACCGGTGGACGACACCGGCCTGCACGTCGGGTGGGACCGGCTGTCGGGCACCACCCGCATCTACGTGCGGATCGACGCCAACCCCGACGCGCTCACCGTCGACTACCACGCGGCCTGGGACCAGGGCCACGACCTGTGGATGATCTACCTGTTCCGGGTGGTCGACGCGCAGACCGTGCTCAAGCGGCCCGGGTCGGTGGTGTTGTGGACGAACTGCCACCATCCGTACTACGAGAAGAACCCCTACCCGGAGCTGGCGCCCAGCCCGGACCGCCGCTGGGTCGGCGACTTCTGGCACCAGTTCTACGGCGGACACCTGCTGGAGCTGGAGAACCTCAAGGCCATCCTGGAGTACCGGCACCGGATGGGCATCCCGATCACCGCGGGCGGGGCGCGGCCGTGACCGCCGTCAGCCTGGTCGACGTGGCGAGCCACCTGCCGCCGGAGCGGGTGGGACGCGAGTACTTCGAGCGGTACTCCCGTCCGGACGATCCTCTGCTGCGCAACCCGATGTTCCGCGCCCCCGAGTACCGCCGGTACGCCGCCCGGGAGGACACCGGCGCCGACCTGGTGGAACGGGCCGCCGCGGTGCTGTTCGAGCGGCACGGGAGCGACCTGGCCGGCGAGATCGACCTGCTGGTCACGCACAACGCGCTGCCGGACGTGCCGTTCCTCGGCTCGGGCGCGGAGATCGCCCGCCGGCTCGGCTGCCGGCCGGCGCAGATCGTCGACCTGCACAACGGCCACTGCGCGGTGTTCCCGTACATGCTCGGCCTGGCGCGGTCGCTGATGCGCGACACCGGTGCCCGGACCGCGCTGCTGTGCACCGCGCAGACCGCCGGGCGGATCTTCACCCAGCCCGGGGTGCGCCGGTCGGCGCACGCCGCCGTTCCCGGGGACGGCGCGGCGGTGGGCCTGCTGCGCGCCTCCGGCGAGTCCCCGATCCTGGCCACCGAGGTCCGCCACTATCCCGACCACGCCCCCGACGTCGCGCTGAAGCTGGACGACGGGCGGCTGTACTGGGAGCCGGGCACCTCCGAGTTCGACGTCGCCTTCGACAACTCCAAGGCCTACAACATCATCGAGCGGGGCAGCGAGATCGTCCCGGAGGTCGTCACCCGGGTCTGCGAGCGCATCGGCGCCACCCCCAAGGACATCGACCTGCTGGTGACCAACCAGCCCAACCGGCTGCTGCTGCGCAACTGGGGGGCGGCGCTCGGCATCGAGGCGCCCCGGCACTTCGACACCTTCGACTCCTACGGCAACCTCTTCGGCGCCGGCGTGCCGGTGAACCTGGACCACGCGCTGCGCGCCGGCCGGCCGGCCGGCGGCGGGCTGGTCGTGATGGCCGGGTTCGCCGGCGCCGGCGAGCTGGCCGCGGCGGCGGCCGTCCGCCTGCCCGGCCCGGACCGGCCGGCCACCCCCACGACAGGAGGACCACGATGACCACCGAACCCGGCACCCGCGTGCCACCGGAGCCGGTCGAGCCGGTCGTGATGCGGCTGCTCGCCGAGATCCTCTACGTCGAGCCGGAGACGCTCTCCCTGGACACCGGCTTCGCCGACCTCGGGCTGGACTCGATCCTCGCTGTCGAGTACCTGGCGCAGCTCAAGCGGGAGCTCGGCGCGACCGAGACCGTCGAGTCGCTGCTCGACCTCGGCACGCCCAGGGCCCTGGCCGAGCGGCTGCGCCACCGGACGCTCGCCGGCTGACCGAGGGGGAGGGGGCATGGGCAGGGACCAGGTATTCGCGGTGGTCCGCGACAACATCCTCGCGGTCCGGCCCGGGCTGGACCCGGCGGAGATCCGGGAGGACCGCAGCATGACCGAGCTGGGCTGCGACTCGCTGGACCGGATGGACGTGGTCTCCGGCGCGCTGGACGAGATCGGCCTCGAACTGGGCACCGACCGGCTGGCGAAGGTCCGCGACATCGGCGGCCTGGTCGACGTGCTGTGGCACGGCATCGGCGGGCCGGCGTGACCGCCGCGACCGGCGGGCCGGCGACGGGCGGCGAGCCCGGGGGGCCGTGGAGGAGCACCGAGCCCGGGACGCCGCGGGGCGGCGGCGAGCCCGGCGGGCCGCAGGTGGGCATCGAGGCGGTCGCCGCCTACTGCGGCAGCGCGTACGTGGACGTGGCGGACCTGTTCCAGGCCCGGGGGCTGGACCCGGCCCGGATGGGGAACCTCGGCATGCGCCGCAAGAGCGTGGCCCTGCCCGGCGAGGACGTGGTGGCGATGGCGGCGACCGCCGCGCGCCCGCTGGCCGACGCGCTCACCGAGGCGGAACGGGCGAGCGTGCGGACCCTGATCGTCGCCACCGAGTCGGCGTTCGACCTGTCGAAGTCGGCGAGCACCCATGTGCACCGGCTGCTCGGCCTGCCCCGCCAGTGCCGGCTGCTGGAGATCAAGCAGGCCTGTTACGGCGGCGTCGCCGCGCTGCGGGCCGCGGCGGCGCTGGTCGCGGTGGAACCGGGCAGCCGGGTGCTGGTGGTGGCCACCGACCTGCCGGTGCCGAACCGGGGTACCTACGCAGAGCCGTCCCAGGGCGCCGGCGCGGTCGCGATGCTGGTCGGCCCGCGGCCCGCGGTGGCCCGGCTGGAGCTCGGCACCGCGGGGGTCTACGGCTACGAGGTGGCCGACTTCGCCCGTCCCCGCGCCGACCTGGACGTGGTGGACACCGACCTGTCGCTGCTGGCGTACCTGGAGTGCCTGCTCGGCGCGTTCACCGACCACGCGGCCCGGCGGCCGGGCACCGACTTCGCCGGCACCTACGACCTGCTGGCGATGCACACGCCGTTCCCCGGCATGGTGCGCGGCGCGCACCGCCACGCCCTGCGCCGGCTCGGCGGCCTGGCCCGCGACCGGGAGCAGGAGGACTTCGACCGCCGGGTGGCACCGTCCCTGGTGTTCCCGCGCGACGTCGGCAACATCTACGCCGGCACCGCGCTGCTCGCGATGGCCGGGGCGATCGCCCACGCGCCGTCCCCGGGGCCGCTGTCGCTGGGCGTGTTCGGCTACGGGTCGGGGTGCTCGTCGGAGTTCTTCGCCTGCCACGTCCCGGCGGGCGCGGCCCGGCTGGTCGCCGGGACCGGCCTGGCCGCCGAGCTGGCGGCCCGGCGGCGGCTGACGGTGGCGGAGTACGACGCGGCCACCGCGGCGCTGCCCGACATGGCGTTCGGCGCGGCGGAGGCGAAGTTCGACCCGGCCGGGCTCGCCGGGGTGGGCGCCCCGCGTCCCCGGGCCGTGCTGACCGCGATCCGCGACCACCACCGGGAGTACACGTGGCTGCCGCCCCGCTAGCCCGCGGCCGGGCGGCCGCGGCCGGGCCGGTGTCGGTGGAGTCGATCGGCCGGGTGGCGCTGGTACGGATGGCGGACGCCGCGCGCGGCAACGCGATCGGCCCGGAGCTGGCCGCCGGCCTGGCCGCCGCGCTGGCCGCGGTGGCCGGCGATCCGGCCGCGCACGTCGTCGTGGTGACCGGCCTGCCGAACGTGTTCGCCGGCGGGGCCGACCGCGATCACCTGCTGCGCCCGGAACGGGCGGCGGTGGAGCCGTTCGTCCGGGCCTTCGCCCGGTGCGCGCTGCCGGTGGTGGCCGCCATGCAGGGGCACGCCTTCGGCGGCGGGCTGACCCAGGGGCTCTATGCGGACGTGCCGGTGCTGAGCGAGCGGTCGGTGTACGCGGCGAACTTCGCCAACTACGCGCTGGTCCCCGAGTACGGGACGACCTGGCTGCTGCGGGAGCGGCTCGGCTCGACCCTGGGCACCGAGATGCTGCTGACCGCACGCGGCTACCGCGGCGCCGAACTGCGCGACCGGCGCGCCCCGGTCCGGATCGTGCCGCACGAGCAGGTGCTGCCGGTGTCGCTGGCGCTGGCCGAGGGCATCGCCCGGGCGCCGCGGCACACCCTGCTGCTGCTCAAGCGGCAACTGGCCACCCAGCTGCTGGCGGCCGCCGACGCGGCCACCGCCGTGGAGATCGGCCCGCACGAGGAGGCCTGGGCGTCCGCCGACCGCGGGCGCCTGGTCGCCGAGCGGTACGGGCGCCCGGAGGAGATCTGGCGCCCGGAACCGGCCGGCGCCCGCGGCACCGGGAATGGCGGCCCCGGCGAGAAGGAGGAGACCGCGACGTGACCGCACCCCATCCGGCTCCCGACCCGGCGTCCAACGCGACATCACGCCCGGCGTCCGACCCGGCACCCGGCCCGGCGTCCGACCCGGCACCCGGCCCGGCGTCCGACGCGGCACCTCGCCCGGCGTCCGACCCGGCGCAGGGCCTGGCCCGTGCGGCGGCCCCGCGGGCCGCGGGCCGCGGCGCGTCCGGCCCGCCGCCGGTGGCCGTCGTCGGCCTGGCCTGCCGGGTGCCCGGCGGCGACGGCCCGGACGAGCTGTGGCGCACCCTGGTCGCCGGCCGGCTGCGCACCGGGCCGGTCCCGGCCGACCGCCTGGACGGCTACGACCCGGACATCGCCGGCACCGGCGGGGGGCGTGCGGCGCTGCTCGCCGACCCGGGCTCCTTCGACCTGGACTTCTTCCGCATCGGCCGCCGGATGGCCGTCTGGATGGACCCGCAGCAGCGGATGCTGCTGGAGACCAGCTGGCACGCGCTGGAATCGGCGGGCATCCCGCCGTCGTCGCTGGCCGGCACCGACACCGCGGTGTTCGCCGCCGCGGCGACCGCGGACTTCCGCGAGCGGATGATCCGCACCGGCACGGTGGACCGCTACGCGGCGGTGGGGTCGCTGTCGACCTACCTGGCCAACCGGCTGTCCCATCACTACGACCTGCGCGGGCCCAGCGTCACGCTGGACACCGCCTGCTCCAGCGGGCTGAGCGCGCTCGCGCTCGCCGTCTCCGGGCTGCGCGCCGGGGAGTTCGGCACCGCGCTGGTCGGCGCCGCCAACCTGTGCGCCGAAGGCTGGTACTTCGCCGCGATGTCCATGATGGGAGCGCTGTCGCCGTCCGGGGTGTGCCGGCCGTTCTCCGCCGACGCCGACGGTTACGTGCGCGGCGAGGGCGCGCTGTGCCTCGTACTGCGCCGGCTGGACGACGCGCTCGCCGCGGGCGACCCGGTGCTCGCGGTGATCCGCGGCGTCGCGCTGAACCACGACGGCCGGGCGGGCGGCCTCACCCGGACCGACACCGAGTCGCAGGCCCGGCTGCTGCGCCGCGCCCTGGACCAGGCCGGGCTGGCGCCCGCCGATCTCGGCTACCTGGAGGCGCACGCCCCCGGTACCCGGGCGGACGTGCTGGAGGTCGAGGCGGTGCGCCGGCTGCTCGCCGCCGGCGGCGCGCCGGCCCGCTTCGGCGGCCCCGGGGGCGGGCTGTGGATGGGCTCGGCGAAGGCGGTCGTCGGCCACCTGGAGGCGGCCGCCGGGCTGGCCAGCCTGGCCAAGGCCGTGCTGGTGCTGGTCAACCAGGCCATCCCGGTGAGCACCGGAGTGCTCAGGTTCGACGGCGGCGCCGAGCCGGCCGCGACCGCGGTCACCGGGGGCGACGTCGTCCCCTGGCCGCGCGTCCCCGGACGGCCGCGGCTGCTCGGCGTCAGCTCGTTCGGCATCGGCGGGTCGAACGCGCACGTGGTGCTGGCCGAGGCGCCGGAGCCCGGCGGGCCGGCCGCCGCGGGTGACGGCGGCCGGTACCCGGTGCCGGTGAGCGGTACCGGACCCGACGGGCTGCGCGCGGTGGCCGCCCGGCTGGCGGAGTTCCTGGCCGGCCCGGCGGCCCCCGCGCTGCCCGCCACCGCGTGGACCCTGCAGACCGGTCGCGATCATCTGGCCGCGCGGGCCGTCGTCCCGGCCGCCTCGGTGCCCGAGCTGGTCGCCGGGCTGCGCGCCCTGGCCGCGGGCGGCGGGCCGCCCGAGCCGGACGGCTCCGGCCTGCCGGAGCGGGCGGCGGCCGCCGCGCGGGAGTGGCAGGCGGGCGGCGCCCCGGACTGGGCCGCGCTGTGGGACCGGCCGCCGGCCCGGGTGCGGCTGCCCGGCTACCCCTTCGCCCGGGTGCCGCTCGGGTTCGTGCCCGGCCCGCGGCCCGCCACGGCCGCCCGGTGATGGGGGCGCCTCGCCCTCTTCACCGCGCGCAGGTCGTCCTCACCGCCGCGGCGGTGAGCACCGCGGTGGCCGAGGATCTGGACGGTTTCTCCGCCGCGTTGCGTGCGGGGCGCAGCGGCGTCCGGGTCACCGGGGACGAGATGGCGGCCGAGGCGCGGACCCCGGTGGCCGCCTGGCCGGCCGAGCCGGACCTGACGGGGTGGGCGGCCCGCCGGTTGGCCGGCGACACCGAGGCCGCCGCCCGGCTGGTCCGGGCGGTGAGCCGCACCGCGCCACCCGCCCGCGGCGCGGCCCGCGTCGCCGCCGCCGCCCTGCACGACGCCGGACTCGGACCGCAGGAGCGGGCGGCGGCCGGCCTGATCGTCGCGGGCAACAACCTGGCGCTGGCCTACCAGGCGGAGGTCTGGCGCGGTTTCATCAGCCGCCCGGGCGGCGTGCGGCCCTCGCACGCCCTCACCCATCTCGACACCGACGTGATCGGCGCGGTCAGCGAGGCGACCGGGGTGGTGGGCGAGGGATGGCAGGCGGGCGGCGCGTCCGCGGCCGGCACGCTGGCGGTGATCCTCGCCGCCCGGATGATCGCCGCCGGCGATCTGGACCGCTGCCTGGTGGTGGCGCCGGTCACCGAGCTGTCCGCCGCCGAGCTGCGGGCCTTCCACGCCACCGGTGCGATGGTCTCGCACGCGGATCCGGAGCGGCCGTGGCAGGCGTGCCGGCCGTTCGACCGGCACCGCCAGGGGTTCGTGTACGGAAAGGGCGCGGCGGCGGTCCTGCTGGAGGAGGCGGGCGCGGCGGCGGCCCGCGGTGCCAAGCCGCTGGCGCTGGTCGCCGGGTACGGCCAGCGGCTCGACGGGCGCCGCGGCACCCGGCCGGATCCGGCGGGACAGGTCGCCGCGCTGCGCGCCGCGCTGGCCGCCGCGGGGGTGGACCCGGGCGAGGTGGACTACGTGAACGCGCACGGCACCGGCTCGGTGGTCGGGGACGCGGTCGAGGCCCAGGCGCTGCTGTCGGTCTTCGGCGCCGGCCCGGCGCCGCTGATCAACTCCACCAAGCCGCTGACCGGCCACTGTATGGGCGCGTCCGGGCTGCTGGAGCTGGTCGCCACCGTGCTGCAGATGCGCGACGGCTTCGTGCATCCCAACCCGAACCTGGCCGAGCCGCTGGACCCGGAGCTGCCGCTGGCCGGGCGGTCGGCGACGCCGGCCACGATCCGCACCGCGGTGTCCAACAGCGTCGCCTTCAGCGGCATCAACTGCGCGCTGGTGCTGCGCAGCCCCGGGTGACCCATCAGCCATAACAATTGCTCTGAGGCAAATTTTGCATCATGCCGAACCGTCGGCGGCCGCGTCCCGTACCTCCCGATGACGCCGGGAGGATCCTCGGCCTTCGGCCGCGCAGATGGGACGACGGAACATGCGACTTCAGCAGACCCGGGTGGCGCTCGCCGCGGCGAGCGGTCTCGCCGCGATCCAGTTCACCGGTGGATGCGCCGGCGACCAGGGGACCGACGGCGCCACGGCGGCCGGCGCCCCGGCCTTCGCCGCGCCCACGGCGACCCCCGCCGGCGGCGTGCCGCTCGCGCCGGCCCGCGGCGGCCCGCTGAGCGGCGCCGACCGTGACCTGCTGGTCAAGGTCCGGCAGGCCGGGCTGTGGGAGACCCGGGTCGGCGACGAGGCCAGGACCCGGGCGTCCCGGGCGAAGACCCGCGAGCACCTGGGCGAGATCGCCCGCCAGCACCGCAAACTCGACGCCGACGTCCGTTCGGTGGCCACCAGGCTGCGGGTGCCGCTGCCGGACGAGGCCACCGAGGAGCAGCGGGGCTGGATCGCGGAGATCTCCGGGAAGTCCGGTCTCGACTACGACCGCACCGCGGTGAAGCGGCTGCGGCTGGCGCACGGCAAGGTGTTCCCGGTGATCGCGCAGGTCCGGGCCACCAGCCGTAACACGCTGATCCGCGACTTCGCCGAGCGCGCCGCCCGCTTCGTCAACGACCACATGGACATGCTGGAGGCCACCGGCCTGGCCGGCCCGTCGGCGATACCGCCTCCGCCGCCGGTGCTCACCGCCCCGGACGTGGTGCCCTCCGGCGAGCCCGCACCGGTCGCGCCGCCGGTCGAGGAACTGAACGCGCGGCTCGGCAACGGCCATCCGGCGGCCGACCGGATCCGGGTGGACGGACCGGCCGCCACCGGGTACGGCCCGCTCAGCGGCGCGGACCTGGACCTGCTGGTGAAGGTCCGCCAGGCGGGACTGTGGGAGATCCCGGTCGGCCGGCAGGCGGAGCGGCGGGCGTCGCGGTCCAGGACGCGGCGGAACCTCGGCGAGATCTCCCGGCAGCACGTGCGGCTGGACGCCGACGTCCGTTCGGTGGCGGCCCGGCTGCGGGTGCCGCTGCCGGACGAGGCCACCGAGGAGCAGCGGGGCTGGATCGCCGAGATCTCCGGGAAGTCCGGTCTCGACTACGACCGCACCGCGGTGAAGCGGCTGCGGCTGGCGCACGGCAAGGTGTTCCCGGTGATCGCCCAGGTCCGGGCCACCACCCGCAACACCCTCGTCCGGGCCTTCGCCGACCGCGCCCAGCGGTTCGTCGGAACGCACATGGCGCTGCTGGAGGGTACCGGTCTGGTCGGCCCGATGGCTCTGCCCTCCGCGCCGCCGGTGACCTCCGCGCCGCGGCCGGCGCCGCCCGGCGGCCCGGCGCCGAGCGCGCCTCCGGCCACATCCCTGCCCCTGTCCGGCCTGCCCCTGTCCGGCGATTCGGACGAGTACGCAATGAACGGCCACGGTATGTGAGGCACCGGAACCGGCCCGGCGACCCGGCCCGGCGACTCGGCCCGCCGGTCCGCGCCCGCCGGTCCGCGCCCGCCGGTCCGCGCCCGCCGGTCCGCGCCCGGTGGGCCGGGCGGTGGTCAGGCCGGTGGCGCCTCGGGCCAGCCGAGCGGGAAGGATGCGCCGGCCGGCGGCTCGCCACCGGCCTCGGTGAAGGCGCGCATGGCGGTCACCAGTGCCCGCCGCTGGTCCGGCGCCATCCGCGCGACGATCGCGGAGATCTCGGCCAGCCGCCGGTCGGTCACGTCCTGGACGATGCGGCGGCCCTCGCCGGTCAGCCGCAGCACGGTCTCCCGACGGTTGCGCGGGTTGACCTCCCGGCTGACCAGGCCGGCCGCCTCCAGCCGGTCGATCATGCGCATGGCGGTCGAGGGATTGACCCCCAGGCGGTCGGCGAGCGCGACCAGCTTGGTCTCGCCCTGCCCGACGACCACCAGCATGCGGAACTGCGGCACCGTGACCCGGTCCTCGGCGGCGGCCAGCGACCGGGCCGAGATCCCCACGAGCAGCCGGGAGGCGGTCAGCACGGCGGAGGTCACCGCCGCCAGGTCGTCGGCGGCGGTGTCGTCATGTTGCATGAAAGGTGTTCTACACGTTCGGCGCCGCCGCCGGAGGGTCAGCCCAGCCGGATGACGTTCCAGGAGACCGGCGGCAGCACCACCCGCGCCGGGTCGTGCCGCACGTCCGGGTTGGCCCGGGGGGCGATCCGGTCCGGGTCGTCGGCGGTGTTGGCCGCGTAGAAGTCGTCGTCGGCGAGCGTGACGGCCTCGACGATCCGCACGTCCCCCAGGGCCCGGGCGTCGATGTCCAGTACCAGCGGCCGGTCGGTCGCCCGGTTGACGGCGAACAGCGTGGTGCCCTCGGCGGAGTGGGTGGCCACCGCGTGCAGCAGCGGGACCTCACCGTAGGCGGCGGTCTCGTACACCGGCGACACCGCCGCGAGCCGCAGCACCTCGCCGGCCGCGTACCGGGAGGCCTGGGCGAACGGATGGAAGGTGGTCTGCCGCCACGCCCGCCCGCCCGGCTCGGTCATGATCGGCGCGATCACGTTCACCAGCTGGGCCAGCGACGCGGCGGCCACCCGGTCGGTGTGGCGGAGCAGGGTGATCAGCATGCTGCCGACGGCCACCGCGTCGGCCAGATGGTAGTGGTCCTCCAGCAGCGGCGGCGCCACCGGCCACCCCTCGGGCGGGCCGGCCGCCATGGAACGGCTCATGTACCAGACGTTCCACTCGTCGAACGAGATGTCGATCTTCTTGCGGGAGCGGAGCCGGGCACCGACGTGGTCGGCGGTGGCCACCACCGTGTCGATGTAGTGCTCCATGTCGGCCGCGCAGGCCAGGAACCCGCCGAGGTCGCCGTCCTTCTCCTCGTAGTAGGCGTGGGCGGAGATGAGGTCGACGACGTCGTAGGTCTCCTCCAGCACGGTGGCCTCCCAGGCGCCGAAGGTCGGCATGCCGGTGCCGGAACTGCCGCAGGCGACCAGTTCCAGGCCGGGGTCGGCCATCCGCATGGCCCGCCCGGTCGCGGCGGCCAGCCGCCCGTACTCGCGGGCCGGGCGGTGCCCGAGCTGCCAGGGCCCGTCCATCTCGTTGCCGAGGCACCACATGCGGATGTCGTGCGGATCCTTGGCGCCGTTGGCGATCCGCAGGTCCGACAGCGCGGTGCCGGACGGGTGGTTGCAGTACTCCAGCAGGTCCAGCGCCTCCTCGATGCCCCGGGTGCCGAGGTTGACGGCCATCATCGGCTCGACCTCGGCCCGCCGGCACCAGCGCATGAACTCGTCCACGCCGAACTCGTTGGTCTCGGTGGTGTGCCAGGCCAGGTCGCGGCGGCGCGGGCGCTCGGCCACCGGCCCGATCCCGTCCTCCCAGCGGTAGCCGGACACGAAGTTGCCGCCCGGGTAGCGCACCGTGGACACGCCGAGCTCCCGGGTCAGCGCCAGCACGTCCTGGCGCAGGCCGTCCTCGCCGGCCGCCGGATGCCCCGGCTCGTGGACGCCGGTGTAGACGCACCGCCCGAGATGCTCGATGAACGCGCCGAACGTCCGGCGCCGGACCGGCCCGACGCGGAAGGCCGGGTCGATGGTCACCTGAGCCTGATGCACCGTGGGACTCCTCAGGGGTGCCCGCGCGGCCGGAGCGCTTCCCGCCCGCCGCGGGGGACGTGCGGGATCATTAGGATTGTTAGCGCTACCACTCCGCAGGTCAAGACCTCTCACCCGGGTGGTGGCGCACGCGCCGGCGGCGAAAACCGGTGGCGCCCGCCGGGCGCGGGCAGGCAGGGTGGCCGAATGATCGATCCGAGGCTGGACGGGCGGGTGGCGCTGGTCACCGGGGCGAACCACGGGATCGGCGCCGCGATCGCGGTGGCACTGGCCGGGCAGGGCGCGCGCGTCCTGATCACCTACAAGCGGCTGGATGCCGCCGAGTACGCCGGCGACCCGGCCTTTCCCGAGCAGTACGGCCGGCTGCGCGCCGCCGGCGCCGGCGAGGTGGTGGCGCGCGTCCGCGCGGCCGGCGGGCAGGCCGTCGCGGTGGAGGAGGACCTGGCCGACCCGGCCGCGCCGGCCCGGCTGTTCGACCGGGCCGAGGCGGAGCTGGGCCCGGTGGAGATCCTGGTCAACAACGCCAGCGGCTGGCTGGGCGACACCTTCCTGCCCGACGCGCGCGACCGGTTCGGCCGCCCGCTGCGCCCGGTGGACGCGGCCGGCCACGAGCGGCTGTTCGCGGTGGACGTCCGGGCGCCCGCGCTGCTGATCGCCGAGCTGGCCCGCCGGCACGTCGCCCGCGGCGCCGGCTGGGGACGCGTCATCGGCCTGAGCTCCGGCGGCCCGGACGGCTTCCCCGAGGAGGTCTCCTACGGTGCCGCCAAGGCCGCCCAGGAGAACTACACGATGTCGGCCGCGCACGAGCTGGGCCGGTACGGCATCACCGCCAACATCGTGGTGCCGCCGGCGACCGACACCGGCTGGGTCACGCCGGAGATCGCCGCGCACGTCGAGTCCTCCAGCCCGCTGCGGCACGTCGGGACCCCCGAGGAGGTGGCCGAGGTGGTCACCTACCTGGCCTCCCACCAGGCCCGTTGGCTCACCGGCCAGATCATCCGGATGCGCTGACCCCGGCCGCCGGGCGTGCGGATCGTCACGCCTTGGTGACAGGGCGTCGGATTTTTGGCGGATGAGCGGATCATCCAGCCATCATCTGGTTCATGCAGCTGTGGATCGGACGCCGGATGGCCGGCTTATGGGCGGCGATGGCCGTGATCATCTTCGCCGGTGCCGTGGCGATAGTGGTCCGATACGACCTGCGGGCCGGCGACATCGACCCGGCGGGGCTGGTCATCGGCGCCGCGGGGCTGTGCTTGAGCCTGTTCTCCTGCTGGATGGCCGTCCGGGCCGCCCGCTGGCAGGAGTCGGACATCGAGGCGGCCGCGGCCCGGCTGCGGCTGGCGGTGCTGACGGGTGAAAGTGCCGCGCGCGTCCAGATGCTGGGTACCGACGCCGGCCGGATCGACCTGGACTACGCGCTGGACGGCAGGCCGGTGGACCGGGTGGCCGGTGCCGAGCCCGAGGGCCGGCTGACCGAGATCGTGGCGTACCACCGCAAGCTGGACCCGCGCCGCATGGTGATCACCGGGGCGCCCGGGGCGGGCAAGACCGTGCTGGCCGTCGAGCTGATCCTCGGGCTGCTGGACGGCCGCGCACCGGGCGAGCCCGTGCCGGTGCGTATTTCCGCGGCGTCGCTGGACACGACGCCGCCCGCAGCGGTCGCGGTGCGGCAGTGGCTGTTCCGCCACCTCACCGAGGTATTCCGGACGCCGCGGGCCGAGGCCGAGGCCCTGATCGCCGCGCGACTGGTCATGCCGGTGCTGGACGGGCTGGACGAGCTGGACGAGCGGCACGACCCGGCGGAGGACGGGGCCGAGCCGCCGGCCGACCGGATCGCCCGGGTCATCATGGCCGTCAACGCCTACCAGGACGTCGAAGGCCGGGCGCCGGTCGTGCTGACCTGCCGCACCGAGCAGTACCGGCGGGTCAAGGAACTGAAGATCTGGGTGCGCGACGCCGCCCAGGTGGAGATCCGTCCGGTCGCCGGGCGGGCCGCCCGCACGTTCCTGGCCCGCCGCGCGCAGGACCCGGACCGGTGGGAACCGGTGCTGGCCGAGATCGAGCGGGCGCCGCGCGGGCCGCTCGCCGCCGGGCTCGCCACCCCGTGGCGGCTCACGCTGGCCGCCATCGTCTACGAGGAGCGGGCCGCGGACCTCACCTTCCTGCGCGACCCGGCCGACCTGGTGCGCCTGGCCGCCCGGACGCCCGAGGCGGTCCGCGATCACCTGCTGGAGCTGCTCATCCCGTCCGTACTGGCCCGGACGCCCGCACCGGGCGACCCGGACCCGGAGCGGGTACGGCGCTGGCTCGCCACGCTGGCCGCCTATCTGAACGCCAACGCCGCCGGCCGCGCGCTCGGCGGCCGGCGGCTCTCGGCGACCGACCTGGCGCCGCACGCGCTGTGGCCGCTGGCCGGCGCGCTGTCCCCCCGACTGGTCACCGCCGCGGGCGTGGCGGCCGGCTACGCCGCGCTGCTCGTCGTCGTGCGGCGGTCGTCGACGCCCGACCTCACGGATCAGGCCATGCTCGGAGTGTCCGCACTCGTCTCGGTGACCATGGGCTTCTGGCGGACGTCGACGCCGCCCAGCCGTTTCGACGCGCGCCGGCTGCGCAGTGCCGCCGGGCGCCGGGCGCTGCGGCACACCATCCTGTCCTGCACAGTGATCGGGTTCGTCTTCGGTGCGATCGGCGTTCTGGGGACGATGGCCGGTTTGGTGTTCTATGGCGGGAAGGTGGTGGTCTGGAATCCGCAGGGGGCCGCCTCGCTGGCCGGTTACCTCGCCCTGGCGGGGCTGCTGTTCGGCGTGATGGCCGCCTTCCACGCGCCCGCCACCGGACAGGCCCGCGATCCCCGGCACGTGCTGCGCACCGACGCGGTCTTCGGCGTGGTGGGCGGGATCTTCGCCGGCGCCTGGTTCGGGCTGCCCGACCTGCTGGTCAACGGTCCGGTGGCCGCGGTCGGCACCGGTGCCGCGTTCGCGATCCCGGTGACGTTGCTGGGCGGCTTCGCGGGGTTCCGCTACCTGGCGATGCTGGCCTGTACCCGGCGGTGGACGGACCGGTGGCTGCCGTGGCGGCTCGGCCGGTTCCTGCACTGGGGCCGCCGGGCGGGGCTGCTCCGGGTGGCCGGGGTGGCCTACCAGTTCCGGCACCGGGAGCTGCAGGACTTCCTCGCCCCACCGGCGGAACCGCCGGTGACCACCCCGCCGGCGCGACCGCCGGTCACCGGCCCTTCGGCCGGGCGGGCGACGCCGGGCGGCCGGCGGTCCGGGCGGCCGCGGTCCCGGCGGCGTTGACAGGCGGGGGGACGGCGGGCTGTAATGATCAGCGGTGCCGAGCTGCCGCGGTGGACATCACCCCGCCGGCGGGCGGCACCCCGATCACAAGGGGATGATGTCGTGAGCGTTTACATCACGGACCACGCCTGATCGCACCGCGCCCGCGCGCCGTTCCCGCGCCCGGCCGCCGTTCGCCGTGGTGACACCCCTTCCCTGGAGCTGACCGGCCGTCCACCGGCCCCGGTCGGCATCGTCGCCTCGGTCCGGCCCGCCGGTGTCCGGGGACGTCGCGCGCCGCCGTCCCTTCGACGGCCATCGCCCCTGCGATGGCCGCCCCCCGGGCACGCCTTCCCGGCCCTTTCGTTGCCGCCCCGCCGGTTCGCCATGCGCCGTTCTCTCCGCGCCGGCGTCCGGCGCGGCGGTCGCGTGGGGCCGTACCGGGTGCCCGGCCCTGGTCTGCCGACCGATCCATTCCGCGGCCCGCGCCGGCGCGGCCGCCACCATGCCCTGGAGCAGTGCATTGCCCGATCTGAACGAGTTCCACGACTTCAACCAGCGGATCATCGACGAGTTCCGCGCCAACGCCGGCCGGGTCGCCGGCCCGTTCGAGAACGCCCGGCTGCTGTTGCTGACCACCGTCGGCGCCCGCACCGGCCGGCCGCACACCGTGCCGGTGGGTTACCTGCCGGACGGCGACCGGCGCCTGATCATCGCCTCGGCCGGCGGCGGGCCGCGGCACCCGGCCTGGTACCACAACCTGGTGGCCCGGCCACGGGTCACCGTGGAGGACGGCGCCTTCACCTACCAGGCGGACGCGACGGTGCTCGGCGGTGCCGAGCGTGACCGGGCGTTCGCCCGGGCGGTGGAGGCCGACCCCGGCTGGGGGGCCTACCAGGCGAAGACCGAGCGGGTCATCCCGGTGGTCGCGCTGGTCCGGGCGGACGTCGGGCCGCCGCCGGGACGGTTCGGCGACGCGCTGATCGCGATCCACGGGGCGTTCCGCCGCGAGCTGGAACTGATCCGCCGGGAGGTCGCCGAGTCCGGGCCCGGCGGCCTCGGCGCGCAGCTGCGGGTCAACTGCCTGACGCTGTGCCAGGGGCTGGAGATGCACCACGGGCACGAGGACGCGGCGATGTTCCCCACGATGGACGCCCGGCACCCCGAGCTGGCCGGCACGATGGCCCGGCTGCGCGAGGAGCACGAGGTCGTCGCCTGGCTGGTCGGCCGGCTGCGGGAGGTCGTCTCCGAAGGCGGCGCCGGTGACCGCGCAACGGTGCTGGCCGAGGTGGACCGGCTGGTCGCCGAGCTCACCGCACACCTGGACCACGAGGAGGAGCGGCTCGTCCCCATCCTCAACGCGATGAGCCCCTGACCGGGCTCGTACCCCCATGCAGCGGCCGGGTGGACCCGCCGCCGCACCCCCGAAACCCTGAAAGGCGACATCCTGAACATCACGCACATCCCGAGCACCGAGGACGGCGTGGCCGCGCACTCCCTCGGTGGCGTCTGGAGCCGGCCGTCCCGGGTGAGTCGGAGCAGGACGCCTTCCGGTCGCCGGTCGCCGGTCAGCGGTCACGGCGACGGCGACAGAGACGGAGACAGAGACGGAGACGGACAGATGGCCGTCACGGCCGGTGGCTAGTTCAGCAGCAGCGCGGCGTCCCAGCCGGTCGCCGGGGCGGTGCCGGTCGCGTAGTGGTGCAGGGCGAGCGCGATGCCAGTGGCCCCGTCCAGCAGCCCGGCGCGGTCCGGCGCCATCCGCGCCTCGCCCGCCACGGCGTAGCGGAAGCCGAACGGCGCGTCCGGTTCGAAGCACTCCATGAGCCGCCCGGCCAGCGCGTCGGCCCCCGCCGCGAGCAGCGGGTCGCCGCTCTCCCGGGCGATCAGGCAGGTGACGTGCAAGATGCCGGCCCAGCCGTGGCACAGGCCGGCGTCGGTCATGCCCCACTCGTCCAGGGGCTGCTCCAGCGCCCGGCGCAGCGCGAGCACGGCGGCGGCGCGCCAGTCCGGCCGGTCCAGCGCGGTCCCGGCGAGATACAGCGCGCGGGCGATGCCGCCGGTGCCGTAGCACCAGCCGGGCCGGGCGGGCGGTCCGGGCGCCGGCGGTCCGGCGGCCTGCCGGCACGGTGTCACGGTGAACGGCCACCCGCCGGCCGATTCCCAGCCGAGCAGCCAGCCGGCGATCCGCTCGACCGCGGTGACCAGGCCGGGCGGGCGCGCGCCGTCGCGGTGGGCGAGGGCGAGCAGCGCGAGCGGGCCGGCGATGCCGTGGGCCAGGCCCAGGTTGAAGTGGCCGCCGCCGTCCGGGCGGCCCTGGATCGGCGCGTGCCGCACCCACCATCCCGGGACGCGGGCGCCGTTCAGCTCGATCGGCTCGGTGAGGGCGACCAGGTACGTCAGGGCCTCGGTGTCGCCGTACGGCAGCACCAGGCGGCCGAGTCCGGTGAGGCCCTCGATGACGTCGTAGGCGGTGAACCGGGTCCCGGGCGGCCCGGCCGCCGGCAGTTCCCGCTCCTCGGCGGCCCGGCCGCGGGTCATCGCGCGCACCTGGGGCTCGATGCGGGCCAGCAGGGACGCGTAGTCGCCCGGCCGGGTGACCGCCGCGCGGGTGGCGAACAGCAGGGCCGGCAGGCCGGTCAGCAGCGAGCGGCCCCGGGCGCCCTCCGGGCCGGCCAGGAACCGGGCCGCGCCGCTCAGATGGGCGTGCGCCGCCGCGCGGTCGCCCAGCTCGGCGTGCAGCAGCGCGACGCCGAGCGGCCCCTCGTTCAGCGAGCCGGGATACCAGATCGGCACCTCGCCGTCGGGGAAGACGTCCACGGCGGCCCCGGTGATCGCGGTGACCTCGCCGGGGTCGGCGAGGCCGCGGGCGACCCGCGCCACGATCTCCGCCGCCCGCGCCGCCAGGGCGGCAGGTGAGAGCGTCGCGCTCACCGGCCGTGCCTCGCGCGGTCGCGCAGCGCCCGGACGGCGCCGCGCGCGATGGCGTAGGAGGCGCCCTCCGACGACTCCGACACCCCGACCAGCCGGTTGTGGTGCATGTGGAGCAGCGCGGCCGGGGACGCCCCCCGGCTGAGCGCGCGCACCAGCTCGCCGTATCGGGCGACGGCCGGCCGGCGGGCCCGCCAGATCTCCGCGACCCGCGGGTCCAGGTCCGCGCCGCCGATGAAACCGATCGCCGTCCGCCGGATCGCCTGGAACGCCGCGTGGTGCTCGGCGGAGCCGCGCGCCGCCGTCCAGTCGTCACCGTGCTCGGGGTCGAACGCCCGGACCAGGTCGACGTGGTTGGCGGCGGCGAGCAGGCCGGTGGGCAGGTCCAGCCGCAGCCGCAGCTGCGCGAGCACCGCCACGCTGTCGGCGTGGAACACCCGCTCGGCCGCCTCCAGCGCCGCCGGGCCGCCGTAGCGGTCGACCTCCGGCTCGTAGGCGTCCAGCAGCATCGCCCGGGCCAGGCCGGCCCGGCACAGGTCCGCCGACCAGTCGTGCACCAGCGGCAGCACCTCGGCGGCGAGCCGCGCCGGGTCGCCGTGGAAGCGCAGGCGCAGGTGCGGGGCGGGGTCGAAGTAGCGGATGAAGAACCATCGATCCACACATTCGGGCAACGCGTCGGTCAGCACCGGCAGCCGGTCCCGCAGCAGTTCGGTCTGCCGGCCGGCCGCGGCGTAGAGCTTGGCGAACAGCCACTCGCCGCCGGGATGGTGCCGGACCGCCCGGGCCCGGGTGCGGACCGGCAGCCGGACCGGCCCGCGGACCGCCGGGGCGGGCGGTTGCGCCGAGCGCAGCGTGACGACCAGCTCGCCGGCCCGGCCGTCCAGCCAGCCGGTGCCGAAACCGGCGCCGCCGGGCGGCTCCACCAGCAGCGAGCCCGGCCGGCGCGCCAGCTCGTGCCGCAGCAGCTCCCGGTGCACCGGGGCGTCCAGGTCCAGGCCGACCCGGTTGTCGCCGCTGGTCAGATACGCCTCGCGCGGTACCCCCCACCGCTCGCGCCACCGGTCGAACAGCCGGTTCCAGGTGTCCTGCGGCAGCTCCAGGTCGTTGAGCTCGGCGGCGATCCGCCAGGAGGCCGGGGAGAGCACCAGCCGGCCGCGGCGAACCCGGGGCAGGTAGGGGAGCGTCGCGGCGACGCTCCCCCAGTCCCAGGGGTGGATCGCGCGGCGGGCGGCCGAGGCCACCTCGCACAGGAACCGGGCGGGGGCGGGGGAGTTGTACCGCAGGACGAGCATGTGCAGCACGGCCGGTGCGACCTCCGCGCCGATCCGGGGGGCGTAGACGAACATCCGGTCGCCGGTCGAGCCGATGGTCAGGTCGTCCAGGGACAGTACCGCCGGATCGCCCCGGTCGGCGAAGCCGCCCACCGGCAGCCGATGGGCGGCCACGATCGGCGCCCGGGCCACGTTGGCGTTCCGGCTCCAGTTCGTCTCGAACGTCACCTGGGCGGGCACCGCGGCGGCGGCCTCCCGCCACAGCGCGGCGGCCTGGTCGCGCAGGTCGTCCAGCAGGTAGGCGACCCGGCCGCTCAGCGCGCCGGCCCGGCGGGGCATCGGCATGTTGGCCAGCACGAGCCGGAAGTCGCCGGCGTCCAGGGCCTCGGTCGAAGCGGCGATCAGATGCGCGCCGATCTCCACCACCGGCGGCAGCCGGCCGTCGTCCCGGTGGGCGAGCCGGTCCACCGCGGTGTCGTCCAGCTCGATCTCGCGCGCCCCGTCGAGCAGCGCGCCCTGTACCAGCTCGCCGAGCACCCGGTCGCGGAAGCGGTCCGGCTCGTCGTCCACCTCCGGGCGTTCCGACCCTTGGTACCCCGCGGGAAGTCCGAGCCCCAGCTCCGGGTCGAGGAGCTCGCGTACCGGGACGAGCCGGGCGGTGCCGTAACGTTCCAGGAATTCGTCGTGGTAGGCGCGCAGGGCGGCGGTGCCGGTGCCCGGCGGGGTGAGGCGGGCCAGCAGGGCGCCGAGGGCGGCGAACTCGGCGGCGACCGCGTCCGGCAGCCGGACGTCGGCGTCGCATCGCAGGTCGACGTGCGGCGAGCGGTGTTCGGCGCGCAGCCGGGAGGTGGCGGCGGTCAGCTCCCGCCAGGCGGGCAGCCCGCCCCCGGCCGGCGCCGCGGCGTAGGCGTCCACCGCGGCGGCCACCTCGCGCAGCCCGGCCGCCGCGTCCGGGGGCAGCAGGCCGATGACATGGGCGAGCGGGTCGGCGGCATCGTCCGGCGGCACCAGCTCGGTCAGCAGCACCGACCGCTCGACGAGCTGCGCGAGGACATTCTCGATCTTGGCCGCGGCCGCGCCGGGGAACGCCTCGGCCAGCGAGGCGGCCAGGTCGGCGAACCGGACCGGCCGGTCGGCGCCGGCCAGCGCCACGCCGACCAGCGGGGTCATCCGGATGGACAGTTCGCGGGCCGCCGAGGAGTCGACGTTGCGCGGCAGGTGCGCGAGCACCAGCCGGTCGCCGCGCACCGCGCACAGATCGTTGCGGACCACGCGCAGCGTGCGCAGCACCGCCGGGTCGCCTTCCAGGTCGCGGACGACGGCCAGCAGCCACCCGGCGTCGGGGCGCACGCCCTTGGCCGGCCGGTCGCCGAGCCGGATCTTGGCGGCGTCGTCGAACCCGGCGGCCGCCACCCCGGCCATCAGCCCGAACGGCGTGGGCCGGGTGGCCATGCGCAGCACGTACCGGGTGGTGGACCGGACGGCCCGCCGCAGCCGCCGCTCCTCGACCGGCCGGCCGTCGTGCACCGCGTCCAGGACGTGCGCCAGCGCCGGGCTGGACACGGTGATCGCCTCCCGGACCATCGGGTCGGCGGTGAGCGCGCGAAGATGGGCGGCCGGGTCGCCGCCGTCGTCCCGGGTGGCCGCCACCCGGCCGGCCGGCAGTGTGGCGATCCGCAGCAGCGCGTGGCCGGCGGCACCGAACTGTTCCATCGTCTTCCCCCGTCTCCGGTGACCTGCCCTTTCCGGCACCGCGAACCTACGAGGCCGGGCGGGCGAGGGGGCCATGGTTCAAGATTGTTGGAAGTTTCGCCGTGCCTCCCGTCATGGCCCGTAGGTTCCTTTCCACCGCCGATGCCGGATGACCGGCCGATCGGTGGTGATGAAACCGAGCAACGGAAGGACGGGGACATATGAGCCCGGTAGCGCAGCTGGACCTGGACGCGGACATCTTCGATCTGGACCTGGAGTTCGTGCTGGAGGCCGAGCTCCCGGCCGCCATCCAGGCGTGCAGCGGCAGCGACTACACCTGCACCACCAACGTGTCGTACAGCGGCACCTGCGCCGCGACGCAGAACTGCGGGGGGTGCACCCCGACCTACGGGCGGCAGGCCCCCGGCATGTGCTACTGACGGCCGACCGGTGGGGCGGCACGCCACGGGGGGGCCGGCCTCCGCCGGGCACGACGAGCTGTTCGGACGGGGCATCCGCCTTGAGGGCGGCCGGACGCGGCACGAGGGCGCGGGGACGCGCACCGGCTTCCTCACCATGGCCCGCGAGCTGCCCGCCCTGGTCGCGGTGACGGCCCGGCTGGGCCGCGAGGCGGCGCCGGGTCCGCTGGCCGCCGTGGTGGCCGCCGAGGTCGTCGCCGGCGCGGCGACCGCGGTGACTTTGCTGTCGACCTACCACGTGCTCACCCCGCTGCTGGCGGGCGGGCCGTCGGCGGCGGGGTTGCTCGCCGCCGGGCCCGCCATCGCCGTGCTGTCGGCCGCCGCGGCGGCCGCCAGTGCGGCCCGGGCCGCGGGCACGGCGGCGGTGAGCCGGCTCGGGCCGGCGATCGAGCGCCGGGCCTACACCCGGCTGCTGGAGCACGCGGCCGGGACCGAGCTGGCCGCCCTGGAGGAACCCGGATTCCACGACCTGGTGGAGTCCGCGCGCCAGGGCACCCGGGCCACCCGCCTGGTGGTCACCGGGGCGGTGCAACTGCTCGGCGGGCTGACCGGGCTGGTCGCGGTGGCCGGGGTGCTCGGCGTGCTGCACCCGCTGCTGCTGCCGCTGCTGGCCGCCACGGTGGTCCCGAAGGGCTGGAGCGCGGTCCGCGCGGCCCGCGCCAGGTTCACCTCCGCCAAGCGCAACATCGAGCTGACCCGCCAGTTGGAGGTGCTGAGCGGCCTGCTCACCCGGCCGGACGTGGCGCCGGAGGTGCGCGCGCACGGCGCCGGCCGTTTCCTGCTCGGGCACTACGAGCGGCTGTCGGGGACGGCCGAGCGGGAGCAGGCCCGGCTCGGCCGCGGCGAGGCCCGGCTCGCCCTGGCCGGGGACGCGGTGTCCGGGACGGCCGTCGTGCTGACCTACGTCACGCTCGGCTGGCTGCTGCTGGCCGGGACGGTGCCGCTCGCGGTGGCCGGCACCGCGGTCATCGCCATCCGCACCGCGAAGGCGGGGTTGCTGAACCTCGTCATGTCCGTCAACCAGGTGTACGAGCAGGGGTTGTTCGTCCTCGACTGGGAGAAGGCGTGCCGGGAGGCCGCCGGCCGGGCGCTGCGCAGCGGGGACGTGCTGCTGCCCGCGCGGCCGGTGGAGATCCGGGCCGACCGGCTGACGTTCGCCTACCCGGGCCAGGAGCGCTTGGCGCTCGACGGGGTGGACGTGCGGATCCGGCCGGGCGAGATCGTCGCGCTGGTGGGCGCGAACGGTTCGGGCAAGAGCACGCTCGCCAAGCTGCTGACCGGCCTCTACCTGCCGACCTCGGGCGAGGTGCGGTGGGGCGGCGTGCCGATCGGGCGGTTGAACCGGCAGGGGGTGTTCGACCGCGTCGCGCTGATGACGCAGGACTTCGCCCGCTGGCCCACCACGGCCCGGGTGAACCTGACCATCGGCCGGGCCGAGCAGGCGGCGGACCGCGACCGCCTGTGGTGGGCGGGGTTCGAGAGCGGCACCGACGCGGTGGTGTCCGGGCTGCCGCATGGCTGGGACACCCTGCTGGCCATGCAGTTCCTCGGCGGCACCGACCTGTCCGGCGGCCAGTGGCAGCGGATCGGCCTGGGCCGGGCGTGGTTCCGCAACGCGCCGGTGCTGGTGTTCGACGAGCCCACCTCCGCGCTCGATCCGCGCGCGGAGGTGGAGGTCTTCGAGAAGGTCGCCTCGCTGGCCGCCCACGGCCGGACGGTCATCCTGGTCACGCACCGGCTGGCCTCGGTGGCGCGGGCGGACCGCATCTACGTGCTGGACTCCGGCCGGGTCGCCGAGCACGGCACCCATGACGAGCTCATGCGGGCGGGCGGTCCGTACGCCGAGATGTACCGGCTGCAGGCCGCCCAGTTCGACCGGGCCGCCGCCGCGCCCCCGGACCGGCACCGGCCCGCCGCGCGCGGCCGGGTGGCGCACCGGCGCTGACGCCGCGCGCCCGCGGCCGGGCTTTGCCGATCACGAATGCTCACGGAGAGTAATATTGATCATCCAGGGGTAGTTGATCACTGTCTTCCCGCGCAGCCGCCGCCCGGGCACGCCGGCCGATCAGGAGAGGGACGCGATGACGACCAGCCCCACCATCAGGGTTCCCGGCGGTGTGCGGCGCGGCGGCCGGGTGCTGTCGATCGTCCTGCCGGCGGTCATGCTGCTGTCGGCAGTGGCGCCGCCGGTCGCGCCGCCGGCCGGGCCGGCCGCCCGGGTCGACGCGGCCGCCGCCGGCCGGCGCCCGCTGGAGGTGATCCGGGCGCCGGCGGGCACCGCGATCCCGAACCGGTACATCGTGCGGCTGCGGCCCGGCGGGCTGACGGCCGACGTGGTGATCCCCCTCGACGTGCGGCCCGACTTCGTCTACCAGCAGGTGATCAGCGGCTTCACCGCGAACATGAGCCCGGAACAGATCGGCGAGGTGCTCAGCCACCCGGAGGTGGCCGCGGTGGAGGAGGACGGCGTGGTCCGCGCCTTCGGCCCCGGCCCGGCGCCCGTCGCGGGCCGCGGGGCCCCGGACCTGACCACCTCCTGGGGCCTGGACCGCATCGACCAGCGCAGCCTGCCGCTCAACGGCCGGTACGACGTCACGCACACCGGTGCCGGGGTCACCGCCTACATCGTGGACAGCGGCATCGACCCGGCGAACAAGGACTTCACCGGCCGGCTGGTCCCCGGGTTCAGCGCCGTCACCGACCAGCGCGGCACCGGCGACTGCCTGGGGCACGGCACCTCGGTCGCCGGCATCGTCGGCGGCACCAGCTGGGGCGTCGCGCGCAAGGTGAAGCTCGCCCCGGTGCGGGTGCTGGGCTGCGACGGCAGCGGTGCCTATTCCGGGGTCATCGCCGGCCTGGACTGGATCGCCAAGAACGCCGCCCGCCCGGCGGTCGTGAACGTCTCCCTCGGCGGGCCCAAGTCGCCGTCGGTGAACGAGGCGGCCAACGGGCTGGCCCGGGAGGGGATCTTCGTCGCCGCGGCGGCGGGCAACGCCTTCAGCAACGCCTGCGACGTCTCGCCGGCGTCCGCCCCGGGGATCCTCACCGTCGGCGCCTCCACCCGGGTGGACGGGCAGGCGATCTTCAGCAACACCGGGCCGTGCGTGGACGTGTTCGCGCCCGGCCTCGCCGTCACCACGAGCAAGGCCGGCGGCGGCAGCCGGGTCGGCAACGGGACCTCGTTCGCCGCCCCCTACGCCACCGGGGTGGCCGCGCTCTATAAGCAGGCCCGCGGGGACGCGCAGAGCGCCGTCCTGGAGAACTGGCTGGTGCGCGAGGCGACGTCCGACGAGCTCAAGGGCATCCCCGAGAACACCTCCAACAAGCTGCTGTACACCGGCGGGCTCTGAGGTGCTGCGGGTCCTGTGCGCCACGGCGTGCCTGCTGGCCGCGCCCGTCGTGCCGGTGCCGCCGGCGGCCGGCGGGCCGGCGGCGGGCGTCGTGGCCCGCGCGCCCGCCCCGGGCCCGCCGCCCGTGCCGAGGTTCATCCCCGGCCGGTACGTGGTCCTACTCCGGCCCGGCCAGCGGCCCGCCCGCCTCGCCGCGCTGGCCGGCGCCCGGCCGATCTACGTGTACACCAAAGTGATCAACGGGTTCGCCGCCCGGCTGACCGAGGCCCAGGTCGTCCGGCTGCTGGGCGACCCCGGGGTCGCCGCGGTGGAGCGGGACGCGGTCATCCAGGCCTACGAGGGGACGGTGCGGCCGGGGCCGGCCCGGACGCCGGCCGCCCGGCCCACCACCTCCTGGGGGCTGGACCGGCTCGACCAGCGGTGGCCGCCGCTGAACGGGCGGTTCGACAGCCGGTACGACGGCCGGGGGGTGACCGCCTACATCATCGACACCGGCATCGACCCGCGCCATCCGCAGTTCACCGGGCGGATCGCGCCCGGCTACACCGCCATCGACGACAACCACGGCACCGACGACTGCGCCGGGCACGGCACCTCCGTCGCCGCGCTGGCCGGCGGCACCACCTGGGGGGTGGCGCCGAAGATCCGGCTGGCCCCGGTGCGGGTGATGGACTGCGGCGGCACCGGCTCGTACTCCTCGGCGATCGCCGGGCTCGACTGGGTGGCCCGCAACGCCGTGCGGCCGGCGGTCGCCGGCATCTCGCTGGGAGCCGCGGCGTCCCCGGCGCTGAACCTGGCGTCGCACGAGCTGAGCCGGCTGGGGGTGTTCCTGTCGGTGGCCGCCGGCGACCACGCCACGACGGCCTGCCTGGTGTCACCGGCGGCCGTCGCGACCTCGCTGGCGGTCGCGGCCGCCACGTCCGCCGACCGGCCGGCCGCGTTCACCGACACCGGCCCGTGCGTCGACCTGTTCGCGCCCGGGGTGGACGTCGTCACGGCGTCGGCGGGCGGCGGCACCCGCCGGGTCAGCGGCACCGCCTACGCGGCCGGGTACGCGACCGGAGTGGCCGCACTGTACAAGCAGGCGCGCGGTGACACCGACTCGGTGACCCTGCTCGCCCAGATCATCGCCGACGCGACGCCGGGCGCGGTGCGCGGCGTCCCGGCCGACACCACCGACCGGCTGCTCTGCACCGCCGGGCTGGCCGGCCCGGCCCCGCCCGGCTGACCTGATCTTGACCCGGCCGGGCCGGTCACCGAGCGTAATCGACAGGACGGCCGGGTAATTGATCATCGACTGATGCCGACTCTGGCCGGTGGCCGATCTCCCGGCCCCGGCGACGACCACGAGGGGGACGCGATGACCCTCCGCCCCGCCGTCCCGTACCGGCGGCGCCGCCGGTGGCGCGGGCAGGCGCTGTCCGTGGCGTTCCTCCTGGCCGTGCTGCCCGCCATGACCGGAGCCCCGGCGGTGGCGGGCGGCGAGGCCCGGCGGGTGGTCGTCCCGCCGGTGGGCCAGCCGCTGCCCAATCGCTACATCGTCGTGCTCCGCCCCGGCGTCAGGCCGGAAACGGTGATCAAGCTGATCGGGGTGAAGCCGATCTTCATCTACACGACGGTGCTCAACGGCTTCTGCGCCCGGATGACCCCGCAGCAGCTCACCATCCTGCTCCGGGAGCCCACGGTCACCTCGGTAGAGCAGGACGCGTTGGTCGGCGGCGTGCCCGGCGGCGGCCTCGGCATGCCCGGCGCCGCCGACTCCGCCGCCCGCCCGGCCGGCCGGCCGCGGGGCGCCCCCACCACATCCTGGGGGCTGGACCGGATCGACCAGCACGGCGGCAGGTTGAACGGCCGCTACGACGTCCGGCACGACGGGACCGGGATCACCGCCTACATCGTCGACAGCGGCATCGACCCGCGCAACTCCGACCTGGCCGGACGGGTCGTGCCCGGCTTCGACGCCGTCGGCGACGGCCGCGGCACCGGCGACTGCCTGGGCCGGGGCACGTTCGCCGCCGGCCTGGTCGGCGGCCGGACCTTCGGGGTGGCGCCCAAGGTGCGGCTCGTGCCGATCCGCGTGCTCAACTGCCAGGGCGCGGGCTCCAACTCGGCGGCCATCGCCGGGCTCGACTGGGTCGGCGACCACCTGGTCCGCCCCGCGGTGGCCAGCGTCTCGCTGGGCACGCTCAAGTCGCCCTCGCTCGACGACGCGGTGAACGAGCTGAACAGCAGGCAGATCTTCCTCGCCACGGCGGCCGGCGACCACGGGGGGAACGCCTGCGACGTCTCGCCCGCCTCGGCGCCGGGCGTGCTGACGGTGGCCGCGTCCACCGTCCGGGACCGGCCGGCCGCCTTCAGCGCGGGCGGGCCGTGCGTCGACATCTACGCGCCGGGGGCCGACGTCGTCTCGGCCGTCCCCGGCGGCGCCACCCGCCGCGGCAGCGGCACCGCGCTGGCCGCGGCCTACGCCGCGGGCGTGGGCGCGTTGTTCAAGCAGGCCAACGGGGACGCCACCGCCGTGACGATCATCAACTGGATGCGGCAGTCCGCCACCCGCGGCGTGCCGGCGCCGGTCCCGGCCGGCACCCCGGCCCGCCTGCTGTACACCGGCGGCCTCTGACCCCCCGGCGCGGCGGCGGCGAAGGTGCGAACCGCGCCGGGCGGGTAGGGAGGCGCCATGGACCCCTTCGCCTACCGGCTGGTGAGCTCGCTGGCCCGCGCGGTCGCCGCCGCCCGCCACGGCCGGGCGCTGCACCCGGCGGGCCGGACCTTCACCGCCACCCTCGACCCGCTGCCGGGCGCCCCTCGGCTGGGCGTGCCGGCACTGGACGGGCCGGCCGGCCGGCCGGTGGTGGTCCGGCTGTCCCGGGCGCTGTCCCTGCCGCCGCCGCTGCCGGACGGGCTCGGCCTGGCGCTCCGAATACCCGGCGGCGGCGACCCGGGCGACCTGGACCTGCTGTTCACCACCGGCGGCCGGCCGCCGGCGCCGCCCTGGCTGCCCTATCCGGTCCTGGACTTCGCCGCCGGTTTCTACTCCACGCTGCTGCCCTACCGGAGCCGGCTCGGCCGCGTCCGGCTGCTCGCGGTGCCGGTGGACCGGCGACGCCGGCTGTCCGGCGACCCCGGCCGGGTGGCCGCCGTGCCGGCCGCTGTGCCGGCGGGCGCGGCGCCCGCCGGGCCGCTGGAGTTCGTCCTCGGCCTGGACGGCGCGGTGCGCGCCCCGCTGGCCCGGCTGCGGCTGCACGGCCCGGTGCCGCCGGGCGAGGAGGTCGCCGCCTTCGACCCGATCCGCAACGCCCATCCCGGGTTGCGGCCGACCGGCGCCGTCCAGCGGGCCCGGGCCGCCGCCTACGCCGGCTCGCAGCAGGGGCGGTCCGCCGCCGGCCGGAAGGGGTGACCCGCCGGGGCGGCGGGCGCGGTGGCGCGGCCGACCCGTCGCGACGGCGAGCGCGGTGGCGCGGTCACCCCGCCACGGCGGAGGGCTCGGCCCTCCGGGATGGCGGAGGCGCCTGGTCTCGTCCCAGGTCAGCGGTCGGCGTCCGCCGGGCCGTAGTAGGCGGCCCGCATCAGCTCGCGCATGTCGTCGAGCATCGGCATCCGCGGGTTGGCCGGCGCGCACTGGTCCTCGTAGGCGTTGCGGGCCTGCCCGGGGAGCGCGGCCAGGAACTCCCGCTCGTCCACGCCCAGGGCCTGGAAGGACGGCTCGATCCCGGCGGCCGCCCGCAGCCGCTCGACCGCGGACGCCAGGGACGCCACCCCTTCCGCCGGGTCGGCGGCGGGCAGGCCGAGCGCCCGCGCGATCTCCTGGAACCGCTCCGGAGCGCGGTAGTGCTCGTATTTGGGCCAGCCGGACGGCTTGCCCGGGACGGTGCCGTTGTAGCGGATAACGTGCGGGAGCAGCACCGCGTTGACCCGCCCGTGCGCAAGGTGGAAGGTGGCCCCCAGGGTGTGCGACATGGCGTGCACGATGCCGAGGAAGGCGTTGCCGAAGGCCATCCCGGCGATGGTGCCCGCGTTGTGCATCGCCTCCCGCGCCCGCGGATCGGCGGCGCCGTGCCGCACCGCCCGCTCCAGGTTGCCGAAGACCAGCTTGACCGCGTGCAGCGCCAGGCCGTCGGTGAAGTCGCTGGCGTAGACCGAGACGTACGCCTCGATCGCGTGGGTGAGCGCGTCGAAGCCGCTGTCGGCGGTGACGACGGCGGGCAGGTCGGCGGCCAGCGCCGGGTCGACGATCGCGACGCTCGGGGTCAGGGCGTAGTCGGCCAGCGGGTACTTCTTGCCGGTCACGGTGTCAGTGATCACCGCGAACGGCGTCACCTCGGCGCCGGTGCCCGACGTGGTCGGCACGCAGACCAGCCGGGCCAGCGCGCCGAGCGGCGGGAACCGGAAGGCGCGCTTGCGGATGTCGAAGAACTTCTGCCGCATGTCGGCGAAGACGACCTCCGGGTGCTCGTAGCGCAGCCACATGACCTTGGCGGCGTCCATCGCCGAGCCGCCGCCGAGCGCGATGATGGTGTCCGGCCGGAAGTGCCGCATCTGCTCGGCGCCGCGATCCACGGTGGCCACGCTGGGCTCCGGCTCCACGTCGTCGATGATCTGCAGTGCGACCCGCTCGGGGCGGCGGCCCAGCACGGTCAGCACGCGGTCCACGTAGCCGAGCCGGGTCATCGTCGGTTCGGTGACGATCGTCACCCGCCGCACGTCCGGCAGGTCGGCCAGGTAGCGGATCGCGTGCGGCTCGAAATACACCTTGGCCGGCACCTTGAACCACTGCAGGTTGTTGGTGCGCCGCCCGATCCGCTTGATGTTGAGCAGGTCGACCGCCGAGACGTTGTGCGAGACCGAGTTGCGGCCGTAGCTGCCGCAGCCCAGCGTCAGCGACGGGGTGAAGGCGTTGTAGATGTCGCCGAGGCCGCCCTGCGAGGACGGGGCGTTCCAGATGATCCGCACCGCCTTGACCCGGCGGCCGAACTCCTCGGCCAGCGTGGCGTCGCGGGTGTGGACGGCGGCGCTGTGCCCGAGCCCGCCGAACTCGACCATCCGCTCGGCCAGCACGATCCCCTCCTCGCGGCCGCCGGCGCGCAGCACCGCGAGCACCGGGCACAGCTTCTCCCGGGTCAGCGGTTCGGCCGGCCCCACCTGGCCGACCTCGGCAAGGATCAGCGAGGTGCCGGCCGGGACGGTGAAACCGGCCCGCTCGGCGATCCATGCCGCCGGCCGGCCGACGGCGTCGGCGTTGATCCGCGCCTCGCCGCACGACTCGCTCCCCGCGCCCGGACCGAACAGGAACTCCTCCAGCAGCCGCTTCTCCTCCGGGGTGGCCCGGTAGGCGTGCAGCGTGGCGAACTCGGCGAGCGCCGCCTCGTACACCGCCGCGTCGATGATCGCCGCCTGCTCGGAGGCGCACACCATCCCGTTGTCGAACGCCTTGGACAGCACGATGTCGTTGACCGCCCGGCGCAGGTCGGCGGTGGCGTCCACGTAGGCCGGGACGTTGCCCGCCCCGACGCCGAGCGCCGGCTTGCCGGCCGAGTACGCCGCGCGGACCATGCCGTTGCCACCGGTCGCCAGGATGGTCGCCACCCCCTCGTGGCGCATCAGCGCCGTGGTGGTGGCGAGCGACGGCTCGGTGATCCACTGCACGCAGTGCTCCGGCGCGCCGGCGGCCACCGCCGCGTCCCGGACGACGCGCGCCGCGGCGGCACTGCACTCCTGGGCGGCCGGGTGGAAGGCGAACACGATCGGGTTGCGGGTCTTCAGCGCGATGAGCGCCTTGAAGATGGTGGTGGAGGTCGGGTTGGTCACCGGGGTGATCCCGCAGACGACGCCGACCGGCTCGGCGATCTCCACGATCCCGCTGATCTCGTCCCGGGAGACCACCCCCACCGTCTTGAGCGTCGCCATGCTGTTGGTCACGTGCTCGCAGGCGAAGATGTTCTTCACCGCCTTGTCCTCGAACACGCCGCGGCCGGTCTCGCGCACCGCCGCCTCGGCGAGCGAGGCGTGCTCGTCCAGCGCGGCCACCGATGCCTTCTTCACGATGTGGTCGATCCGGTCCTGGTCGAAGGCCGCGTACTCGTCCAGGGCCTTGAGCGCGGCACCCACCAGGGTGTCGATCATCTCGGTGACGGGGGTCGGGACGTTCACGGCCGGACCGGCCATGCGGATCACCTCGGGGTGTCTCGGCTGCTGCGATCACCTTCAGCATCCGCCCTCCCCGATCTTCCCGCCGGAGCGTTCCGTCCCCGGATCACCAGGACCAAGGACCCGATCTTTCAGGACCTTCCCGCGCCGGGTGTCAACGCCCCCGGCCGTCCAGGGCGGACAGCGTGGCGGCGGTCACCGCCCCGTAACCGAGGTGCGGCAGCAGGTCGGCCGCCCAGTCGGCCGGCTGCCAGGTACGCGGATCGGACACGCCGAGCGCCGCCATGGACAGGTCGGTGGCCGCCATCGCCGCCAGGCCGATCAGCGCGGCCTCCACGGCGGGCGGCGGGTGGACGCCGGCCCGGCGCAGCGCGCCGAACGCGGCGCCGACCCCGATCCCGGTGGCGATGCCGGCCAGCGCGCCCAGCCCGCCGAGCCGGTTGCGCCGGGTCTCCGCCGCGCCGGGGACCGACAGCGGCGTGCGCGCCTCGACCGCCTCGACCAGCCGTTCCGGCGAATCGCTCGACGGGCGGCCGCGGACCGACATGTCGAGGTAGGTCAACGCGTTGAGCGCCGTGGTGCCGGCCGCGCCCGCGGCGGCGCCGGCCAGGATCCCCGGGCTCACGCGGCGGCCGGGTGCAGCAGGACCTTGGTCCACCCGCTCTCCCGGCGGTCGAACCGCTCGTAGCCGTCCGGCGCCTCGTCCAGCGACAGCTCGTGCGAGACCAGGAACGACGGCTGGGCCCGCCCGGTGATGATCAGGTCGCGCAGCCGGCGGTTGTACCGCATGACCGGGCACTGGCCGGTCCCCATCCGCTGCCCCTTGGTGAAGAATGTGCCGTAGTCGAAGCCGATCCGGCCCTGCCTGGCGGCGTCGGTGGCGGCCTGCGGGTCCTGCGGGACGTACACCCCGACCACGCCGATGCCGCCGGTGGAGCGCACCGACTTCACCAGGTTGTCCAGCACCAGCTCCGGGTGTTCCTGACCGGTGCCGTCGTGGGCCTGGTAGCCGACCGCCTCGACGCCGCAGTCGGCGCCCCGGCCGCCGGTGGCGTACATGATCTGCTCGACCGGGTCCGCCCGGGCGAAGTCCACCGGCGTCGCGCCGATCTTGCCGGCCAGGTCGAGGCGGTCCTTCTCCTTGTCCACCACGAAGACCTGCGCGGCGCCGCGGATCATCGCGCTGTGCGCCGCGAGCAGGCCCACCGGGCCGGCGCCGAACACCGCGACCCGGTCGCCCGCCCGCATGCCCGCCAGCTCCGTGCCGTGCCAGCCGGTCGGGAAGATGTCCGACAGCATGGTGAAGTCGTTCTCGTGCTCGGTGCCCGGCGGCAACTCCAGCAGGTTCACGTCGGCGTAAGGCACCCGCAGGTACTCCGCCTGGCCGCCGTCGTACGGCCCCATGTTGGCGTAGCCGTACGCGGCTCCGTCCACCCCCTCGGTGGGGTTGGTCCGCAGGCAGAAGCTGGTCCAGCCGTCCAGGCAGTTGCGGCAGGCGCCGCAGGCGATGTTGAACGGCACCGAGACCCGGTCGCCGACCTTGATCCGGTCGACCGCGTCGCCGACCGCCTCGACGACGCCCATGTTCTCGTGGCCGAGGACCTTCCCCTCCTCCACGGTCGTGCGGCCCTCGTACATGTGCAGGTCGGACCCGCAGATGTTGGTGGTGGTGATGCGGACGATCGCGTCGGTCGGCGCCTGGATCACCGGGTCGGGGACCTCCTCGACGGCGATCCGGCGCGGGCCCTTATAGATGACTGCTTTCACGGTGGGTACCTCCGGTGGCATCTCGTGCGACGCGGCGGCGGTCGCCGCCGGGCGCGGCAGGAGATCGGTGACACCGTCGAGCCGGCGGTCCCCCTTCCGTCATCTGGACGCGATCCCCCGGCCCATGCGGCGGCCGTACCCGTCGCCCGGAGCGGGAAACGACCGGGGCCCGGCGATCGGTCACCGCCTGAACAGGGCTTTACGCCCGCACCAGGGACGGCGCGCCGATGCGATCAGCGCAGGCTGCGGCGGCGGATCTCCCGCAACATGCCCCGCACGGCGACGACGTGCCCGCCCGAACCGATCACCAGGGCGCGGTAGAGGCGGCCGTGCGGGCCGGGAAAGGCGGCGTACGACCGGGCGCGCACCGTCGTCGAGCCGTTCGCCGCGTCGGCGAGCTCGAAGACCAGCAGGTAGCGGCTGAACCGGTGCCGCCCGGCCAGGCCGAGCCGCTCGTTCGGCACCCGCTCCACCTCGGCGAAGCCGGTCGGCGGCACCGTGCCGAGCAGCAGGGCCAGCGGGTTGCCCGCGCCGACGCCCAGGGACGCCGCGTAGCGGCGCAGGGCCGTCCAGACGGCGGCGCGCGGCGCGTCGACCGTGGTCCGGTGCTCGTCCACGTACGGCAGGTCATCGGTCTCGACGCTCATGGCGGCCGCCTCGCTCCCCGTCGCCGGCGGGCCTTCGGCCGGCGAGGATCAGGCTACTCCGCCGCCGCGCCAGGGGGCCGCGGCGCCCCGCGGCCGGCGCGACCCCGCCCCGCCCCGCCGGTACGGTGCCCGCCCGGCCGCCCGACCGCCCCACCGGCCGAGCGCGCGCCCGGCCGCACGGCGGGCGGGCGCTGCCGGGCCGGAAAGGTAAGTTGGCCACCATGACAATGCGCCTCGCCGACATCGCCGCCCAAGCGGGCGTGAGTGAGGCGACCGTGAGCCGGGTGCTCAACGGCCGGCCGGGAGTGGCCGCGGGCACCCGCCAGGCGGTCCTCACGGCCCTCGACGTGCTCGGCTACGAGCGCCCGGCGAAGCTGCGGCAGCAGAGCACCGGTCTCATCGGCATGATCCTCCCGGAGCTGACCAACCCCATCTTCCCGGCGTTCGCCCAGGTCATCGAGAGCGCGCTGGTGCTGTCCGGCTACACCGCCGTGCTGTGCACGCAGACTCCGGGCGGCATCACCGAGGACGACTACACCAATCTCCTGCTGGAGCGCGGTGTCGCCGGCATCATCTTCGTCAACGGGCTGCACGCCGACTCGCGGTCGGACCGCCGGCGCTACGCCCGGCTGATCGAGATGGGCCTGCCGATGGTCCTGATCAACGGCTACCGGGCCGACATCGACGCCCACTTCATCTCCAACGACGACGCCGCCGCGCTCGACATGGCCGTCAACCACCTGGTCTCGCTCGGCCACCGCCGCATCGGGCTCGCGGTCGGGCAGGAGCGCTTCGTCCCGACGATCCGCAAGACCGACGGCTTCGGCCGCGCGCTGGCGCAGTACGCGGGGATCGCCGACCCCGCGGAGCTGGTCGTCAACACGCTCTACACGGTCGAGGGCGGGCAGTCGGCCGCCCGGCAGCTGCTCGACCGCGGGTGCACGGCCATCTGCTGCGGCAGCGACATCATGGCGATCGGCGCGATCCGCGGGGTCCGCCAGGCCGGGCTGCGGGTGCCGGAGGACGTGTCCGTCGTCGGGTTCGACGACTCGCCGATGACGGCCTACCTCGATCCGCCGCTCACCACGCTGCGCCAGCCGGTGCGCGACATGGGGCTCGCCGCGGTGGCGAGCCTGCTGGACGAGATCCGCGGGCTGCCCGCGCCGCGCACCGAGCTGCTCCACCGGCCCGAGCTGGTCGTCCGCCGCTCGACCGGTCCGATGCCGGCCAGGCTGTCGGCGGCCGGCTGACCACGCCGCCGGCCGCCCGGGGGCCATGAACGGCCGGCCGGCGTCCCGGACGGACCCGAGACCTCCGGGTGCCGCGGGAGCCGGCACCCGCGCCACACCGGAGGCCTTCATCGATCAGGCGGCGGCGCCGACGACGCCCGTGGTCAGCACGGAGCGGTCGCGTTGCCGGTGACCACGCCGTCGGTCACGGTGCTGACACCGGTGCCGATGGTGTAGTCGCGGCCGCCGTTGTTGTCCCAGCTTCCCGAGCCGTTGTTGAAGGTGACCTGGAAGGTGGCGGCGGTGCCGAGGGCGACGGTCTTCTTCTTCCAGCCGGCGCAGGCGGTGTCCATGACCGCACCCGGCACCGTGGTCCAGGTGCCGTTGACGCCGTAGTGGATGTAGGCGGGGTTCCAGCCCGTCTGGTAGTAGACGGTGGCGGTGCCGTCGCCGGGCGGGTTCGTCGGCGGGGTGGCCGAGCCGGTCCGGATGGCCACGGCGCTCTTGGCCGGCACGGTGACGGTCGCCGTCCCGCCCGCGCCCACGGTGACCGAGCCGCTTCCCGCCACGTTGGGGTAGGTGCCGGCGGGCAGGCCGGTGGTGAACGTCCGGGTGACGGCGGCGTTCTCGTTGTTGATGGCCACCCATCCCCGGTCGCCGCGGCTGAAGGCGATCAGGTTGCCCCCGTTGTCGGTCCAGTTGCCGACCGGGGTGCCGGCCACCGCCTCATGGAAGCCGGCCATGCCCGCCAGCTGCCGGTGGAAGCAGGTCCACCGGCCGTTCGCGCAGTCGGCGTCGGTGACGAACCCGCCGCCGGCCGACGGCGGCCCGCCCTCCTTGTCGCTCCAGGTGAAGGAGGAGTAGACGTTCGGCTTGCCGAACGGCCAGGCCAGCATGAAGACGTTGGCCAGCTTGTAGGTGGCGCCGTACTTGTAGGTGAGGGTGGCGTCCCCGGCGGACGCGTCCTTGCGCTCGGTGTCGTGGTTGTCGACGAAGACCATCGCCTTGTCGCCGGAGACCGACAGCCCCCAGCTCTCGCCGAAGCTCCGCAGGTACTTGATCTGGCCGGTGAACTGCTCTTTGAGCTTGCGGCCGTACACGAACTCGTCCACGTCGCCCACGCCGGTGTACTGGTCCGGCCGCACCGCCTCGCCGGCGCCGTGGATCACCTCCTGGTGGATGTAGGGCGAGCCCTGGAGCCGGGACCGGATGGCCGCCAGGTCGCCGGGGTCGATGTGCTTGGCGGCGTCGACGCGGAAGCCGTCCACGCCCAGGCCGGTCAGCCGGTTCAGGTAGCCGGCGATCTGGCCGCGCACGTAGTCGGAGCCGGTGTTCAGGTCGGACAGCCCCACCAGCTCGCAGTTGCGCACCCGCCAGGCGTCGCCGGCGTAGTCGGAGTCGTTGATCGCGCAGGGGGAGTGGAAGTCCCAGGAGGAGTAGAGCCCGGGGTAGTTGTACTTGCTGAAGCCGTAGCCGCCGTAGCTGGTGGACCCCTGCCCGGTCATGTGGTTGACGACCACGTCCACCTGCACCTTCACCCCGGCGGCGTGGCAGGCGGACACCATGTTCCGAAAGGCGGTCTCGTCGCCGAACTTGCTGGTGAGGGTGTAGCGGGCGGGCTGGTAGACGTCCCACCAGACCGAGCCGCCCTTGGACATCGAATCGGTGGGCGGGGACACCTGGACCGAGCCGTACCCGGCCGGTCCGAGGACCTCGGTGCACTCCCTGGCCACCGACCGCCAGTTCCAGTTCCACAGGTTGACGGTCACGCCGGGGTCGGCCGCGGCGTGCGCGGCGGTCGTGCCGAGTACGGGCGCCGCCATCGCGATGCCCGCGACCAGGGCCGCGGCCGGCGCGCCCCTGGTGATGGTTCGATAGAGTCGCATGTGGGGTCTCCAGAAGCCTGCGAATGGGATCCCGTCAGCGGGCCGGGTGGTGATGACACCCGGCCCGATTTCTGTACGTCGCCGGTGGGCTGCGCGACGGCCTGGCCGCGGCGTCGCCCGCCCGGTAGCCCGATATCCGGATATGTCTGGATATTCGGGTGAAGAGATCGGGTGGTGGGCGGGGATCGGGTGGCCGCGGGTCGCCGGTCCGGGCGGTCCGGGCGGGGTGCGGCCGGAAGGGCGGCGTCAGGTGGCGGCGCGCGTGCGGCGGTGAGCGGAGGGCGCACCATCGAGGCTCCCGGTCCAGGGTTCGGGTGTTTCCTGGAAGTTACTCGGCGGCCATCTTGTTAGCAAGAGTTTGCAGATATTTCCAATCGATTCCAGATGCCGATCCGGAGTTATGTGAAGTTAATAGCTATTCGTCCGGTTTCATGCGCCCCGCTCGGCTTTAATAGGCGAATCCTGGCGAGCTTCCTGCGTAATATGACTGAAACTTCTTCCGCAACTTGCGGGCAGTTGCAGATCGGCGGCCACCGGCGGCGTCACCGGCCTTCGGTGGTCGTCGCCCCGCACGGCACGCCGGCCCGGTGGCGTATCGCCACCGGGCCGGCGTGCCGAGCGCACGGCCGGCCCGTGCGGGGCCGGCCGGTGGGCTTCAGTGATTGACGATGTGGTCCAGGGTGGTGGCAGGCGGGGCGCTCGGCGCCGGCTCGCCGGACGGGACGGTGTCGGGCGCGCCGCTGACCGTAGGGGCGGGCGGCATCGCCATGGACCCGGCCAGGCCGGTGCCCTCCAGCAGGCCCATGTGGGTGTTCACGAAATTGGCGCAACTCTGCGCGAACTCCCGGATCAGGGTGTTTCGGGTGCTGGCGCGGACCGCGCCGATCGCCGGGAAGATCTTCCCGTGCGCCAGCCGCAGCCGCAGGACCGCCGTCTTGTCGTACTCGAGCCCCTTCTTGCTGGAGATCTCGGCGATCCAGGCCTGCTGGTCGGCGTTCGGTTCGTCCGGCAGCGGGATGCGCAGCTTGGCCGCCACCTGCCGGTCCTCCGCATCCAGCAGGACGTGCTGGCGGGCGATCTCGCCCAGGTTCTTGCGGGTGGCGGCGCGTGAGGCGCGCTTGGCGGCCTCCCGCCCGACCGGGATCTCCCACAGGCCGGCCAGCCGGACCTTGGCCACCAGATCCCGGTCGGCCGCGGTCAGCGGCCCCCACGGGGTGGACACGGTCTCCTGGCCCACCGCCTCGGTGACCACGCCGCCGTTGTCCCCGGAGGGCTGGGTGGTGGGGTAGTTCTGGCCCTGCTGGCCCGGATCGGCCGCCGGGGCCGCCGCGGCCGGGTCGCCCGCGCCCGCCTGGGCGGCCGGGTCCGCCGCCGGGTCCTGCGCGGCCGGGTCCTGCGCGGCCGGGTCCTGCGCGGCCGGGTCCGCCGCCGCGGGGTCGGCCTGCGGTTCCTGGGCGGGAGGTTGCTGCTTTTCGATCAGTTGTTCGGCGGGCGGGGCCATCGGCACCGGACCCCCGTAAGCGCTCACCGCCTGCTGATCGGGCGCCGCGGAGCACGCCGTGGTCAGCTGAAGTGCGAGGAGGCCGCCCGCCACGACGGCCGCGGTGGTGGAGTGTCGGCTTCTCATACTCGCCCGAATCCCTTCGTCCCAGGGGATCGCGGCCGGCCGGCCGCCCCGTCGTCGTCACGACGATCGCCCTTCGGGCAGAGGTACGGGCGATCGGCGCTCCTGGTTCGATTCCAGGACGAGATACGTGAGCGATCCGCGCCACTCGGCCGGTGAACCAGGCGGAAGCTGGACGGACGCCCGGCGAGCAGCCGACCTTTGCCCAGCTAAAGTGCGAATCATGGTGAGTCGTCATGCAGTGCCGGATTTCGCACCGTTGTCGGGCCGTGCACCGGCTCGGCCGTGGTTCCCGGTGGCCATCCCGGGGGACCGGGACCCGCAGGTCGCCCCGCGCCGCCCGGGCCCGCCCGGGCGCCGGTGCCGGTGACGCCCGGCCGGCTGGACTGGCTGGACGCGCTGCGCGGGGTCGGCGCGACGGCGGTGCTGGCCGAACATCTGCTGCCCTGGGTCGTCCCCTCGCTTCGGCCGTACTGGTTCAACCTCGGCATCTACGGCGTGATGGTGTTCTTCCTGGTCAGCGGTTACATCATCCCCAGGTCGCTGGAGCGCCGGGGCGACCTGCGGGCCTTCTGGATCGGCCGGATCTTCCGGCTGTACCCGCTGTACCTGGTGGTCATCGGCCTGGTCCTGGCCATGGCCGGTTGGATCTCGATTCCGCGGACCGTGCCGCGGGACGGCTCGGCGGTGGCCGCGCACGCGACCATGCTGCTGGACGTGGTCGGGCTCGGCGGCGTCGCCGACACCATGTGGACGCTCTCCTACGAGATGGTGTTCTACCTGCTGGTGGCCGCGCTGTACACCACCAGGACCCGTCCGGCCGGTGGCGGGCCCGCCGTGCTGTTCGGCCTGGCCGCGGTGGTCATGGGACTGCTGCTCCCGGCCGCGCCGCTGGTGGACCGCCGGGTCGCCTGGATCTCCTGCGCCGCCTTCCTGGCCGGGCTGGCCTGCGTGCTGGCGAACCGGTTCCCGGTGGCCGCCGCCCGCGCCCTCGGCGTCCTGGCGCTCGCCCTGATCCCGCTGAGCAGCCGGACCCCCTGGTTCGGCGCGGTGATCCTCGCGGTGATGTTCACCGGTACCGCCGTGCACCGGTGGGAGCGGGGGACGGGGCCGTTCTGGCCGATCCCGGTCACCGCCGTCCTGGTGGCGCTGTCCCCGATATGGGCGCTGCAGTCCGGCTGGTGGTGGGTCGAACCGGATGTCTGGATCACCACGCTGTGCCTGGCCGCCGTGACGTTCGCCGCGGCGATGGCGCTGCGGCGCCGCCGGCTGCCGCGCTTCCTCGTCTGGACCGGGCTGATCAGCTACTCCCTGTACCTGCTGCACCACCCGCTGCTCAAGCTGTTCACCTGGATCACCGGAGACCTGCGCTGGTCGCCGTGGTACGTGCAGATCCCGGCCGCCGTGGCCTTCGTCGCCCTCATCCTGGCGGCCGCCGCGCTGGCGTACCGCTTCGTCGAGCGCCCCGGTCTGCGGCTCGGGCGGCGTTTTACCATCTCCACCCCGCCACATCGCGCTTTCGTGAGCGAGGATGGACATTAGCCGTCGAAACGCCACGTCATCGTGGCATTCGCGCCGGCCGTGACCGAACGCGGCGCGGTGTCTCGACGGCGGCAGCGGCCGGAGCGGCCGCGGGAAGGAGCGTGACCATGGAAGTAGACGGAATCATCTCCGCCATCCTCGTGGGCATCGTCATCGGCGTTCTCGGCCGGCTGGTCGTGCCGGGACGGCAGCGGATCGGCATCCTGCTGACCATCCTGGTCGGCATCGTCGCCGCGCTGATCGGCACCGCCATAGCGGCCGCGATGAACGTGGCCGACACCGGGGGCATCGACTGGATCGAGCTGGTCATCCAGGTCATCGTGGCCGCGATCGGCGTGGCCCTGCTGTCCTTCCTGAAACGGCGCGCCTAGCCGTACCCCTACCGGACGCCCGGTCCCGTCACCCGACGGGACCGGGCGTCCGGCGTCCGGGACCGGGCGGCGGCCCGAGCGCGCGGCCGGTTCCGTCCGGCCCGGCGGGCCGCCGGCCGGTAACTTACGGCTGCCGGATACTTGAAAGTTTCAGGCAACATTTCGGGATATGTACGAAACATACCGCCCGCCTTTGACGGAGGCCCCGGCCCGGCCGGATCATCCCAGCGAAGCACCAGGCAGGCGGGGACCTCCCCGGCCGACGAGGTGGGAGTGTTCATGAGACTTCCCGGAGCCAGGATCTTCGCCGCCGCCGCGCGGGCCGTGCCGGCCGCGGCGGGGGCGACCGTACTGATCGCGCTGGTCACCGCGCTGACCGGGGCGGCAGCGGTGCCGGCGGACGTGACCCCGCCGTCCAGCCCGGCCCAGGTGCAACTGTGCCCGCCGCCGCTGCCCGCCGGAACCACCGTCGGCTACGTCGGCCTGTGCTGGTCGGCCGCCACCGACGACGTGGGCGTGACCGGGTACGAGGTGTACCGGCTGGACGCCGGCGGCTTCGTCCGGGCCACGACCACGACCGGGACGACGGCCGTCATGGGCGGACTCACCTACGGCCAGGCGTACACCTTCTACATCGTGGCCAAGGACGCGGCCGGCAACACCAGCGAGCCGACCGCGCCGGTGACCGCCACCGCGGTGACCGGGGTGGTCGTCACCCCCAGCCCGCGCCCCGGCGACATCACCCCGCCCAGCAGGCCGGCCGGGCTGCGCGAGGGCTGCATCGCCGACTTCCCCGGCACCGAGTTCTGCTGGACCGCCGCCACCGACGACGTGGGCGTGACGGCGTACGACGTCTACCGCCGGACCGCCACCGGCTGGATCCGGGCCGGCAGCACCTCGATGACGTACTTCACCGAGGGCGGCCTGGTCACCGGGAAGACCTACACCTACTTCGTCGTCGCCAGGGACGCCGCCGGCAACATCAGCCGGCCGTCCGACCCGCTGTCGGTCCTGGCGAGTCCGGGCCTGCCCGTGCCGGGCTGCGAGGTGGCGTACGACGCGCGGTCCTGGAGCGGCGGATTCGGCGCCGATCTCACGATCACCAACACCGGGAGCGCGGTTCTCAACGGCTGGATGCTCCGCTTCACCTTCCCGGCCGGCCAGCGGGTCGTCCACGGCTGGTCGGCCACCTGGTCGCAGGCGGAGGCGGTGGTCACCGCCGCCAAACCGTCGTGGGACACCCCCCTCCGGCCGGGCGAGTCGCGGCGGATCGGCTTCATCGGCACCTACATCGACGAGAATCCCGAACCCGCGGCGTTCACCCTCAACGGGGTGCCATGCGCCGTGCGATGAGCGTCGCGAACCTTCCCGTACCTCGAAACCTCGACGAACCCCGACCGACTCGACGGTCCTCGACGGACGTCGACGCCCCAGAGAGGGAAACCACGATGCGACCAGATGAGCGCCGCCCGCCCGCGGCCGACGACCCCGGGTCGCGCCCCCGGGTCCGCGGCGGTGCGGTCCGCACCGCGATCACCGCGGTGGTCGCGGTCCTGGGAATGCTCTCGGTGACCATGGCGATCCGGCCGGCGTCCGCCGCCGACAACCCCTACCAGCGCGGCCCGGACCCCACCCTGGCCAGCGTGGCGGCCAGCCGCGGCACCTTCGCCACCGCCCAGGTCAACGTGCCCGGCGGCAACGGCTTCGCCAGCGGGGTGATCTACTACCCGACGGACACCACCCAGGGCACCTTCGGCGCGGTCGCGATCGTGCCGGGCTACTCGGCGCTGTTCGCGAACGAAGAGGCGTGGATGGGACCCTGGCTGGCGTCCTTCGGCTTCGTCGTGATCGGCATCGAGACCAACAGCCGCACCGACAGCGCGGACGCCCGGGGCACCCAGCTGCTCGCCGCGCTGGACTACCTCACCCAGCGGAGCCCGGTGCGTGACCGGGTCGACCCGAACCGCCTTTCGGTGGTCGGCCACTCCGCCGGCGGCGCCGGCGTGCTCAGCGCCGTGGTCCGGCGGCCCTCGCTGAAGGCCGCCATCGGCCTGGCGCCCGGCTCGCCGGTCGGGAACTACGACCTGTCCACCGCCAAGGTGCCGACGATGTTCATCTCCGGCCAGCGCGACACGACGGTGACCCAGTCCTACCTCAACGGGCTGTACAGCACGATCCCGGCCGCGCTGCCGAGCGCGTGGGTGGAGATCGCCGGAGTGGACCACCTGTTCGCGACGCGCGCGAACAACACCGAGATGCGGGTGCTGATCCCGTGGTTGAAGATCTGGCTGGACAACGACACGCGGTACCCGCAGTTCCTGTGCCCGTTGATGGACTCCACCAACATCTCCATGTACCGCAACAAGTGCCCGTACGTGCCCCCGGGCGGCGGGCCGTCGCCGTCGCCGTCGGCCACCCCGTCCCCGTCCGTCACGCCCTCGCCCAGCCCGTCCCCGTCCCCCTCACCGTCACCGTCGCCGTCGCCCACTCCCACGCCTGGCGCCTGCACCGCGACCTACCGGACGGTCAACTCGTGGGGCGGCGGTTACCAGGGTGAGGTCACCGTGAAGGCCGGCGCCTCGGCCGTCAACGGGTGGACCGTGCGGTGGACGCTCAACGCCGGGCAGACGGTCAGCCAGGTCTGGAACGGCACGCTCAGTACCAGCGGATCCTCGGTGACGGTGAAGAACGCCTCCTACAACGGCTCGCTCCCGCCCGCCGGGACCACCGTCTTCGGCTTCCTGGCGAACGGGACGCCCGCCACCCCGGCCCTCACCTGCGCCAGCCCTTGATCAGAACGCCCGCGGTGCCGCCCGGCCCGGCTGCGAGCCGGGCCGGGCGGCACGGTCACTTCGGGTGGGCGTTGGCCAGGAGCTGCCGGAACTGCGCGCCGAACCACTGCCCCGCGGGCGGGGCGCCCGGCAGCGCCCCGCTCGGCCGGTAGCCGCCCATCACCGGGGAGTACGCGGGATCGCACATCGGGTCGTGGCGGTCACCCTCGGGGCCGGTGACGTCGGTGCTCGAACCGTCGGAGACGCCCGGCGGCTTGATCCAGGCGTAGGCGTCGACACCGGGGACGGGCATGGCCCGGGGCCGCTCGCCGAGCCCGGCGCCGGCCTGGTTGCACCAGTTGCCGGTCCGGTACCGGCGGTCCACCCGCGAGCCGTCGACGAACGCGTCCACGGTGGTGGCCGGGCCGGCGTGCGACGGCCGGTCCGGGCCGCCCCAGCCGTTGCGGGAGGTGTCGATCACCATGCCGATGCCGGCCGGGAACCCGATCGCGACGAGCCGCTGCCGGAAATCCTGGGCGAAGGAGAGCTCGTCCACGTAGTCGTTCCAGTCGACCCACCGGGAGAGCTTCACCGGCTGGCCGTTGATCACCATGCGGGCGTTGTAGTACGGCTCGACCAGGCCGCCGTAGCCGGCGACGTTCACCGTGAAGCCCTGCACCGGCGCCGGCCGGCCCGCCGTCACCCCGGCGACGTCCGCCAGCAGGCCGGCGGCCCGGCCGAAGTTGTCGGCGTAACCGGTGATGCCGTACCCGGCCGCGTCGAGGTAGACGTACACGTTGGGGATGGCGGCCAGCCGGGCGACCGCGTACCGCACCGCCTCCAGGTGGGCACCGCTCGCCTGCGCGGCGGCGCACCGGTCGGTGGTGGCGGGCGTCAGCAGCCCGGGCAGGAAGTCGGGTTCGACGACCGCCACGATGCGCAGCCGCCGGTAGGCGGGTTCGGCCAGCATCGCGGCGATCGGATCGACGTACTCGGACCGGTAGCGGTTCAGGCCGTCGGCCGCCACGCTGAAGTCCCCGTTGGACACCAGGTGGGTGCAGTTGCGGTCCGGCAGGTCGTTCAGCACGAGCTGGATCGTGAGCGGGGCCGGTTCGACCGCCGCGTCCTGCAGGGTCGCCTCGTTCAGCCGGCTGCGCAGCAGTCCGGGGCCGCCGGGCGTGTCCCGGACGTGGGAGACCCGGTCCAGCCAGACGCCGGTCGGCTGGGCGGCCACCGCCGCGCCGCCGGGTTCGGACGCGGCCCAGGCCGACCACGATGAATCGACGTACCATTGCGCGCCCGCGTACGGATTGCCGGCGCGGGCGCCCGCGGCCGCCGGGGCCGCGGCACCGACCGCGACCACCGGTGACAGGACCAGCGCCGCGATGAGCACGGCGAGACGCCTTCCCGGTCGGACCACCATGCCGCGCCTCCTTGGGACCGTGGTGGGAGGACCTCCGCGACGGCGGAAGGCCGCCTCCACGATTCGCACAGCGGGGCGGGCTTGTACAGCGGCCGGCCGGACGGCCGGCGTCCCGCGGTGCGGGCGCCCGTGCTCATCTCGATGAACGCCTGTTCATCGGGTGCCGCCGCGCCGCACGGCGATGAAACGTTCACCCGGCCGGCGGCGGCGAGCGCTCGCGGCCGGGCGGTCCCGCCGGCCGTGCCATGGTCACCCGCGGCCCTGAGTTCACCGATGGATCCCACCGGACGGCAGGCAGCCGAGATCGAGCCGGTGGCGCCCGACCCGCCCCGGGGCACTCCGATGGATCCCCGGACGCCGGCCGGCGGTCCCGGTCATGCGGCGGTGATGGTCCATCGGTCGCCGGCGCCGGAGTTCGGCGGCCGCAGCACGACGGCGGCGCCGGCGGAGGTGCCGCCCATGCCGTCCAGCGCGGTGCCGGTGCCCCGGTTGATGATCTGGTAGCGGCCGCCGCCCACGCTGTTGAGCCACCACTGCTGGTCGTCACCGCCGTGCCACGCCGCCTGCCGGCACACCGCGCCGGCCGCGGTGTCACCCCGGCTGTCGAGCACCAGGCCGTTGGTCCGGTTCACGATCCGGTACCACCCGCCGCCCAGGTCCACCGGCTGCCACTGCAGGTTGGTGCTGCCGTCCCAGTCCCACTGCTTGAGTACCGACCCCGGCGCCACCTCCCCGCCGCCGTCCAGCACCAGCCCGGTCACGGCGTTGCCGATCCGCGCCCAGCCGCCCGGCAGGCCGCCGCCACCGCCGATGTTCCAGTAGACGTTGTAGTTGACGCCGTGCGCGTCGTAGAACGGGATCAGTCTCACCGGTGCCCCGTTGGCGGTGGCGGTGAACGCCAGCGTGGTGCTCCCGGTGCGGATGACGGACGTGGTGGCCAGGCCGGGCACCGCCCCGAGCGCGGTGTCGCCGTAGTCGCCGGCCAGGACGACCGGCCCGTAGGTGATCGCCGCCAGGTTCGGGTCGTCGCCGGCGGCCCGGACGGTGACCTGCATGGGCAGCCGGACGGTGACGGTGTCGCCGTCGGCCCAGGCGCGGGTGAGGATGGCGTAGCCGCCGGGGTCGGTGGCGACGCGCTGCCGGGTGCCGTTGACGCCGACGGTGGCGCCGGCCGCCCAGGCGGGGATGCGGATCCGCATGGACCAGGATCCGGCGACGTTCCCGGTGACCCGCAGCGTGGTGGTGTCGCTCGCCGGGTACGCCGTGGTCTGGGTGACGGTGATGCCGCGCTCGGTCCAGTCCAGCACCGACGGCGTGAACAGGTTCACGATCAGCGTGGTGCCACGGTGGAAGTAGATGGAGTCCGCCAGCCCGGTGTGGGTCTCCAGGCCGGTCCCCTGGCAGCAGGTGAACGTGTCGTAGTCGGTGCCGTAGGTACGGCGGGCGCCGGGGTGCAGCGGGGTGAAGTGGCAGACGTGGCCATGGTCGTCGGCGGGGTTCTGCTGGCCGATCAGCTGGTTGAGCAGCGCCCGCTCGTAGTAATCGAACAGCTCGGCCCGGTCGGGGTGGAGGGTGAAGAGTTCCCGGGTCAGCTTGAGCAGGTTGTGGGTGGTGCAGCTCTCGCAGACGTCGCCGGTCAGGTGGCCGGCGACGGCGCCGGGCGGCCCGAAGCGCTCGGCCTGGCCGGTGCCGCCGATGACGTAGGTGTGCGCGCCGACGGCGATGTTCCAGGCGTTGACCGCGATGTCGCGGTAGCGGGTGACGCCGGTGGCCTGGTACGCGCGGGCCGCGCCGATCCACTTGGGCACCTGGGCCCGGGCGTGCAGCCCGTCGAGCCGGTCCTGGCCGGCCGCCAGCGGATCGAACGCCGCCGCGTGGTCGAAGCGCCGCGCCACCCCCGACCATCGGGCGTCCCCGGTCCGCAGGTAGAGGTCGGTCAGCACCGCGCCCATCCCGCCGAACTCGGTGTCCAGCACGGACTGCATCCGCTGCCCGCCCAGCCGGCCGGTCCGCCGGTCCACCCACCCGGCGAGGGCGACGGCCACGGTGCGCGCCCGGGAGTTCCCGGCCAGCACGTGCTGGTCGAGCAGGCCGGCCATGATCTTGTGCAGGGTGTACCAGGGCGCCCAGCCGCCCTGGCCGCTCTCCAGGCGGTCGAAGAAGCCCTCCGGGAACGCCGACAGGTAGCCGGCGTGGAATCCCCGGCCCGGCGCGGCCGCCTGGCAGGCCGCCAGCGCGTCGACCAGGTAGGCGCCCTTGCTCTGGTAGGCGGGGTCGCCGGTGATGGCGTACGCCTGGGCCAGCGCGGACAGGACATGGCCCGTCGTGTGCCCGCGTAACTCCACGCCGGGCGCCTCCCAGCCGCCGCACGGCCGGGCCGAACTGGCGATCCCGGCGTTGAGCCGGAAGGTGTGCAGCAACCGGTCCGCGTCGAGGAACCGCAGATAGGCCAGCGTGCGGTTCTGGCCGTCCAGCCAGCGACCGGCCGACAGGCGCACCTGTCCCGGCCGGAACGGGTGGGCCGACACGCCGATCTCCGCCGCGGCGCCGGCCTCGCGCGCACCGAGCGCCTGGCCGGCGGCGGTGCCGGCGAGGGCGATCCCGGCGGCCTGCAGGAGGCGGCGACGGCTGAGCGCTGCGGGCGACATGGGACCTCCTGACGGCGGCCGCCGGCGCTACCGGCCCGCGCCGGGCTCTGCCAAGACCCATCGTACGGAGGGATCACCCGTCCGCCCGCCGCGATCGGCACCTCCGGAGACGAGGCCGAGATCGGCGGTAACGGCCTCGGCCGGAATCGCGGCGGGCGGACGGGAGTACTAGGCGCGCTCTTGGCGCGACGGCTTGGCGAGCTAGTACTAATTAGCCCTACACCGACAGGGCGGTCAAGCAGTAAGACTCATACTCATCCGCCGAGAATCATCACTATTGGTGACTTTCTCGCATTCCGCTGACCGTTCATGGCCATCTGCCTGTTGTTACTGCCACCGACACCGACCGATGAGTACTACTCATCGGTGCTGGCGCCGAGAGCTTTCCCGGCCATGGTGGTGAAATTTTCATCTTTATCCGCCGGGGCCCCCGAGTCGTGCCGTCCCGCGCACATGTCCGGCATGGCCGGAGGCAGGCGGTGCCGGGGGTGCCGGGGGCGCGCTCCAGCGCGCCCGCCCGGCGGGCGTGGGCCGGCCGGCCGCGGTTCGCGGCGTGAAAGTTGCACGGCGCGTGCCGCATCGGCCTTACTCGCCGGCGGGATTCCGGGCGGGTGCTTGACCCGGCGGCGCCGCGGAATCAGACTCCGCGTCACCGGTGCGCATCCGCGCACCTGACCTCCAGGGAGAGTACGCATGCCTGGCCTGCTCCACCACCAGCACGCCGGCGTGACACCGCTCGCCGTCACCGCCGCCGATATCGGTTCCGCGGTACCCGCTCCTTCCGCGAGCACAAGTGTTAGCGCTAACAATCGTCGCCGGTCCGGGTCATCCGCGCTCCCGACCGCTCGGAAGGCAGGTCGCAGATGATCCAAGGAACCCTCAAGAAGGTGCTCGCCGCCGGCGCGATCACCCTGGCCGTCGCCGCCGGGCTCACCGGCGCCGGCCCGGCCCAGGCCGCGGCGTCCCAGCCGTGCGACATCTACGCCGCGGGCGGCACGCCCTGCGTCGCGGCGCACAGCACCACCCGGGCGCTGTACGCGGCGTACAGCGGCCCGCTCTACCAGGTCAGGCGGGCGTCGGACAGCACCACCCGGGACATCGGCGTGCTGAGCGCCGGGGGGTACGCCGACGCTGCCGCGCAGGACTCGTTCTGCGCCGGCACGAGCTGTCTGATCACCGTCATCTATGACCAGTCCGGCCGCAACAACCGCCTCACCCAGGCACCGCCCGGCACCTGGAAGGGCCCGGAGCCGGGCGGCTGGGACAAGCTCGCCGTGGCGAACGCCGCCCCGATCACCGTCGGTGGGAACAAGGCGTACGGGGTCTACATCTCACCCGGAACCGGCTACCGCAACAACGCCACCAACGGCGTCGCCAAGGGTGACCAGCCGGAAGGCATCTACGCCGTCGTGGACGGCGTCCACTACAACAACTGGTGCTGCTTCGACTACGGCAACGCCCAGACCAACAACCAGGCCAACGGGCCCGGCACCATGGAGACCGTCTACTTCGGCGCCGACCGGCAATGGGGCTACGGGGACGGCAACGGGCCGTGGATCATGGCCGACCTGGAGTTCGGCCTGTTCTCCGGGGTGAACGCCGGCTACAACCCCAACCCGCCGGTCAACCACCGGTTCGTCACGGCCATCGTCAAGGGCGAGTCGAACCACTGGGCCATCCGGGGCGGCAACGCGCAGTCCGGCGGGCTGTCCACCGTCTACGACGGGCGCCGGCCCAACGGCTACCACCCGATGAAGAAGGAGGGCGCGATCCTGCTCGGCATCGGCGGCGACAACAGCGTCAGCGGCGCCGGCACCTTCTACGAGGGCGTGATGACCACGGGCTACCCGACCGCCGCCACCGAGGACGCTGTGCAGGCCAACATCGTCGCCGCCGGGTACGGCGCGGGCGGTGGCACTCCGCAGCAGGGCGGCCAACTCGTCGGCGCCCAGTCCGGCCGGTGCGTCGACGTGCCGAACGGCAGCACCGCCAACGGCACCCAGGTGCAGCTGTGGGACTGCACCAGCGGTGCCGCCGGGCAGCGCTGGACCTACACCGCGGCCAAGCAGCTCCAGGTGTACGGCAACAAGTGCCTGGACGCCAACGGCCAGGGCACCGCGAACGGCACCCAGGTGATCATCTGGGACTGCAACGGCCAGGCCAACCAGCAGTGGAACCTGGCGGCCGGCGGCGCCGTCACCGGCGTGCAGTCCGGCAAGTGCCTGGACGCCAACGCCGCGGGCACGGCCAACGGCACCAAGCTCATCCTCTGGACCTGTAACGGCCAGGGCAACCAGCAGTGGACCCTGCGCAACTGACCCGGCGGCCCCGCCCGCCCGCCACGGCATGGTGGCGGGCGGGCGGACCCGCGGACGGGGGACCGGGCGCTAGGCGGCGAAGAGCAGCAGCAGGCCGGTCACCGTGTAGGCGACCATCAGCAGCAGGAGCGGGATCTGCCCCGGCACGGCCGTGCGGCGCGGGAAGAGCGCCAGCGCCCGGTCGTGGGCCAGCACGGTGCCCATGACGTGGCCCACCACGATCACCGTGACCTGGAACATGGCGACCGCCGCCGGGCTCAGCCCGGCCGCGCTCACCGTCCACCCGCCCGTCCCCAGCCAGTCCGCGCCGATGACCAGCGGGTCCGACAGCAGGGACACCGTCCGCTGGCCCTCCAGCACCAGCAGGGTGAAGTAGTGGGCGACCAGGTAGCCGACCGCGATCGGCACGATGGAGTGCGCCAGCTCGCCCGCCGTCCGCCCCGGCGCCGCGCCGCCCCACCGGCCGGCCAGCGCGGTGGCGCCCAGGTAGGCGGCCAGCACCGCGGCGATGACGACCACCAGGCCGGTGGTGCCCGGTATCACGGCCGGCGTGCCGCTCTCCTGGACGAATCGCACCCAGAACGGCGCGTTGGACACGCTGTCGTACATGGTGGACCCGAGCAGCACCACCACCAGCCCGGTCAGCCCGGGGGCCGGCGCCAGGCCGGCCATGCCGTCCAGCGGGTTACGCCAGGTGAGGGTGCCGTCGGGGTTGCGGCCGATCGGGGCGAGCCGGCCGATCAGGTCGCTGTAGGCCTCGAAGGCGTCTCCCTTGTCGAACCATCCGGAGCCGAAGAGCACCGCCCCCGCGAGCATGGCCACGCTGTAGGCCGCCAGCCAGGCACCGATCACCGGCAGGGTGGCGCGCTCGGGCGCGACCAGCTCCAGCCAGGTGAACGCGAACAGGCCGGCCGCGGCGGGCCGGTAGCCCAGCCCTTCGGGCAGCGGCCGCACCCCCCGCCGCGGGTCGCGCCGGAGCGCGGCGCAGGCCAGTAGATGCAGGGTCCGCAACGGGTTCAGCGCCCGCCAGACCGGCCCGAACAGCAGCGACAGCGGGATGAGACCCACCCAGAACAGCACGTAGAGCACGCCGGCCGTCGGGTTGGCGGCCCGGTCCGGGCCGAAGAGCAGGCCGAGGCAGAAGTACGCCGCGCCGAGCAGGCCGGCGATCCGCACCGACCACCGCCACGCCGGAGCGCCGCCGAGGTCCTGCAGCCACCTCGCCACCGGGCGGGCGTACCGGAGCGCCCCGGCCAGCCGCGGCTCGGTCCACAGCATGCCCAGCCCGGCGAACGACAGCACCAGTGCCAGCACGGCGCCGGTCAGCGCGGCCGCGAACGGGATCGGCAGGTCCTGGCGGCCGCCGATGCCATGCGCGAGCGGGAGCACCCGGCGCCGCCTAGCGCACCACGAGCTGGAAGAGCTGCAGCTCCTGCTCGTGCGTCTCGACCTCGAACAGTCCGGTCTGCCCGGCCACGAACTCGACGGTGGCCGGGGTGCCCGGGCGCAGGTCGGCGGCCTTGTCGTAGCCGTGCACGTGCGCCTGGTCGGCGACGTCGCTGGTGACGGTGATCCGTACCGTCTGCCCCTTGGCCACCTCGATCCGGCCCGGCGGCGGGGTCACCTTGCGGTCCTTGATGGTGACCGCGATCTCCTTGGCCTGCTGGGCGCCCGCCGGCGCGGGGGCGGCGGCGTCGGTCCCGCCGCAGGCGGCGGAGCCGAGCAGCGCCGCCCCGAGCAGCGTGGCGGCGGCGAGTGATCGGATGCGGGCGGCGAAGCGCTTCACGTTCGAGCTCCTGAGATGGAAGGGGAATGGATCCGCGCCGGGCTCGGTGCCGGATTCGGCGCCGGATTCGGTGCCGGACTCAGCGCCGGCCGGCGCGCGGCGCCTTCCCGGGACGCCGGGCGGCGGGACGCTTTCCGGACCCGCCGGGGCGGCCGGAGCGACCGGCGGCCGGTCGCCCGCCCGCGGCCCGCGGCCGGGCGGCCCGCGCGATCATGACACCGGCGCCGATGACCAGGAGGGCGGGCAGCAGCCACACCAGTAGGCCGCCGCCGGAATCCGCCGGGGCCGCCGGCGCGGCCGCCGGAGTCGATCCGGCCGCCGGTTCCGGGCCGTGGTCGCAGCCGGTCTCCGGCATGGTCCGCGGCGTGCACGCGGCCGACGGGGCACCGCTCGCCGTCACCGCGGCCTGCGGCCCGTCGGTCGGCGTCTGGCCGGACGCGACGAGCAGCGCGGGGTCGGGCGGATCTTTCGGGGTCTGCCAGCCCTTGGGGGCCTTGGTGGTCCGGCCCGCGTAGGTGAACCGGACCTCGCCCCGCACCACGTCCCCGTCGGAGGCCGCGGTCCAGTAACTCGCGACGTAGACGCCCTTGGCCGGCCAGTAGGCCACCGGGACCCGCGCCTCGAAGCCCTCGTGGTACAGCTTCGGCTCCCAGACGCCGTTGACGAGGAACAGCTCGCGGACCGGTTCGTCCAGGCGTTTCACCGCACCGTGCGTCCAGTGGCGGTCCACCCGGTCGCCGTTCGGAGCGGTCACCGTGAAATAGGCGTACGAAATCGGTCGTTCGGTGAAATACAACGATACGGCGGCCAGCGGCTCGGTCACCCGGCCGTCCTTCGCGGGCATCGACAGCGCCAGCTGCCCGTGCGCCTCGGCCGCGGGGGCCAGGCCGGCGATGACGAGCATCCCGGTGACGACCGGCAGCAGCACCCGCCGGAGGAACCGGACGGCCGCCCGGCCGGCGCCGGCCGGCGATTCGAAACGCACTCGGTGAGGATTCGCGGGCGTGGGCGAAGGCAACGAGTTCCTTCCGAGGGAGTCGAGGGGATACGTGCGCCGACCACGTGATTTACCACCGGGAACCGCCCGACCAGGAGTGCCATTCCTCGCCTAACGGATACAGCGTCCACATTTTCCTCACTGATGCACTAGAGCGTCAACCCTCCCCGTCACGGGCCCACCCCGGCACCGCGGGAGCGGCCGGCGCGACGGTGGAGATCGAATTCGAACCTGTGTACGAACCTGTGGATACTGTGGATAACTCGGCCGTCCGCGTGCCGCGCGCCGATCGGCGCCGCTCGGATCCGCCGCGCGTAGCAGGCGACCACCTCCCGCGGCCGCGGTGAGCCGACCACCCGGACGGCGTGCCGGATCGGCTTCACCGGCTCGGCGGCGGCGCGCCGAACTTCATCGTCGACGTGCGTTACCGGTCCGCCACGGCAGAGACGGCCCGAGCCGGCCGGGTGACCTCGGGCGTTTGGCGGGCGGTCCGGGGGGCACGCGAGTTCGTGACGAGCCAAGGAGGTTGTCATGCCGGCACGGAAGGACATGCCAAGCACGCTGCGGCGGTCGCCGAAGAAGGCGCAGGACACCTATGTGAAGGCGCACGACGCGGCGGTGCAGGAGTACGGCGAGGGCGAGCGGGCGCACCGGACGGCGTTCGCCGCGGTGAAGCACTCGTTCGAGAAGACGGGCGACCACTGGGAGCCCAAGGCGAAGAAGGGCCCGAGCGACGCCAAGGCGGCCGGCGGCCGGGACACCAAGGCGAAGACCGCCGGCGGGGTGGACGCGAACGCCAGCAAGGAACACCTGATGGACCAGGCGAAGAAGCTGGACATCAGCGGGCGCAGCCGGATGACCAAGTCCGAGCTGGTGGATGCGATCCAGAAGGCGAACGACCGGAGCACCCGCAAGGCGCGCGAGAAGTAGCCGCCCCGGCGTCCCGGCCGAACCGGCCACCGGGCCGGTCCCGGGCCGACCGCCGGGCGCCACCAGCTCGAGACCGCCGGGAGCCGCCACGCGCCCGGCGCCGCGAACACCCGCCGGGCAAGGCGCCGTCACCCGGGACGGGTGACGCGCGGCGGTCAGATGGCCACGGTGTCCAGGACGCCCGTGGCGAGGTCGGCGGCGGGCCGGTCGTACGCCTGGGCGAGCGACTGGAAGGTCTGCTCGGCCCGGATCGCCGGCCAGTCGCCGGGCAGGTGCTCGGCCGGCAGGTGCGGGTCCTGCCGGACCAGTTGCAGCCAGTCGGTGTGCAGCAGCAACTGCCGGGCCAGGTTGTCCGGCGCGCCCGGCAGCGGCCGGGGCACGTCCCACTGGGCGAGGAAGGCCCGGTACCGCCCGGCGATCCGCTCGATGTCGAACGCCTTGCGCACCAGGTCGGCCGCCTCCGTCGGCTTGAACGCCCGCGCGGTCAGCACGGTCACGTGCTCCCCCAGGCCGAGCGAGACCAGCACGTCGGTGACGTCCTTGGCGCCCGGCGCGATCCACAGCCCGCTCTGCAGCGGCCCGAACCCCTGCCAGATGAGCCGGGACCGCAGATCGTGGCGGGCACTGCGGCGGCTGTCCGGCAGCGAGAACCCGACGAGCGTCCAGGTGCCGTCCCAGTCGCGGTTCACCGCGCCGGTCTCCCACACCCGGCGGCGGCCGTCCTCCAGGACCTCCACGGCGTGCGGGGTGAGCCCGAAGTACACTTTCCGGCCCTGCCGGTGCCGGACCAGCAGGTTCCGCTTGGCCATCCGGGCCAGGGTCGAGCGGACGGCCTCCTCCGAGACGCCCAGCCGGGCGAAGACGTCGATGACGCTGCCGGAGTAGACGGCGACGCCGCGGCGCAGCACGTAGATGCCGAGGAAGCTGAACATCAGGGACTGCGGGCGCAGCGATGGCGCCGTCTGATCGTCTTCGCCGCCGAGGGTCACAGCAGAAGGGTAGACGTTCCTCGACGTCAGGCAAATTATTGACCCAGGTAACACAACTGCCATACGTTCGACACGTCACAGTATCCGGCGAAGGGCCAGTACATGGATCTGTCGGGCAAGGTGGCCGTGGTCACCGGCGCGGGCCGAGGTCTCGGGCGCGCGTACGCCGAGGCGCTGGCGGCGGCCGGCGCGGCGGTCGTCGTCAACGACGTGGACGGCGACGCGGCGGCGGCGGTCGCCGGCGAGATCACCGCGCGGGGCGGCGCCGCCGTGGCGGCCGCCGGCCCGGTCGGCACCGCCGAGGTCGCCGACCGGCTGGTCACCACGGCCGTCAAGGAGTTCGGCCGGCTCGACGTGATGGTGACCAACGCCGGAATCCTGCGTGACCGGGTGCTGTGGAAGATGTCCGACGACGACTTCGACGCCGTGATCGACGTCCACCTGCGCGGCACGTTCACCTGCGCCCGGGCCGCGGCCGCCCGGATGCGCGAGCAGGGCGACGGCGGCCGGCTGATCCTGGTCTCCTCGCCGGCCGGCCAGCGCGGCAACTTCGGCCAGACGAACTACGCCGCGGCCAAGGCGGGCATCGTCGCCATGGCGCGCACCTGGGCGATGGAGCTGGCCAGGGCGAACATCACGGTGAACGCGGTCGTCCCGGTGGCGGCCACCGAGATGACCCGGACGATCCCCGCCTTCGCGCCGGTCATCGAGGAGGCCGAGCGGACCGGGCGGCCGTTCCCCGGGTGGCTGCGCCGGGACGAGGGGCTGGGCACCGTCCAGGACGTCGCCCCGCTCGTCGTCTTCCTCGCCTCCGACGCCGCCGCCGCGGTGACCGGGCAGGCCATCGGCATCGGCGGCGACCGGCTCGCGCTGTGGTCGCATCCGGCCGAGAAGGCCGTCGCGTTCGCCGAGGGCGGCTGGAGCGCCGAGGCCATCGCCGCCTCCTGGGCCGCGGGCGTGGGCGCCGACCCCGAGACCTACGGCATCCCCGCGCCGAAGCCGCCGGAGCAGTCGGAGCCGCCGGAGGACCCCGGGCGGCCCGGGCGGCCGGGGACGCCGAACACCCCGGAGGGCTGAGCCGTGCCGCCGATGAACGTCCAGGACCTGGTCGCGATCGATGTGCACACGCACGCCGAGGTCTCCGCCACCGGGCACGCCTCGCTGAGCGACGAGCTGTTCGGTGCCTCGGCGAAGTACTTCAAGGAACACCCGAGGCCGGCCATCCCGGAGATGGCCGCCTACTACCGGGAGCGGCGGATGGCGGCGGTGGTGTTCACCGTGGACGCCGAGCACGCCACCGGGCATCCGCGCATCTCCAACGAGGAGGTCGCCGAGAGCTGCGCCGAGCACCCGGACGTGCTGATCCCGTTCGGCAGCGTCGACCCGTGGAAGGGCCGGGCCGGCGTCCGCGAGGCGCGCCGGCTGGTGACCGAGTACGGGGTGCGCGGCTTCAAGTTCCACCCGAGCCTCCAGGGCTTCGCGCCGAACGACCCGATGGCCTATCCGCTGTACGAGGCGATCGAGGAACTCGGGGCGATCGCGCTGTTCCACACCGGGCAGACCGGCATCGGCGCGGGCGTCCCCGGCGGCGGCGGGATCCGGCTGAAGTACTCCGACCCCATGCTGGTGGACGACGTCGCGGTGGACTTCCCCGAACTGCGGATCATCCTGGCCCACCCGTCCTTTCCCTGGCAGGACGCGGCGCTGGCGGTGGCCACCCACAAGCCGTACGTCCACATCGACCTGTCGGGATGGTCGCCCAAGTACTTCCCGCCGCAGCTGGTCCGGTACGCGAACACGCTGCTCAAGGACAAGGTGCTGTTCGGCTCCGACTACCCGGTGATCACCCCCGACCGGTGGCTCGCCGACTTCGACAAGCTCGAGATCAAGCCCGAGGTCCGCCCCCGGATCCTCAGGGACAACGCCGTGCGCCTGCTCGGCCTCGGCGATCCGGACACCATGCGGGAAAGGACGACGGACGCATGACCACCACAGCCGACGGGCTCGACGAGCTCAGGGCGCTCGCCGGGCGCGACCTCGGCCACGGCGACTGGCTGGAGATCACCCAGGAACGGGTGAACACCTTCGCCGCCGCCACCGACGACCACCAGTGGATCCACGTGGATCCCGAACGGGCGGCGAACGGCCCGTTCGGCGGCCCGATCGCGCACGGTTACCTGACCCTCTCCCTGCTGATCCCGCTGTTCAACGAGCTGCTGGAGATCCGCGGGGTGAAGATGAGCGTCAACTACGGCCTGGAGAAGGTCCGCTTCCCCAGCGCGGTCCGGGTCGGCGGCAAGGTCCGGCTGGCCGGCACCGTCGTCTCGGTCGAGGACGTACCCGGAAACGGCGTGCAGATGGTGCTCGACTTCACCGTGGAGACCGACGGTTCCGCCAAGCCCGCGTGCGTGGCCCGCGCGGTCTACCGGCACTACGCCTGACGCACTGGACGCCCCTGCCGCTGATATTGGGCAGAGCATTGACCTCCGTTAGTTATATGCCTAACCTCCGGACGAGACGGCGAGCCTCCGGCTCGCCCGGACGAGGAGCTCGGTCATGCCGAACCTGTCAGTCACACCCCCCGACCAGATCCAGCTCCGGCGCGCGGTGACCTCCGCCTTCCTGGGCAGCGTCATCGAGTACTACGACTTCCTGCTGTACGCCACCGCCTCCGCCGTCGTCTTCAACAAGGTCTTCTTCTCCGCCCTCGACCCGCTGGCCGCGACGGTCGCCAGCTTCGGCACCTTCGCCACCGGCTACCTCGCCCGGCCGCTGGGCGGCGTGCTCTTCGGCCACTTCGGCGACCGGCTCGGCCGCAAGCGCATGCTGGTGCTGACCATGGTCCTCATGGGCGTCGCCAGCTTCCTCATCGGCGTGCTCCCCACCTACGCGCAGGTCGGCGTGCTGGCCCCCATCGCCCTGATCGTGCTGCGCATCCTGCAGGGCATCGCCGTCGGCGGCGAATGGGGCGGCGCGGTGCTGATGTCCGCCGAGCACGCCACCAGCCGGCGCGGGCTGTGGGCCTCCTTCACCAACGCCGGCGCCCCCTTCGGCATGGTGCTGTCCACCGCGGCGCTCACCGGCACCGCGGCCATCGTCGGCGAGCAGGCGTTCCTGAGCTGGGGCTGGCGGGTGCCGTTCCTTATCAGCGTCGTCCTGCTGGGGATCGGGCTGTTCGTCCGCAGCCGGGTCCAGGAGACCCCGGTGTTCGAGGCCGTCCGCGACCAGGCCGCCCGGCAGAAGGCGCCGCTGCTCGACGTCGTCCGCAACCATCCGAAGACGCTGCTGCTCGGCGTCGGCGTCGGGCTGTCGGCCTTCGTCGCCCAGGGGACGCTCACCACCTACCTCATCGCCTACGGCGTGCGGACCGGCTTCCCCCGCCAGGACGTGCTGAACGCCCTCACCCTGTCGTCGGCGCTGGCCGTCCTCGGCATCATCGGCTGGTCGGCGCTGTCGGACCGCATCGGGCGCCGCCCGGTCGTGCTGGCGGGCGCGGTGCTCATGGCCGCGTTCGGCTTCGTGCTGTTCCCCATGGTGAACAGCGGCAGCACCACCGTGCTCACCCTCGCCCTGGTGCTCGGCCAGTCGATCCTGCACCCGCTGATGTACGGCCCGCTCGCCGCGCTGTACGCCGAACTGTTCCGCACCGGCAGCCGCTACACCGGAGCCTCGCTCGGCTACCAGCTCGCCGGCCTCGGCGCCGGGCTGGCCCCGCTGCTGTTCGCCCAGATCGACGCGTCATCCGGCGGCAAGGGGACCACGATGGTCTCGGTGGTCATCGCGGCCGCCTGCCTGCTGACCGTGGTCTGCCTGCTGGCCCTGCGGGAGACCAGCGGCCACGACCTCGCCGCGGACTCCGCGCCGGCGCCCCAGGCGGCCGGCCCGGCCGAGCCGTCCACCATCTGACCGGGGTCGGCACCGATGCGCAACGCCGGACTGGGAGGCTGGCCCGCCCGGCGGGCCCGGATGAGCCCGCACCGCACCGCCTTCGTCTCGGCGGACGGCCCGCTCAGCTACGCGGCCGTCCACGAGCGGACGGCGCGGCTGGCCTCCCGGCTGCGCGAGGCGGGGGTGCGGCCCGGGGACCGGGTCGCCTACCTCGGCCCCAACCACGTCGCCTTCACCGAGACGATGTTCGCCGCGCACGTGCTCGGCGCGATCTTCGTCCCGCTGAACTTCCGGCTGGCCGCCCCCGAGATCGCGTACATGCTGGACGACTCCGGCGCGTCGGTCCTGGTCTACGCCCCCGAGTGCGCCGAGCGGTGCGCGGCGGCGACGGCCGGCCGGCCCGGCCCGCGCACGCTCGTTGCGCTGGAGTCGCCCGCGGCCGGGGAACTCCACTACGAGACCTGGCTGGCCGGGGGCGACCCCACGCCCATCGACACGCCGGTGGCACTGGACGACATCGCCCTCATCCTCTACACCTCCGGCACCACCGGACGTCCCAAGGGCGCCATGCTCAGCCACGCCAACCTGGTGTGGAACTGCGTCAACCTGCTGGTCGGGGTGGACGTGACGAGCACCGAGGTGACGCTGATCAGCGCGCCGCTGTTCCACGTGGCCGCGCTGAACCAGACCCTGCTGCCGACCTTCCTCAAGGGCGGCACCTCGGTGATCATGCCGTCCTGGGACGTCGACCTCTGCTACGACCTCATCGAGAAGCACGGCGTGACCTGGATGTTCGGGGTCACCGCGATGTTCGCCGCGTTCGCCCGCTCGCCGCGGTGGCCCCGGGCGGACCTGTCCTCGCTGCGCACCCTGATGTCCGGCGGCGCGGCCATCCCGGTCGCGCTGATCCGCACCTACCAGGAGCGCGGCCTGACCTTCTGCCAGGGGTACGGGCTGACCGAGACCGCGCCGGGGGCGACCTTCCTGGAAGCGGGCGAGAGCGTGCGCAAGGTCGGCTCCGCCGGGGTGCCGGTGTTCTTCGCCAATGTCCGGGTCGTCCGCCCCGACCTCACCCCGGTCGCCCCCGGCGAGCCGGGCGAGGTGCTCATCCAGGGGCCCAACGTCACCCCCGGCTACTGGCGGAACCCCGAGGCGACCGCCGCCGCGCTCACCGAAGGCGGCTGGTTCCACTCCGGCGACCTCGCCACCGTCGACGACGAGGGGCACCTGTACATCGTCGACCGGGTGAAGGACATGTACATCTCCGGCGGGGAGAACGTCTACCCGGCGGAGGTGGAGAGCGTCCTGTTCGAGCATCCAGCCGTCGCCGAGGCCGCGGTGGTCGGCGTCCCGGACGAGCGGTGGGGCGAGGTCGGCCGGGCGTTCGTCGTCCCCGGCGCCGGCGCCGCACTCACCCCCGGCGAACTGCAGGACTTCCTGCTGCCCCGGCTGGCCAGGTACAAGATCCCGGTCTACTTCGACATCGTCGGCGCGCTGCCGAGAACCGGGTCCGGCAAGATCTGCAAGCCCGACCTGCGCGCCATGCCCATGCCCGCCGATCCCGAGGAGCGACCGTGATCGTCACAGATTTCGCCCGCGACCAGTGGTACGTCGCCGCCTACGGCCACGAGGTGGGCCGGCGGCAGCTCGGCCGCACCGTCCTCGGCGAACCCATCCTGCTCTACCGCACCGAGGACGGCCGGGCCGTCGCGATGGCCGACCGCTGCGTGCACCGCCGGTTCCCGCTGTCGGAGCAGCCCAGCCACCTGGTCGGCGACCGGGTGGTGTGCGGCTACCACGGCTTCACCTACGGCCCGGACGGCGTCTGCGTCGCGGTGCCCGCCCAGCAGCGCATCCCGCGCACCGCCCGGCTGCGCACCTACCCGGTGGTGGAGCAGGACTCGTTCGTGTGGGTATGGATCGGCGACCGCGAACCGGGTGACACCATGCCGCCGCGCGCGCCCTGGCTGGTCGCCCCCGGGTACACCACGGTGTGCGGCATGGAGCCGCTGAACGCGCGGTACGGCCTGCTGGTGGACAACCTGCTGGACCTGTCGCACGAGACCTACCTGCACGGCGGGTACATCGGCACCCCCGAGGTCGCCGAGACCCCGATCACCACCGAGGTCGACGACGAGGCGGGCGTGGTCTACGTCAGCCGGCACATGGCCGACGCGGCCTGCCCGCCGTTCTACGCCGAGTCGACCGGGATCAAGGGCCGGATCACCCGCTGGCAGGACATCGAGTACCACCCGCCGTGCCTGTACCTGCTGCACAGCCGGGTCGCCCCGGTCGGGTCGCGCCCGCCCGCGGCGGACGGCACCGACCCCGACGCCTTCCACGTCGAGGTCGTCTACGCCATCACCCCGTCCACGGCGAACACCACCTACGACTTCTGGGCCGTCGCCCGGGACTTCGCGCTGGACGACGAGAAGGTCTCCACCTTCCTGAGCGAGAGCAACCGCACCGTCGTGCTGCAGGACGTGGCCGCGCTCAACACCCTGGAGCAGGTCATCGCCGCCGAACCGGACCGCTACCAGGAGCTGTCGGTGAACATCGACACCGGCGGGCTGGCCGCCCGGAGGTTGCTCGCCCGGATGGCCGGCGCGGCCGAGCCGCGGACCGCCGCCCGATGACCGCCGGGGACCCCGGCGCCCGGCCCGGCCGCACCGTCTACCGCATCGAGTGGGTGCCGGGCACCGACCGGCTGCACGCCCGCTGCTTCTGCGGGGCGGCGCGGGAGTTCGAGGACCCGGTGGTCCTGTGGGACTGGCTGCTCGGCCACCCGGAGGGCCACCGCCCTCTCCCCGCCGCGCCGCACGACGCCCCGGTCCCGGCCGGCGCGCTCGCCTGACCCCGGACCGGGCCGGCCGGCGACGTCACCGGGACGCCGCGCCCGCCTGAACCCGGCACGTCCCGCCCGCGGCCCCGCCCGACCGCGGCCTGAGCCTTGACCCGCCCGCCCGCTGCCCCACCGGATGGCGGCCTGAGTCCTGCCGCACCCACCCGCGACACCACCGGACCGCGGATGTGGCCTCGGCCCGAGCCCGGCCTGACCGCGACCCCACCGGACGCGCCCGCCGACCAGGAAGGACCACCACCGCGATGTCCCGCACCGAACCGGAGCTCGACCTGAAGGTGGCCGGCCGGACGCGGGTCGCCGACGGCGTGGTCCTGCTGCGCCTGGTCCGGCCGGACGGTGGACCGCTGCCGCCCTGGACCCCCGGCGCGCACGTCGACCTGCTGCTCGCCCCGGACCTGGTCCGGCAGTACTCGCTGTGCGGCGATCCCGGCGACCTCGCCGCCTACCAGGTCGCGGTGCTCCGGGAGCCCGCCGGGCGGGGCGGCTCGGCGTACGTGCACGACCGGCTCGCCGAGGGCGACACGGTCCGGGTGCGCGGACCGCGCAACCGCTTCGTGCTGGACGACGCCGCCCGCTACCTGTTCATCGCCGGCGGCATCGGGATCACCCCGCTGCTGCCGATGGTCGCCGAGGCGGCCCGGCGCGGCGCGGACTGGCGGCTGGTGTACGGCGGGCGGACCCGGGCCTCGATGGCGTTCGCCGAGCGGCTCGCCGCCGAGCACCCAGGCCGGGTCGAGCTGTTCCCGCAGGACGCCACCGGCCTGCTCGACCTGGCGGCTCTGCTCGGCGTCCCAGCCGCGGGCACGCTCGTCTACTGCTGCGGGCCCGAGCCGCTGCTCGCGGCCGTCGAGGACCGGTGCGCCTCCTGGCCGGCCGGAGCCCTGCGGGTCGAACGGTTCGTGCCCGCCGCCCCGGACGAGAGCCGGTCGGCGGCGGCGTTCGAGGTGGAGCTGGCGCAGACCGGCGTGACGCTCACCGTCCCGGCCGACCGTCCCATCCTGGACGTCGTCGAGGAGGCCGGGGTCGCGGTGCTCTCCTCCTGCCGGGAGGGCACCTGCGGCACCTGCGAGACCGTGGTGCTGGACGGCGTCCCCGACCACCGTGACAGCCTGCTCACCGAGGAGGAACGCGCGGCCGGCGACATCATGTTCATCTGCGTCTCCCGCTCCCGCTCCCCCCGCCTCGTCCTCGACCTGTGACCCGCGGGGCCCGGCCGGGCTCGGACGCGGGGAGCGTCACCGGCGGCGCTTCCGCAGGTTGGCGGCGAGGGCACCGATCACCGCCAGCAGCCCCGCGCCGGCCGCCGCTCGGGCGGGACGGGACGGCGAGGTCGCGGCGACGGTGCCCAGCGCCCAGCCGGCCGTCGCGGCGACCGGGAGCGCGCCCTGCCGGCTGGTGCGGACGACACCTGCCAGCCCGCCCGCCCCGGCCAGCAGCGCGGACACCGCGGTGATCACCGCCGGCCGGGAGCGCGGAGGCACTCTGGTCGCCACGCTGACGGCGTTGACGATCGCGGCCACGCCGGTCCAGCCGAGGAGCAGGCCGGTGCCGACCGGGACGAGGCGCTGGGCCCCGGCCGGGTCGAACGACTGAAGCCGCCGGTGCGCGACGGCGGAGAATCCGACGCCGGTCGCGAGCACCAGCGGGGTGGGCGTCCACCGGCCCGACTGGACGATCAAAGCCCACAGTGCGTTACTGGCGTACGAGCCGGCGAGCGGCCAGCCGGTCCGGCGGTGCAACTCGCTGGATCGCTGTCCCGGTAGTGCCTGGACGACGCCGGCGGCCCCGCAGGCGGCGTAGATGGGACCCCACACCGCGAAGGCGGGGCCGGGCGGGGTGATCACGGTGGGGTGGCGTCCGGCCACCTCTGGTTCCGGACGCAGGCCGAGCAGCGGCCCGGCCAGGGGGAGCAGAGCCTGGGCGGCCCCGGCCACCAGCACCGCCGCGATACGCCGGCGGTCGGCCACGGTGAGATCTGGTCTGGTTTCCCTGATCATCTCGACTCCTCCAGTGCAGGGCGGGCGTTCCGGGTCGTCCGGCGCTCCTATCCGGGAGCCGCCGGCCCGATCACGCGGGCCTTGCGGTACGGACGTTATGGGCCTAGATTCGCTCTGTTATCGAGTTACCCTATAGAGGAGCTTTAATGCGCGAGGTCGCGACGTCATCCGATACCCGGGCAGGACCGAAGAAGGCTGACAAGGACCGGAGGCGCTGGTGGGGGCTGGTCTTCATCAGCCTGGCCGTCGCCATGGTCATCGTGGACGTCACGATCATCAACATCGCCGTTCCGGCCATCGTGAGCGATCTGCGGGTGGGGTCGACAACGACCCAGTGGATCCAGGAGGCTTACACGCTGACGCTGGCCGCCCTGCTGCTCAGCTCCGGCCGGCTGGCGGATCTGTTCGGCCGGCGCCGGTTGCTGCTCGCCGGCATCCTGGTGTTCGTCGTGGGCAGCGTGGTGGCGGCCGTGGCGGCCGGCGGAGCGATGCTGGTCGGCGCCCGGGTGATCCAGGGCATCGGCGGCGCCGCCATCCTGCCGACGACGCTGTCCATCATCAACGCGACGTTCCGCGGCCGGGAGCGGGCCACCGCGTTCGCCGTCTGGGGTTCGACCATCGGTGCGGTGGCGGCACTCGGCCCGCTGCTCGGCGGCTGGCTCGTCGGCCACTTCTCCTGGCACTGGGCATTCTGGATCAACGTCTTCCTCGGCGCGATCGTCACGGCGGGAATCGTGCGGTGGGTGGGCGAATCGCGTGACGCGGAAGGCCCCCGGGGTGTCGACGTCCTCGGCGTGGGACTGTCCGCACTGGCCGTCGCCGCGCTGGTGTTCGGGCTGATCGAGGGCCGCGGCGAGGGATGGTTCACCGCGCTCGGCGGCGACGGTGTGCTCGGCAGCGGTCTCTCGCCGGTGCCGATGGCCTTCGGGCTGTCCCTGGGCGCGCTGCTGTGCTTCGCCCGGTGGCAACGGCGCCGCCGGCGCCTGCGCCGGTCGGTCGTCCTGGACGTGAGCCTGTTCAAGATCAAGACATTCGCGCAGGGCAACCTCGTCGTCATGGTGGTCGCGCTCGGACAGCTCGGCCTGCTGTTCGTGCTACCCCTGTGGCTGCAGAACGTCCTCGGCTACTCACCCCTCCGGGCCGGTGCGATGATCACCGCGGTCGCCATAGGGGCGTTCGTGGCGGCGGGAGTGACCCCGGCGCTGGCTCCACGATGGGGAGTCCCGGCGGTGCTTCGCATCGGCCTCGTCGCGGAGATCGCGGCATTCGCCGTCCTGGCGGTGTCGGCGACGCCGGACGCGTCGGCGTGGGCGATCGTACCGGCGTTGACGCTCTACGGATTCGGCGTCGGCACCGCGGACGCCCAGTTGCCCAGCCTGATCCTGTCCGACGTCCCGGCGGCCGGCAGCGGGCAGGCCGCCGGAACCCAGGGCACGGCGCAGGAGATCGGGTCGGCCATGGGCGTGGCGATCCTCGGCACCCTGTTGTTCTCCATGCTGTCGTTCCACCTCGACGAAAGGCTGGCGGACGCGGGCGTGGCGGCGGACCGGCGCGGTCCGATCAGCGAGGCGGTCGTGGGTTCCGCCGGAACGGTGATTCCCGCCATCCCGGACCTGCCGGTCCGGCGTGCCGCCGAGGAGGCGTTCTCAGCCGCCACCCGGGACGCGGCGCTCGCCGGAGGTATCGTGATCATTCTCGGCCTGATCTCGACGTCGGTGTTCCGCCGGCGCCCGGTGCCCGGCGACGCGGGCGACGGCGTACGGTCCGATGACGCCGGACCGGCGTCCGGTGATCAACCGGATCCGCCCCGATGAAGGTCCAGCGCGGCGGTCAGGAAACGCCGGATCGCCTGGCGCTCCTCCGGTCCGAAGGACAGCTCCAGCGAGACGAGCGCGTCGGCGAGCGGCCGCAGTTCCGCCGCTATCGCCGCGGCCGTCCTCTCCGTCACGGCCAAGGTCTGCCGGCGGCGGTCGGCGGGATGCGGGCGGCGCTCCACGTGGCCGTCGCGCTGCAGGCGGTCGACCAGGCTGGTGGCCGATCCGGAGGAAATGCCCAGCAGCCTGCCCAGACCCACCGGCCCGATCGGATCCCGATCAACGATCAGATGCTTGATGGCCTGGTAGTCGGTCGAATTCAGGCCGAGCTTCTCGCGAATCCGCAGATCCACTTGAGCGGTCGCGACCGCGAGTTCGTGCAGCATCTGCGGCGTCGACTCCGGCATCCCGGTAGCGGCCGGTGATCGGTCGAACCCACTCACATACGCGAGTGTACGGGCCGGGTGACCGGACCTCGCCCTCACGGCCACCGCGCCGAGTGCACCCGTACGGTGAGCTGGACGCGGTCGCGCAGTCCCAGCTTGCGCAGCACGCTGGAGACGTGGTTCTTCACCGTGCCCTCGGTGATGAACAGACGCGCGGCGATCTCCCGGTTGACCGCTCCGGCGGCCACCATCCGCGCGACCTCCTGCTCGCGGGCCGAAAGCAGCTCCCACCCGGGCGGCTCGGCACGTTCGGGCGACGTGCGCCGTAGCCCGGCGACCAGGCGGGCCGCGGCCGGACCGCCCAGCACGGTCTCCCCGCGGCGCACCCGGTGCACGGCCGCCACCAGCTCGTCCGGTGAGCAGTCCTTGAGCAGGTAGCCGGCGGCACCGCCGCGCAGCGCGCCGACCACGTATTCGTCCTCGTCGAACGTGCTCAGCACGATGACCGCCACCTGCGGATGTTCCGCGGCCATCCGGACGACCAGCTCCACCCCGTTCATGCCCGGCATGCGCATGTCCACCAGCGCCACGTGCGGGCGGCGGTCCCCGACCACCCGCAGTGCCTCCGGGCCGTCCGCGGCCTCGCCGACGACCTCGATGCCCTCCTCGATCTCCAGCAGCTTGCGCAACCCCTGGCGGATCAGCAGCTGGTCGTCCACCAGCACGACCCGGACCGGCGTCATGACCCGGCCTTCACCAGCGGGAGTTCGGCGCGCAGCTCGAAACCGCCGCCGGGCCGGTCGGCACCGGCCACCGCGCCGCCGAGCGCTCTGGCGCGCTCCGCCAGCGAGCTCAGCCCGAAGCCGCCGGTCGCCCCGCCGCCGGTTCCCCGGCCGTCGTCGCTGACGACCAGGACGACCGCCTCCTCCTCGAAGGTGAGCGTGCCCCGCACCCGCTCGGCCCCGGAGTGCCGCAGGGCGTTCGTCAGCCCTTCCTGGAGCACCCGGTACAGGACCAGTTCTATGTCGGGCTCCAGGCGCCGCTCCATACCGCGCACCTCGAACCGCACGCTGACGCCGGTGCCGTCGAACGACGCCGCCAGCCCCTCCAGCGCGGCGCTGCCCATCCGGCTGTCCAGCGCCAGCGGGCGCAGCACGCGCACCCAGCGCCGCGCGTCGGTCAACGCCGCCGCGGTGAGGTCCTTGGCCTGCCGGACCTCCGCCCAGGCGTCCTCCGGCCGGCGCTGCCGGAAGCGCTCGGCGTTCTCCAGGCCCATCTTGATGACGGTCAGATGGTGACCGACCGAGTCGTGCATCTCCGCGGCCATCCTGGCCCGTTCCTCGGCCACGGCCAGCTCCCTTATCCGTTCCAGCAGTTCCTGGGCCTCCTCGCGACGACGGCGCGCCTCCAGCGTGGCGAGGGCCATGCCGAGCACGAACGTGGAGAACACCGCCGCCGCGCCCCCCTGGACGAGACCCGAGGCGAGCGTCTTGCCGAAGAGCAGCGGCTCGGCGAGGACCATCTGGACCACCAGACAGCAGACGATGGCCAGCACGTACCGCATGCGGTACAGGAATGGCAGGTTGGCCACCGCGATGAGGGTCAGCGGCATGTGAACCGACGACGAACCGGTCCACCCCAGCAGGATCGTCGCGGCGAGGAAGGCCGGAGCGGTCCAGCGGCGGCCCCGTGCGGGGTGCCACGGAAGCACCATCCACAGCACCGTGACCAGCACGAGATTGGTGCCGAAGACGACGCATTCGAGCGGGCTCCTGATACCGGTCGCGACCATCTGCCCCAAGGACGCGATCAAGACGGCCATCACCGCCCAGAACACGAGGTCGAACGGGAACGGCCGGTCGGTGTCGCGCAGCCGGTCGAAACACGCCATACCACCGACCCTAGATCTCCGCCACGCTGATGGGACCGTCCCGGCCGAAAGCATGACCCTGGTCATGGTCCGGCTCTACCCGACGCTCGATGTGCCAGGCCCGGGGAGACGCCTAGCGTTGCCGCATGAGAGCCACCAAACCCGTCTGGGCCGTACTGATAGCGCTCGGTGTGATGATCGTTCAGACCGCCGCGGGGCCGTTACTGGTGATGCTGCTCGCCGGCGGGCGCGACGGCCCGCTGATCCGGATCCTCGCCGCGCTGTCGGTGACGCTCGTCTCGGTCCCGCTGGTGTACGCCGTCCGCCGCTTCCTCCATCGGCAGAGCTGGTCCGGAGTCGGGCTGACCTGGTCGTGGGCCGCCGTCCCGCAGGCACTGGCGGGCTTGGCCGCGGGCGTGGCCGCCGTCGCGCTTCCCGCCGCCCTCGCGGTGGCGCTGGGGGTGACGAGCTGGGCGGAGTGGCCGCAGCGGGGCGGGGCGCTGCTGTCGAATCTGCCGGTCGTGCTCGCCGCCATCGTCCTGGCCCAGGCCTTTCCCGAGGAACTGGTGTGGCGGGGCCACCTGTACGACACGCTGTCCGGCCGGCTGTCCACCGCGGCGGTGGTGGCCACCGTGTCGGTGGGGTTCGGGGCGCTGCACATCATCTCGCAGAGCCCGGCCGACACCCTCGCCGAGAGGCTGCTGTACGTCCTGATGGCCACCGCGCTGGGGTTCGCGTGTGCCATGGCCCGGCTGCGCGGCGGCGCGGTGTGGATGGCGGTGGGCGTGCACACCGGCCTGCACATCGGCCTGCGTCTGGCGGCCACCGCGGACACCCACTACGGCGTGCAGTTGCTCCTGATGACCGCCGGCCTCACCCTGGCCGGCGTCCTGATCGGCCGGCCGTTCCGCCGCTCGGGAACCGGACCGGAACCGGTGCCCGCGGCCCGGCCGGAACCGGCGACCGGCGAAGGCCGCTGAGAGCACCGACCGGCGCGGCCCGTGGCGGGGCGCTCAGATGTTGCGCAGCACCGAGACCACGATGCCCAGCACCACGGCGCCGGCACCGTCGATGACGTCGTAGGCGGGGTTGCGGGGTTCGAGCAGGACGCGCCCGCCGCTCCGGCGGTACACCTTGACGGTGGCCTCATCGTCGATCAGCGCGGCGACGATCTGGCCCGAGTGCGCCTCGGGCTGCCGCCGCACCACGACGATGTCACCGTCACAGATCGCGGCGTCGATCATCGAGTCCCCCCGCACCCGCAGGGCGAACACCTCGCCGCGTCCGGTGAGGTCGCGGGGCAGGGTCAGCGCCTCGTCCATGGACTGCTCGGCCAGGATGGGGACACCCGCGGCGATCTCGCCCACCACCGGTACGGTCACCAGGTCGGCGGCCGGCTCCGACGCCGGCGGCCGCAGGAACGGGCGCACGTCGATCGGCCGGGTCACCGTGGCGCCCCGGCGGAGGAACCCCAGCTCCTCCAGGATCTTCAGGTGCCTCGACACCGAGGACGCCGACCGCAGCCCGACCGCGTCGGCGATCTCGCGGGTGCTCGGCGGATGACCGTACCTGACCACCCGGTCGCGGATCACCGCGAGGATCCGCCGCCGGCGCGGTGACAGGCCCGCGAAGTCCAGATACTCGTCAGGATCCTCGTAAGTGGTCACCCGCGAAATGGTAGACGTGGCGGTGCGGCCGGGGCGCTGTCTCGACCATGCCTGTACGCCGTCCTCGCCGACGGGGGACCCTGCTGCGGCGGCTCCCGCCCGGGTCGAGGCGGTGACCCGGCGCCTCGGACACGGTGCGGTGCCGGACGCGTGCGGCGCGGACCTGGACCTGATGTGACCGCAGTGGCGATGTTCACAGGTTTCGCGCGACTCCGCCGGTGGAGATCCAATTCGAACCTGTGTACGAACCTGTGGATAACTTCGTCGATCCCGTGATGCGGGCGGCGCTCACGGCAACCGGGCCGTCACTCACGCCCTTCCGGAACGTCGTCCTCGGTCATCGCGTGTTCCCCCTCCGCGTCCGTCAGGTACACGTGCTGGTGGCCATGGCCCGCGTCCACGTTGATCTGGTCGAGCTGGGTGGCCGCGACCGACCACATGGCCACCGCCGCCGAGCGTTGCCGCCCGGCCACCTCCTCGAGCGCGCGCCGGGAGTCCGCCGGCAGCTTCTCGGCGCTCGCGTAGGTGTCGATCGCCGCGGCCAGCGCGTCGACGGCCGTGCGGAAGGCCGATCGCGCCAGGTTGGTGGCGGTGGTACCCGACGGGTTGTCGGCGTGCCGTTCGGCGGCCCGCCGCAGGACCGGTCGCCAATCGTCGAACCTGGCCGGGCCGCCCGGTCCGGCGCTCGCGGTGCCGGCCTTGGGGAACACCGCGTACAACCCCGCCAGCACGGGCTTCAGCTCGTCGGCCGTCGTGCGCGCCGTCTTGGTGAGCTCGGCGATCTGCTGGACGTCACGCCTGGCGTCCGCCGCCCGCAGATCGGCGATGGCGGCCTGCGTGGCGTCGGGCCGGCCGAGGAGATAACCGATCGGACCCGCGACCACCAAGGTGAGCAGGATCGCGATGGCGTACCCCGCCACCGGCCGCCGCGGTGGGGACGTGCCGGGCCTGGTCGGAGCCGATGGAGCCGTCGCCGTCCGCCGGGCCATCGCCGCTCCTCTCGCGCCTGCAGTCCGCTCACGAAAATAGGCAGTCACAGATCGTTTGTCGAGACCGATGTCCGAGGAGTGGGACCCGCCGGCGGAGCAGCGGCCACGGCGGGGTAAGCCGGCGGTGTCGTACCTCCGCCGTACGCTATCTGGCGATGGGTACACGAGGGGTAGAAGGCGCTTACCAGGGCGCGCTCCGGGCGTTCCAGAATCCGATGCTCGCCCTGCTCCACCAGACGCACGCGCCGTTCGTGGTGACGGTGCTGGCGATGGTCTTCACCGCCGAGCGGCCGAGGGTGGCGGTGGCCGACTCGCACGCGGAGATCAACGACGCCCTCGACCAGTTGCGGGCCGCGGGCTATGGCGACGAGGGCGGCCGGCCGCTGCCCACCGGCAACGCGCGGGACCTGTGCCGGCAGTGGGTGCAGGCCGGGTGGCTGGTGCGGCAGGTCTCTGACGACGATGTCGAGGTGTACCGGCTGTCCGCCTACGGCGTCGGCGCGCTCGAGGTCGCCGGACGGGTCGGCGGAGCGCGGACCAGGGTGTCGCAGTCCCGGGTCCGGACGCTGCTGGACGCGATCGAGCGACTCGCGCAGGACGCCGATCCGGACGCGATGGCCCGGGTACTGCGCCTGCACGAGGAGATCCGGCATCGTCAGACGGAGCTCACCCGGCTCGAACAGGGGGGCGCCGTCGAGACCGTCGAGGACGAGCAGTTGCTCGAGGCGGCCGAGAACGTGCTGCACCTGGTGCGGGAGCTGCCCGCGGACTTCGCCCGGGTGGCCGAGTCGATCAAGGCCATCCAGCGCGACGTCGTCGCGGAGTTGCGGCACGACGTGCGGCCGACCGGTGAGGTGCTCCGCGAGTACCTGGCCCGGGGCCGGCAGATCCTCGACGCGACACCGGAAGGCCGGGCGTTCGCGGGGGCGTTGCGCCTGATCGGTGACCCGGCGCAGATCGACGACCTGTGGAACCAGCTGCGCACGGTGCTGCGGCACCGGTTCACCGAGCTGCTACCCGAGCAGCAGCGGCGGGAGCTCACCGAGATCTCGCGCCGGATCGAGCAGGGCGTCAAGGAGGTGCTGGCCGCGCAGCGGCAGGCATCCCATGTGATCACCACCCAGGTCCGCAACCACGATCCGATGCGAGATCGCCAGGTGGACGAACTCCTGCGGGATGTGATGTCCGGTCTGCACAAGTGGGTTCCCGGCTCGCGCCGCGGCGAGGCCGTCGAGCCGCTCCGCCGCCTGCCGGTGGCCGACGTCGGACACCTGCGGCAGCGGATGAGCGACCTGCGGCCCCCGCAGCCGCCCGCGCCGCTGCGAGAATGGGACGAGACCGAGGACGTCCCGGCGGCGGACACCCGGGCATGGGGCGGTCCCCGGTACGCCGAGCTGCGCGCGCACCTGGCGGCGTACGCGGGCGCCGCGGGCAGCGTGGACGTGACGGCCGCGTTCCGCGCGGCGGCCGAGGACATCCGGCGGCCGGTCGACCTGCTCGGCCTGCTGGAGATCGCCCATGACGCCGGAATGACCGAGACGGCCGAGGTCGCGGTGGTCGACACGGTCCGGCCCGACCGGACCCGGCGACGGTTCGCCCTCGGCGGTGTGGTGGCGGCCAACCCGGCCAACCCGGCCAACCCGGCGGACCTGGCGAACCCGGCGGACCCCGCGAGCGCGGACAGGAGTGATGGGGATGAGTGAGCCCGGCGGCGCCGGCGACGGCTGGTCGGCGGGCACGGCGGCCGGCTTCATCGACCCGATCTCGATGGAGGACGATCCGGCCGAGTTGTTCGCCGGCGACGCGGGCACCCTGGACGCCGAGGTGCGGCGGGTGCTGGTCCAGCTGTTGCGGCGCAAGTTCCTGCTCGCGGAGAAGAACCCCGCGCAGTGGCGCACGTTGCTGGAGAACCAGCAGATCATCGAATCGCGGATGCACGACCTGTTCGTCCGGCTCGTGGTCGACCACGACCGGGGCGTCGCCTACAAGCAGCAGGTTCGCTCGGTGGAGCTGGACGTGCCGATCCTCCTCAAGGACGACCCCTACAACCGGGCCGAGACCTTGGTGCTGGTGCACCTGCGGACCGTCTTCCAGCGGGAACGCGGCACGGGCGAGGCGTCCGCCCGGGTGGACATCGAGGAGCTGGAGCAGAGCGTGCTGACCTACTTCGACCCGAACGACCACAACCTCGCCCGCGGCCAGCAGGAGGTCCGCAACGCGGTGCAACGGCTGGTCACCGAAGGTCTGCTCACCGAGGACTCCGCGGGCCGGTACCGGATCACCCCGCTGGTGGAGGTCGTGCTGAGCACCGCGAAGCTCGCCGAGATGGAAGAGTGGTTGCGCGGACGGAACGAGGCCACGGCGTGAGCATGATCGACACGCTGTTCGGGTTGATCCCGGCGGCGTCCCGGGGACGGCAGTGGGTGGCGCGGGACCTGCAACTGGTCAACTGGGGCGGCTACGACGGGTATCACCACCTGCGGTTCGCACCCGGCGCCACCCTGCTCAGCGGAGGTTCCGGTTCCGGCAAGTCGACGCTGATGGACTCCTACATCGCGTTGCTCATGCCGCACACGACCCCCTTCAACGGGGCGTCCAACGGCGGAGTGGTCGGCAGGCCCCGTGGCAAGGACCAGCGCAACATCCTCTCCTACGCGCGCGGCAAGCTCGACGAGTCCCGGAGCGACGGCGAGACGAAGTCGCGGGTGCTACGTGGCGACGGCCGCGACACCTGGTCCGCCATCGCGATGACCTGGGCCGACCGCACCGGCGCCGAGTTCACCGCGCTCCGGGCCTGGTACGTCCCGTCATCCGCCCGCAGCCTCGACGAGGTCGTGGCCGTGCGCGCCACCTGCGACCACTCGTACCACCTGCGCACCCTGGAAGGGCCGGCGAACAGGAAGCTCGCCCGTGCCGAGGTCCTGGCGACCGGCTTGAACTGGTGCGAGACCGACCGTGATTTCACCGCGCGCCTCCACACCACGCTCGGCATCGGCGCCGCGGGCGACGGGCACAAGGCGGTCGCGCTGCTGGGCCGGATCCAGGCCGGCCAGCAGATCACCACCGTCGACGCGCTCTACAAGACGATGGTCCTCGAGGAGCCGTCCACCCTGGCCACGGCGGACGCGGTGGTACAGCAGTTCGACGAGCTGTCCGGCACCCGGACCAGGATGATCACCGCCCGCCGGCAGGTGAAGGCGCTGACCCCGATCCGCGAACACCGGCGCGCCATCGACGAGGCGGCGGACCGGTCGCGCCTGATCGACGAGATCGGATCCTTCATCGACACGTCGTCCCCCGCCGCGTTGTGGCGTCACGAACGCCGGCTCGACCTGCTGCGCTCCGCCGAGACGGACCTGGCCGAGCGGCACCGCCGGGCCAGGGAGGAACTGACCGAGACCGCCGCCCTGGTCAAAGCGACCGAAACACAGCGCGATGGGGTGGCCGACACGCTTCGCACGTCCGGTGGTGATCGTCTGGACAACGCACTCCGGGAGATCCGCGGCGTGGAGCAACGATTGGCCGATGTCGAACACGCCCGGGATCGGCTGGACCGGGCGCTCGCCACCATCGGCGCCGGCGTGTCGACGGCGGATGACTTCGCCGCACTGGTCGAGACGGCGCGCCGGTCGCTGGCCGACGCCGGCGCCAGGCGGGCCGCCCAGGAGCGGTTCGCCGACGCGATGGCGGAGAAGAAGGACGCCGGCCGCGAGCTCGCCGGGTTGCTCGCCGAGCACAAGGCGGCCAAGAACCGGCGGGGCAACATCCCGGCCGAGTTGCACGCGGCTCGCGCGGCGCTGGCCGAGGCCGCCGGGCTCGGCCCGGACGACGTGCCGTTCGTCGCCGAGCTGATCGAGGTCCGGACGGAGTTCGAACCGTGGCGCGAGGCGTTCAACCTGGCGCTCGGCGGATTCGCCACCCGGATGCTGATCGACATCGGCCGGCTGGACGCGTTCCGCGAGGCGATCAACGCGGTGCCGGTCGCCCGGCGCATCCACTTCGAGGGCGTGCGTACCGGCCTGCGGGACGAGGTCGGGCTGGACGACAGGACGCTCCCCGGCCGGCTCGACTACCGGCCGTCGCCGTTCACCCCCTGGCTCAAGAGCGAGCTCGCCCGGCGGTTCGACTTCGTCTGCGTCGAGACCCCGAGGCTGCTGGCGCAGCACCCCAAGGCGCTCACGATCACCGGCCAGACCTCCGAGGGCGGCCGCGGCGCGCACGGCGGCCACGGCCGCGCCAACCTGCTCGGTTTCACCAACAGCAGGTCGCTCGCCGACCTCGACCGCCGGATCGGCCGGGCGCGGGAACGCCTCGACGATGCCGTCGGCCGGGTGGCGGCGGCGGAGGAGGACCTCAATTCGTTCGAGGCCGGACGCACGACCTACCAGACCCTGACCGAGTTGTCGTGGGACCGGCTGGACGTCGAGTCCGTCAAGGAGGAACTGGGGCGCTGGACCCGCGTCGTCGAGGAGGTCCGCGCGGGCAACCCGAGGATCGACCGGCTGCAGGGCCGACTGGACGAACTGAAGGAGCGGGTCAGGGAACTGACCGAACGCGTCGGCCGGCAGAAGGACGACGTGGAGATGCTCCGCACGTCCTGGGAGTCGACCGTCGACGAGGTGGACCGCGCCCAGCAGGCGCTCGACACGGCCGTGAAGACCGGAACCGAGGTCACTCGGGAACACCGGGCCTACCTGGAGGCGCTGTTCGGCGGCGACCCGGACGGCACCGCGGCGGGCGAGCTCGCGGAGTTCGACGCGGCGGTGAAGCGGGCCGCCGAGCGGCTCCACGCCGACCGGCGGGCCGCGGCGGAGACGATCGGCAGGTCGAAGAAGGCGCTGCTCGACGCGTTCTCGACGTTCGTCGAGCGGTGGCCGAACCCGAACCTCGGCACCGACCCGGACGACTCGTACCGCGACTACGATCGCCTGCTCACCGACCTGGAGACCAGCGGGCTGCACGAGCTGGAGATCGAATGGCGGGACAGCCTGCTCAAGCTGTCCGGCAACGACCTGACCGGCCTGGACAGCGAGCTCGCCGCCGCCGTCCGGGAGATCCGGGACCGGATCGACCCGGTCAACCGCATCCTCGCCGAGCTGCCATTCGCCGACGACGAACACCGGCTGCGCATCGACCCGCAGGAGAGCCACTCCGCGGTGCGCGCCCGGTTCCGCAAGGAGCTGCGCGAAGTACGCGCCATCATCGACCAGGCGGCGACGGACGACGAGCGGGAACGCGCCTATCACCGGATGACCAAGGTGATCGACCATATCCGACGCACCGCGCCCGACTTCGCCGACCTCGTCGACGTGCGCAACCACGTCCGGATCAGTGCCGAGAAACGCGATCTCGACGGTGGGCACGTCGCGGTGTACGACCACATCGGCGAGAAGTCCGGCGGCGAGTCGCAGGAGCTGGTCGCCTTCATCGTCGGGGCCGCACTGCGGTACCAGCTCGGCGACGCGGGTGCCGAACGCCCCCGCTACGCCCCCGTCTTCCTCGACGAGGCGCTGATCAAGGCGGACGCGCACTTCACCGGCCGGGCCATCGGCGCGTGGCGCGGCCTCGGTTTCCAGCTCGTCATCGGCGCCCCCAACGACAAGCACAGCGCGATCGAGCCGCATGTGGACGCGGAGTACCTGATCTTCAAGAACTCCGAGGGCCGATCCTGGGCCAAGCCCCTGGTCGGCGTTCCGGACGCATGAGCCCACTCGTCACCCCGGAGGACGCCGTCACGGCCGTCCGCCACAAGATCGACCAGAAATGGGGGAAGCCGGGTGCGTGGACCGCGGCGACCCGGTCGTGTTCCCCGTCCCACTCCGCGCCGGCGTGTCGACGGTCGAGCGTCTCGGGTACGCCGCCCCAAGTGCCGGGTGGGTACCGGGTTCCGGGGCAAGGGGATGAGATGCCATGATGGTCGCATAATGACCGCCGCTCTGCCGCTCCGTCTTGCCCGCGCCACGGTGTTCGCCGTGGTGTGCCTGGGGCTGAGCGTGGCGGCGCATCGCCTGGGCGGCGGTTCGGTCTCGGCGCCGGCCGCGGCAGGCGCCCTGCTGCTGGCCTTCGGCGCCGCGACGGCGGCCTCAGGGCGCGAGCGCCCGATGACGGTGATCTTCCCGTTGCTGGCGGCGGTGCAGGTGGTCCTGCACGTGCTCTTCTCCTTCGATCACGCTCCCATGGTCCACAGCGTCACAGGTCACATGCACATGTCAGGTCAGGCGCCAGGTACGGGCATGCTCGTCGCGCACGCCTGGGTGGCCGGGCTCAGCGCACTGTGGCTGGCCCGGGGCGAGGCCGCGCTGTGGGGGATGCTGCGCCGGCTGGCGGTGCGTTCGCGCCTCGTTCTGCTCGCATACCTGCAACCGGCCCACAAGCCGGTCGTAGCCGTGGCGGCGCCCGAACCGGACCGGTTGCGCTCGGTGCTGCTGGCCACCGCCGCGCCGCGGCGCGGGCCGCCGTACGCGCAGGTTCCCTTCTTCTCCGGCTGACCGCCGCGCGGACGCCGGAGCACGTCTTCATTCCCGGCGCCATCGGCCCGGAAACCGGCGGCCATCTCGTCCATCGGCCGCTGATCGAACCTGCGTGAATCCGCCTTCGGCACGCCCTCAACCCTCTGCTGCCGAGGCATCCCCTGGAAGGCCTTGTCACGTCATGCATTCTCGCTTCCCGCGTTCCCGCGTTCTCCCCGCTCTGGCGCCTTCGGCTCTGGTCATGGCCGCCCTGCTCGTGAGCGGGTGCGCGGCCGGCGGCACCGCCTCCGCCGCCCCTACGGCCGCCCCGGCTTCGGGCGCCCCGGCCACCGCTGCGCCGGCCGCGTCTCCTACATCTGTCCTGTCGGTCATCGACCCCTGGGTCAAGGCCACGGATAAGGGCATGACCGCCGCCTTCGGCACCCTGGTCAACAACACCGACACCGAGGTGCGGGTGGTCTCTGGTGCTTCCCCGCTGTCACCGAAGATCGAACTACACGAGGTCGTGGAGTCCGACGGCAAGATGGTGATGCGCCCCAAGGAGGGCGGCTTCGTGATCCCCGCCCGCGGTACCCACCAGCTGACGCCCGGCGGCGATCACATCATGCTGATGGGCGTCGCCGACAAGGTCGAGCCGGGCGCGGAGATCCCCTTCACCCTGACCCTGGCCGATGGCGGCACCCTGCGGTTCACCGCGATCGGCAAGGAGTTCGCCGGCGGCAAGGAGGATTACCAGCCCGGCTCCGGCGAGGGCGGCATGGACATGGGCGGCGAGGACGGCGGGGACAAGGGCTGATGGCGGACCGTCGAACCGGCGGGCTCCCGCTCACCCGGCGGGGCCTGCTGACCTCCGGCGCCGCTGCGGCAGGCGCCCTGACCGCGCACGCCTTCACCCCGGCTTCCGCCACCGCGCAGGCTCCGGCCGCGCGGTCCGGAACCGCGGTCGAGCCGTTCCACGGATCGCACCAGGCCGGAATCGCCACCAGCCCGCAGGCGCATGCCGTCTTCGTCGGCCTGGATCTGCGCACCGGAGTCGACCGGGAGGGTCTTGGACGCATGATGCGGCTGTTGACCGATGACGCCCGCCGCCTGGCCGAGGGAAGGCCGGCGCTGGCGGATACCGAGCCGGAACTGGCGGTGCTGCCCGCCCGGTTGACCGTCACCTTCGGCTTCGGCCCCGGCCTGTTCGAGGCGGCCGGCACGGTCGGCCTTCGCCCGAGGCAGATCGCCCCCCTGCCCGGCTTCTCCATCGACAAGCTGGACAAGCGCTGGAGCGGCGGTGACCTGTTGGTGCAGATCTGCGCTGACGACCCGATGACCGTCACACACGCTCTACGCATGATCGTCAAGGACGTTCGCGCCTTCACGCGGGTGCGCTGGACGCAGCGCGGGTTCCGGCGCGGCGTCGGGATCCAGGAGGCCGGGCAGACCCAGCGCAACGTCATGGGCCAGCTGGACGGCACCGTCAACCCGGTGCCTGGCACCCCCGAATTCGACCGCGCGGTGTGGGTGCGTGAGGGACCGGACTGGTTGCATGGCGGCACCACCCTGGTACTACGGCGCATCCGGGCCGAAATGGAGACCTGGGACGCCGCCGATCGGACCGCAAAGGAGTTCACCATCGGCCGCCGTATGGACAACGGTGCTCCGCTCACGGGTACCCGCGAGCACGACGAACCCGATTTCACCAAGCTGAACGCGGTAGGGCTGCCGGCCATCTCCGAATACGCCCACATCCGCCGGGCGCACACCGCCGACCCCGCCCTGCGGATCTACCGCCGGGTCTACAACTACGACGAGGGTCTGTCCGCAGGCGGACACGCCGACAGCGGGCTGGTCTTCGCCTCCTACCAGGCCGACATCACCCGCCAGTTCTTGCCGGTCCAGAGGCGGCTGGCCGAGGTCGACCTGCTGAACGAGTGGACCACGCCGGTCGGCTCGGCCGTGTTCGCCATCCCGCCGGGTTGCGACTCCGGTGGCTGGATCGGCGAGGGCCTGCTGACATGAGTTTCCCGATCATCCGCCATCCGGCCATCACCCCCGCCCGCGTTCGCCGGCGAACCGCCCGGCCGCTCCGGTCGGTGCGGTGGTGTCGCATGGCCACCGTGCTGGCGATGTTGGCGTGCTGGGGGCTGTTGTCGGGTCTGACGGCCTTCCCCGCCGCCGCGCACGACCAGCTCAAGCGCAGCTCTCCCGAGCGGAACGCCGAGATCTCCGGTCTCGATCGCGTCGAGTTGGAGTACACCGCCCGCGTCCGCTTCCCGGCCATGGTGCTGCGCGGCCCGGCGGGAGCGGTCGCGATCGGCAAGCCGCGCCTGGACGGGGCCAAGGTGCTCGTCGATGTCACCGGACCACTGTCTCCGGGCCGATACGTGATTGGCTGGCGGGTGGTGTCCTCCGACGGTCACCCCATCGAAGGGGAGATCCCTTTCACCGTCACCGTCTCGAGCACGCCCCCGTCACCCGGCTCGCCGCCGGCGACATCGTCTCCGACCGCTTCTCCGCCGGCCACGGTCACGGCCACGACCACGACCACCGACGCCCCGTCGGCGACGGACGCACCGGCGGCAGGAAGCGATCCGGCTGCCGGATCTTCCGGTATTCCCGGCTGGCTGTGGGCGACCGCCTTCCTGGTCGCGATAGCGGCCGCGGGGTGGGTCGGCAGCCGCCGCGGCCGGCGGCGCCAGGACCCCGCCGGCCCGCATAGGGGAGCGGGCCCGCCCGCCTCCTAGAACATGTTCACGAGGCTGGGTGGGCGGATCCATCGTGGTAAGACGTGGTGAGCCACCCGATGAGACCTGGCGGCAAGCCACACGTCCACCGGCGATGTTCACCACTCTGATTCCGATGGGTCTTCTCGGCGAGGCGTCAGGCTGACAGGATGATGTTCGTGTCCCCCCGGCATCCGGTGCTGCGCGTGCTGCGAGCCCTCGTCTTCGCGACGGTGTGCGTCGTCATCTCCGCGGGTGGCCATGCCTTCGCCGGGGGCGGCTCGGTGCCGCCGGGCGTTCTGGGCGCCGGCGCCCTGGTGGCCATGGTGCTCGCGTACGCGCTCAGCGGACACGAGCCTCGGATGGAGGTCCTGCTCACAACGAGCATCGGCACTCAGGCACTGCTTCACGAGCTGTTCGCCCGGACGGCGACGTCAGGCGCGGAACATCTCGCCCACGGCACTCACCCCGACCACGGGCATCTCGGCATCGGCATGGCGCTGGTGCATCTCGTGATCGGGACGATCTCCGGCTGGTGGCTTCACCGCGGCGAGGTCGCGATCTGGCTTCTGCTGCGCTTGCTGGCCATGGGCCCGGTCACAGTTCTGCGCCGGCTGCTCGGCGGCGCCACGCCGGTCACGACGCCCGTGCAGCAGGTGTCGCCGATCGCGGGTGCGCGGGCGTACCGCGGCAGGCGGGAGATCGCCTCGGCGATCCACCGGCGTGGGCCGCCGGTGTCCTTCCTGGCCGGCTGACATCTGTCGACGTCTCCGATGTCGTTTCCTGCCGGTATGCCGCTATCGGGCGACACGACGGAACGTACCTGGGGTACGTCGCGTCATTCCGTGCGCCGCGGTCGGCGTAGGCGATGACTCGCCCGCTCGGGTCGCGCACCGCCCTTCCGGGGTAGCCGCGAGGTCATCCCGCCGCTGATCGGCGCCGGCCGCGTCAATCGCCGGCTTGCCTCGATTCCGGTCGGCCGCCTGGCCCACCGGTTCCTTCGCCGTTCCTTCGCCGTGGTCCGCGCCGGGCCGCGTGCCTACCCGCCTGCCGCAGGAGCATGACCATGTCATCACCTCCCCGAGGTCTGTCCGCGCACGCCGCCCCGCTCCGCCTCGCCGGTGTCACCTGCCGGCACGGCCGGCTCACCGCGGTGGATCGCGTGGATCTCGACCTTGCCCCCGGCGAGCATCTGGCCATCACCGGCACCAACGGGTCGGGCAAGAGCACGTTGCTCCGCGCGATCCTCGGCCTGCACCGCGAGACCAGCGGCCTGATCGAGGTCGGCGGAGCACGGGCGGGCGGGACGGCCGACTGGGCCCGGCGCCGATCGGAGGTGGCCTGGGTGCCCCAGCGCCAGACCGCAGGCCGCTTTCCGCTCCTGCTGAGCGAGTTGCTCGCGAGCGGCGGTCACGTGGAGCGGTCGGTGCGTGCCGCCGGCGAGCTTGGCGTCGGCGACCTGCTCGACCGCCCGCTCGGCACGCTGTCAGGTGGCCAGTTGCAGCGGGCCTACCTGGCTCGCGCTCTGGGTCAGGTGGCGGCGGGTGCCGGGCTGGTGCTCGCCGACGAGCCGACGGCCGCGCTCGACTTCGCGGGGCAGGAGCAGGTGGCGGCCGTGCTGGCGGAACTCCCGGTGACGGTCGTGGTGGTCACGCACGACCGGGCCATGGTCGAGGCCTGCGGCCGGGTCGCCGAGATGGCGGCCGGACGGTTGCGGGAGATCGCGTGAACTCGCTCGGCGTCCTGCTCGACATCCCATCGGTACGGCTGGCCCTGGTCGCCCTGGTGCTCGGGTCCGTCGCGCTGCCGATCGTCGGGGTCTTCATCGTGGGGCTGGACATCATGCCCGTCCGCTTCGCGATGATGCACGTGGCGCTGCTGGGCATCGCGATCGGGCTGCTGACCGGGCTCGACCCGCTGTTGTGCGCGCTGGTGCTGTGCGGGCTGACCGGCGGAGCGCTGACCCCGCTCGCCCGCAGTGCCACCGGCCTCTCCGGGGCGATGGGCCTGCTGATGACGCTCGCGGTCGCCGCCGCGCTGCTGGTCCTGTCGCTCTCGGGGGTGAACGCCAACGGCGCCTTCGAGCTGCTGTGGGGGTCGATCCTGGCCACTAGGCCCGCCGACGTGCTCGCGCTCGCGGTGCTCGCGGTCGTCGTCCCGCTGCTGTACGTCCTGCGCCGCCGTGATCTGGCCCTGCTCCTGCACGATCGGGAGCTCGCGCTGTGCTCGGGGGTCGCGGTCGAACGGCTGACCCTCATCCTGCTGGTCGTGGTCGCCGTGGCCATCGCGTCGGCGATCCGGCTGACCGGAGCCCTGCTCGTCGACGCCCTGACCCTGCTGCCGGCCCTGGCGGCACGCCGCGTCGGCCGTTCCCTGCCCGCGATGATCCGCTGGTCGGTGATCTTCGGCCTCGTGTTCAACGTGGGCGGCTTCTTCATCTCGTTGATCTTGGACTTCCCGCCGGGACCCACGCTCGTGCTCCTGGGTGGGGTGTGCACCCTCCTTCTCCATGCGTTACCCGCCGTTTCCGCACCACGAAGAAAGGCCATCTCCCGATGATCACCCTGCACCGGCTACGCCTCGTGGTCGCCACCGCCACCGCCACCGCCACCGCCACCGCCACCGCCGCCGTCGCCCTCGCCACCGCCGCCTGCGGCGGCGAGCAGAGCGGCACGGCGGCGACTCCCGCCGCCACGGTCGAGGGACTGAAGATCGTGGCCGCGTCCTCATGGGAGGCCGGCTTCGCCAGGGCGGCAGGAGCCACCGACGTCGCCGTCATCGTCCCTCCCGGCGTCCAGCACGCGCCCGACTATGACCCCAAACCGTCCGACCTGGCCAAGGTGGCCCAAGCCGACATCGTGCTCTATGCGGACTTCGAAGGGTTCGCCGGCAAGATCAAGGATGCGGCGGGATCCAAGGCGAAACTGATCGCGCTGACGCTGGACAACACGCCCGCCACGGTCAAGAGCGAGGTCCAGCGGCTGGGGGCCGAGTTCGGCACGGCTGACGCCGCCACGAAGTGGATCGATTCCTTCGACACCGAGTACGCGGCGCTCAAGCAGAAGGTCAGCGCCGCCGCGGGCGGGACCCCGCCGGTCGTCGTCACCCAGGCGTTCGTCGCCTGGGCCGCCGACCTCGCGGGCGCCACCCCCGCGGGCACCTACGGCCCTCAGCCGCCCACGGCGAGTCAGGTCTCCGAGCTGGCCGCCAAGAAGCCGCAGCTCATTCTGGACAACTCCGCGATGCCTGGAGGCGACGCCCTGGCCAACGTCGACGCCGAACGGGTGGTCATCGACAACTTCCCCGGCCAGGGGCTCGACCTGCTGGAGGTGTTCCAGCGCAACGCCGACGCCCTCACCGCCGCACTCAGCTGACGCGCCGACCAGGGGCGGCCCTGCCCGTGGCCGCCCCCGCCCTGGAGGATCCTGTGGACACACCCGTGCTCATCGTTGGGGGCGGACCGGTCGGCCTGTGCACGTCGATCGCCCGGTCCCGGGCCGGAGTCGCCGCAACACCGGTCGAAAGACACCCCGCGAACTCACCCTTCCTCAACGGCCGGGCGCTCAGCATCCGGACCGTGGAGGTGCTGCGCGGCTACGGCCTGGAAGACCAGGTCGTGGCAGAGGGGGTCCCGCGAGGAGAGCCTGCACTTCTCCTTCGGCGGGCGGTCCTGATCAGGCCGGACGGGTACGTCGCCTGGCGCCACCCCCGGCCGGCCATCCCGGAGACGCGCTCGCCGCGGCGCTGGACGCGACGCTCAGCAGGCGAACGGTCCGATCGCCCCGATGAGCATCGCGAGGCCCGCGGCCAGGAAGAAATCTCCCCACACCAGCTCATGACGGGTGGCCACACCATGGACGAGGTCGTAACAGCCGTCGAGCAGACGGCCGTCACGCAGATGCGATCCCACCAGTTCGGCGAGCACGCCCGCCGCCCGGTCACGCAGGGCGGAGGCGGCCCGGCCCTCGGCCAGCGCGGCCAGCTTGAGGGCCGCCACGGCCTCGATGGCCGCGGCAGAGGTGTCGGGCGGACCGCCCCGCCGCACGGCCGAGGCGGGAGGCACCGCGGGCGAGCCGGGAGCGAAGCGGGCCGCGACGCAAGGCCGGGCGAGGATTTGGCGCAGCTCGCCGGGTGGCAGAACCTGTCCGGTGTGCGCGGCGTCGGCGCAGGCGAGCGCCAGCCAGCCGATGGTGCGGCTCCACCCGGAGGGCGGTTCGGGATGGGGCCGCCACGTGCCGTCCGGTCGGCGCGCCCACGCGGGGACGGCCGCGTCGTCCGTCAGGTCGAGCTGCAGGCGCAACTGCGCACCGGCGGCGGCGTCCCCGGGCGGCCCGGCCAGGCCGAGCAGGGGCACCAGGCCGGGCAGGGCGTCGACCCTGGCCAGCTCCCGGGGCCCTCCGAACGCCGTGCCCCACGGCACCATTCCCAGCGTGGGATCGAAGGCGTCCAGACAGGCCTGTGCCGCACGCTCTCGCAGCGCTTCGGACTCCGGGCGGTCGCGCGCCAGGGACGTGCCGTACCAGAAGATCAGGCCTCGGGCCGCGGTGTCGGCATCGAGCCAGGGCGCCAGTGCCGCCGACCGCGCGGCGGCACTGGCGCCCTCGTCTCCGTGCACGATGACGCGCAACCACAGCAGACCAGCCCAGAAGCCGCCCGCCCATGAACCGCGAGCGGTGGTCGTCCAGCTTCCCGACGCCGGGTCGGCGTACAGCGGCCATCGTGGCGCGGCTCGCGACTCCGTCTCCGCCACCCGCGTCAGGATGTGGCCGAGGGCCCGCCGCTCCCAGCTCACGGTCGTGCCCTCGATCCGAACCACGCAGGCGCCGCGACGACGGCCGCCGCGGCGAACGCGCCGGCGACCAGCAGCCACGCGGGGCCATAACCGGTGGCGTCGACCACGACCCCGAACAGGGGTGGCCCGGCGGCGAAGCCGGCGAAGAAGCCGGCCGACACGAGCGCGGAGTCGCGTCCGGCCGTACGCGGATCCGACCGCCTGATCACCGCGACCATGCTGACGGCGTTGGCGGCGACGGCGAAGGCCCCGACGGCGGCCGCACCCGCCCACACCAGGGCGGACGCGTTTCCGGAGGCGAACAGCAGCAGGGCTGCCGCGCAGGCGCCGGCCGCCAAAGGGGCGAGCAGCGCATCGGCCCGGGGTACGCGTCCGGCCCGGCGTGCCCAGCCGACTCTGCCGGCGACACCGGTGACGCCGAGCACCGCGACCAGCCACCCCGCGACCACCGGGCTCAGCCCGAGCCGCTGTGCCCCGTAGAGCGACAGGTAGGTGTTGACCGCCGCGATGGCGCAACCGAGGAGGAAGGAGAAGAAGGCCAGGACGGCGACACCGCTCGCGGGCGGCGCCACCGAATGCGGCGAGTAGGCCCGCACGGGGTCGGGCGGCAGGACGCGTGCCGCCCACACCGCGACGAGCAAGGCGATGGCCGCCGAGACGGCGACCGCACCCCGCCAGCCCGCCCACGCGGCGACAATGGCCAGCGGCAGTCCGGCCGCGAGCGCTCCGAGTTGGACGCCCGACTGTTTCCAGCCCGTGACCGCGCCGCGCCGGGTGGGCTCGACCACGACAAGGATCACCTTGTTGGTCGCGGGATTGGCCAGCGCCTGCGGAAGCCCGCCCAGCGCCACCGCCGGCAGCAGCATCCACGGCCCACCGGAGACGGAGATCAGCGCCAGGGCCGCGGCCGCGATCACCAGCAGGGCGAGGATGCAGCGGCGGGCACCGAGCCGGTCCACCCATCGGCCCGCCGTGTACGACAGCGCGGCGGCGACGCCGAAGCCCGCCGTGGTCGTCAGTCCGAGCACCGTGCGCGGTACGCCCGCCTGTACCAGGTGCGGGCCGAGCGCCCCGATGAGGAACAACTGCACCATGGAGACGCCCATCACAGCGGTGAGCAGTGCGGTGACGCTCCTCGTCCCGGCCGCCTCGTTCGGCGGACGCACCGGCGTTCGCATGGCCTTCTCCTCTCGCCGGGATCTCGCCCGCAGTAGCGCGCGACGATCGTGCACCAGCAGTCGTGGGCGGGCCCCGGTGAGTTCCCGGACGGAGGAATTCCGGTGACGCCGTCCCGCCGGACGCGCGGGCCGCCGCCTGATCCCGGTGGCCCGTCCGCGCACCGGTCACCCGACGCCGCATCCTCCGAGCCGCTCGGCCACTGCCCGGGACGGAAGGAACGCTCACCATGTTCTCTGCCACCAGTGACCATCGATCCGCCGACGACCACCGGCTCACGGCTCTCGCCCTGGCCGCACGCGAAGGGACCTCCGAGGATGTAGAGGCGTTCGCCCGCGCGTTCTACCCCGACGTGCGCCGCTTCCTCGCCTACCTGTCCGATGTGCAGACCGCCGACGACCTGACCCAGGAGACCTTCGTGCGGGCGCTCGGCAGCCTGCCGAGGTTCGCCGGCCGCTCGTCGGCACGCACCTGGCTGCTGTCGATCGCCCGGAGGGTCGTCGTCGACATGTTCCGCTCGGCGGCGGCGCGTCCGGCCGTCGCCGATGTCGCCGACTGGCAGAGTGCGGCCGAACGGTGCCTGCCGCGCGGGCTGCCCGGTCACGAGGACGGCGTGGCCCTCGACGACCTGCTCTCCCAGGTGCCGCGCCAGCGGCGTGAGGCGTTCGTCCTGACCCGGCTCATGGGATTGTCCTACGCGGAGGCCGCCGTGCTGATCGGATGTCCGGTGGGCACGGTGCGCTCGCGGGTGGCGCGGGCCCGCCGCCAACTCGTCGCGTCCCTGCTGGCCGCCGAACGAGCGGCCTGATCCGTTCCCGCCGCGAGACTTCTGGGGCCGGAGGCGCTCCGGCCCCGGAAGTCGCTCAGCCTGACTTCAGCAGGCGGTCGCGCAGTGCCCGCCGGTCGGGCTTGCCGGCGGGGTTGAGCGGGATGTACTCCACCACGAGCAGCGATTCGGGGTGCTTGCGCTTGTCGAGGCCTTGCGCGGTGAGATGCGCGCACAGTTCGGGGAGGTCGACGGCCGTGCCGGGCCGCGCGACGAGGCATACGGCGAGCCGCTCGCCGAACACCGGGTCGGGTATCCCCAGGCAGACCGCTTCGGCCACCCCGGGATGGGTGGCCACGGCTCGCTCGACCTCGGCGGGACTGATGTTGAGTCCTCCTCGGATGACGATCTGCTTCAGCCTGCCCACCAGACGCAGACGTCCGTGCTCGTCGATCAGTCCCAGATCACCGGTACGTACCCAGCCCTCAGCGGTTCGGTAGCGCTGGTTCATTTCGGGTGCCCCCACGTAGCACATGGGGGTCATCGGACCCCGGGCGATGATCTCTCCCACCGGATCGTCGTTTCCGAGGGGATCGATGCGGATGTCCGTGACCCGCGGATCCGGTGAGCCGACGACGGTGCCGGGTCCCGCCGCCGGCGGCTCCGGCCGCAGGCCGCCGTGGCAGTTCACCCCGTCGGCCGAGCCGTACAGGTTGACCACAGGACAGCCGAACCGCTCACGGGCCGCCGTGGCGGTCGGGGGGTCCAGGTCGGCGCCGCCGAGGACCAGCGCGGTCATCGGCGGCATCGGCTCGGGCGCCGGTTCGGTGAGCATCTTGCGGACCATGGTCGGCACGGCCAGCACGTGGGTGGGCCGGTGGTCGCGGATCGCGGCCAGAGCGCGCCCGGGATTGAAGTGATCGAGCAGCACCAGCGTGCCGCCGTGCCTGGCCATGGTCACGGCGGTGCCGTTGCTGCCGAAGGCGGAGGCCAGCGGGACCAGGAACAGGCACCGCGGCGGACGGCCGTCCTCCATCAGCGTGGCGAGGAAGTTGCCGCGCCCGCCGGCCAGCGCGTTGTGTGAATAGGCGATCATCTTGGGGTCGGCCTCGGAGCCGGAGGATACGAGGATACGGGCGGCCTCGTCGGGATCGGGCCGGGCCGGGACGAACCCCGGGTTGTGCCCGGCCGTCAACTCGGTCCATGGCACGCTGCCCGCGGGCGCGTCGCCCGGTCCGGCCGCGACGACGAGCCGCAGCGCGGGCAGCCGCTCCCTCGCCGCCACCAGATCGGCCGCATGCCGGACGCCCCGGTGGTCGGAGGCGGCGATGACGGCCCTGGCTCCGGAGCGACCGAGCAGCGAGACCGCTTCGCAGACGTCTCGGCCGACGGGGAAGGGGAGCACCACGGCGCCCAGGGCGGCCAGCGCCAGGTCGGCGATCACGGCGTCCGCGCTGTTGGGTAACTGGACTCCGACGACGTCGCCCTCGCATACGCCGAGCGCCCGCAGGCTCGCCGCCGCGGAGCGGGCGAGCATGTCGAGTTCTGCATAGCTCAGGTGTCCCGCCGCGTCGACGACCGCGCTCCGGCCGGGATCGGCGACGCGGTGTGCCCGGAAGAGCGCGTACAGGGCGAGATCGGGGTAGGTGCCCTCGGCGGCCCAATTCCGGCGCAGCGTGGCCGGGACGAGGTCGATCAACTGAGTGGTCATGAGAACCTCCAGGGGGTCGGCACGACAAGAGCGCCGTGCGCGTCACGGGTGAGGGCCGCGGCGAAGCGCGGGTCACCGGTCACGGCGTCGAGAGGGGCCGTCACCGCCGTGGCGCGAACGCCCTCGGCCCTGAGGGAGCGGACCGCCTGCGCCGTGGCGATTCCGCCTAGGTCGCTCAGCCGGCCGCGGGGACCGATGAGTTCCTGCGCGCCGGCGGCATCGTCGTCGGCGACGGCGACCCAGCCGTCGGCGGCGCCCAGGGGACGCCGGAACCCCTCCGGGGCACGGGGCCGTTCACCTCGGGCCGCCCGGCGCAGCGCGGGTGCGATGAGCATCTCCGCCGCACCCAGCAGCGAGGAGTCCACCCGCACGCCCCGCCGCTCCCGTTCGCGCAGCAGGAGCCCGGCCAGCACGGCCTCGGCCCCGATGAGACCGCCGAAGACGTCGAGCAGCGTCATCAGAGACGGCGCCGGGTCCTCGCCCGCGGGCCGCACGGCCTCGGCGAGTCCCGAGCGGGCTTGGACCATGAAATCGGTGCCCAGCGGCGCGCCGGGCAGCCGTCCCGCCCAGCCGCTCGTGTACGCGTACACGAGGCGGGAGTTGACGGCCGACAGATCGCCGCCGTCGAGGCCGAGGCGCTCGGCGGTGCCGGGAGCCCAGTTGTGCAGGAAGACGTCGGCGCCGGCGACCAGGTCGAGCAGTTCGGCACGTCCCGCCGCCGACTTGATGTCGATCTCGATGGCTTTCTTGCCCCGGTTGAGCGCAAGCCAGCGCGCCGACAGTCCGCCGCAGGTAGGCGGCATGCCCCTGAGCGGGTCGCCACCGGGCGGCTCGATCCTGATGACGTCGGCTCCGAGCATGCGCAGGACGCAGGTCGCCAACGGGGCCTGGATACGCCGGCCGGCCTCCACGACGGTGAACCCGGCGAGCGGCCGGGCGATGTCGGCGGAGGCCGGCCGGCCGGCCGCACCCGCCGTGGCGCCCGCTCCGAGCAGGGACAGCTGCCAGGGCGCGTTCGCGGGCGGATCGGTCAGGCGGTCGACGAGCCGGGTGAGAGCGCACAGCGATATGCCGGACCGATCCGCGGCGGCCCGTACGTCCTCCCAGGTGTGCGCTCGCGCCCGCGCGTGCAGTTCGGGCGGCAGGGGGCAGCACGCGGTGGCGTACCGGAACTGGAAGGACCGCCAGGCGGCGCCCGCGAGGCGCTCGGTCGTTCCGAGGTACTGCCAGAACGCCACCCATACCCGGGAGTCAAGCGTCTCGACCTCGAAGGCGATGCCGTCGGAGGTGGTGAACGGCGGCCCGCCCGGGTCGAGCGGCACCGCCTCGTCCTCCTCGGCCGCCGCGCAGGCCAGATACTGGCCCACGGCGAGGAGCCCGGCCAGGTCCACGGCGGTGCGCACGCGCTGCACGGCCAGGCCGCGAGACCGGCCGAGCAGAATCGCCAGCAGCCCTTGTGATGCCAGGACTCCGGCGGCCATGGAGAGGTAGTCGACCGCGAGCCCGCGGGGGGTGCCGTCCCGGCGGCCGTGCACGTGCGCGACTCCGGTGGCCGCCTGCGCGGTGGCCTCGTCGGTCACCTCCTCCGCCGGCGCGACGCCGGCCCAGGCGATCTCCGCGCTGATGCTTCCGTCCACCGCGGTGAGCGTCACGACCCCATCGCTCCCGGCCCGCGTCCCTTCGAGGTCGGGTACTCCCAGCAGGTGGAGCCGGCGCGCGATCGTCGAGGTGAGCGCGGGCGGGCCGCCCGTACGCATCACGGCGCCGGTGAGCGGGAGGGCCGATCGAATCGCCTCGGGATGTGCCATGACTCTCCTTCCCCACGGTGAGGCCCCGCGAGCTGTGCATGCCCCGGGTGGGAACTCGTCGGCGTCTTTCGGCGACGTGTCCCGTGGAGGAGTCGTACGGATATTTCGCCGAGTTCCCGGAATGCCTGGAAGGTTGCAATGTCGGACTTTGAATGGGGCGAACCGGCCTGCCCGCCGCATGTCCGCCCACTGCGCGAGCGAGTGAGCGCGTTCGTCCGCGATCGGATCGTCCCGCACGAGGACACGTTCGATTCCGGTGGCAGGCGCGCCCGGGACCTGACCGAGCGGCTCGGCCGGCAGGCTCGGACCGAGGGTCTGTGGGGACTGGCGCTCCCGCGCGACCTGGGCGGGGCGGGACTGTCCCTGCTGGAGTACGCGCACGTGGCCGAGGCGGAAGGCGCCAGCGACCACGGCCCCGCCGTGCTCGGCGGATCGGCGCTGCTCGACCTGGTGACCCTGGCCGGGCACGACGCCTACCGCGAGCAGGTCGCCGACGGGCGGCTGTCGCTGTGCAACGCGATGACCGAGCCGGGCACCTCTGGATCCGACCCGGCCCTCACCACGACCCGCGCTACCCGGGAGCCCGATGGCTCTTGGACATTACGCGGCGGCAAGTGGTTCGTCAGCGGAGTCGCCGGTGCCGGCCTCGCCGCCGTGCTCGCCCGTACGGCCGGCGCGCCACCCGACAAGAACGGACTGTCGGTGTTGCTGGTCTCCCCGTCCTCGCCGGGATTTCGGGTGGTGCGCGAGTTGCCCGTCCTCGGTGCCGGTGGTCAGTGGGAGATCGCCTTGGACGGCGTGCGCGTGCCGGCCGACCACCTCGCCGGTGAGGAGGGCGAAGGCCTGCGCGTGGTGGCGCGGCGCGTACGGCTCAGCCGTCTCCTTCGGTGCCTCCGCTGGCTGGGCCAGGCCGAACGCGCCTTCACCCTCATGTGCGGGCGAGCCCGTGACCGGCGGACCGCAACGGGACGGCTGGCCGATCACCAGCTCGTTCAGCAGCTCGTCTTCGACGCGCTGCTCGCCATCAGGACGACCCGGCCGCTCGTCTTCGAGGCCGTCGCCCGCCTGGACGCGGGGCTGGACGCGAGAACGGAGACGGGCCTGGCCAAGGTCGCGGCCGCCCGCATGTTGCGGCAGGTGACCGATGCGGCCATCCAGGTCCACGGTGCGGAAGGACTGGGGCCCGACACCGCGCTACCAAGGCTGTTCCGCACCGGCCGGACGGCCGGCATCCTCGACGGACCCGATGAGCTGCACATCACGGCGACGGCCCGCCGGGTGCTGCGCGACGGTCCTGGAAGGTTCGGCGGGTCGGCGGAAGTGGCACTGCCGGAGGCTGCTGCCAACGAGCGTAAGGCCGGAGACGCCGGCAGCGGCGTCAGTACCGGCGCCCATCGCGAACGCGCGGAACCGCCCGAACCGGCGCGGCGGCGTCATTGACACCTGCCCGGCCGTGGCGTCCGCCTTCCGGGAACGGCCCGGGCCGGCCCACGTCTCTTACTTGGTCGCGTTCTCCAGCGTGCCGCGCAGGCAACTGGAGGTGAGGCCCGGCCGGGCCGGGCGCCGGTCGATCGGCGGCGTCTGACCCGAGACGACCTGGCGGAGGTTAGGCACGCGCCGGGCGAAATGGCGCAACCGCCCGGTTGCTCCAGCTATTGAACGGTTGATCGTGGCCGCATGGCGGGCCGGGCAGCAGCCTTGGCAGGCGGCGATCGAGCCCGTACCGTCGTCCCGTTCCGCTCCGCCCGGCCGCGCTCGTGGCGGGCGCCGCGCCTGCCGGCCTGCACCTGCTCGGCGCGGAGGAGAGCGCCGGCCACCGAGTCCACGACCACTTCAGGATGAGCAGATGACGAGACCGATGCGTGCCGCCCTCGCACTCGCGACGCTCACCACCGCCCTGGCGGCCGGCGCTCCCGCGCACGCGGCCTCGGCCCCCGCGGCCTTCATCCGGGTGGACCAGGTGGGCTTCGCGCCGGCCGAGGCCAAACACGCCTACCTGATGACCGCCAAGACGGGTACCGGCGCCGCCGGCCGCTTCAGCGTGGTGGACCGCCACGGACGCACGGTCCTGGCCGGGACGACCGGCCGCGACCTGGGCGCCTGGAACGCGCGCTACCCGCACGTCCACGACCTGGACCTGACCCGGCTGCGGGCCCCCGGCGCCTACCGGGTCAAGGTGGGTGCGGTGACCTCCCCGGAGTTCGAGGTGGCCGCCGGGCTGCCGGCCGCCCCGGCCCGCCGGATCGTGGACTTCTTCGGCCTCCAGCGCGACGGAGCGGCGGCGCGGGGCGGGCCGAGCCACCTGAACGACCGGGCGGCCTCGGTCTACGCCTGGCCGAAGTTCACCGGTCCGGACACCGACCAGATCAAGGGCGGGTTGACCAGAATCGGCGGCGGCCCGGTGGACGCCGAGGGCGGCTGGTTCGACGCGGGCGACTACCTCAAGTTCACCCACATCCTCTCCTACGTGGACACCCTGCTGTGGGCCGCGGAACGGGACGGCACGCATGTCCCGCACCTGCGCGCCGAGGCCGCCCACGGCCTGCGGTACCTGGAAAAGATGTGGGACCAGAAGACCAGGACGCTGTACATCCAGGTCGGCATCGGCGCGGGCGACAAGGCGGGCACCTTCGCCGGCGACCACGACATCTGGCGGCTGCCGCAGGCCGACGACGCCGCCAAGGGCGGCAGGAGCCGGTTCATCCGGCACCGGCCGCTGTTCCGCGCCGCCGCCCCCGGCAAGCCGATCAGCCCGAACCTCGCCGGTCGCACCGCCGCCGCGTTCGCGCTCGCCGCGCAGCTGGAGCCGTCCCGCAAGCGGGCCGAGGAACTGCTGGACAAGGCCGCCTCCGTCTACGCCATGGCGAAGACCACCGGCGTCGGGCGGCTCGTGACCTCGCTCCCGCACGCCTTCTACCCCGAGAGCGTCTGGCGCGACGACATGGAGCTGGGCGGTGCGCAACTCGCGCTCGCCGCGCGGCGCCTCGGCGACCCGCGCGCCGGCCGCTGGCTGGCCCAGGCCGCGCGCTGGGCCGCCGAGTACCTCGGCAAGGAGACCGGCGACACGTTCAACCTGTACGACGTGAGCGCGCTGGCGCACACCGACCTGATCAGGGCCATCCGCCGGTCCGGGACAAGTGGCCTGGCCGTGTCCGAAGCCGGCCTGGTCGCCGGGCTGCGCGCGCAGCTGGAGACGGGCGCCCGGCGCGCCGCCGCCGACCCCTTCCGGGCCGGGGCCGACTACGCCGAGTTCGATTCCGTGCCGCACGCCTTCGGCCTGGCCGCCACCTCGCGACTGTACCGGTCGGTGACCGGCGACCGCTCCTACGACGCCTTCGGCACCGGCCAGCGGAACTGGGCGCAGGGTACGAACCCGTGGGGCGTGTCGTTCATCGCCGAGGTCGGGGAGCACTCGATCGCCTGCCCCCACCACCAGATCGCCAACATCACCGGCAGGCCCGCCGCGGGCGCGGTGGTGAACGGCCCCAACGGCGCCAAGCTGTTCGCCGACGGGCTCGGCGAGCGCTTCGACGAGATGCCGCCCTGCCCGCCCGGCAAGGTCGACCGGTACAAGAGGTTCACCGGGCGGGGCAGCCGCTTCGTGGACGACGTCCGCTCCTGGCAGACGTCCGAGCCGGCCGACGATTTCGCGGCCGTCGCCCTGTACGCGCTGACCCTGACGTCGCCGAGGTGATCCCCGGACGGACGTCACCGCCGGCGAAGTGGCCGGATACGGCGAACCACGCAGGACGATGGGAGGATGGCTGTCGATCGACCAATGAACCGTCAGCGCTGCATCACCTGGAACACGTCCCACCACCCTCACAAGCTGTGGCCGGTCGGTGGCTTCGAGGAGGCCTAATGGCGACCAGCCCCATCGGGGCCGGGAGGCCGAAAACCCGCGGTACCGTGCTCAACAGCATCCGGAAGGCACGCACCATCAGCCGGGTCGAGCTCGCCGCCAGTACCGGAGTCACGGCGGCGACCATCACCCAGGTCGTCCGTGAGCTCATGGACCTTGGGCTGGTCCTGGAGGTCGGGCGCGGCGTATCGACCGGCGGCAAGCCTCCGACGCTGCTGCAGCTCAATCCGCATGCGCGGTACGCCGTGGGCATCTTGTTCGAACGCAACATCTGCGTCATCGTCATCGTCGATCTGACGGGGCGGCAGGTGGCGAGGACCTCCTTCCCCGGCACGGCGTTGCTGCCTCCGGAGCAGGCCCTCTCCCTGGTGGCCTCGCGAGTGGACGCCCTGCTCGACACCGCCGGGGTCGATCGAGGCAAGGTGCTCGGAGTGGGGCTGGCGACCTACGGGCCGCAAGACCGGGAAGCGGGCGTGCTGCTCACTCACCAGCCGACCGCGGAATGGTTCGGCTACCCGGTCGCGCCGCGCCTGTCGGAGATCCTGGGCCAGCCGGTGCTGCTCGACAACGACGCGGCGGCCGCGGCGATCGGCGAGCACTGGCTGGGCGCGGTGGAGCAGGACACCTTCGGCTGCCTCTACATGGCCAGCGGACTCGGCGGGGGCGTGGTCGTCGACGGCGAGGTGTACCGCGGTGTCTCCTCCAACGGTGTCGAGATCGGCCACATCACCATCGACATCAACGGAGAACTTTGCGCTTGCGGTAACTACGGCTGCCTGGCGAACTACGCGGAGCCCGCCGCCGTGATCGGCCAGGCGCTGGAGGAGCCGAGCCTCGGCCGGCGACTGGGGCTCAGTCCGGCCGCCACCGACGTCCTGCCCGGGTTCGCGCGGATCGCGACCGCCGCCATCGCCGGAGACCCTACGGCGCGCGCCCTCATCGAGCGCTCCGCCCGCCACCTCGGCACCGCCGCCGTCACCCTGACGAGCCTGTTCGACCTTGATCTGATCGTGCTCGCCGGCCCCAGTTTCGCCACGGCCGGACCGATCTACCGGTCAGTGATCGAAGAGGAGGTGCAACGGCGTACCTTCGCCCGGCGGGCGCACCCGGTGCGCGTGGTCACCTCGGTCAGCGGATCGGACGCGGCCGCGATCGGCGGTGCCGTACTCGTCCTGCAGAGCGAGATGGCCTCCCTGCAACTGGACGCCCGGGCCTGACATCGGCGGGTGGTCGCTCACCGCCGGCGCCGGCCCCTGCCGAGCGTGATCGGACAGAAGCGGGTCACCGGGTCCGGTGGACGACCGCGGCGCCGAGGGGGGCCAAGGTGATCTCTCCGGCGGCCGGGGCGCCGGTGAGAAGGTCGGTTCCCGGGCGGTCCAGGGAAACGGTGACCGGGACGTCAGGGTGGTGGTTGAGCAGGAAGAGGTGTTCGTTCCGCTCGTCCTCCCGTACCGTGCATTCGACGTGCGCGGGGACGCCGGGGAAGGGATCCGCCACGCCGGAGCTCCGCACGGCGTCCAGCACGACGGCGTCGAAGGCGGCGTCCTCCAGGAGGGTCGCGAGGTAGACGACCCGTCCGGAGCCGTAGGAGTTCGTGACGACCGCGGCGCGCCCCGCCAGCGGCCCGTCGGCGTACGTCGCCAGCGCGCTGCCGGTTTCGAGATGGATGTCCTCACGCCACCAGCTCGCGGTGGCGGTCCGTCCGTCGGCGAACCGGACCGCGAACCGCTCGCCGGGACGCGCCGGCCAGTATTCGTCGATCTTCGCCCCGATCAGCCGGCGGAAGGCCCCCGGATACCCGTCGGGGCGGACCCGGTCGCACTCGTCGGCGACGCCGGAGAAGAAGGACATCACCACCGTGCCGCCGGCATGGGCGAACTCGGTGACGGCCGCGGCCCCCTCGTCGTCGATCAGATACGCGTTGGGGACGATCAGGACCTGGTACGGATTCAGGTCGCTCTTGGACGACACGACGTCGACCGGGTGGTGGTGCTCCCACAGCGGCCGGTGGTGGCGCAGGACGACGCCGGTGTAGTCGAAGTCGTTGCGGGGCAGCCGCCCGGTGTCCTCAAGCCCCCACCGGCCGTCCCAGTCGAACAGGATCGCGACGTCCGCGCGTCGCGTGGTCGTGCCCGCCACCGGGGCGAGGAGTCCCAGCTCGCGGCCGAGGCCGGCGACCTCGCGGAAGGTCCGCGAGTCCGGGCCGGAGTGCGGAACCATCGCGGAGTGGAACCGCTCCTGCCCGCCCCGGGCGGCCCGCCACTGGAAGAACATCACCGAGTCGGAACCGCGTGCCAGTGCCTGCAGCGAGCCGAGCCGCATCCGCCCGGGCTCCCTGACCAGGTTGACGTCTCTGGAGTTGATGGCGCTCGCGGCCTGCTCCATGACCATCCACGGCCGGCCGGCTTTGAGCGAGCGGCACATGTCGTAGTGGAAGGCGGACGATATGTGTGCGTCGGGGTGGCCGGGGTCGGGATAGATGTCGAGGGCGGCGACGTCCTGCTCGGGCGCCCACTTCCAGTAGTCGGCGTGCGGATAGCAGGGCATCAGGTTGGTCATGATGGGGATGTCGTCGCGGAAGGAGCGGAGGATGTCGCGCTCGGCGAGGTAGCACTCGAGCAGGGCGTCGGAGGTGAAGCGCCGGAAGTCGAGGCGGCGAGCGGGGTTCATCCAGACGCCCATGACGTTGGACACCTCGATCTGCGCCCATTCGGTGTAGACCTGGCCCCAGAAGCGGGTGGTCCAGGCGTCGTTGAGGGTGTCGAGGTCGTGATACCTGCGCCGGAGCCAGCGGCGGAAGCCGGCCGCGGCGGCTTCGCTGTAGGAGGTGGGGCCGTACTCGTTGTTGACGTGCCACATCGCCAGGGCCGGGTGAAAGGAGTAGCGCTCGGCGAGCCGGGTGGCGATGGTCGCCGCGTAGTGACGGTAGATGGGGGAGGAATGGTCGAAGTGCTGGCGGCTGCCCAGGCCGAGCGGCCGGCCGTCCTCCATGATGGGGACCACTTCCGGGTGCAGCCGGGTGAGCCAGGCGGGCGGCGCGGCGGTGGGGGTGGCCAGGTTGACGCTGACACCGCCCTCGTGCAGGAGGTCCATGACTTCGTCGAGCCAGTCGAACTCGTACCTTCCGGGCTCCGGTTCGATCGAGACCCAGGCGAAGATCCCCAGCGAGACCAGGTTCACCCCGGCCGCGCGCATGAGCCGGACGTCCTCCCGCCAGGTGGCGCGGTCCCACTGCTCGGGGTTGTAGTCGCCTCCGTAGGCCAGGCCGCCGAGCCGGCTCCGGAAGGCGTCCATGCGTGGGTCGGCCATATGGCACTCCTCGGTGAGTCGCCGCGCTTCGGTGGCGACGGATCATGACAGGGCGGTGGAGATCAAGCGGTGCGTGATGAGAACCGGGCGAGGCCAGGGCGTTCGGGTGGCCGGGCGCGGGCTCTGGGACGGTATTCGCCGGAAGGGCCCGGCCATCACGGTCCGATGGCCGGGCCCGGCGCGGTCACCTGCGGTCGGGACAGATGGTCACGCGTACGGGTTCTGGGTGAGCAGGTGGGCCCGGTAGCCCACCCCGATGCCCGGCTCGGGGGTGCCGTCGTAGTCCTTGATCAGCACCGCGCCGCTGCTGCAACCCCACGGGCTCCAGGTCCAGGCCAGGTACGAGACGCCGTTCTTGTCGGCCCACCTGGTGAGCCGGTCCATGTAGTCGTAGCCGCAGTTGTCCGCGCCGAACTCGCCGGTCACCACGGGGACCTTCGCGGCGAGCGGGGCGATCTGGCTGTCCCAGCAGGCTTCGTTGGAGCAGTAGTTGAAGCTGTAGGAGTGCCACGAGGCGACCAGATTGCCGGTCGGGTCGTTCGGCTTGTACTGCAGCCACTGGCTCAGGTCGTTGCTCCAGGCGAGGCCGCCGACCATGACGATATTGGTCGCCCCCGTCGCCCGGACGGCGTCGACCAGGCTCTGCATGCCCGCGACCTCGTAGGTGAAGCCGGGGCAGTTCCCGCCGTCGCGCAGGCACTTCCAGCCCGAGGTGGTGTCGCCGGTGCCGTACTCCGGCCACGGCTCGTTGAACAGGTCGAAGACGACCGCGTCGTTGCCCTTGAAGGCGTTCGCCACGCCGGTCCAGAACTGCGGGGCGTACTTCGCGTCGGGCATCGGCTTCTGGCAGGTCGCCGTGGTGTCCGTGCACGCCCAGGAGACGCCGGTGAACTGTCCCCAGTTCCAGTGCAGGTCGATGATCGGCGTGATGCCGTTGGCGACCAGCAGGTTCGCGTAGTCCTTGACGTCCTGCTGGTAGGCGGCGCCGCCGGGCGAGCCGTTCGTGCCGAGCCAGCACTCCTCGTTGAGCGGGATGCGGACGGCGTGGATGTTCCAGGTCTTCATCGCGTCCACCGAGGCCTGGTCCACCGGGCCGAAGTCCCAGGTGCCCTTGCCCTGGACGCAGGCGTACTCGCCGGCGGAGCGGCTGACGCCGAGCAGCCGGTAGGCCTTGCCCTCCGCGGTGACGATCTTGTTGCCGGACACCCGCAACCGCGGCGCGGGACCGGTCGGCGGCGTCGGAGTGGGGGTGGGGGTCGGCGTGGGAGTGAGGGTGGGGGTGGGGGTGGGGGTCGACGTGCCGCCGCCGCACGCCACACCGTTGACCTTGAACGCGGTGGGCGCCGGGTTGGCTCCGGCCCACGCGCCGATGAAGCCGATGGACACCGAGGCGTTGCCGGCCAGGGCGCCGTTCCAGCTCATGTTCCGGGCGGTGACGTGCGTGCCGGACTGCGACCAGTCGGCGCTCCAGCCGTTGTTCACGCGCTGCCCGGAGTCGGGGAAGTCGAACTCCAGCGTCCAGCCGGTCAGCGGATCGCCCAGATTGGTGATCGAGACGTCACCCTGGAAGCCGCCCTGCCACTCGCCGGCGACCTTGTACTTCACCGAACAGCCGCTGCCGGCGGCGGAGGCCGGCGGGCTCACGAGCGCGGCACCCACGGCCACCAGGCCGACGGCCGCCGCCGCGGCCAACGCGACGCGATGTTTCATGGATCTCCTCCTGCTACCTGGTGGATCCGGGGATCTGCCGCCTCACGACTGGATCCGATGGTCGTAGGCGGGGGCCTCGCCGGCTGCCACGACAGCCGCCGCATCGATGTCGAGAGACCGGCCACGCGCCTCCGGGTTCGGCGAGGCGGCGGCCAGCAGCCGGGTGTAGGGGTGCCGTGGGTCGAGGATGACCTCGTCCGCCGGGCCGCGCTCCACGACCCGGCCTCGGTAGAGCACGAGGATGTCGTCGGAGAAGTGCCGTGCGGTGGCCAGGTCGTGGGTGATGTAGAGGACGGCCAGGTTCTCCTCGCGTTGCAGGCGCGCCAGCAGGTTCAGCACGCCCAGCCGGATGGAGACGTCCAGCATGGACACGGGTTCGTCGGCCACGATCACCCTCGCCCCCGGCGCGAGCGCGCGAGCGATGGCGACCCGCTGCCGCTGGCCGCCGGACAGCTCGTGCGGGCGGCGGTGGGCGATGTCGCGTGCGGGCAGGTTGACCCGTTCCAGCAGTTCGGCGACCTTCTTGCGGGCATCGGCGCCGGCCCGGGCCCGCCCGTGCAGCAGCAGTGGCCGGATCAGATGGTGCTCGATGGTGTGGAAGGGGTTCAGCGAGGAGAACGGGTCCTGGAAGACCATCTGCACCTGGTCGCGATAGTCCCGGTCGGGCACCCGGCCGCCGCCCTCGTCCGTCATGACGACCTGTCCGGCGGTGGGCCGTTCGAGCCGGGCGATGATCCTGGCGATCGTGGACTTGCCCGAACCCGACTCGCCGACCAGGGCGACCGTACGGCCGGGTGTGAGCGTGAACGACACGCGGTCCACGGCCCGCAGCCGCCGGCCGCGCAGGCCGTCTCGGATGCGGAAATCCTTGACGAGATCCTTGACGTCGAGCGTGGTCACCGCGCACCTCCGGTGGCCTCACCGGAGCGGACGAACGCGCCGCGCTCCCCGGTGAGGCTGGGAAACGATTCGAGCAGGCGCCGGGTATAGGCATGGCGGGGTCCGGCGAGGATCTCCTCGGTCGCCGCGCACTCGACGATCTCCCCGCCCAGCATCACGGCGATGCGGTCGCTCACCTCGAGGAGGAGCGGTAGATCGTGGGTGATGAGCACGATCGCGAACCCCAGTTCGTCACGCAGGCGCAGGATCTCGCGGAGGATGCCTCGCTGTACCACCACGTCCAGGGCGCTGGTCGGCTCGTCCATGATCATGACCTGCGGATCTAGCAGCATGGCCATCGCGATCATGACGCGCTGTCGCATGCCGCCGGACAGCTCGTGGGGATAGGAGCGCAGCCGTGCCGGGTCCACACCCACCAACTCCAGCGACCTGGCACAGCGCGCCCGGCGATCGCTCCGCGACAGGTGGGGGCGGTGCGTGGCGAGTACGTCCTCCAGTTGCGCTCGGATCGTCATGACCGGGTTCAGCGAGTTCATCGCTCCCTGGAACACCACCGACAGCTGGGACCACCGGAAGGCGCGCAGCTCGCCGGGCGGCAGGGCGAGCACGTCCACGTCCCCGCCGTCCCGGTCGTGAAAGGTGACCGACCCCGCGGTGACCTGCGCCGGCGGCCGGTGCAGGCGGTTGATCGCGTACGCGAGCGTCGTCTTCCCGCTGCCCGACTCACCCGCCAGGCCCAGAATCTCGCCCCGCCGTACCTCCAGCGACACGTCCTTGACCGCCGGCACCGCGTTCCCGTAGGTCACCGAGAGGTTCCGCACGCTCACCGCGGTGTCCGGCGCGGGCCGCTCCACCGGTGCCGGGGCGCGCCGCCGCTGCCGGATCCGGCGCGGTACGGTGCGCAGCTTGGGGTCGATGATCTCGTCGATGCTGAAGTTGACCAGTGCGAGACCGCACCCGAACAGTGCGATGATCAGGCCCGGCGGCACGAACCACCACCACGCGCCGCGTTGCAGCGCGAAACCGTTCTGGGCGTAGTAGAGCATCGTGCCGAGGGTGGAGGAATTCGAGGCGCCGAGCCCGAGGAACGACAGGCCCGCCTCGGAAAGGATCGCCGCGATCACCGAGAACACGAACTGGGAGGCCAGCAGCGGCAGGAGGTTCGGCAGCATCTCGACGACGATGATCCGCCACGCCGGCTCCCCCGCCACGCGGGCGGCCAGGACGTACTCCCGGTTGCGCAGCGTCAGCGTCTGCGCGCGAAGCACCCGGGCCGCCCCGGCCCAGCCGGTGACCGCGAGCACCACCGCGATGGTCCACGCGCCTCGCTGCTCGGGCGGCACGAACGCGGAGATGACGATGACCAGCGGGAGGCCGGGGATCACCAGCATCACGTTGGAGAACAGCGAGAACGCCTCGTCCACCGCGCCGCCGACGTAGCTGCCCACGATGCCGAACAGCGCCGACAGGACCGTGGCCATCACGCCGACGAGCACGCCGATGTAGAGCGAACCCCTGGTCGCGTACGCGATCTGGGCCAGTACATCCTGGCCCAGCTGCGTGGTGCCGAGGAGATGGCCTCCGCCGGGCGGAGCCAGTCCGATGTCGTTGATCGCGCCCGGCTCGCCGACGAAGAGCGGGCCGGCGACGCCGAAAAGGGCGATCGCGGCGATCAGGGCGAGCCCGGTGACCAGCTTGGGCGACGACCGGGGCAGCACGGCGCGCCGGGGCGCCGGGGAATCCGGACCGAGATCGGTCATGCGTTCGCTCCCGCGCGGGTCCGTGGGTCGATGACGCTGTAGAGCAGGTCGACCACCAGGTTGGCTCCGAGCACCGCCACGGTCGTGACCAGGAAGATGCCCTGCATGAGCGCGTAGTCGTTGTTCTGCACGGCCTCCAGCAGCTTCGAGCCGATGCCGGGATAGGAGAAGACCTGCTCGGTGACGATGGAACCGGCCACCACGAATCCGAGGGAGATGGCGAACCCGGCGATCGACGGCAGCGCCGCGTTGCGGGCGGCGTACCAGATCATCACGCGCCTGTTCGGCAGCCCTTTCGCGGTGGCGGTGAGCACGTAGTCCTCGGACAGCGTGGACACCATCATGTTGCGCATTCCCAGCAGCCAGCCGCCCACCGACGAGATCACGATCGTCAGCGCGGGCAGGACGCCGTGATGGACGGCCGAGCCGAGGAAGTCGAGGTTCCACCCGGGGGTGAAGTCGACGTCGTAGCCGCCGATGAGCGGGAACCAGCCCAGCGCGGAGCCGAGCACGGCGACGAGGACGAGCGCCAGCCAGAAGTACGGCACCGCCGCCAGCACCGTGGTGGCGGGCACCAGCGCGTCGAGCCAGGTGCCCCGCCGCCATCCCACCAGCATCCCGAGCCCGGTGCCGACCAGGACCGACAGCACCGTCGCGATGCCCACCAGCACGACCGTCCAGGGCAGGGAGGTGGCGATGACCTCCGAGACGGGCACCGGGTAGGCGCTGACCGAGATCCCGAAGTCGCCGTGCAGCATGTTGCCGAGATAGGACAGATACTGTCTGGCCAGCGGCTCACCCGTGTCGGTGCCGAGCAGCAGTTCGTAGGCTCTGCGGGCCTCGGGGTTCACCGAGCCGCCCCGCTGCTGCAGCTTCGCCATCAGGATGCTCACCGGGTCGCCGGGCATCATCCGGGGGATGAAGAAGTTCAGCGTGACCGCCGCCCACAGGGCGGCCAGGTAGAAACCGAACTTGCGGAGGTAGTACCGCATCGGATCACTTGCCGGTGGGCTTGAGCCGGAGGTAGATCTCCGAGGCGTCCGGCGCCTGCCAGGCCGCCGGGAAGGCGTACAGGTCCTCCTTGGCCGGCCAGCCGGTGAACTTCCCGGCGTTGTAGATGTTGATCGTCCCCTGGGTGAGCAGCGGGATGTAGGGCATCGCCTGCTCGATGCGCGTCTGGATCGTGTCGAAGTACGGTTGCCGCGGAGCGGTGTCCGATATGTCGATCTTCTTCAGTTCGGCGAGGGCCTTGTCCACCTCAGGATCGGAGAAGCGGCTGACATTGTTGCCGGCCGCCCCGCCGACCTTGTCGGTGCTGTCGGTGCTGTAGAAGTAGCTGTAGACGTAGAACGGGTCGGCGGCCGGGCCCTGGAACAGCGAGTCGAGCATCAGTTGGAAGTCGCCGCGCTGTCGCGCACCGGCCCATTCGTTGTACGACAGCTGTTGCGCGGTGACCTTGATACCGGACTTCGCCAGCTGCTGGCTCAGCGTGTCGGCCGCGGTGATGTAGTCGGTCCATCCGGCGACCGTCTTGAGCGTCAGCTTGACGGGCTTGCCGTCCTTGGCGTAGATCCCGTCGGCGCCCTTCGCGTAGCCCGCACTTTCGAGGATCTGCTGCGCCTTGGCCGGATCCGGCTGCATCGGCGCGACCTTGTTCTGCAGCCGGCCGGACATCACCGCCTGGTCCCGCTGCACCAGCGCCATGCTCGGCGAGATCTCGGCGCTGGTGTTCTCGAAGGCCAGCGCGTTCAACTGGGTCCGGTTGACGGCGTAGTACATCGCCTGGCGGACGGCGGGGTCGGTCTGCGGGCCCTTGCATCCCAGGTCGGCGTTGGCGCAGGTGTCCATCACCATCTGGTTCAGCGGGGTGATGATCAGCTTGTACCCGGGGTAGCTCTGTTCCACGTTCGCGATGTCCGGCACCGGTCCGGTCTGCCAGTCGATCTGGCCCGCCTTGAGGGCGGTGGCGCCGGACTGGTTGCCCGACAGCGAGGGGAAACGGATCTTCTTCACGGCGGGTTCGCCGTCCCGGTAGCCGGGGTTCGCCTTCAACGTGAACGCCTGGGGCTTGAGATCGTCGACCAGGTAGGGCCCGGTGCCGACGGCCTCTCGGAGCTGCTCCTTGGTGGGGTCCGGGAAGTCCTTCCACTTGTGCTCGGGCACGATCCAGATCCGGCCGAGTATCTGCGGGCCGTCCAGGAAGGACGGCTCATCGAACTTGATCACTACGTGGGTGTCGTCGGTGGCGGTCGCCTTGCCCCGGTAGCCCGTGTTGTTCAGGGCCTTGTACTTCGCGATCATGTTCAGGGTGAACACGACGTCCTTGGCGGTGAACGGCCGGCCGTCGGACCAATTGACGCCGCTGCGCAGCGTGATCGACAGCTCCGTGCCGTCGTCGTTCCAGGAGAAGCTCTCGCCGAGCCGGGGCCGGGGCGCCTCGTTGCGGACGATGTTGTAGAAGAACAACGACTCGAAGATCATGCCCCCGCCGCCGAGGGAACCCGGCAGGTAGGGGTTGAAGATGGGCTGGATGTCGCCGGTCGCGCCGGTGTAGACCACCAGGGGCTTCGAGGCTCCCGCCGAGCCCCCGGCTCCGGACGACGCTCCGGCCGCCTGTCCCGGTGCACCCGCGGACGAGGAGCAACCGGCGACGACTATGGACGCGGCGAACCCGGCGGCTACGCGGGTGAACGCGCGTGGGGTCTTCATGGACATGGCAGCTGGTCCTCTCGAACGATGGTGAGCATTGTTAGTTCGTCCACTTAAGTAAGTCAATGCCCATGGAAGTTTCAGCGGAGGTGGTACGGCCGGTTCCCCGGCTCCCGGCGGTCGCGCCGGGCTGGTACGGCTCGCCGTGGCGGGCGGATCCGCGGCCTGGCCGGGCGGTGAGTGCGGCGGCGAGGGCGCGGCCGCACCTGAGCGAACGGTCCGCCACCTGGGCGCCATCAGGGCCGGCGGGTACGGGCGGCCATGCCGGCCGGCCGGTGCCACGGTCGGCCGGACCCGCGATCTCGGCGTTCCGCCGGCACCTTCTCCCGGCAGGGCACTTGACTAACTTCAGTAACTTACCTAAGAAATACTCCTGAGATCGTAGTGCCGGTATCGGGGAGAAGAGGGCGAATGATCCGCGAGATGTTGCAGGAAGGGTGGCACCTGCGGGCAGCCGGAGAGGACATCCCGGATACCGTCGCCGGCCGCGACATCCCGGCGCGGGTGCCGGGCGGCTCGCACCTCGACCTCATGGCGGCCGGCCTCATCCCCGACCCGTACCTGGACCGGAACGAGGCCGAACTGGTGTGGATGCACCGCGCCGACTGGACGTACACGACGACCTTCCAGACCCGGGCCGGGCGGGCCGGAGAGCGGGTCGACCTGGTATTCGACGGCATCGACACGGTCGCGACGGTACGTCTCAACGGCAGGCCGCTCGGCCGCACCGCCAACATGCATCGCGGATATCGCTTCGATGTGGGCGAGATACTGCGGGACGGCGCGAACGAACTCGTGGTGGCGATCCACTCCGCCCTGAACCATGCCGAGCAGATGGAGGAGACGCTGGGTTCGCGCAAGCGCGCATACCCGCATCCCTACAACGCCATCCGAAAGATGGCCTGCTCATTCGGCTGGGACTGGGGCCCCGACCTGCAGACCGCCGGCATCTGGAAGCCGGTACGGCTGGAGCGCTGGCGCACTGCCCGGCTCTCCCAGGTACGCCCGCTGGTGACCGTGGACCCGGACGGCGCCGGCCGCGTCGAGGTCCACGTGGAACTCGACCATGCCGGCGACGGTGACTACAGCATCACGGTCGACGTGGGAGACCGCTCCGAGCAGGAGCCGGTATCCGGCGGCGCGGCCACCGTCACCGTGCTGGCACCGCAGGTGCGGTTGTGGTGGCCGGCCGGCTACGGCGACCAGCCGTTGTACGACCTGACGGTCACGCTCCTCCACGAAGACCGGCCGGTGGACGTCGTGCGGCGCCGCGTCGGCTTCCGCACGATCACCCTCCAGACCGAGCCCGACCACATCGGCAGCGGGTTCACCTTCGTCGTCAACGGCAGGCCCGTCTTCGCCAAGGGCGCCAACTGGATTCCCGACGACCACTTCCTCACCCGCGTCGACCGTGAGCGGATCGGCCGCCGGGTCGATCAGGCCGTGGCCGCGAACATGAACATGCTGCGCGTCTGGGGCGGCGGCATCTACGAGAGCGACGACTTCTACGACGTCTGCGACGAGCGAGGCGTGCTCGTGTGGCAGGACTTCCCCTTCGCCTGCGCCTTCTACGCGGAGGAGGAGCCGCTGCGGAGCGAGGTCGAGGCCGAGGCGCGCGAGAACGTCACCCGCCTGGCCTCCCATCCCTCGCTGGCACTGTGGAACGGCAACAACGAGAATCTGGAGGCCTTCGAGGAGTGGCCCGGCTGGCGCGACACGCTGCAGGGGCGCACCTGGGGGCTCGGCTACTACACCGAACTGCTGCCAAGGATCGTGGCCGAGCTCGACCCCACCAGGCCATACGCGCCCGGCAGCCCTTACGGGCCCGCCGGCCTGCCGCCGAATGGCGACGATCACGGCACCAGGCACGAATGGGCCGTCTGGAACTCGGCCGACTACACGCACTACCGCGACCGCGTCCCGCGCTTCTGCGCCGAGTTCGGCTTCCAGGGACCGCCCACCTGGCGCACCCTGACCAGGTGGATCCACGACGAGCCGATGACGCCGGCCTCCCCGGGATTCCTGCTCCACCAGAAGGCCGAGAACGGGAACCTCAAGCTCGACCGGGGGATGGAACCGCACCTTTCCGTGCCCACCTCCTTCGAGGGCTGGCACTGGGCGGCACAGCTCAACCAGGCCCGCGCCGTCGCGTTCGGCATCGAGCACTTCCGCTCCTGGTGGCCGCGCACGGCCGGGGCGCTGGTGTGGCAGCTCAACGACTGCTGGCCGGTCACGTCCTGGGCGGCCGTGGACGGCGATGAACGGCCCAAGCCCCTCTACTACGCCCTCACGCACGCCTTCGCACCCCGGCTGCTCACCGTCCAGCCAAGGGACGGCCGGACCATGCTGATGGCCGTCAACGACCACGACGAGACCTGGACGGGGACGGTGGTCGCGATCCGGCAGACGTTCGCCGGAAACGTGCTGGCCGGCGCCGATCTGCCCCTCGCCGTACCACCCCGCTCGGTGGCGTCCGTCGAATTGCCCGGCGACCTGCTCGAACCGGCCGACGCCGAGCGAGAGGTGCTGGTGATGGCCGCCGGCGCCGTCCGCGCCTGTCACCTGTTCGCGGAGGACCGAGACCTGGCGTACGAGCCCGCGTCGCTCACCACGACCGTCGAGAGGGTGCCCGGCGGCTATCGGGTCGGGGTGCGGGCGGTCTCCTTCACCCGCGATATCGCACTGCTGCCCGACAAGGTCGCCGCCGACGCGGTGGTGGACGACATGCTGGTCTCCCTGCCGGCCGGACGATCACACACCTTCCTCGTGCGAACCTCCGCGGTGCTGGACGACCCGTCCGCCCTCGCCGCTCCCGGCGTGCTGCGCAGCGCCAACGAGCTGACGGGTCTGGAGCTTTGATGATCGTCCTGTCCGCGGACGACGTCGGCGTCGTCCTCGACCTCGCCGGCCCGTGTACGCCGCGCGTGTTGCACTGGGGTGTCAACCCAGGACCGCTCACCTGGCTTCCGCCGGTGCCCGGCCAGGACGTGGTGCCGAGCCAAGGCGACGGCTGGTTCGGCCGGCCGGTCCTGTCCGGACGCCACGACGGCGGCTGGCGGCCCCCCCGGTTCACCCTGGCCCAGGCCGTCACCGTGCGCGGAAGCCGGGTCGAGGCCCTTGCCACGGACCCCGGCTGCGGGCTGGACCTGGCCACCGAGATCGAGCTGACGCCGCAGGGTGTGCTGCGGATGCGGCACACACTCCTCAACACCGCCACCTCGCCGTACACGCTGGACCGCCTGGCCTGCCTTATGCCGCTGCCCGCACAGGCCGGGGAGGTGCTCGACTTCGCCGGCCGCTGGGCCAGGGAGCGGTCTCCGCAGCGGGCGCCGCTGCGGCAGGGCGCCTGGTCACGAGAGAACCGCCGCGGTCGGACCTGGTTCGACGCCGGCCCGCTCATCGCCGGCACTCCGGGGTTCGGGTTCCGGACCGGCGAAGTGTGGGCGGTGCACGTCGCCTGGAGCGGTAACCACGTCCAGTACGTCGAACGGCTCCCCGAGGGGAACGGCGTGCTCGCCGCCGGCGAGTTGCTCGAACCCGGCGAGGTACGACTCGGCCAAGGGGAGTCGTACAGCACGCCGTGGGTGTACTTCGCCACCTCCGACGCCGGTCTGGACGGGCTGAGCCGCCGGTTCCACGCCATGGTGCGCGCCCGGCCGACCCACCCGAGGTCGGCGCGTCCGGTGACGATGAACACCTGGGAGGCGGTCTACTTCGACCACCGTGAGGACCGCCTGCTCGCGCTCGCCGACGTCGCGGCGGAGGTGGGTGCCGAGCGGTTCGTCGTCGACGACGGCTGGTTCCGCCACCGCAGGAGCGACGACGCGGGTCTCGGTGACTGGTACGTGGACGAGACCGTCTGGCCGAACGGCCTCCACAAACTGGTCCACCGGGTGCGCGAGCACGGCATGCAGTTCGGGCTGTGGCTCGAACCTGAGATGGCGAACGTCGACTCCGACCTGGTCCGTGCCCATCCGGACTGGCTGCTGGCCGACTCGCGGCGCTGGCCGCTGCCCCGGCGCGACCAGCACACCCTTGACCTGGCGCGCCCCGAAGTGTACGCCTACCTGCTGGACCGGATCGGCGACCTGGTGGCCGAGTACGGAATCGACTACATCAAGTGGGATCACAACCGCGACCTGGCCGAGCCCGTGCACGAAGGCGTGCCCGGTACTCATACGCAGACCGAGGCCGTCTACCGGCTGCTGGACGATCTGCGCGACCGGTTCCCCACCCTGGAGATCGAGTCGTGCTCCTCCGGCGGCGCCCGAGCCGACCTCGGCATCCTGGAACGCACCGACCGCGTCTGGGGCTCGGACAACCTCGACCCCATCGAACGGCAGCACATCCAGCGCTGGACCAGCCTGCTGCTACCGTACGAGTTGATCGGCTCGCACGTCGGCTCCCCCTCGTCCCACCTCACCGGGCGCGCCACCACGCTCGATTTCCGGGCCGCCACCGCCTTGTTCGGACATGCCGGGATCGAGGCCGACATCACCGCGTGGCCCCCTGCCGAGCGGGCCGCGCTGGCCGGGTGGATCGCCCTGTACAAGGAACTGCGCCCGCTGCTGCACACCGGTGAGGTGGTGCGGGCCGACCATCCCGACCCCGCCGCGTGGGTCCACGGCATCGTCGCGCTCGACCGGAGCCGGGCCGTGTACGCCTACGTGCAGTTGGAGACCACCGTCGAAGAGCGGACAGCGCCGATGCGACTCCCGGGCCTCGACCCCGACGCGGAGTACGTCGTCGAGGTCATTCCCGGCCAGGTATCCGGACCGCCCGACCGCCGCCCCGACTGGGCGTCGGGTCAGATACGCCTCACCGGTCGCGCCCTCGCCGCTGTCGGCCTGCCCGCCCCGCGGCTCGCCGACAGACCGGGTACCGCCTTCCTGTTCCTGTGCCACCGCGTCTGATCCGCGGGGCGGCGGGGAAGTTCGAGCGGCAAGGTCACCGCGGGGTGGCAGTTGATGGCCGGACCGGCGAATCGTGATCAGAGCCGGGGGGCAGACGGGAGGCGAAGGCGATGTCGGCGTACGCCCACGGCCGGCCTGCCAACCCGCACAACGAAAAGTCCTGGTCACCGCTTCCGGCGACCAGGACCACATGGGTACCGGTTTGTGTCCGAGGGGGGACTTGAACCCCCATGCCCCGTGAAGGGCACTAGCACCTCAAGCTAGCGCGTCTGCCTATTCCGCCACCCGGACGTGGTGCCTGCACGGGAAGACGTCTCTCCGCGTCGGCTGCACTAGGTTAGCAAACTCCGGGCACTGCGTCATACCGCCATCTGGACAGGCCATGGGCGGGAAGGATGCCGGATGCGCCCTTGCGGGGTACGGCGGCAGGATGGGCAGGTGAGCCGGAATCCGACCCGAAGGAGCAGCCATGACCTCGTTCAACGGTGAGGAGGAGGTCGTCGGACTGTGCCGCGACCTGATCCGCATCGACACGACGAACGCCGGAGACAACGCGGGGCCTGGGGAGCGGGCCGCCGCCGAGTACGTCGCCGGCAAGCTGGCCGAGGTCGGCCTGGAGCCGCGGCTGCTGGAAAGCGACGACCGGCGGACCAGCGTGATCGCGCGCATCGAGGGCACCGACCCCGGCCGGGACGCGCTGCTGCTGCACGGGCACCTGGACGTGGTCCCGTTCAACGCCGGTGACTGGACGCATCATCCGCTCAGCGGGGAGATCGCCGACGGGTGCGTCTGGGGGCGGGGCGCGGTCGACATGAAGGACATGGACGCCATGATCCTCGCGGTGGTGCGGCAGCGCCTGACCGAGGGGCGCCGTCCGCCGCGTGACGTGGTGCTGGCTTTCACCGCCGACGAGGAGGCCGGCGGCGCGTACGGCGCGCAGTGGCTGGCCGAGCATCACGGCGACCTGTTCGAGGGGTGCACCGAGGCGATCGGCGAGGTGGGCGGGTTCAGCGTGTCGCTGGACGAGCAGCGGCGGCTCTACCTGATCGAGGCCGCGGAGAAGGGCATCGCCTGGATGAGGCTGACCGCCGCCGGGCGCGCCGGGCACGGGTCGATGTTGAACGCCGAGAACGCCGTCACCGAGCTCGCTGAGGCGGTGGGCCGGATCGGGCGGTACGAGTGGCCGGTCCGGCTGACGCCGACCGTGTCGGCCTTCTTCCAGGAGGCGTTCGGTATCGAGGTGGAGGCCGGGGACGCCGAGGCGACGGCCGCCAAGCTGGGCCCGCTGGCCCGCATGATCGGGGCGACGCTGAAGAACACCGCGAATCCGACGATGTTGGACGCGGGGTACAAGGCCAACGTCATCCCGCAGACCGCGACGGCGCACGTGGACGGGCGGTTCCTGCCCGGGTACGAGCAGGAGTTCTTCGCCACGATCGACGAACTGCTCGGCCCGAACGTGACGCGGGAGTTCGTGCACCACGACATCGCGGTCGAGACCGCTTTCGAGGGATCTCTGGTGCGGGCGATGTCCGAGGCGCTCCTCGCGGAGGATCCGTCGGCACGGGCCGTGCCCTACACGCTGTCCGGCGGTACGGACCTCAAGGCCTTCAGCCGCCTGGGCATCCGGGGCTTCGGGTTCGCTCCGCTCAAGTTGCCGGCCGACCTTGACTTCTCCGGCATGTTTCACGGGATAGACGAGCGGGTTCCGGTGGATTCGCTCAAGTTCGGCGTCCGGGTTCTTGACCGTTTCCTGGACGGCTGCTGACGAGTTCCTCGAAAAGTGGTTGCCATCACGTGGCGTACTGCTACGGTGACTTTCCGTTGAGGGGTTGGTTCCCGCGGCCGGCTCGTTCAGGGCGGGTCGGCCGAGGAGCTCGGGAGGTTACGTGGCACGCACACCGGAAGGGTGGACTCTGGGTGGATCATCCGCCCTCGTCCGGTGCGTGCCCGTAACCTTCCGGGGGGACCGGTCCGCAGCGATCATCGCGCGGGTGCGCCGGATGGCACGGGTCGTGGCCGGCCACCTGCTCGATCGGCTGCTCGCCGCCGGCGGCCTGATCCTCCTCGGCTGGCTGGCCGGTGTCGTGCTCGCCGTCGTCGGCGCGGATCCCGCCGCGGCGGAGGTCACCGTTCCGGCGGGTCGCGTCCCGGCCACCGAGGCCTCCCATGAAATCGGCGCCGCCTGGCAAGCGGCCGCCGACATGGAGGTCACCGATACTCGCGAGGTGCGCCGTCAAGGCTCCGCGGTTCCTCATGTCGCCCCCGGGCCGGCGTCGGCCGGCGGTTTCCCCACGGCGGGCGACAGTGCTCCGGCCGATGCCGGAGCGATGGTCGGGCGGCGCGTCGACGGGCTGACCAGCCAGTCGACGCCGGCCGCACCCGAGCCGGCGAGCGCCGACCATTCGGCGGGGGCGAACGGTTTCGTGCCCCGTGGTGGCGGCTCCGGCCCGTCCGGGCCGGCTTTCGGGGATGTCGCGCGGTCGGGGTTCGACCCGCGGCTCATGATCGCGCCCGCCCGGACGGCGAGCGCGACGATCCCCGTCGTCCGCCCGGCCGTGGACGATCCTTCTTTCTCCCCCGACTGATCGGGGCACCGAGCCGGCGCGGCCGTCCGGATCTCGTATCGGCCGCTTGACCGATGGTCCGCCCATCGATGGTGGACCGTGGCGGCCGGTGGAGATCCCACTGGCGACCTCCGCCGCCCCCGGCGGTGCCGTACGCGCGCGTGCCGTCTCATCTCACCTTTCTCCACCTTCCGGCCCTTCGTGACGGCCGTGGTCCGGTGGTGCGGTCCGTCGTGGGTCCGCCGGCCGTGCCGCATCCGACCGGTCGGCCGGCCCCTGAAAGCGCGACATGTCATGAAACATCCCCCCGAATCAAGGAGCATCTGTATGCGTACGTGGGCGAAGGGCTCCGCTCCCGCTGCTCTACTCGCACTGGCCGTGATGACGCTCGGCAACGGCCCGGCCCTGGCCGACACCGACGGTTCCGGCTCGGTCGGCGGCGGCAACCAGATCAAGGCCCCCATCACCCTTCCCGTCGACGTCAGCGGCAACGCGGTGGCCGTGCTCGGCGAGTCGACCGCGTCCTCGCGGGGCGGCGCGTCCGTCCAGGGCGGCGGGGACGGCGGCGCCGGCGGCAACCGGACCGACGGCCGGCACAGCGTGCTGGGCGGCAACCAGGTGGTCGCGCCGATCACCGCGCCGATCAACGCCTGCGGCAACGCCGTCTCCCTGGTGGGACGGTCGGACGCAGGCTGCGAGGGTGGCGCCTCGGTCCGCGGCGGCGGTGGTGGCGGTGCGGGTGGCAACCGGACCGACGGCCGGCACAGCGTGCTGGGCGGCAACCAGGTGGTCGCG
>NZ_BOOU01000066.1 GCF_016863395.1 Sphaerisporangium rufum | reverse complement strand
CGCCGATCAACGTCTGCGGCAACTCGGTCGCGGTGATCGGCGAGGCCTTCTCCGGCTGTGAGGGCGGCGCCGAGGTCGTGCGGCCGAACGGGCCGGGCCGGCCGGGCGGCCCCGCCGGACCGGGTCGGCCCGGTGGCCCAGGCCGGCCGGGCGGGCCGGGTCACCCGGGCGGTCCGGGTCATCCTGGTGGTCCCGGTCAGCCGGGCAGTCCGGGTCACCCCGGTGGTCCGGGGCACCCGGGTGGTCCGGGGCACCCGGGTGGTCCGGGGCACCCCGGTGGTCCGGGGCACCCCGGTGGTCCCGGTTACCCGGGCGGTCCGGGGCACCCGGGCGGGCCCGGTCACCCCGGTGGTCCCGGTCAGCCGGGCGGTCCGGGTCACCCCGGTGGTCCCGGTCAGCCGGGCGGTCCGGGTCACCCCGGTGGTCCCGGTCAGCCGGGCGGGCCGGGGCAGGGCGGGGGGGCCGGTGGCAACGGGACCGACGGATGGTCCAGCATCGGCGGCGGCAACCAGATCGTCGCGCCGATCACCGCGCCGATCAACGCGTGCGGCAACGCGGTCGGCAACGGGAAGGCCGGGTGCCCGGGCGGTGTCAGCGTCCCCCCGGCCGGCTCCGGTGGCGGTGCCGGCGGCAACCGGACCGACGGCCGGCACAGCGTCCTCGGTGGCAACCAGATCGTCGCGCCGATCACCGCCCCGGTCAACGTCTGCGGCAACGCCGTCGCGGTGCTGGGCGGGGCCTTCGCGGGATGCCGCGGTGGTGCCTCGGTGCAGGGCGGCTCCGGTGGCGGTGCCGGCGGCAACCGGACCGACGGCCGGCACAGCGTCCTCGGTGGCAACCAGATCGTCGCGCCGATCACCGCGCCGATCAACGCCTGCGGCAACGCCGTCGCCGTCCTCGGTGACGCGGGTGCGGGCTGCCTGGGCGGCGCCTCGGTCGGCGGCCCCGGCCGGGGCCACCTGGCCGGTAACACCGGACCGACCTCAAGCACCAAGATGGCCGGTCAGGGAGTCCTGCCGGAGCTGCCGAAGGTGCCGGGCCGGCAGGACGTCCGGGATCTGGCCCGCAGGTCGGGCGGCCCGGTCCCCGGCGGCGCGGCCGCCGAGGAGAACCCGGCGGGTGCGCCGTCGCTCTCCGGTAAGGAGCGGGCGGCGGGTGGCGCCGTCGACCAGGCGCGCAAGGTCGTGTCCGGTACCCCGGCCGGTGCGGTGGTCAAGAGCCTGCCGGTCGGCTCGATGGATCTGATGAGCGCCGACCGGCCGATCGGGCTCACCGGGATGAACTCCGGCTCGGTGGTGGCCCTGATCGTGGGCGGCCTGTTCGCCGCGGCGGCCGCGGCGTTCTCCGCCGGCACCCGGCGGTTGCGCCCGCGCCGGCGGTGACCGAACCGGTCCGGCCGGGCACCCCTCCCGGTGCGCCCGGCCGGGCATCGGGCGCCGCCCGGCCGTACCGGGCGGGTGTGGATCTCGTGGGGGAGATCCGCGCCCGGCCCGGGTGGCCGGAGCGGCGCCGGCACCTCCGCCGTCCATCGTCGGCGGCGGAGTCCACCGGCGCTTCGCCGCTCGCGAGTCCGGCCGCGGTTCTGGGGCCGTGGAGCTGATCGCGTGCGGCGAAGCACAGAGCTTTGCCCGTCCCGGGTGCGCGGCCCGGGGCGGGCAAAGCCATGTCCGGGCTCGCGACCGGCAAGGCCATGTCCGGACTCGGGGCCGGCAAGCCATGTCCGGGCCGGGGGCCGGCAAGCCATGTCCGGGCTCGGGTGGGCGAAGCCGCGTCGGGGGCGGGAGCGGGTGATGCCGCGTGGGAATCGGGGGCGAAGCCAGGTCGGGGGTCGCAGCCGCCGACGATGGGCGCCGGTTCGATCATGGTCGCCCGAGAGGTGATGGCGGCCGGCGGGGTGGGACAGGGGATTACAGAAGCCGACAGGGGAGTTACAGTGTGCTGGGCGGCCGGCGAGATCACGCCGGTCCGGCACGCCATGTCCTGACCGGGGTGTGGTGTGCTGCCTGACCAGGGCACACCGGGTCCGGGCCAGGTGAAGCGGGCGCGACGGGCGGCGCGGCGTCCTCCGGGACGCGGGACGCCCGGCGCGGACGCCGGGCGCCTGCCGGACACGGCGAGTGGCCGGCCGGCCGGGCCACGGGGAGGTGGTGCTCCACCACACCCTGCGGGGAAGCGGCGGTTGTGGCGCGTCCGCGGCGGCAAGGCCCGGCGGCCGTCCGGCGGTCAGAGGGTGCTGGACACGCGGAGGACCTTGCGGCGCAGGCGGACGTACCGCCGGCCGTCGGGGTACAGCCGCAGGCGGTCGAGTTCCCAATGCCCGTACTCGGCGTGCTCGGTGAGAACCCGGCGGGCGTCCTCCCGGGACGTGCCCCGGGGTAGATAGAGGTCCAAATAGGAGTACTGGAGCAAAGCCATTAGTCTCCGAAGGGTGTGCAAGGGGACGCTGGCACTCTCTGGGCTCTATTCTGCGTCCTCGTGGGTATCGGGTCCAGGTACGTGGAACACCGGTAAGTGACCGGGTAGTCCGACGGGGAGAACTTTCCGACGGCGGGTTACCTTCGTGCCTGTGACGGGGCCGCACAGGACCGCCGCCCACGGCGGGCCGGCGCCGTCCGGTAGGAGAACGACAGCGAACAGCGAGGTAGGAAGCAGCGTGCCAGCCAACAACGGCAACGCCGGCGGAACCCGCCTGGTGATCGTCGAGTCGCCCGCGAAGGCGAAGACGATCGCCGGGTACCTCGGGCGCGGCTACATCGTGGAGTCCAGCATCGGCCACATTCGGGATTTGCCGGAAAAGGCGGATGACATCCCCGAGAAGTTCAAAGGCGAGGCATGGGCCCGTCTCGGGGTGAACGTGGACCACGAGTTCGAGCCGCTCTATGTCGTCAACCCGGACAAGAAGTCCCAGGTCTCCAAGCTCAAGCAGCTGCTCAAGGACGCTGACGAGCTCTACCTCGCCACCGACGAGGACCGCGAGGGCGAGGCGATCGCCTGGCACCTCCGCGAGGTGCTGAAGCCCAAGGTCCCGGTGCACCGCATGGTCTTCCACGAGATCACGCCGCAGGCGATCCGGGACGCCGTCTCCAACCCGCGCGCGCTCAACCTTCGCCTGGTCGACGCGCAGGAGACCCGCCGCATCCTGGACCGGCTGTACGGCTACGAGGTCAGCCCGGTGCTGTGGAAGAAGGTCAAGCCCCGGCTGTCGGCCGGCCGGGTGCAGTCGGTGGCGACGCGGCTGGTCGTCGAGCGCGAGCGCGAGCGCATCGCCTTCACCTCCGCCGACTACTGGGACCTGCAGGCGCTGTTCGACACCGGCCGCGACGAGGACCCGCGCAGCTTCAACGCGACCCTGGTCACGGTCGACGGCCGCAAGGTCGCGCAGGGCCGCGACTTCGCCGCCACCGGCACGCTCAAGGGCAAGGACGTCCTGCACCTGGACGAGCAGGCGGCGCGCGCCCTGGCCGGACGGCTGGCCGGCTCGGCGTACGCGGTGTCCTCGGTGGAGAGCAAGCCGTACACCCGCCGCCCGTACGCGCCGTTCCGCACCACGACCCTGCAGCAGGAGGCGAGCCGCAAGCTGGGCTTCTCCGCCAAGTACACGATGCAGGTGGCGCAGAAGCTGTACGAGAACGGGTTCATCACCTACATGCGTACCGACAGCACCACGCTGTCGGACACCGCGCTGGCGGCCGCGCGCGGCCAGGCGGTGCGGCTGTACGGCGCGCAGTACGTCCCGGAGAAGCCGAGGGTGTACGCGAGCAAGGTCAAGAACGCCCAGGAGGCGCACGAGGCCATCAGGCCCTCGGGCGACGAGTTCCGCACGCCGGGGGAGACCGGCCTGAGCGGTGACATGTTCCGGCTGTACGAGCTGATCTGGCAGCGCACGGTCGCCAGCCAGATGAAGGACGCCACCGGCGAGTCGGTCAGCGTCCGGATCGCCGGCACCTCCAGCGGCGGGGAGAAGGTGGAGTTCGGCGCGACCGGCCGGACGATCACCTTCTACGGCTTCCTGAAGGCGTACGTGGAGGGCTCCGACGACCCGTCGACCGACCGGGACGACTCGGTCAGCCGGCTGCCCAACCTGCGGCAGGGCGACGCGCTGACCGCGCTGGAGCTCGGCGCCGAGGGACACGCCACCCGGCCGCCGGCCCGGTTCACCGAGGCCTCGCTGGTCAAGGAGCTGGAGGATCGGGAGATCGGCCGCCCGTCCACCTACGCGTCGATCATCGGCACGATCCTGGACCGCGGCTACGTCTTCAAGAAGGGCACCGCGCTGGTGCCGTCCTTCCTGGCGTTCGCCGTGGTCAACCTGCTGGAACGGCATTTCGGCAACCTGGTCGACTACGACTTCACCGCCGACATGGAGAAGGTGCTCGACGACATCGCCAACGCGCGCGCCGAACGGGTGCCCGAGCTGCGCCGCTTCTACTACGGCGAGCAGGGGGACGGCCTGAAGGAGCTGGTCAGCGACCTCGGCGAGATCGACGCCCGGGAGATCAGCTCGTTCCCGATCCGGGACACCGACATCGTGCTGCGGGTCGGCCGGTACGGTCCCTATCTGGACCGGGACGGCGCCCGGGTGAACGTGCCGGAGGATCTGGCGCCGGACGAGCTGACCGCCGAGCACGCCGAGGAGCTGTTCAAGCAGCCCAGCGGTGATCGCGAGCTCGGCGTGGACCCGGCCTCCGGGCGCACCATCGTCGCCAAGAGCGGCCGGTTCGGGCCGTACGTGACCGAGATCCTGCCGGAGGAGCCGCCGCCGGCCGAAGGCAAGAAGAAGGCGAAGAAGGACGCGGTCAAGCCGCGCACCGGCTCGCTGCTGAAGTCGATGACGCTGGACACCGTCACGCTGGAGGACGCGCTCAAGCTGCTGTCGCTGCCGCGGGCGCTGGGCGAGATCGACGGCGAGGAGGTCACCGCGCAGAACGGCCGGTTCGGCCCGTACATTAAGAAGGGCACCGACTCGCGGTCGCTGGCCGCCGAGGAGGACCTGTTCACCGTCACCATCGAGCAGGCCAAGGAGCTGTTCGCGCAGCCCAAGCAGCGCGGGCGGGGCCGGGCCGCCGCCGCGCCGCCGCTGCGCGAGCTGGGCGCCGACCCGGTCTCCGGCAAGCCGGTGGTGGTCAAGGAGGGCCGGTTCGGCCCGTACGTGACCGACGGGGAGACCAACGCGTCGCTGCGCAAGGACGACTCGGTGGAGCAGATCACCATCGAGCGGGCCGCGGAGCTGCTGGCCGAGCGGCGGGCCCGGGGCCCGGCGCCCAAGCGTCCACGGGCCCGTACCGGCGCGAAGGCCGGCGCCAAGTCCTGACGGCGGAGCCGGGAGTCCCACCCGGGCGGTGGGACTTTCGGCCGCCGAGGAGTCGTCCGCCGCGCCCGGCCGGCGCGCGAGCCGTCCGGCGACCTGGCCGATCCCGGCGGCCGGGCCGGGGCGACGTCCGGCGAACACCGAGGCCTGGCGGCTGGTCCGACCTGTTCGAGCCGGGCGGGG
>NZ_BOOU01000065.1 GCF_016863395.1 Sphaerisporangium rufum | reverse complement strand
CGGCCGCGCGCGGGCCGGGCCCGCGCGCCGGCGGCCGTTCGCACCGCGGCGGGTCGGTCCGCCGCGGTGCCGGTCCGGTCCGCACCGTGGTGCGGCGGGCCGGCCCGCGACCGGCTCGACCGGCCCGGGACCGGCCCGAGACCGGCTCAGCGCAGGTCCGATCGGTTCAGAGCAGCAGGGCGCGGACCGTGTCGACGGTGTCGGCGTCCTGCGGAGTCTTGTCGGGACGGTAGCGCAGCACCCGCGCGAAGCGCAGGGCCATGCCGCCCGGGTAGCGCGGAGATCGCTGCACGCCGTCGAAGGCGATCTCCACCACCAGTTCGGGGCGTAGCGGCACCACCCAGTGGTCGGCCGGCCCGTCCGCCAGCTCGAGGAAACGCTCGGTCTGCCAGGACAGCAGCTCGTCGGTCAGGCCCTTGAAGGTCTTGCCCAGCATGACGAATCGACCGGTCGCCGGGTCGCGCGCGCCCAGGTGCAGGTTGGACAGCTTTCCCTGCCGCCGCCCGTGCCCCCATTCGGCGGCCAGCACGACCAGGTCGAGGGTGTGGCGCGGCTTGACCTTGATCCAGCCGGCACCGCGCCGGCCCGCGGCGTAGGGGGTGGCCGCTGATTTGGCCACCACGCCCTCGTGGCCGCGGCGCAGAGCGTCGGCGTAGAACGCCGTGCCCTCGTCGAGATCGGCGGTGACCAGGCGGGGCGTCAGCAGCGTCTCCGGCACCGCGCCCGCCAGCGCCGCGTGCCGGTCGGCGTCCGGCAGGTCGAGCAGGTCGGCGCCGGCCACCCGCAGCGCGTCGAAGAAGAACACGCTGAGCGGGACCGACTCGCGCAGCCTGGCCACGTCGGTCTTGCTGGCCACCCGGCTCGCGGTGACCTGGAACGGCTCCGGCCGGCCGTCGGCACGCAGCGCGATCACCTCGCCGTCGAGCACGAGATCGTCGGCAGGCAGCGCCAGCACCACCTCGGCCAGCTCCGGCACCTGGGCGGTGATGTCGTCGAGGGTGCGGGTGAAGATCCGGACGTCCGGCCCGGACCGGTGCGCCTGGACCCGCACCCCGTCCAGCTTCCATTCCAGCGCGGCGGTGCCGCCCAGCTTCGCCAGGGCGGCCGCCAGGCTGGGCGCGCTCTGCGCCAGCATGGGCGACACCGGACGGCCGACCTCCAGGCGGAAGGCACGCAGGGCGTCCACCCCGCCGGTGAGCGCGGCCGAACCCACCGCGGGAAGCCAGCCGCGCAGGGTCAGCGCCCGGCGGACCTCGGCCGCCGGGACGCCGGCCGCCTTGGCGACCGCCTCGATCATGACGCCGTTGAGCGCCCCCTGGCGGAGCTCGCCGCCGAGCAGGCGCAGCAGGAACGACTGCTCCTGCCGGGTCACCGACCGGAACAGCTCGGCGAGCAGATCCTTGCGGGTGGCCTGTGACCCGGGACCGGCCTGCGCCTTGATCCGGCTGAGCAGGTCGTTCACCTGGGTGAGCGTGGCGCTGGCGATCTGCCGTGGCTCGGGCAGGTCCTGCAGCCCGCGCCAGCCGACGCCGATCTGCCGCTGGGGCAACTCGCCGGACAGGTAGGCGATGGCGATCTCGGCCTCGTCCGGATCGACCCTGCTCAGCAGTTCGGCCAGATGCCGGATCTTGGCCAGGCGGGCGGCGTCCGCCGCGACGGCGGCCGAGGTGCGTGCCAGGTCGATGAGCAACACAGACCTCATCGTGCCAGCTTCGTCACCGGCCCGCGTGCCCGAGGTGCTCGGGCCCGCGTGCGCGCGGCGCTCTGGGAAGCGCGTGCGCGGCGTTCAGGCCCGGGTGCTCGCGGCGTTCGGGCCGGTGTGCGCCAAGTGGTCAGGCCCGTTCGTGGGGCGTTCGGGCCCACGTGCGCGCGGCGCTCGGGCCCGCGTCCGGGAAATGCTCCGGCCCGGGGCGACCGGCGCGGCACGCGTGCCGATCCGGCTCCCCGGGCGCGGGTCAGCTGACGCCGAGGAGGTCGACCACGAAGATGAGCGTCTCGCCGGGCTTGATGGCGTTACCCGCGCCACGGTTCCCGTAGCCCAGGTGTGGCGGGATGGTGAGGCGACGACGGCCGCCGACGCGCATGCCGGCCACCCCCTGGTCCCAGCCGGCGATGACGCGGCCGGCGCCGAGCGGGAACTGGAAGGCGTCGCCGCGGTTCCACGAGGCATCGAACTCCTCGCCGGTGGAGAACGCGACGCCGACGTAGTGCACCTTCACCTGGTGACCGGGCTTGGCCTCCTCGCCGTCGCCCACGGTGATGTCGACGATCTCGAGGTCCTTGGGCGGCTCGCCGCCGGGGAAATCGATCTCGGGCTTCTCGAGTGCCACGTGTTCTCCTTGATATCCGATCAGCGCGGGCGCCCGGTGCCACCGCGCGCCCATGACGATCGCCGGCCCGCACGGGCCGACCGCACGACTCTACGGGGTGTCACCGGCCACCGGTCCCGCAGGGCGAGATCCCGCGCGGCAGGCGGACGTCGTCTCAGCCGGTGCGGTCCTCGGTGTCCGCCGAGCGACCGGTACGGCCCTCGCCGGTCGTGGCGGGCTCGTCACCGGACGTGCGGGGCGCCGGTACCGCCGGCTCGTCCTCGGCCGGCGCGGGGTCCGGCGTGACGGCTCCGCCGCGGGTCTCGCCGGGCTCGGCGGCGGGGCCGGTGGCCCGGGGAGCCGTGCCGGAGCCGGTGACCGCGGGAGCGGCCCCACCGAGGCCGGCGGCCGGGGGAGCGGGCTCTTCCGCGCCGGCGGCCGGGGGAGCGGGCTCCTCCCCGCCGGCGACCGACCGGTCCGGCCGGGCCGCCGCGCCGCTCGCGGACCCGGGGGTGCCGGCCGGAGCGCCGCCGGAGACGCCGGACGGGGCGGCGGTGGCTGAGGTGGCGGTGGCGCGGCGCACCGAGGACATGGGGATGGCCACGGTGGCCTCCTCCACCTTCTCACCGGTGCCGGGGACCCGGCCGGCCGGGCCGACCTCGTCCAGGGTGGCCCCCGGCGGATCGGCGTCCTCGAACGCGCGGTCCTTCCCGGCGGGCACGGGCTTGGCCGGGTCCGGGCCGGTGGACGTGGCTTCCGGGTGGGCGGAGCCGGCGATGTCCAGCGCGCCGGCGTCCGGACGGGCCGGGATGCCGGCCTCCGGGTGGGTGGGGCCGGCGGTGTCCGGGGCGTCGGCGTCCGGGCGACGGGCCGGGCCGGCGGTGTCCGAACCCGCCGGGAGAGCGGCGTCGGGCTGGGCGGAGCCGGAGGTGTCCAGGGCGTCGGCGTCCAGGTGGGCCGGGCCGGTGGCCCGCGGCGTCGCGGGCGCAGGGGCGGCCTCGGGGGCGGCGGAGCCCGGGACGGCGGACTGCGGGGCGGTGTCCGGGGGGTCCAGGCGCGGCGCGGTGGCGGCGGCGGCGATGGCGGCGTCCCGGGCCGCGGTGGAATCGGGATCGGCGGGCCCGGGGCCGGCACCGGTGGTGCCGGTCGTGCCGCCCGCCTCCGGGCCGCCGGGCCGGGTGGGCAGCGGGCCGCCGGACGGCGGACGCGGGACGACCACCGTGTCGGCCGGCCGCTGGCCGCCCTCCAGCACGGCCACCGCCTCCTGGAAGGCGCCCGCCGGGACCAGCACGTCGTAGCGCCCGGCCACGATGGCGCTGCGCGAGCTGAAATCGCGGGTGCCGCCCTTGAACGCGTGCCCGGCGAACCCGAACCCGGCGCCCATCACCGCGCCCCACAGCCCCGCCCACACGACCAGTGCGAAGAACGACGCGGTGGTGGAGGTGAACAGCCCGAGGAAGGCGCCGACGATCAGGCCGAAGACGCCGCCGCTGATCGCCCCGGACAGCGCGGCCCGCGGGTTGGTGAGGCGCCCGGTGACGGTCTCCTCCATGCGCAGGTCGCTGCCCACGATGGCGACGTTCTGCACCGGGTATCCGGAGTCGGAGAGGGTGTCGACGGCGCGCTGGGCGGCCGGGTAGTTGTCATAGCTGACCAGGAGCCGCCGGTCGACCGGCGGGGCGGGGGTCCGCCCGGGTGACGAATCGAGCATGGTGATGTCGCCTCCGCGGCTAGAAGGGGGGTGTCGCCTGCAGCGACCGGCTACCCGGCGGAGGCGGGTTCTCACCAGCTTTGGTGGACGGGCATGCCCTCGGAGTACCCCGACGCGCTCTGCACGCCGATGACGGCCCGCTCATGGAACTCGGCGAGGGTTCCGGCGCCCGCGTAGGTGAACGATGACCGAAGGCCGGCGACGATCGCGTCCACCTGGTCCTCCACGCTGGGCCGGGCCGGGTCCAGGTACATGCGCGAGGTGGAGATGCCCTCCTCGAACAGGCTCTTGCGGGCCCGGTCGAAGGGGGTGTCCTCGGCGGTGCGCAGCCGGACCGCCCGGGCGGACGCCATGCCGAAGTTCTCCTTGTAGCGGCGGCCGTCGGCGTCGGTGCGGGCGTCGCCGGGCGACTCGTAGGTGCCGGCGAACCACGATCCGATCATCACGTTGGACGCGCCGGCGGCCAGGGCGAGCGCCACGTCGCGCGGGTGCCGCACCCCGCCGTCGGCCCACACGTGCCGCCCGAGGCGGTGGGCCTCGGCGGCGCACTCCAGGACGGCGGAGAACTGGGGGCGGCCGACACCGGTCATCATCCGGGTGGTGCACATCGCGCCGGGGCCGACACCGACCTTGATGATGTCGGCGCCCGCGGCGACCAGGTCGCGTACGCCCTCGGCGGTGACGACGTTGCCCGCGGCGACCGGCACGCCCGGGTCCAGGGCCCGCACGGCGGCCAGCGCCGAGAGCATCTTCTCCTGGTGGCCGTGCGCGGTGTCCACGACCAGGCAGTCGGCGCCCGCGTCGAGCAGTTCGGCGGCCTTGGCGCCGACGTCGCCGTTGATGCCCACCGCGGCGGCCACCCGCAGCCGGCCGCGGCCGTCCACGGCCGGCTGGTACAGGGTCGCCCGCAGCGCACCGGTCCGGGTGAGGATGCCGACCAGCCGGCCCGCGGCGTCGACGACCGGTGCCAGCCGGTGCCGGCCGGCGTGCAGCATGTCGAACGCCCGCCTGGGCTCGGTGCCGGCCGGGATGGTCAGCGGCGACACCGACATGACCTGGTCGAGCTGGGTGAACATGTCGACGCCCTGGCAGTCGGCCTCGGTGACCACGCCGATCGGCCGGCCTTCCCCGTCGACCACGATGACCGCGCCGTGCGCCCGCTTGGGCAGCAGGTGCAGGGCCTCGCCGACCGTCTCGTGCGGGGCGAGGGTGATCGGGGTGTCGTGCACCAGGTCGCGTCCCTTGACCCAGTCGATCACCTCGGCGACCACGTCGATCGGGATGTCCTGCGGGATGACGGCGACGCCGCCCCGCCGGGCGATCGTCTCGGCCATCCGGCGGCCGGCGACGGCGGTCATATTGGCCACGACGATCGGGATGGTGGTGCCCGTGCCGTCGTGGGAGCCCAGGTCGACGTCGAGCCGCGACCCCACCGCGGACCGGGCCGGAACCATGAAGACGTCGCTGTAGGTCAGGTCGTAGATCGGAGCCCGATCGTTCAGGAATCGCACGTTGTCCCAGCCTATGCCATTCATGCGGGAGAATGGCATCCCCCACCTCGACCCGGGTTCCGTCCCGGGTGGGCGCGGCCGTCACCTCTGCTTCGTTGATCGGACACCGCCCGGCCGGTGCCGATACATTGACCGCGCGATCGGGGTGGCCCTGGATTGGAGGCGCGATGTTCATCGTGGATCGACCGGAGTTGCTCGTCGTCGGCTACGCCGTGCGGACGACCGACGCGGCGGAGGCCGACCCCGCCCGGGCGCAGTCGCCGGCGTTGTGGGCGCGGGCCGGCGCCCCGGGGGCGTTCGCCCACGTGCCGGGCCGGGTGGGGGAGGACCTGTACGCGGTGCTGGCCGACTACGAGAGCGACCACCAGGGCGCCTACACGAAGATCGTCGGGGTGGCCGTCCGGACGCTGCCCCGGCTGCCCGAGGGCATGGTGGCGGTGCGGGTGCCCGGCGTGCCGTCGCTCAAGGTGGAGGCGCACGGACCGGCGCCGCTGGCGCTGGCCGAGGCGTGGCGGCAGGTGTGGCGGCACGCCGAGGGCGGCGGGACGCCGGCCCGCGCCTTCACCACCGACCTGGAGGTGCACCATCCGGACGGGGTGGACCTGTACGTGGCGGTGCTGCCGCACCACGTCGCGGCGCCGGTGGCCGACGGCCACAGCGAGACGGCCGGCCGGGTGGCGCCCTAGCCGGCCGCCGCCCGGTCGCCGGCCAGCCACAGGTCGGGCCCGAACACCTCGTAGTGGACGTCCCGCGCCGGGACGCCCCGGTCGAGCAGGCCGGCGCGCACCGACCGCATGAACGGCAGCGGGCCGCACAGGCAGGCGGTGACATTCGCGGGCAGTTCGACGCCGGCCAGGTCCATCAGGCCGGTCCGGTGGCCCGTTCCGGCGCCGGGCTCCTCGTACCAGAGGTGCAGGCCGGCGCCGGGCAGCGCGGCGACCAGGTGGGCGAGCTCGGCGCGGTGCGGGTGCCGGGCGGGCGAGCGGTCGGCGTGTGCGACGATCACCTGGCGGGTCGAGCCGGTGGCCGCCAGATGGTCCACCATGGCCAGGATGGGCGTGACGCCGATGCCCGCCGAGGCGAGCAACAGCGGTCCCTCGCCGGGCGGCAGGGTCAGGTCGCCGAAGGGGGCCGAGACGGTGAGCGTGTCGCCGGGGACGACATGGTCGTGCAGCCAGGCGGAGACCTCGCCGGCCGGGGTGGGGCCGCCGGGCAGCCGCTTGACCGAGATGCGCCAGTCGCCGCGCTCGGGGGCGCGGGACAGGCTGTACTGGCGGATCTGCCGGGCGCCGTCCGGCAGGGGCACCTGCACGCTGATGTACTGGCCGGGGCGGAAGTGCACCGGCCCGCCCTGCGGGCGCAGCAGCAGGGAGACGACCTCGTCGGTCTCGGCGTGCCGCGCGACCACCGTGGCGCGCAGGGGCTCGCGGCCGGCCCGGGCGTACAGGTCGGCCTCCACGGCGATCAGCGACTCGGCCATGTGCCAGTAGACCTCGTCCCAGGCGGCGGCGATCTCCGGGGTGAGCGCGTCCCCGAGGACCTCGGCGATGGCGGCGAACAGGTACTTGTGCACCAGGTCGTACTGGTCGGGGCGGATGCCCAGGGAGGCGTGCTTGTGCGCGATGCGCGACAGCAGGGTCTCCGGGCGTTCGCCGTTCACCAGCATTCCCGCGTAGGCCGCGATCGAGCCGGCCAGCGCCTTGCGCTGCGTGCCGGCGGCCTGGTTCCCGCGGTTGAACAGGTCGCGGAGCAGTTCGGGGTTGTCGGCGAACATGCCCTGGTAGAAGCGGGTGGCGATCTCCTCGATCGCCGCCCCCACCACCGGCAGGGTGGCGCGGACCAGTTCGGCGGATTCACGGGTCAGCATCACGTGGCTCCTTTAATTGGTATTTGATCTTCATATTTAACGGCGAACGGAACCCGAACCGGGCGCGGGGGATCTCAGGGCGGAGACGGGCGCAGGCTGAGCAGCACCGGCGCCGCCGGCGAGGCGGCCAGCTCGGCGACCGTCAGCGGATCGAGCGCCGCGTAGAAGGCCCGCTGGGCCTCGCGCAGCGCGCCGCGCAGCCGGCAGGCCGCGCGCAGCGGGCAGGGGACCTCGCCCTCGCAGGTGACGACCTCCTCCTCGCCCTCCAGCTCGCGGACCAGCCAGCCGACCGACGCCGTGCGGCCGAAGGCAGTGAGCGCCAGGCCGCCGCCCCGCCCGCGGCGGGTCTCCACCACGCCGAGGTGCTGCAGCCGGGTGATGGCCTTGGCGGTGTGGGTGTAGGGGATCCGCATCGCCTCGGCCACCCCTCGGGTGGTCAGGGGCTCGCCGCCCGCCACGACCGCCAGGCGCATGGTCACCCGGAGCGCCAGATCGGTGAACTTCGTCAGCCGCACGCTCTGACGGTAGCAAACACGAATGTCAGAATCGGATTAACCTGAGGTGAGTTCGATCACAGCCGGCTCAGGCCAGCACGCCGGCCGCGCGCAGCGCCCCGGCCCGCTCGGCCGGCAGGCCCCAGGCCGACAGATCGTCCAGCCGGGTCGCCGGTGCCAGGCCGCCGCGTCCGGCGCCGAGCAGCCGGGGCGCCGGCACCGGCTGGACCACCCCGGCCACCTCGGTGAACGTCCCGCGCGCCGCGTTGTGCGGGTGGCGGGCGGCCTCGTCCATGCCGAGCACCGGCGACACACAGGCGTCGGAGCCCTCGAAGATCTGCTCCCACTCCGCCCGGGTACGCGACCGGAAGGCCGCGGCCAGCCGCTCGCGGATCTCCGGCCAGTTGGCCCGGTCGTCGCGGTCGGGCAGGTCGGTGAGCCCGGTGCGCGCGACCAGCTCGGCCCAGAAGGCCGGCTCCAGCGCGCCGACCGCGACGTACCCGCCGTCGGCGGTCTGGTAGGTGTCGTACATCGGTGCCCCGGTGTCCAGCAGGTTGGTGCCGCGCGGGCCCCAGAACCCCGACTGCGCCCCCTGGTAGAACATGGCGAACAGCAGGGCGGCGCCGTCCACCATCGCCGCGTCGATCACCCGGCCGCGGCCGGTGCGCTGCCGCTCCAGCAGGGCCAGCAGCACGCCGTAGGCGAGCATCAGGCCGCCGCCGGCGAAGTCGCCGACGATGTTGATCGGCGGGGTCGGCTTCTCGCCCGCCCGGCCCAGCATCGACAGCACGCCGGCCACCGCGATGTAGTCGATGTCATGGCCGGCCGCCCCGGCCAGCGGGCCGTCCTGGCCCCAGCCGGTCATCCGGCCGTAGATCAGCCGTTCGTTGACGGCGTGCAGGTCGGCCGGGCCGATGCCGAGCCGTTCGGCCACCCCGGGCCGGAACACCTCGATCACCACGTCGGCCGCCGCGGCCAGCTCCTTGAACGCCGCGACGCCCTCGGCGGACTTCAGATCCAGGCCGATGGTGCGCTTGCCGCGGTCCATGACGCCCGCGTGCGCCCGGTCGCCGGCCCGCGCCACCGCGGCCACCCGGTCCACCCTCAGCACCTCGGCCCCGTGGTCGGCCAGCATCATGCCGGCGAACGGCCCGGGCGCCAGCCCGGCCAGCTCCAGCACCCGGACGCCGGCCAGCGGCCCGTCCCCGGCCGCCGCCGCGGTGCCGGCCGCGACGTCCGGCTCCTGGTCGCCGTGCTGGCTCATCGGTGCCTCCCTCAGGTGCGCCGGCCGCCATGTCCCGGATGTCCGGCGGCCCTCCCGCCGGCGCCGGGACGGCCGGCGGGCCGGGCGGCCGCCGCGGCCCTTGGGGAACGCTAACCCGCCTGGATCGGCGGTTGGCAGGGGGGTCCCGAGTTTGCGCCGCTTTAACGTGTCTACTCTGGTCGGTGGTCAACACAGGAGATAGCGTTCTAGCGTCGATCCCCGTCCGGACTTCACAGGGGTGGTGGCATGCCAGATAGCCCAGGCAGCGAGGGTGGGGCGACCGCCCGGATGGCGGCACACCGCCAGGCCGTCCAGCAGATCAGGGAGTCGTACACGGCCCTTCCGCCAGGCGCCTCCCCGCGGCTGGCGAAGCAGACGACCAACCTGTTCCGGTTCCGCGAGGGCGGCCGCACCGCGCGGCTGTCGGCGCGCGACCTGGACCAGGTGATATCCGTCGACCCGCGGGCCCGCACCGCCGAGGTCCAGGGCATGACCACCTACGAGCACCTGGTGGACGCCACCCTGCCGCACGGGCTGATGCCGTACGTCGTACCGCAGCTCAAGACGATCACCCTCGGCGGCGCGGTGACCGGCCTCGGCATCGAGTCCTCCAGCTTCCGGCACGGCCTGCCCCACGAGTCGGTCGAGGAGATGGAGATCCTCACCGGCGACGGCCGGGTGCTGGTCGCGCGGGCCGACAACGAGCACCGCGACCTGTTCGAGGCGTTCCCCAACTCCTACGGCACGCTCGGGTACGCGCTGCGGCTGCGCATCCGGCTGCTGCCGGTCAAGCCGTACGTGCGCCTGACGCACGTCCCGTTCTCCGACGCCGGCAAGTGCATGCTGGCCATGCAGGAGATCTGCGACACCGAGGAACACGACGGCGAACCCGTCGACTTCGTGGACGGCACGTTCTTCGGGCCGGGCGAGATGTACCTGACCATCGGCCGCTTCGCCGACCGGGCGCCGTACACCTCCGACTACACCGGGATGCGCATCTACTACCAGTCGATCCGCTCCCGCTCCCGCGACTGGCTCACCGTCCGCGACTACCTGTGGCGCTGGGACACCGACTGGTTCTGGTGCTCGCGCGCCTTCGGGGTGCAGCGGCCGCTGGTCCGGTCGCTGGTGCCGCGCCGCTGGCTGCGCTCGGACGTCTACCGCAGGCTCGTCGGCCTGGACCAGCGGTACGGCCTGACCGCGCGGGTGGACCGCTGGCGGGACAACCCCGTTCAGGAGTCGGTCATCCAGGACGTCGAGGTGCCGGTGGAACGCGGCGCCGACTTCCTGGAGTTCTTCCACGGCAAGGTGGGAATGACGCCGGTGTGGATGTGCCCGCTGCGCGCCGGCGGCTCGTGGCCGATGTACCCCCTGGAGCCGGGCCGGTTGTACGTGAACTTCGGGTTCTGGGGCATGGTGGCGCTGCCGCGCGGGCGGTCCGACGGCTACCACAACAGGTTGATCGAGCACACCGTGCACGAACTCGGCGGACACAAGTCCCTGTATTCCACATCGTTCTACCCCCGTGAGGAGTTCTGGCGTCTGTACAACGGCGACGCCTACTGGCCGGTCAAGCGGGCCTACGACCCGCAGGGACGGCTGCTCGACCTCTACGACAAGTGCGTCCGGGGGCGTTGAGGAGGTTGGTTCGATGACACTCGCCCAGATCTTCGAGAAGGTCGTGGGGCCGGAGGCGAACGTGCGGTTCGCCGCGTACGACGGCAGCAAGTCGGGCCCGGCGGGCGCGCCGGTCCTGATCGAGGTGAAATCGCCGATCGCACTGGCCTACCTGGCGCAGGCGCCGGGCGAGATGGGGCTGGCCCGCGCCTACGTCGCCGGTCACCTCGACGTGCACGGCGACATGTACACGCTGCTGTCGGAGATGGCCCGGGTCACCCTGCACGACCTGCCGCTGAAGGAGAAGGCGTCGGTCGCCCGCGCGCTCGGTGTCAAGCCGCTGCTGATGCGGGTGCCGCCGCCCCCGCAGGAGGTGCGGCACAGCGCCCTCGCGCGGCTCGGCAGCCGGCACGCCAAGCAGCGCGACGCCGAGGCGATCCACCACCACTACGACGTCTCCAACCGCTTCTACGAGTGGGTGCTCGGCCCGTCGATGGCCTACACCTGCGCGGTCTTCCCCGAGGAGGGGGCGACGCTGGAGGAGGCGCAGTACGCCAAGTTCGACCTGGTGGCCCGCAAGCTCGGGCTGAAGCCGGGCATGCGCCTGCTGGACGTCGGCTGCGGCTGGGGCGGCATGGTCGTCCACGCCGCGCGCGAGTACGGCGTCAAGGTGCTCGGGGTCACCCTGTCGCGCCAGCAGGCCGAGTGGGCGCAGAAGGCCATCGCCGAGGCGGGCCTGACGGAGCTGGCCGAGGTGCGGCACCTGGACTACCGCGACGTGACCGAGGGAGACTTCGACGCGGTCAGCTCCATCGGCCTCACCGAGCACATCGGCAAGGACCAGCTGCCCGGGTACTTCGGCTTCCTGTACGGCAAGCTCCGCCCGGGCGGCCGGCTGCTGAACCACTGCATCACCCGGCCCACCGGCGTCGAGAAGACCTTCAACAAGAAGGGGTTCATCAACCGGTACGTCTTCCCCGACGGCGAGCTGGAGTCGGTCGGCCTGCTCATCCGCGAGATGGAGGACCTCGGCTTCGAGATCCGGCACGAGGAGAACCTGCGCGAGCACTACGCCAGGACGCTGGAGAAGTGGTGCGCCAACCTGGACGCGCACTGGGACGAGGCCGTCGCCGAGGTCGGCCAGGGCACCGCGCGCGTGTGGCGCCTGTACATGGCCGGCTGCGTCGTCGGCTTCGAGCGCAACAAGGTGCAGCTGCACCAGATCCTCGGCGTCAAGCTGGGCGAGCGCGGCGAGTCCGGCGTGCCGCTGCGGCCGTCCCGCGACTGGCCCTGAGCCCGCCCCGTCCCGGCCGGACCCCGGCCGGGACGGGCCTGCCGGGACAGGCCCCTGCCCGGCGCGGCGGCGGCCGCTCAGCGCAGCTCGCGCTTGAGGATCTTGCCGCTGGCCGTCATCGGGAAGCCGTCGCGGAACTCGACCACGCGCGGGTACTTGAAGGCGGCCATCGCGTCGCGGCACCACGCCACCAGCTCCGGCTCGGTGACGGTCGCGCCGGGGGTGCGGATGACGTACGCCTTGACCTCCTCGCCGAGCGACTCGTGCGGCACGCCGACGACCGCGGCCAGCGACACCGCCTCGTGGGTCATCAGCACCTCCTCGACCTCCCGCGGGTACACGTTGAACCCGCCACGGATGATCATGTCCTTGGCGCGGTCGACGATGGAGTAGTAGCCGTCGGCGTCCCGGGTGGCGATGTCGCCGGTGCGGAACCAGCCGTCCCGCATCACCTCGGCGGTGGCCTCCGGACGCCCGCGGTACCCCTTCATGATGTTGTGGCCGCGGATCGCGATCTCGCCCGGCCCCTCGCCGGGCACGGTCTTCCAGTCCGCGTCGACCAGCCGCATCTCCACGCCCCAGATCGGCGTGCCGACGGTGCCGGCCTTGGTGGGGCGGCCCGGCTGGTTGAAGCTGGCCACCGGGGAGGTCTCCGACAGGCCATAGCCCTCCAGGACGGTCACCCCGAACGTCCGCTCCACGTCCTTGAGCACCTCCACCGGCAGTGACGCGCCGCCGGACACCGCGGTGCGCAGCGTCGGCGGCACCTCGCCGCCGGCGCGCACCGCGGTCAGCAGGGCCCAGTACATCGTCGGCACCCCGGCGAACAGGGTCACCTTCTCCTGCCGCATCAGCGCCAGCGCGGCGCCGGGCTCGAACCGCGGCACCAGCGCCAGCGCGGCCCGCCGCCGGAACCCCACATTCATGATCACTGTCTGCCCGAAGGAGTGGAACAGCGGCAGCGTCGCCAGGAAGACGTCCTCGCCGGCCCGGGGGAACATCTCGTCGGAGACGATCGCGTTCATCAGCATGTTCTGGTGGCTCAGCTCGGCCCCCTTGGGCCGCCCGGTGGTGCCGCTGGTGTAGAGGATGACCGCGGTGTCGTCGGGGCCGGTGCGCGCCGTCTCGAACTCGCCGGGCCGGCCGGCCAGCGCCGCCCACAGCGTCGGCACTCCTTCGATGCCCGACTCGGTGGCCATCGGCGTGGCGGGCAGCAGGAAGAACCCGTCGGTGCCGCCGGTCGCCTCCCGGAAGCCGGCCAGCCCGCGCTCGCCGAGCGGCAGGTCGGCGGTGCCCTCGAAGCAGAACAGCGTCGTCGCCCCCGAGTCGCGCAGGTGGTAGGCGATCTCCTGCGGCTGCAGCAGCACGTTGAGCGGCACCACGGCGGCGCCCGCCTTGAGGATGCCGTAGTAGACGAACGGGAAGTACGGCAGGTTCGGGCAGGCCAGCGCCACCGTGTCACCGCGGCCGATGCCCTGGGAGGCCAGCAGGTGCGCCACCTGGCAGGCGAGCGAGTCCACCAGGGCGTAGGACATGCGCAGATCGCCGAGCACCAGCGCGGTCCGGTCCGGGCACTCTCGGGCACTGTCCTCCAGGACGACCGACAGGTTGAGCATGGTGGTTCCTCCCTCACTGCGCCCGCCGGCGGCGGTCCCCCCATCATGGCCACCGTTGGCTACTAATCGGTAACAAGCGTGGACGGCGCGCGACGATCGGCGTAAGTACGTGACAGAGTGCTGACCTGCTCGCGGAGGCGCAATGCAATACGACTACGTCATCGTCGGAGCCGGCTCGTCGGGCTGCGTGCTCGCCGCCCGGCTGTCGGCCGATCCTTCGGTGAAGGTCCTGCTGCTGGAGGCCGGCGGCGCCGACCGGAAGCTGGAGGTCCGCGTTCCCGCCGCCTTCACCAAGCTGTTCAAGACCCGGTTCGACTGGGACCACCACACCGTCGGGCAGCCGGAGATGGCCGGGCGGGAGATGTACTGGCCGCGCGGCAAGGCCCTCGGCGGCTGCTCGACCATCAACGCGCAGATGTGGGTGCGCGGGCACCGGGCCGACTACGACGGCTGGAACCTGCCCGGCTGGTCGTACGAGGAGGTCCTGCCGTACTTCCGGCGCGCCGAGCGGCGGGCGGGCTCCAACCACGGCGGCGTGTACGGCACCGACGGGCCGATCCACATCTCCGAGCTGCGCACCCCGAACGTCGCCACCGCGGCGTTCCTGCGCGCCTGCGAGGAGGTCGGCATCGCCCGGCTGCCGGAGCTGAACGGACCGTCCAACGAGGGGTGCGCGCAGACCCCGGTCACCCAGGACCGCGGCCGCCGGTGGAGCGCGGCCGACGCCTACCTGCGGCCCGCGATGTCCCGGCCCAACCTGACGGTGCTCACCGCGGCGCACGCGCGCCGGATCCTGCTGGACGAGGACGGCCGGGCCACCGGCGTCGAGTTCGGCGCCGGCCGGCGGGCGACCGCGTCGCGCGAGGTGATCGTCTCGGCCGGGACGATCGGCTCGCCGCGCCTGCTGATGCTGTCGGGCATCGGCGACCCCGGCGAGCTGCGGGCCGCCGGGGTGACGCCGCGCCACGAGCTGCCGGGCGTCGGCCGCAACCTGTCGGACCACCTGGCCTCGGCGGTGATGATGCGCTGCCCGCGGCCGATCACCCTGGCCGGCGCCGAGACGGTGGGCAACCTCGCCCGCTTCCTGGTCGGCCGGCGCGGCATGCTCACCTCCAACATCGGGGAGGCGGTGGCGTTCCTCCGGACCACCCCGGAGGAGCCGGCCCCCGACATCGAGCTGATCTTCGCACCCGTCCCGTTCGCCGACCATGGGCTGACCAGGCCCGCCGGGCACGGGCTGTCGATCGGGGTGATCCTGCTACGGCCGGAGAGCCGGGGCCGGGTCACCCTGGACGGCGAGGACGTCGCCATCGACCCGGCGTACCTCACGGCCGGCGCGGACCTGCGGCGGATGCTGGCCGGGCTGAAGAAGGCCCGGGAGGTGTTCGCCGCCGCCGCGCTGCGGCCCTACACCGACGGCCCGATGGCCCCCTACGCGGGCGAGGAGAGCGACGAGGAGCTGGCCCGCTTCACCCGCGAGCACGGCGAGACCCTCTACCACCCGGTGGGCACCTGCCGGATGGGCGTGGACGACGACGCGGTGGTCGACCCCTCGCTGCGCGTCATCGGGGTGCCCGGACTGCGGGTGGTGGACGCCTCGGTCATGCCGGCCCTCAACCGCGGGCACACGCACGCCCCGGCCATCATGATCGCGGAACGGGCGGCCGACCTCATCCGGGCGTCTTGACGCCGGCCGCCGCTTCCTCGAAACATTGACGTCGGAGGTGCGTCCGGATGGCGGCTGGTGGCGTGGCGGACATCGACCTGTCGTACATCCCCTTCTGGGGGCTGCCGAGGGAGCGCCGGGAGGACGCCTTCCGGCGGCTGCGCGAGCTGGACCGGCCGGTGTTCACCCGGGAGAACCCCATCCCGTTCATCGGCCACGGCGCCGGTTACTACGCGCTGGTCCGGCACGCCGACGTCGTCGAGGCCAGCCGCAACCCGGCGGTGTTCAGCAGCGAGCCGGCCGCCAACAGCATCCCCGACCTGCCGCGCTGGATGGCCGTCTACTTCGGCTCGATGATCAACATGGACGATCCCCGCCATGCCCGGCTGCGCCGGATCGTCTCGCGCGCCTTCACCCCCAAGGTGCTCGCCAAGATGGAGGAGGACCTGGCCCGGGCGGCTCGCGAGATCGTCGACCGGGCGGTCGAGGAGGGGCCCGGCGACTTCGTGCCGCAGATCGCCGCCCGGCTGCCGGTACGCGTCATCTGCGACATGATGGGCATCCCGCCCGGCGCGCACGACGCGGTGCTGCACGACACCAACGTCATCCTCGGCAACGCCGACGCCGAGTACACCGGCATCCGGCCCGACATCTCCCGGCTGAACGTCGCCCGCGGCCTGGCCCGGCTGCTGCGCGCCGGGCACCGGCTGAGCGGCCTGGCCCAGCGGCTCGGCCGCGAGCGCCGCCGGCGGCCCACCGGTGACCTGACCAGCCTGCTGGTCAACGGCGAGGAGCACCTGAGCCCGCAGGAGCTCGGCTCGTTCTTCATCCTGCTGGTGGTGGCCGGCAGCGAGACCACCCGCAACGCCATCGCGCACGGCCTGAAGCTGTTCACCGACCACCCCGCGCAGCGCGCGCTGCTGCTGGAGGATTTCGAGAAGTACGTCCCCGGCGCGGTGGAGGAGATCGTCCGCTTCAGCACCCCGGTGATCCAGTTCCGCCGCACCCTGACCCGCGACCACGTGCTGGGCGGGCAGGAGTACCGGGCCGGCGACAAGGTGCTGCTGTTCTACAACTCGGCCAACCGCGACGAGGCGGTGTTCACCGACCCGGACGTCTTCGACATCACCCGCAGCCCCAACCCGCACGTCGGGTTCGGCGGGCCCGGGCCGCACTACTGCCTGGGCGCCCACCTGGCCCGGCGGGAGGTGACGGTCATGTTCCGCGAGCTGTTCACCCGGATGCCGGGCATCCGCGCGGCCGGCGAACCCGATTATCTACTGTCCAATTTCATCAACGGCATCAAGCACCTCGATTACCGGACGGGCTGATCCGGCGCCACGATCCGGCGGCCCGGTTTGACGTAAGTGACCACTTTCTCAAATCATGTGTCGCATGACAGTGGAGACACCCCCGGAACGCCCGCCGCTCACGTCCGTCGATCAGGTGAACCTGTCGGACTGGGATTTCTGGGCCCGGCCGATGGCCGACCGCGAGCGCGCCTTCGCGTTGCTGCGCGAGCGCGAGACGCCCGTCTTCTTCGCCGAGCCGGTGGTGACCTACGCGACGCCCGGTGAGGGCTACCACGCCATCGTCCGGCACGCCGACGTGCTGGCCATCAGCCGGCGCCCGGACGTCTTCAGCTCCGGCCAGGGCGGTGCGACCAACATCCCGGACATGCCGCCGGAGTTCACCGAGTACTTCGGCTCGATGATCAACATGGACGACCCGCGGCACGCCCGGCTGCGCCGGATCGTCTCCCGGGCGTTCACTCCCAAGATGATCCAGAAGTTCGAGGACGACGTGCGGGTCGCCGCCGCGAAGATCGTGGACGATCTGCTGGAGACCGGGCCCGGCTGCGACTTCGTCACCGAGGTCGCCGCCCGGCTGCCATTGAAGATCATCTGCGACATGATGGGCATCCCGGAGCGCGACTACCGGTTCGTCTTCGACCGCTCCAACATCATCCTGGGCGCCTCCGACACCGAGTACGTCCCGGCCGACTCCGTCGACGGCATCGTGGGGGCGTTGCTCACCGCGGGTATGGAACTTCAGCAACTGGTGCAGGACCTCGCCGCGCACCGGGAGGCGAACCCCACCGGCGACCTGATCTCTTCCCTGGTGAACGCCAACATCGACGGCGAGCGCCTCACCATGCAGGAGCTGGGCTCGTTCTTCATCCTGCTGGTGGTGGCGGGCAACGAGACCACCCGCAACGCGATCTCGCACGGCCTGCACCTGCTCACCCGCGAGCCCGAGCAGAAGGCCCGCTGGCTGGCCGACGTCGACGGCCTGGCGCCGACCGCGGTGGAGGAGATCGTGCGGCTCGCCTCCCCGGTCAACTACATGCGCCGCAAGGTCACCCAGGACATCGAGCTGAACGGCACGCGCTATCGCGCGGGGGAGAAGGCCGTCATGTTCTACTGGTCGGCCAACCGCGACCGCGCGGTGTTCGCCGACCCCGACCGGTTCGACATCACCCGCCACCCCAACCCGCACGTCGGGTTCGGCGGCCCCGGACCGCACTTCTGCCTCGGCGCCCACCTGGCCCGCCGGGAGATCACCGTGATGTTCCGCGAGTTGCTGACCCGGGTGCCGCGGATCGAGGCCGGCCGGCCCGAGCGGCTGTTCTCCAACTTCATCAACGGGATCAAGCACCTGCCCTGCGACTTCTGACCGGCCGCGGCGGGCCGCGCACCCGGCCCGCCCGGTCGCGTGCGCGGCGCCCGCCGGACGGTCAGCCGGCCGCGGCCGGCCGGACCGCCGCGAACACCGTGTTGACGTCCGGCAGCAGCGCCTTGCGGGTGTCCGGCACCGACATGTAGACGATCGCCGGCCGCGCGCCGCCGGTGCTCACCGCGCCGACCACCAGCGTGGTCCTGGTGTCGCCGGCCACCACCTCGTAGACCACCACCCGGGCCGGCCGGCCGCCGGACGTCAGGTTCTGCTCGGCCTTCTTCACCACGGTGTTGCCCGCCGGGAAGAACTTGAACCGCGCCCAGTAGGCCACCGAGCTGAGCGTCGGGGCGAGGTCGGCCGGCTTGTCGGCGGAGTACTTGCCGGCGAGCTTCTCCGGCAGCGGGCCGGTCATCAGCTGGGCGTAGCGGGGCCGGCCGGTCGCGTCGGTGCCGGCCGCAACGTACTGGCGGGTGGTCAGGCCGAAGGACGTGCGCACCTGCGCGCCGCGCTGGTCCAGCCGCCACGGCGCGCCGAGCCGCGGCACGGAGACCCCCGCCGCCGGATCGGTCACGGTGCCCGCCACCGGCGAGGCCGTGCCGCGGTACTTCGGCAGCCGGGCGAGGACCTTCGGCCGGGTCGCGCCGGCGCGCCCCGAGGCCGAGGCGGACGCCTTCGGGGTGCCGGCGGCCTCCTGGCCCCCGTCGCCGCCGGTGGACGGGCGGAGCGGCCCGGCCAGGAACGCCCACAGCAGGCCCGCGAGCAGCGCCACTCCGGCCGAGGCGACCAGGGCCGGCAGCCACGCCCGGCGGCCGCCGGCCGCGTCCTCCTGCTCCTCGCCGATGGCCTCGTAGTTCTCGCCGAAGACCGTGTTCCACAGTTCCTGCTGGCGGGCGGGCGGCGGGGTCTTGGGCCCGCTGATCTGGCCCGCCGTCACGAAGGGCTTGTAGGGATCGTGCGCCTCCCCGGGCGGCGTGGCCGGCCGTGCCGCGGGCGCGCCACCGGCCCCGGCGACCGTCCCGGCGGGCACCCGAACGGTGGTCTCGGTGCCGGGCGGCACGTAGGAGGGCGGCGGGCCGCCGCGCGCCTCGGCCGGGCGTCCGTCCGGCGCCTGGCGCCACCGCCGGTCGTCCTGCGGACCGGGATGCGGCGCCGGCCGCGGACCCGTACCCGGTCCGGCCGGCGGTCGGCTCTGCGGCCCGGTACGGTGTCCGGTCTGCGGCCCGGTACGGGGGCCGGTCTGCGACGGTCCGGTAGGGGGTCCGCTCTGCGGCCTGGCGTGCGGTCCGGTCTGCGGTCCGGTGAACGGGCCGGACTGGGCGCCGGGCGGTGGTCCGGCCGGCCCGCCCTGCGGCCCGGTACGGGGGCCGGACGGCCCGCCGTCCTGCGCCGGGTGGTGCCGCGGCCCGGCGGGCGGCGGCGGGAAGTGCTGCGGTCCGGTCTGCTCCTGCGGGCGCCGGGGCCCGGTTCCGGCCGGCGGCCGGCCCTGCGGGGGCCGGGAATCGTACCTCTCCGGGGCGGGCGGCGGAGCCATGCCGGCCCGTGCCGCCACCGGCCCCGCGTGCTGCGTGCCGGACGGCATCGGCCGCTCGGCGGTATCCGCCGGGCCGGCCCGTCCGGGGCCCCCGTCCCGCCGGCCGGGCGTCCCCGCTCCGGATCCCGAGGACGGCGGCGGAGGCGGCGGCGGCATCTCCGGCCATGCCGGGGGGCGCGTGGTCCGGCCGGTCTGCTCAGGGGCCATCGCTCGGGAACCTCTCGACATCATGCCCGGATTGGGGGTGCTCGGCATGATCTCATGTGAAGCGGGGTGGTCCGCAGGAGAATCAGAGAATGCTCCGCGCAACCTCAGGCCCGTCGGGTCGGTCGGCGGGTCCTGCATCGGCAGGTCCGCCGCCGGGTTGGCCGGGCCGTGTCCCGGTTCGTAGGAGTTCGCCACGACGAAGAGGGTAAACGAAAAGGACATTAGTGGTCACAGAGGATCTAACGTCGCTCGCGTCGGGTGATGTCCGTTTTCCCGCTCCACCCGGGGGAGCGGCTGAACGGTATGACCGGCGATTGCCCGCTGCGCTACCCTTGGGCTATGCGTGGCAGGACCCTGCTCCTTGGTGAGCCGCGTCGGACCGGCTGATCCGCCGGACGACGCGGCCGCCCCTCGTGGACACGGGGGGTTTCTTTATGGCCGAGCGGGGCCGCCGAGACGATCCGAGGGACATGGCCGTGAGTGACGAGCAGTACGATCCGCAGGCGCTGCAGGAGAAGTGGCAGGCCCGCTGGGAGGCACTGGACCCCTTCCGGGCGAGCGAGGACCCGGACGATCCACGTCCCCGCAAGTACCTGCTCGACATGTTCCCCTACCCCTCGGGGGATCTGCACATGGGGCACGGCGAGGTGTTCGCCATCGCCGACGTGATCGCCCGCTACTGGTTCCAGCGCGGCTACAACGTGCTGCACCCCATCGGCTGGGACTCCTTCGGCCTGCCGGCGGAGAACGCCGCCATCAGGCGAAACGCCCACCCCGCCGAGTGGACGTACGCCAACATCGAGACGCAGGCCACCTCGTTCCGCAGGTACGGCATCTCCTTCGACTGGTCGCGGCGGCTGCACACCAGCGACCCGGAGTACTACCGCTGGAACCAGTGGCTGTTCAACCGCTTCTTCGAGCGCGGGCTGGCCTACCGCCGGGGCGGCCTGGTCAACTGGTGCCCGCAGGACCAGACGGTCCTGGCCAACGAGCAGGTCGTGGCGGGCCACTGCGAGCGCTGCGGCGCCGAGGTCATCCGCCGCGAGCTGACCCAGTGGTACTTCAAGATCACCGACTACGCCGACCGGCTGCTGGACGACATGGCCGAGGTCCAGGACGGCTGGCCCGAGCGCGTGCTGACCATGCAGCGCAACTGGATCGGCCGCTCCGAGGGCGCCGACGTCCGCTTCCGGATCGAGGGCCGCGACGAACCGGTCACCGTCTACACCACCCGGCCCGACACCCTGTTCGGCGCCACCTTCTTCGTTGTCGCCGCCGACGCGCCGCTGGCCGAGGAGATCTGCGCGCCGGACCACCTGGACGCGCTCATCGCCTACCGCGCCGAGGTCGCCAAGCTGAGCGACATCGAGCGGCTGGCCACCGACAAGGAGAAGACCGGCGTCTTTTTGGGACGGTACGCCGTCAACCCGGTCAGCGGCGAGCGCATCCCGGTCTGGGCGGCCGACTACGTGCTGTCGGACTACGGCCACGGCGCCATCATGGCGGTGCCGGCGCACGACCAGCGCGACCTGGACTTCGCGCTGAAGTTCGGCCTGCCGGTGCGGGTCGTGGTGCACACCGGCCTGGCCGACCCCGGCGAGAGCGGCGTGGCCACCCCCGGCGAGGGCACCCTGGTCAACTCCGGCCCGCTGGACGGGCTGGCCAAGACCGAGGCCATCACCCGGATCGTGGAGATCCTGCGCGAGCGCGGCACCGGTGACGCGGCGGTCAACTTCCGGCTGCGCGACTGGCTGCTGTCCCGCCAGCGGTTCTGGGGCACGCCGATCCCGATCATCCACTGCGCCGACTGCGGCGAGGTGCCGGTGCCGGACGATCAGTTGCCGGTCGCCCTGCCCGACCTGCGCGGCGAGGCGCTGGCCCCCAAGGGGGTCTCCCCGCTGGCCAGTGCCACCGACTGGGTGAACGTCGACTGCCCCAAGTGCGGCGGCCCGGCGCGGCGCGACACCGACACGATGGACACCTTCGTCGACTCCTCCTGGTACTTCCTGCGCTACTGCTCGCCGGGCGACGAGACGGCGCCGTTCGACGTGGAGCGCCTGAAGCGCTGGGGGCCGATCGACCAGTACGTGGGCGGCGTGGAGCACGCGGTGCTGCACCTGCTGTACTCCCGGTTCTTCACCAAGGTGCTCTACGACATGGGCCTGGTCGGCTTCACCGAGCCGTTCCTGCGCCTGCTGAACCAGGGCCAGGTGATCAACCGCGGCAAGGCCATGTCCAAGTCGCTGGGCAACGGCGTCGACCTCGGCGAGCAGATCGACGCCTTCGGGGTGGACGCGGTCCGGCTGACCATGATCTTCGCCGGGCCGCCCGAGGACGACATCGACTGGGCCGACGTCTCGCCCGCCGCCTCGCAGAAGTTCCTGGCCCGCGCCTTCCGGGTGATGGCCGAGGCCGGCGCGGCGAGCGCCCCGGGCGCCGATCCGGCGACCGGCGACACCGAACTGCGCAAGGTCGCCCACCGGACCATCGACGAGGTCACCCGGCTGGTGGAGTCCCACCGGTTCAACGTGGCGGTCGCGCGGATGATGGAGCTGACCTCCGCGGCCCGCCGGGCGATCGACTCCGGCCCGGGAGCGGCCGACCCGGCGGTGCGCGAGGCCGCCGAGGCGCTGGCCGTCATGCTGTCGCTGGTGGCGCCGTACTGCGCGGAGGAGGGCTGGGAGCGGCTCGGTCACGGGCCGACCATCGCCCGGGCGGGCTGGCCGGTCGCCGACCCGGCGCTGCTGGTGCAGGAGTCGGTGACCTGCGTGGTGCAGGTGGCCGGCAAGGTGCGCGACCGGCTGGAGGTGTCCCCGGAGATCTCCGAGGACGAGTTGCGCACGCTGGCGCTGGCGTCGGACAAGGTGCGCGCCCACCTGGACGGCGACCCGCGCAAGGTGATCGTCCGCGCGCCGAAGCTGGTCAACATCGTGCCCTGACGCCCGGCTTGCCGGAAACGCCGAGGGCCGGCCACCCCTGGGATGGGGGGCCGGCCCTCGGCGCGCCGCTCAGAGCTTGCGCAGCACCGCGACCACCTTGCCGAGCACGGTCGCCTCGTCACCCGGGATGGGGTCGTAGCCGGAGTTGTGCGGCACCAGCCAGACGTGCCCGTCCTTGCGCTTGAAGGTCTTCACGGTGGCCTCGCCGTCGATCATGGCCGCCACGATGTCACCGTTGTCGGCCACCGGCTGCTGGCGGACCACCACCCAGTCGCCGTCGGCGATCGCGGCGTCGATCATCGAGTCGCCGGTCACCTGGAGCAGGAACAGCGTGCCCTCGCCGACCAGCTGCTTGGGCAGGGCGAAGACGTCCTCCACCCGCTCCTCGGCCAGGATCGGCCCGCCGGCGGCGATCCGCCCCACCAGCGGCACGAAGGCGGCCGTCGGCCGGCTCACCAGCGGCTCCTCCTCGCCCGGCGCCACCGGGTCCACCCACAGCGCCGGCTCGCCCGGCAGCCGCACCTCAAGGGCTCGCGGCCGGTGCGGGTCGCGGCGCAGGTAGCCCTTGCGCTGCAATGCCGTCAGCTGGTGGGAGACACTGGAGGTGCTGGTCAGCTGGACCGCCTCGCCGATCTCGCGCATGGACGGCGGGTAGCCGCGCTGCTGTACGGAATCGCGGATCACCTCAAGGATCTTGCGTTGCCGCGGGGTCAGCCCGAGGGAGTCACGCCTGCGCACCGCGAGGTCGCTGACCACCACGCCGGTCTCTTCCTGCTCGCCCATAAGCTCCTCCTCGCCGGCGCCCGCGGGGCGCTCCGCCATGCCGTGCCCGGCCGCCGGTCGGTGCAGTCAATGTCACATACCGCGACAATAACGTCGTTCAAGATCTTATTCAAACAGTTGTTCGATTGTGTCCCGAGCCGGTGGACGCCTGGTGGACCACATCGTACGGGAGTTCGATCGATATCGTGTTCGACTCCGCGATCTTATGCCTGGACATCCGGAAAGTCGATCAGCCCGGCCGCCGCCGGACACCCCCCGCCCGGGGGCGGCCGGCCCCACGACACGCCGAGGCGGCTCCGTCGTCCCTGGTGGGCGGCGGGTTCGGGCCCGGCGGCCGCGCCGACTTGCGTTCATGGGTGCCGCGCTTCTAGGTTGGACCACAACATCTAGTAGTTACAGCCATGTGGTTCACCATAGGTTGTGTTTTCGTTGACGCTCAGCGGTCAATCGCCGGGCGGGCGCGAGCATATTCCCGAATGCCCGGGAAGCGGCCGCGCGCCCCCCGCGAAACCGGAGACGCGGACATCCGGAAACGCGCCGGCGCACCGCGGGAACGCGGCGACGCGGAAACGAGGGAACGCGGGATCACGGCATGGTCGGGGCCGATGCTCGGCCGGTCCGGCCCTATTCCGCGGGCCACTCACGGGGCCGATGGGAATCACGATGAAAAGGAGGCGGCACATGCATTGCCCGTTCTGCCGCCATCCGGATACCAGGGTCATCGACAGCCGTTCCACCGAGGACGGCGCCGCCATCCGCCGCCGGCGCACCTGCCCCGACTGCGGGCGCCGGTTCACCACCCAGGAGACGGTCCTGTTAATGGTCGGCAAGCGCAGCGGGGTGACCGAGCCGTTCTCCCGGGACAAGGTGATCGCCGGCGTGCGCCGCGCCTGCCAGGGCCGGCCGGTCGGCGAGGACTCCCTGGCCCAGCTCGGCCAGCGCGTCGAGGAGAGCATCCGCTCCACCGGCTCGGCCGAGATCCCCGCCCACCAGGTGGGCCTGGCGATCCTCGGCCCGCTGCGCGAGCTGGACGAGGTGGCCTACCTGCGCTTCGCGTCGGTCTATCGCGGCTTCGAGACGCTGGCCGACTTCGAGGAAGAGATCAAGCAGCTGCGCACGGCCCGGCCCGTCGACGACGACGAGTGACCGGCGCCACAAGACCACATCTGCACCACCAGGTCCCCGGCCGCCGGCCGCGGCCGTCCTGGGCCCCGGCGCCGGGGGAGCGAGCGGCGCGTGCGATGTCCGACACGAGGGCTCCACGAGGGGTCTCGGAAGGGGAAGTTATGACGGAGACGGTGAGTGGCTCAGTGGGGCGCGGCGGCAAGCGGGCCACCAAGGGCCTGAAGATCAAGCGCATTCACACCACGCCCGGCGTGCACCCGTACGACCAGGTGCGCTGGGAGCACCGTGACGTCGTCATGACCAACTGGCGGGACGGCTCGGTCAACTTCGAGCAGCGCGGCGTGGAGTTCCCCGACTTCTGGTCGGTCAACGCGGCCAACATCGTCACCACCAAGTACTTCCGCGGCGCCGTCGGCACCCCGCAGCGGGAGGCGAGCCTGAAGCAGCTGGTCGACCGGGTCGTCGGCGTCTACACCCGCACCGGCCGGGAGAACGGCTACTTCGCCTCCGACGAGGACGCCGAGATCTTCGACCACGAGCTGAAGCACGCCCTCATCCACCAGATCTTCAGCTTCAACTCCCCGGTCTGGTTCAACGTGGGCACTATGTCACCAAATCAGGTGAGTGCCTGTTTCATCCTGTCGGTGGACGACCAGATGGAGTCCATCCTGGAGTGGTACAAGGAAGAGGGCGTGATCTTCAAGGGCGGGTCGGGCTCGGGGGTGAACCTGTCCCGCATCCGCTCCAGCAAGGAACTGCTGTCCAGCGGCGGCACCGCCAGCGGCCCGGTCTCCTTCATGCGCGGCGCGGACGCCTCCGCGGGCACCATCAAGTCCGGCGGCGCCACCCGCCGGGCCGCCAAGATGGTGGTGCTCGACGTCGACCACCCCGACATCGAGGAGTTCATCCAGACCAAGGCGCGCGAGGAGGACAAGATCCGCGCGCTGCGCGACGCCGGGTTCGACATGGACCTCGGCGGCAAGGACATCGTGTCGGTGCAGTACCAGAACGCCAACAACTCGGTGCGCGTCTCCGACGAGTTCATGCGCGCGGTCGAGGCGGGCGACCCGTTCGGGCTGCGCGCCCGGCTGAGCGGCGAGGTCATCGAGCAGGTCGACGCGCGCGGGCTGTTCCGCTCCATGGCGCAGGCCGCCTGGGAGTGCGCCGACCCCGGCGTGCAGTACGACGACACGATCAACGACTGGCACACCTGCCCGGAGACCGGGCGGATCACCGCGTCCAACCCGTGCTCGGAGTACGTCCACCTGGACAACTCCTCGTGCAACCTGGCCAGCATCAACCTGCTGAAGTTCCTGCGCGACGACGACACCTTCGACGTGCCCGCCTTCGTCAAGATGACCGAGCTGATCATCACCGCGATGGACATCTCGATCACCTTCGCCGACTTCCCGACCGAGAAGATCGCCGAGACGACCCGGGCGTACCGGCAGCTCGGCATCGGCTACGCCAACCTGGGCGCGCTGCTGATGGCCACCGGGCACGCCTACGACTCCGATGGCGGCCGGGCCGCGGCTGGGGCGATCACCAGCCTGATGACCGGCGTCTCCTACCGGCGCAGCGCCGAGCTGGCCGCCGTCGTCGGGCCCTACCAGGGGTACGAGCGCAACGCCGAGCCGCACAAGCGGGTCATGCGCAAGCACGCGGCGGCCAACGACACGCTGCGCCCGATGGACGCCCTGGACCGGCCGATCCTGGCCGAGGCCACCCGGCAGTGGCAGGAGTGCCTGCGCCTCGGCGAGAAGAACGGCTACCGCAACGCCCAGGCCAGCCTGCTCGCGCCGACCGGCACCATCGGCCTGATGATGGACTGCGACACCACCGGCATCGAGCCGGACCTGGCGCTGGTGAAGTTCAAGAAGCTGGTCGGCGGCGGGTCCATGCAGATCGTCAACCAGACGATCCCGCGGGCGCTGCGCCGGCTGGGCTACCAGCCCGAGCAGGTCGAGGCCATCGTCGAGTACATCGGCGAGCACGGCCACGTGATGGACGCGCCCGGGCTGCGGCCGGAGCACTACGAGGTGTTCGACTGCGCCATGGGCCGGCGGGCGATCGCCCCGATGGGGCACGTGCGGATGATGGCGGCCACCCAGCCGTTCCTGTCCGGCGCGATCTCCAAGACGGTGAACCTGCCGGAGTCGGCCACCGTCGAGGACATCGAGCAGGTGTACCTGGAGGGCTGGAAGCTCGGCCTGAAGGCGCTGGCCGTCTACCGGGACAACTGCAAGGTCGGCCAGCCGCTGTCGGTCGCCGGCAAGTCGTCGGAGAAGGCGGCGGCGAAGGCCGCGGTGCAGGCTCCGGCGCCCGCCGCCGAGCCGGTGATCCAGGTGGTCGAGGTGCCGCGGCCCACCCGCCGCCGGCTGCCGAACCAGCGGCCGAGCACCACCACCCGCTTCACGGTGGGCGGCGCCAAGGGCTACATGACGGCCTCCTCCTACCCCGACGACGGGCTCGGCGAGGTCTTCCTCAAGATGTCCAAGCAGGGGTCCACCCTGGCCGGCGTGATGGACGCCTTCTCGGTGGCGATCTCGGTCGGCCTGCAGCACGGCGTGCCGCTGGACACCTTCGTCAGCAAGTTCATCAACATGCGCTTCGAGCCGGCCGGCATGACCGATGACCCGGACGTGCGGATGGCGGCCTCGGTGGTGGACTACATCTTCCGCCGGCTGGCGCTGGACCACCTGCCGTACGAGGACCGGGCCGCGCTCGGGGTGTTCTCGGCGGCCGAGCGGGCGGCGCAGCAGCGCGGCGAGGACCCGGCCGCCCTGCCGGAGGTGATCATCGACACCGCGGCACTGGCCCAGTCGGCGCCGATAGAGGAGCCTCCCGTAGAGGAGCGCCCCGAGGACCGGGTGGAGGACCGCCCGGCCGGGCCGGCCGTCGCCGAGCCGCCCGCCGCCAGGCGCAACGGGTCGGCCCGCGCGCTGGAGAGCCACCAGGGCCGCACCGCGGACGCGCCGCTGTGCATGACCTGCGGCACCAAGATGCGCCCCGCGGGCAGCTGCTACGTCTGCGAGGGCTGCGGCAGCACCAGCGGCTGCAGCTGACGCCGCCGGCCGCGGCACCGGTCCGGCCGGCTCGTGAAGAAGGGAGGTCCCGGAGATGTTCCGGGACCTCCCTTCCGGCGTGCCCGGCCGACGCCGGCCAGGCACGGAAGGCGCGTACCCCGCGGTGCGGGCCCCGCCGGTCCGGTCGGGTCCTGCCCGGCCGGGCGGTGCCCCGGTGACCGGCGGCCACCGTCAGGCGGGCTCGTGGGCCTCGCGGGCGGCCAGTACCGCCGGCAGGTGCGCGGCGGCCCAGGTGCAGCAGGCGTTCATGGGGTCGAGCAGCGAGTGGCCGAGCGGGGTCAGCTCGTACTCCACCCGCGGCGGCATCCCGGGGTGCGCGCTGCGGGCGACCAGCCCGTCGCGCTCCATGGCGCGCAGCGTCTCGGTGAGCACCTTGGGGGTGATGTAGCGCAGCGGGACGAGCAGCTCCGAGAAGCGCCGGGGCCCGTCCTCCAGGCAGCGGATCAGCCGCCATGTCCACTTCCCGCCGACGCGGAACAGCGGGGCGTGCGAGCCGTCGCAGCCGGCGAACATGTCGGGATCGAGGGGCCGTGTCACGACGGCAGCGTACGCAACTATCTTTGCGGTAACCAGGGGGGTGCCCCGTAGCGTCCTTCGGCAGCGGCCGCCGCCCGGGCGGCCCTGTCGAACGGAGCACTGCCGATGAGCAGGATCGTCGTCTTCGGTGCCGGCGGGCGCGCCGGCCGGTACGTGGTCACCGAGGCCCTCGCCCGGGGCCACCGGGTCACGGCCGTGCTGCGGGACCCGGCCCGGTACGGCCCGGCCCCCGAGGGGGTGACGCTGGTCGCCGGGGACGTGACCCGAGAGGATGAGGTCGCCGCGGCCGCGGCGGGCCACGACGCGGCCGTCAACGCGGCCGCCCGGCTGGACGTGCCGGCGGGGGAGTTCTTCCCCGCGGCGGCGGGTGCCCTGCTCGCCGGCCTGGCGCGCGCCGGGGTGGGCCGGCTGGTGCTGGTCGGCATCGGCACCGCGCTGGAGACCGCGCCGGGAGTGAAGGTGCACGACGCCCCCGGCTTCCCCGCCGAGTACCGGGAGTTCTCCGTCGGGCACGCGGCACAGCTCGACGTGCTGCGCGCGGCGGACACCCCGGTGGACTGGGTGGTGCTGGCCCCGCCGCCGGTCGTGCTGGACGCCGACGCGCCGCGCACCGGCCGGTACCGGATCGGTGACGGCACGGTCCTGCCCGGCGGTGACGGGTCGGCCTCGTTCTCCTACGCCGACCTGGCGGTGGCCATCGTCGACGAGATCGAGACCCCCCGGCGCCACCGCGTCCTGGCCGCCGTGGCCGGCTGACCGTGCGTTAGCGTCGGTGGCGGGCGGCGGCGAAGGGGCGGGGACGATGGCGCGGTGGGTCGAGGTGGCCGAGCGGGTCTTCGTGCGGCGCCACGCCACGCTGGACCTGTCGCTCGGCCTGGTGGTGGGGGAGCGGGCGTGCCTGGTGGTGGACACCGGGGCGGACGAGGAGCAGGGCGCGGAGTTCGCGGCCGCGGTGCGCGAGCTGACCGGCCTGCCCTGGTCGGTGCTGCTCACCCACGCGCACTTCGACCACTGTTTCGGCACCGCGGCGTTCGGCGGGTGCCCGGTGTGGGGGCATCCCGGCTGCCGGGCCGAGCTCGCGGGCGGCGGGGCACGGGCGGACGGCATGGAGTACCACCGGTCGGCCGGAGACGCGGCGGCGGCCGGCCGGCTGGCCGACGCGCGGGCGGTGCCGCCGGACCGGGTGGTGCCGGACCGGGCGGAGATCGACCTCGGCGGGCGGCGGGTGCTGCTGTGGCACCCGGGGCCGGGCCACACCGGGCACGACCTGGTGGCGCACGTGCCGGACGCCGGGGTGGTGTTCGCCGGCGACCTGGTGGAGCAGGGGGCGCCGCCCGCCTTCGAGGACTCCTTCCCCGAGCGGTGGCCGGACGCGGTGGGGGAGATCCTCGCCGCCGGCCCGCGCATCGTGGTGCCCGGGCACGGCGATCCGGTGGACGCGGCGTTCGTGGCCGGGCAGCGTGCCGAGCTGGCGGCGGTGGCGGAGCTGTGCCGGGCGGTGCGGGCCGGGGAGATCACCGAGGCGGAGGCGGTCGCCCGGTCGCCGTACCCGGCGGCGTTCACCGGTCACGCGCTGGCTCGCGCCGCGGCGAGCCGCTGACGGCCGGGGGCCGGATGGCGGGCGGAGGTCCGGCCCGGACCGGGGTGCCGCGGCGAGCCGGCGACCGGCCGGGCGGCCGCCTCCCGGTGCCGGGTGAGCCGTCTCGACCGCGCGGCAGCGCCTGCCCGCGTCCCGGGCAGGAACGTGATCGCCGGCAACGTGTGATGATCATCGGCTACCCGCGCAGCCGGCCGGTCGGCCGCCGGGTGCGGCGTGCTCAGCGCAGTAGGCGGCCGGCCAGGCGGGTGAGCGCGGCGGTGATCTGCTCGGGTGACAGGCCGCGCTCGCCGCGCTGGTGGGTGTAGACCTCGGGGGCCAGCGGCGCGAGCAGCACGTCCACCAGGGCGTCCGGCTCGGTCTCGCCGCCGGCCACCAGCAGCGCGCGCACGTGCGTGCGCCAGAATCCGTACGCGCCGGTGCGGAAGCGGGACCGGCCGGTCTCCGCGCCGAGCACGAGATGGGCGTGCTTCTCCAGCAGCGCGATCATGGCGGCGTAGAAGGCGGCCAGCCGCTCGCCGGGCGGCGCGCCCGGACCCAGAGGCGGGGTGCCGGCGATGAGCTCGGCCTGCAGGGCGCGCTCGTGCTCGTCCAGCAGTGCCGTCGCGATCGCGGCCCGGTCGGGGTAGCGGCGGTAGAGCGTGCCCCGGCCGACGCCGGCGGCCCGTGCGATGTCCTCCATGGTGACGCCGGGGGCGCCGCGCTCGGCGAACAGCCGCTCGGCCGCGGCCAGGATGCGGGCGCGGTTGCGGGCGGCGTCGGCTCGTTCCATCCCGCCCAGCATATCCGGACGCGCCGTCCGGTTGTCTCGGCGAACAAGTGGACACCATGTCCGGTTGGCCGTTACGCTCAACCGGACATAGTGTCCACTTCTCTGAAGGCGGCGTTCATGAGCCATCTGCTGCACCTCGACGCCAGCGCCCGGCGCGGCTCGTTCTCCCGGGAGCTGTCTGCGCGTTTCGCCCGCACCTGGCGGGCGGCCGGCCCCGACCGCACCGTCACCTACCGCGATCTCGCCGCCGACCCGGTCCCGCACATCGACGAGGCGTGGACGGAGATCTGCGACACCATGCTGCGCGAGGAGATCACCGAGATCGCGCGGTACCGGGAGGCGGTGCGCACCCCGGCCCAGGAACGGGCCTGGACGGTGGTGGCCCCGCTGCTGGACGAACTGGTGGCGGCGGACCTGGTGCTCATCGGCACGCCGATGTACAACTACTCGGTGCCCGCGGCGCTGAAGGCGTGGATCGACCAGGTGACCTTCCCCCGGATGTCGCTGGCCGGCCGCTCGTTCGTGGTGGCCGCCGCGCGCGGCGGGGCCTACGGTCCCGGCACGCCCCGGGAGCCGTTCGACCACCAGGAGCGGTATCTGCGCGACTTCCTCGCCGGCCACTTCGGGGTGACCGACGTGACCTTCGTGACGACCGAGCTGGCCAACGCGCTGCCGGACCCGGCGCTGGCCCCGCTGCGGGACCGGCACCGCGAGTCGCGCGCCGCCGCGCTGGCGCTGGCCGAGGAACTGGCGGCGAAGGCGGGGGAGGAGGTGACGGGCCGGTGAGCTGGGCCGTCCTCGTCCTGGCCGGGCTGGTGGAGGTGGCCTGGTCGCAGAGCATCAAGCCCACCGACGGCTTCAGCCGGCCGCTGCCGACGCTGCTGTGCCTGGTGCTGGGCGTGGCCGCGGTGTGGCTGCTGTCCCGGTCGATGGAGACGCTGCCGGTCGGCACCGCCTACGCGGTGTTCACCGGCATCGGCGCGGCCGGCGCGATCAGTCTGGGCATCGTCGTGCACGGCGATCCGGCCGGCGCCGGGCGGCTGGCGGCGCTGGCGATGATCGTCGGCGGAGTCGTGCTGGCGCGGATCACCACACCCGAGTGAGCGGTCAGGCCGCGGGGGTGCCGCCGGGGCGGGGAAACCTGATCACGTTGCGGCCGGTGTAGGCCTGCAGGTGCACGACGTCGGCCCCGGCGGCCACGCGCCCGCGGCGGGCGGAGCGGATGTCGAGCACCTTGTGCCCCGGCACGGACGCGGGCACCACCGTGAGCCTCTTCACTGCCACCCCCCGGGACGTACGGTGTCGACCCTGCACTGTCTACATCAACCGCCTTAAATCCGTCGTAAAGCGACTAATGGTGCAGCGGGGCGGCCCGCCCGGCCATCCGCCCGGCCGGGTCGTGCCGGGCGGTGGCCGACCGGCGGACCCCGGCGCGGGCGGCGCCGGGGTGAGCGGTCAGGCCGCGGGGGTGCCGCCGCCGGGGCGGGGGAACCTGATCACGTTGCGGCCGGTGTAGGCCTGCAGGTGCACGACGTCGGCCCCGGCGGCCGTCCGCCGGCGGCGGGCTGAGCGGATGTCGAGCACCTTGTGCCGCGGCGCGGACGCGGGTACCACCGTGAGCCTCTTCATCGTCACCCCCAGGGCATGCGCTGCCGGCCATCCGATGCCGGCGGACGGCCATATCCATCGCGTTGAGTATCTCGTAAGCCGCTAATAGGGCAGCGGGCGGCCCGCCGGGGTACGCAGGTCGAGGCCGTCCGTACGCGGCGTGCGGCGGCTCGGGCGGAGCCGGACGATTCTGACGCGCCTCATGACTCTCTCCTTCCGGGGCGGGTCGCGTGAGCAGACTATTCCTCCGCGCGTCCGGCGTCCTCTCATTAACCAGAGCCGGCGGGGCGGACCATCGACGTTGACGCCGGCCGCGCGCGCCGGACCGGTCCTTCCACGAGCACCACGGCCCCCCGGCACGCTGTTGACGTTTGTTCGTATAGTCGGCAAACTAATTCACGCCGAGTCCGCGCACCGTCCAGGAGAGCCGATGCCGTACCGTCCACCGCTCACCGCGCACGAGTATTTCAGTGCGGATCCGCCGGATCTTCCGGTGCGCGCCCGGGGCGAGCAAGGGCTGTCGGCGCTGACCGCCGCCGAGGTGATGACCGCCGACGCCGAAGGGGTGACCTTCAAGGCGGCGACGTCCGCCGAAGAGGTGCTGCTGGTCCGGGTGGAGGCCGCCGGCGAGGGCGTGATCCGGGTCCGGCTCTCCGACGACGCCGAGGCCAGGACGCGCTCGGCCCGGGCGATCCAGATGGTGCACCCCCGGCCGCACCCCGCCGCCCGGGTGGAGACCGGCGAGGGACGGGTGGTCGTGAACGCCGGCGCGGTGCGCGCCGAGATCGACCTGGAGCCCTGGCACCTGCGCTTCACCGACGCGACCGGCCGGGTGCTGACCGAGCAGGAACGCGGCCACGTCGACATCAGCGGCCGGCTGCGCACCCTGCCCTTCGGGCGCTCGCACGTCGACGGGGAGCCGGTCGCCTACCACGAGAGCCTGGTGGCCCCCGCCGACGAGCACTTCGGCGGGTTCGGCGAGAAGTTCACCCCGCTCGACAAGCGCGGGCAGCGGCCGCTGATGTGGAACTTCGACGCCTTCGGCGCCGAATCCGACCGCGCCTACAAGAACGTGCCCTTCTACGTGTCCAGCCGCGGCTACGGCGTCCTGGTGGACAGCGGCATGCCGGTCGAGTTCGACGTGTGCCGCGCCACGCACAGCTGCGTCGAGTTCGTCGTGCCCGACGCGCTGCTGGACTACTACGTGATCGCCGGACCCGGCATCCCGGACATCCTCGCCCGGTACGACCGGCTCACCTGCGCTCCGGCGCTGCCGCCCAAGTGGGCGTTCGGCAGCTGGATCTCCTCCGGTTTCTTCAAGGACAGCCAGCAGCGGGTGCTGGAGCGCGCCCGGCGGATCCGCGAGAGCGGCATCCCCTGCGACGTGCTGCACCTGGACTGCTACTGGCAGGCCGAAGGGCACTGGTCGGACCTGCGGTGGGACCCGGAGACCTTCCCCGACCCCGAGGGGATGCTCGCCACCCTCACCGAGCAGGGCTTCCACGTCTGCCTGTGGATGAACCCCTACATCTCCCACCTCAGCCCGGACTTCGCCGCGGCCGCCGAACGGGGCTACTTCCTGCGGCGCCCGGACGGCGAGGTGTACGTCGCCGACTCCTGGCACGGCTCCTATCCCGCGTGCGGCATCGTCGACCTCACCCACCCCGAGGCGGTGGACTGGTTCAAGGACCTGCTGCGCCGGCTGCTGCGGCAGGGCGTCAGCGCCTTCAAGACCGACTTCGCCGAGGGCGTGCCGGCCGACTCGGTCGCCGCCAACGGGATGACCGGCACCGAGCTGCACAACGTCTACACGCTGCTGTTCAACGACGTGGTGTCGGAGGTCACCCGCGAGGTCAACGGGCACGGCCTGGTGTGGGCGCGCTCGTCGTTCCTCGGCGGCCAGCGGCACGCGGCGCAGTGGGGCGGCGACACCTTCACCTCCTACGCCGCCATGGGGAGCACCATCCGCGGCGGGCTGTCACACGGCCTGTCCGGCGTCCCGTACTGGAGCCACGACGCCGGCGGCTTCACCGGCACCCCCACCGACGACCTGTACGTGCGGTGGGCGCAGTTCGGCGCGCTGTCCCCGCTGGTGCGCTTCCACGGCACGACCAGCCGCGAGCCGTGGGAGTTCCCCGCCGTGGAGCAGCTGGCGATCGACGCGATCCGGCTGCGCTACCGGCTCATGCCCTACATCTACTCGGCGGCGGTCGACGCGGCGCGCACCGGCGTCCCGATGATGCGGGCGATGTGCGTCGACGATCCGGGCGACCCGGTGGCCTGGCAGGCCGACCTGCAGTACCTGCTCGGCCCGGACCTGCTGGTCGCGCCGATGATCTCACCCGAGGGTGTCCGCCAGGTCTATCTCCCGGCCGGGCAGTGGGTGGACTACTGGACCCACGAGGTGCACCACGGCGGCCGGTACATCACGGTGTCGGCACCGCTGGAGCGGATACCGCTGTTCGTCCGGTACGGCGCGCTGCTGCCGGTGACCGAGGTCGCCGACACCGTGGGCGACCGGCCGTTCGGCGAGGTCACGCTGGTCAGCTACGGCGACGGCGGCCACGCCGTCATCAGAGACGTCGACGGTGACACCACCGTCACCGCCACCAGGGACGGCGACGAGCTGCACGTGCGCGCCGACGGCCCCTGCCGGATCACCGCCATCGAGATCGCCCCCATCGCCGGTGCCCCCGCCCGGGCCGTCGCCGGCTAGCACATCTGGAGAACGCCATGTCCAAGACACGGATCGCCGCCGCGCTGGCCGCCGCGGCGCTGGCGCTGGCCGCCTGCGGCTCGTCGGACGGCTCCGCACCGTCCGGCGAGGGAGGGTCGTCGGCGGCACCCAAGACCCTCACGCTGTGGCACTACGAGGCGGCCAACAGCGCCATGGGCGTCGCCTGGGCCGAGGCGATCAAGCAGTTCGAGGCGAGCCACCCGAACGTCAAGGTGAAGTTCGAGGAGAAGAGCTTCGAACAGATGCAGAAGACGGCCGGCATGGTGCTGGGCTCCGACCAGGCCCCGGACGTGATGGAGTACAACAAGGGCAACGCGACCGCCGGGCTGCTGTCCAAGCAGGGCCTGCTGACCGACCTGTCCGACGAGGCGGCCAAGCGCGGCTGGGACAAGCTGCTCAGCCCGAGCCTGCAGACCACCGCCCGCTACGACGAGCGCGGCGTCATGGGCTCGGGCCAGTGGTTCGGCCTGCCGAACTACGCCGAGTACGTGATGGTCTACTACAACAAGGACGCCTTCAAGAAGCAGGGCATCGAGGTGCCCACCACCCTTGAGGAGTTCACCGCGGCGCTCGACACGTTCGTCAAGGCCGGCACCACCCCCATCTCGGTCGGCGGCGCCGAGTACCCGGCCCAGCAGATCATGTACCAGCTCGCGCTGTCCAAGGCGCAGCGCCCGTTCGTCGACGCATTCCAGCTCTACAAGGGTAAGGTCGACTTCCACGGGCCGGAGTGGACCTACGGCGCCACCACCTTCGCCGACTGGGTGAAGAAGGGCTACATCAGCAAGGACTCGGCCGGCATCAAGGCCGAGGACATGGGCACCGCCTTCATCGCGGGCAAGTTCCCCATCATGATCTCCGGCAGCTGGTGGTACGGCCGGATGGCCGACGAGATCAAGAAGTTCGAGTGGGGCACCTTCCTGTGGCCGGGCAACCAGCTGAACGCCGGCTCCAGCGGCAACATGTGGGTGGTCCCGGAGAAGTCCAAGAACAAGGACCTGGCCTACGACTTCCTCGACCTCACCATGAAGAAGGACATCCAGAACAAGCTGGGCAATGCCGGCGGCGTCCCGGTGGCGGCCGACACCGCGGCGATCACCGACGCCAAGAGCAAGGAGCTCATCGAGAACTTCAACAAGCTGTCCGCCCAGGACGGTCTCGCGTTCTATCCCGACTGGCCGGCGCCGGGCTACTACGACGTGATGGTGGCCGGCACCCAGGAGCTCATCAACGGCAGCAAGCCGCCCGCGCAGGTGCTGGACGAGCTCGCCAAGCCGTACGCCGACAACCTGGCCGACATCGGCAACTGAGCACGCCCGTCCCGCCCGCCCGCCCGTCCGTCCGGCCGGGCGGGACGGTGCCGGCCGGACCACCGCACCACCGCCGCGCTAAGGAGGAACGGCGCCGCCCGCCACCCGGCGGCGGGCCGCCGGATCATCGATGGCAGTCAAAAACCCGGCCGCGCCGCGGACCGGCCTCGGCTACTGGCTCTACCTGCTCCCCGGCGCGCTGCTGCTGCTCGCCGTGATCATCGTGCCGTTCCTGATGAACGTGGCGGCCAGCTTCACCCGGTGGAGCGGCTTCGGCACCCCCAGATGGATCGGCCTGGACAATTACCGGCGCCTCTTCCAGGACGAGCGGTTCTGGGCGTCCTTCCAGCACAACGTGCTGCTGATCGTCGCGATGGCGATCGTGCCGGCCGCCGTCGGGCTGGTGCTGGCCGCCGCGCTGTTCGACTACATCGGCCGGAAGTTCGGCGCGCGGACGGCGAGCGCGCTGCGCGCCGCCTACTACCTGCCCCAGGTGCTGCCGGTCGCGGTGGCCGGCGTGGTGTGGGGGTGGATGCTGCACCCTTCCTACGGCGTGCTGAACGAGTTGCTGGACGCCGTCGGGCTCGGCGCGCTGTCGCGCAACTGGCTGGGCGACCCGGACTTCGCGCTGGCCACCGTGATGGCGGTCATGGTGTGGTTCCAGCTGGGCTATCCCGTGGTGATCTTCATGGCCGGCCTGCAGCGGGTCGATCCCGCGCTGTACGAGGCCGCCGAGATCGACGGCGCCTCCTGGTGGCGGCGGTTCTGGCACATCACGATCCCGCAGATCCGGCCGGAGATCTTCGTGGTGCTGCTCACCTGCACCATCGCCGCGCTCAAGGTCTTCGGGCCCATCTTCGTGCTCACCAGGGGCGGGCCGGGCACCGCCACCCTGGTGCCCTCCTACTTCAGCTACCTCAACTTCTTCGAGAAGGCCAACGCCGGCTACGGGTCGGCGATCGCCACCGTCCTGGCGATCATCATCGTGGTCGTCGCCTTCCTCTTCCTGCGCGTCCAGGAGCGCGAGTCATGACCTCTGTCTCCGCGCGCCCGGCGCGCACCACCCGGCCGGCCCGCGGTCCGCGGCCCGCCTCCGGCCGTCCTCGAGGCGCCGGCCCCGGCCGGTGGGCGGTCCTCGCGGCGCTCGCCGTGCTGGCCGTCGCCATGCTCGTCCCCTTCCTGCTGGTCGCGCTGAACGCGGTCAAGACGCCGGCCGACTACGCGGCGGGCGGGCCGCTCGCCCTGCCCCAGGCGGTCAGCCTGGACGGGATCATCGACTTCTGGAACCGGGTGAACTTCGGCCGCAAGCTGCTCAACAGCCTGGTGATCAGCGGCGCGGTCGCGGTGCTCGCGGTGGTGCTGTCGGTGCTGAACGCCTACGCCCTCGGCATCGGCCGGGTGCGCGGCCGGCTATGGATCCTGGTGCTGTTCCTGGTCGCCAACACCATGCCGCAGGAGGCGCTGGCCTACCCGCTGTACTACATCGCCAAGGCGGTCGGCCTGTACGACAACGGCCTGGCGCTGATCCTGATCTTCACGGTGGTGCAGGGCGCCTTCGGCACCTACCTGCTGTCGGCGGTGCTCGGCGCCTTCCCCCGGGAGATCATCGAGGCGGCGGCCATCGACGGCGCGAGCCGGTGGCGCATCCTGTGGCGGATCGTGGTGCCGATCAGCCGCCCCACGCTGAGCGTGCTGGCCATCTTCTTCTTCATCTGGACCTGGAACGAGTTCTTCCTGCCGCTGATCTTCCTGATCTCCAACGACAACCAGACGGTGCCGGTCGCCCTCGGTGTCCTGCAGGGCGAGCGGTTGATGGACGCCACCACCTCCAGCGCCTCGGCGCTGCTCGGCATCCTGCCGGCCGTCGCGTTCTTCCTGATCTTCCAGCGCACCCTGACCCGCGGGGTCACCGTGGGCGCGGTCAAGTGACCGCACCGGACACCGCCGCCCCGCCCGCCTGATCCCCGTTCCCGCCGACCCCGCGTTCCCCCTGACCTGGAGGCGCCATGCCCCTGCGACGACCACTACGGCGGCCACTACGCCGGCCGCTGCGACGACCGCTGCTGGTGGCGGCCGTCCTCGGCCTGCTGGCGACCCTGCCGGCCATCCCGGCCGGCGCGGCCGAGGAGTACCCGTTCCGCGATCCCGCCCTGCCGCTGGCCGCGCGGATCGACGACCTGGCGGGCCGGCTCACCCTGCCGGAGAAGATCTCGCTGCTGCACCAGTTCCAGCCCGCCATCCCGCGGCTCGGCATCGGGCTGTTCAAGACCGGCACCGAGGCCCTGCACGGGGTGGCCTGGTCCACCGACGTCGACAACGGCGGCGCCCTGGTGACCGCCAAGGGCACCGTCTTCCCGCAGGCCGTCGGCCTGGCCAGCACCTGGAACCCGGAACTGGTCAAGAAGGTCGGCGCCGCGGTCGGCGACGAGGCCCGCGGGTACAACGCGCAGAACCCCCGGGTGTGGGGCCTGAACCTGTGGGCGCCGGTGGTCAACCTGCTGCGCGACCCGCGCTGGGGCCGCAACGAGGAGGGCTACTCCGAGGACCCGGCGCTGACCGGGGCGATCTCGGTGGCCTACGCCTCCGGCCTGCGCGGTGACGACCCCCGGTACCTGAAGACCGCCCCCACGCTCAAGCACTACCTGGCCAACAACAACGAGATCCACCGGGACACCACCTCCTCCAGCCTGCGCCCCCGGGTGGAGGAGGAGTACGACCAGGCGGCGTTCAAGCCCGCGATCGCGGCGAACGCGGCGACCGGCGTCATGGCCTCCTACAACCTGGTCAACGGCCGCCCGGCCACCGTCAACCCCGACCTGAACGAGCGGGTGCGCTCCTGGACCGACCAGGACCTGCTCAACGTCACCGACGCCTGGGCGCCGAACAACCTGGTGAACAGCCAGAAGTACTACGCCACCCTGCCCGAGGCGGACGCGGCGGCGCTCAAGGCGGGCATCGACAGCTACACGGTGGACGACACCAACGGCGGGCCGACCAACCAGGCGATCACCGACGCGCTGGCCCAGGGCCTGATCAAGGAGGCCGACGTCGACACCGCCGTCCGGCACATCCTGAGCATCCGGTTCCGGCTCGGCGAGTTCGACCCGGACGGCGGCCCGTACGGGAAGATCGGCAAGGAGGTCATCGACAGCGCCGCGCACCGGGCGCTGAACCGGCGGGCCGCCGCCGAGGCGATGGTGCTGCTGAAGAACTCCCGCGGCGCGCTGCCGCTGCCGGCGTCCCCCGGCAAGGTCGCGGTGATCGGGCCGCTGTCGCAGACCGTGTACACCGACTGGTATTCCGGTGATCTGCCCTACCAGGTGACCGCGCTGGACGGCGTCAAGGAACGCCTGGACGCCCGCGGCACGGTGACCGGCACCGAGGGCGTGGACCGGATCGCGCTGAAGGACATCGCCACCGGCCGGTACGTCACCGCGGGCACCGGCACCGGCGGCGCGGTGCTCAGGACAGCCGCCGCCACGGCCGGGCCGGCCGAGCAGTTCGACGTCTTCGACTGGGGCCAGGGCGTGCTGACGCTGCGCAGCGCCGCCAACGGCCGGTACGTCGGCTACAACTGGTCGAACTTCGTCAACGACCAGGTGCGCCCCAACGGCTGGTTCGCCCAGCAGCAGTTCAAGCTGGAGGCGCAGGCCGACGGCACCTACCTGCTGCGGTACGCCGGATACGAGACCGCCTTCGACTGGTTCGGCCCCAACCACTACATCAAGGCCGGCCCGGATGGCACGCTGACCCTCACCACCGCCGACCAGGCGGCGCGGTTCGCCAAGGAGGCCGTGAGCAGCGGGGTACAGGCCGCGGTCGCCGCGGCCAAGGCCGCCGACGTCGCGGTGGTCGTGGTCGGCAGCTCGCCGGCCATCAACGGCCGCGAGGACCACGACCGGACCGACATGAACCTCGCCGAGGGCCAGCGCGCGCTGGTCGAGGCGGTGCTCAAGGCCAACCCGCGCACCGTGATGGTGCTGCAGAACAGCTACCCGACGACGATCGACTGGGCGCAGGACAAGGTGCCGGCGATCCTGTGGACGACGCACGCCGGCGCCGAGACCGGGCACGCCCTGGCCGACACGCTGTTCGGTGACGCCGACCCGGCCGGCCGGCTCACCCAGACCTGGTACCGCGCCGGGCACCGGCTGCCCGACATCCTCGACTACGACATCATCAAGACCGGCACCACCTACCTGTACGCCAAGGACCGGCCGCTGTACGCCTTCGGCCACGGCCTGAGCTACACCACCTTCGGCTACCAGGGCCTGCGGCTGGACGCCGGCACCGTGCGGCCGGACGGTACGGTGCGGGCCACCGTCAAGGTGACCAACACCGGGAAGGTCGCCGGCGACGAGGTCGTCCAGCTCTACACCCACCAGCGTTCCTCCCGGGTGGACCAGCCGGTCAAGCAGCTGCGGGCCTTCCAGCGGGTGCACCTGGCCGCCGGCGAGACCCGGCAGGTCACTCTCTCCTTCCCGGCCGCCGACCTGAAGCTGTGGGACGTCACCCGGCGCGCCTGGGCGGTGGAGAAGGCCGAGCACGACGTCATGGTGGGCGGCGCCTCCGACCGGGTGCGGGCCCGGACCACGCTGAAGGTGGCCGGTGAGAAGATCCCGGACCGGGACCTGTTCGCCACCACCCGGGCCGCCGACTTCGACGACTACCGGGGGGTCGAGCTGGTCGACGAGACCAAGGTGGCCGGGGACGCGGTCGGCGGCACGAGCACCGGCGACTGGATCTCCTTCGAGCGGGCCGCGCTCGGCGGCGGCGCGACCGGCTTCACCGCCTCGGTGGCCGCGGCGGCGCCCGGCCGGATCGAGGTGCGGCTGGGCTCGCCCACCGGCCGGCGGCTCGGCGACGTGGCGGTGCCGGCCACCGGCGGGGTGTACTCCTACACCACGGTGACCGCCCCGCTGGCCCGGGCCGGCGGCGTCCAGGACGTGTACCTCGTCTTCACCGGCGACGTGCGCGTCAAGGACTTCGCGCTCACCCGGTAGCCGCCCGCCGGCGCCCCGTTCCCGCCGGCCGGGGACGGGGCGCGGGCCGCCCGTGCCGGTCATCGGGTGCGGCCGGTGGGATGAGTCAGACAGGATCGATCGCGAGGTCGGTGACCTGGTCGTCCTTGATGCCGAACACGAACGCGAAAGGCAGCGGCCCGCCGGGGAACTCACCGTCCCCGGAGGCCACCAGACGATCGCCCGCGAACGAGGTCGGCGTGATCACGATCTTTGGGTTGATCAGGTGCACCTGGCTCCACTCGCGGATCTCGGCCTCGCCGGCGTAGGTCGTCCCGTCATCGCGCACGGTGGCCTCGTCGCCGAAGACCGCGGCCAGTGCGCTCGCGTCGTGCGCGTTGGTGGCCGCGATGAAGTTCTCGACAGCCTTGGGAAGGGTGATGTCGTCCATTTCCGCTCTCCGGTCTTCTCGGGGGTCAGGACGCGGGCGCGTCATGGTGAGTAGGGTTTAGAAGTCCGCACCGCGCGAGAGCTTTTCGTTAGCGCGCAGCTCCGCGAGCGCGTTCTCGTGCATCGCGACAACGGCGTCGTGGCCGGCGTTGCCGAGGACGATCCGTAGCGGCGGCACAGGTGCGTTCATCGCGCTGATCACGGCCCGCACTCCCCGTTCAGGGTCACCCTCTTGCTTGCCGTCATGTTCCACGAACGCCGCCTTGACGCCCTCGACCATCGGCACGTAGGCGTCGACGATCTCGTTGACGGGCTCGCTCTGGAAGCCGGCGAAGGCCTTGGTGCGGAACGCTCCCGGCTCTACGACGAGCACGCGCACACCGAACGGCTCGACTTCATGGCGCAGTGTCTCCGACAGTCCTTCGAGCGCGAACTTCGCCGCCGAGTAGTAGCCGAACCCCGGTGCGCCGACGAGGCCCGCCACCGACGACATGTTCACGATCCAGCCGTCGCCGCGTGCCCGCATACCTGGTAGGACCGCGCGGATCACCTCGATCACGGCGAACAGGTTGAGGTCGAACGTGCGGCGGATCGTCTCGTCGGAGGCCCCCTCGACCGAGCCGAACCAGCCACGGCCGGCGTTGTTGACGAGCACGTCGATCCCGCCGAACCGCTCCTCCGCGGTCTTGACCGCCGCGCGCACCTGCTCGGCATCGGTGACATCGAGCTGGAGAACCAGCACACGATCGCCGTGCAGTTCAGCCCATTTCCGCAGTTCAGAGGGCCGGCGCGCTGTCACCGCCACCTGATCGCCCTGTTCCAGTGCGGCCTCGGCATAGACCAGGCCGAACCCTCCGGGCGTTCCACCTGTGATGAACCAGGTCTTCATGGACTTCTCCTTCCGCTATAGTGAGCAATGTAGCGCTATATGAGCTAATATAGCAAGCATGCAGAACGCGCGGGATCGACTCCTGCTCGCCGCGGCGGAGTTGCTGGAGAGCGGCGGCACGGTGTCCACGAGGGCGGTGTGCGAACGCGCCGGGGTGCAGGCCCCGACGCTGTACCACCACTTCGGCAGCAAGCAGGGCCTGATCGACGCCGTGGTGAACCACGGCTTCACCCAGTACACGGCGGTCGAGAGTTCTGGTGACCCGCTGGACGACCTGCGCGAGGGCTGGGACAGGCATGTGCGGTTCGGGCTGGAGCACCCGTCGTTCTATGGGCTGCTTTACGGCCGCGCCGAGCCGGGAAAGCCCTGCGCCGTCACCGCTCCCGCGCACGCGGCGTTGCGCGAGCGGTTGACCGCCGCCGCCGCCCAGGGCCTGCTCAAGGTGCCGGCGGATGAAGCCGCCGAACAGGTGCTCGCCGCCAACGTCGGCATCACGCTCACCTTGATCAGCCAACCGGAGCCGGACTTCAGGCTGTCCGGACGCGTCCGCGAAGCCGCGCTGGCCGGAGTCCTGCACACACCCTCCGCCGACGCCCCCGCGACCCGTGCGAGCGCCGCGCTGACACTGCGTGCGCTGGTCGCCGACGATCCGGGTGCCCTCACCGCTGGCGAACGCGCGCTGCTCGGCGAGCTACTGGACCGCCTGGCCCGCTAGGGCACGCGGTATTCCTGACAGGGGCCGCACGACATCGTCGCTCTGGACGCGCGGCCCAGCCCGGATGTGCCGCTGCGCTACCTGGTGTGAATCGTCGGACAAGCCTCAGGGGGCGGCCGTCGCGGTGTAGCGGATCCACATGAGCGACGCGCCGTCGTAGCCTTTGGGGCGCGGGATCTCGGCCAGGGCTCGGACGGTCCTGCCCGCCAGGTCGGTGATGCTCAGCCGGAGGCCGTCCCGGCGGGTGTCGCGCACGATGAGATGCGCGTCGTTGTACCAGCCGATCACCTTGGTGGTCACCGGCAGCGAGAACGACGCCAGCCGGCGGCCGGTCGCGGTGTCCCACACGCAGGCGTGATACTTGGCTTCCGGGCAGGTGGTGACGAACCGCCGCCCGGCCGGCGCGAACGCGCCCTCCTGGTCGTAGGTCGTCCCCAGCCCGGGCAGGAACCGCAGCACCCGGCCGGTCAGGTCGTAGAAGCGCATCCCGTCGCGCCCGCTCTCGACGTGCCGCCGGGCGATCGTCTCGGTGCCCGGCACCCACATGAACGGTGCGGCGCCCGCGGTCAGCCCGGCCACGGGTACGACCTTCGCGGTCGCGCTCGCCCGGTCGACGACGGCGAAGCCCACGGCCTGCCGCCGGTCACCGTCCAGCCGGAAGGTGGTGAGCAGCAGCCGCCGGCCGTCCGGTGACCAGTACGGGTTGAAGTCCTGCAGCGGCTTGTCGGCCAGCCGCACCAGGAAGACCCGGCCGGTGGCCGGATCGGTCAGCCGGACGGTGTCGTACGGCTCGGGGGTCGACTCCTTCAGCAGCGGCAACCGGGCGGTCCAGCCGTCCGGCGCGAGCAGCGTCTCGTTGAACTGGCCGGCCGCCCGGAACCGGCCGGTCCGCGGGTCGCGTACCTGCGGCGTGGAGCCGAGGTTCGCCAGGTCCTGGAAGTAGGTGAGCCGCACCGGGTCGGCCGGGTTCTCGTGGACCACCGCCTTGGTCCCGGGCAGCGTGAGGTCGGCGGTGGCCGGGGGCGGCGCGCCGGTCCGCTCGGCGATCGGGCGAGGCGCCGCGGTCCGCACCGGCGGCGGGTGCGGGTCATCCTGCCCTGCCCGCACCAGGGCGTACGCGGCACCGGCCGAGACCAGCGCGAGCGCGGCGGCCGCGGCGGCGAGCCGCGGCCCGCGGCGTTTCGGCAGGCCGGCGGGCAGCGTCGGCGCGGCCGCCGACCGCCGCCGGACGGTGATCTCGTCCAGCGGCATGTCCGGTCCGGCCACGGCCGGCGGGACCGGGCCGGCGGCTTCGGTGCCGGGCCCGGTAGTGGGTCCGGTGGTGGCCCCGGTACGTGGGCCGGTGGTGGGCCCCGAACCAGGGCCGGTGGTGGGACCGGTGCCCGGGCCGGTGGTAGGGCCGGCCGCGGCCGCGGTACCGGCCGACAGCAGGTCGCCACCGGCCGGTCGGCCGGCCGCGCCGAGCAGCCGCAGCAGCGCGCGCCGGGCGGACGGCCGCCGGGCCGGGTCCTTGGCCAGGCAGTCGGCGACCAGCTCGGCCAGCTCCGGGTCGAGCTCGGGCAGGTCGCCGAGGTCGGGGTCGCGGTGCAGGATGCGGTTGACGACCGCCGGCAGCGAGTCCATGCCGAACGGCGGGCGGCCGGTGGCGGCGAACACCATGGTCGAGGCCCAGGCGAACAGGTCGGCCGGCGGTTCGACCGAGGCGGCCTCCAGCTGCTCGGGGGCCATATAGGGCGGGGTGCCGAGGATCTCCTCGCCGGTGAGGCTGGTGTCCAGGGCGCGGGCGATGCCGAAGTCGATGACCCGCGGCCCGTCCCGGCCGAGCAGCACGTTGCCCGGCTTGAAGTCGCGGTGCACCACGCCGGCCCGGTGGATGGCGGCCAGCGCGGTCATCGTGCCGACGGCCAGCCGGCGCAGCCGAGTGCCGCGCAGCGGGCCGTCCGCCCGCACGACCTGCTGCAGGTTGGGGCCGTCCACGAACTCGCTGACGATGTACGGCCGGCCGCCGGCGGTGCCGCTGCCGATCACCTGGGCGGTGCAGAACGGGGCGACCCGGGCCAGGATCTCGGTCTCGCGCAGGAAGTCCTCCGGGGACACCCCGGCCGAGCCGGTGGTGACCAGGCTCGACCGCAGCACCTTGATCGCGACCTGCTCGCCGGCCGGGGACACGCCGAGGTAGACCGACCCCTGCCCGCCCTCGCCGATCCGGCCGGTCAGCCGGTATTCGCCGAGTGCCGCCGGGTCGCCGGCCAGCAGCGGGGTGGTGTGCGCCATGCCGGGCCTATCTCCCGCCGAACCTGAGCAGCTGGAACCCTCTGTCCCCGGCCTTCGGCGTCTCGACCAGCGTGCGCTTCTCCTCACCGTGGAAGTCGATGACGACCCACTTCTCTTCCTTCTTGGCGGGCTTCAAGACGAGCAGATGGTGCTCGTCCCACCACTGCTGGATCGAGGAGTCGCCGGCACCGGACGGTATCGTGGCGATCCGGTTACCGGTCTCCGCGCTCCATACGCAGTAGTCCGGATCCTTGCCGGTCCTGGTCGGGCAGTAGGTGTAGAAGGACCGGCCGGAGGGGGAGAAGGTGCCGTCACCGGGGATCAGGCCCACCCAGGGCAGGGTGCGTACGACGTTGCCGGTCAGGTCGCGGAAGCGCAGCCCGAACCGCGGGTTCTTCTTCTCGTAGGCGCCGACCACGAACCGGCCGTCCGGTGACCACACGAAGTTGCCGTAGCCGTCGCGCTGGTCGTCGGTCCGCACGATGGTCGCCTTGCGGGTGGTGACGTCCACCGTCACGAACCCGGTCGGGTACTGCTGCTTCTTCTTGTCGTCGAACTCGTAGACGGTCAGCAGAACCCTCCTGGAGTCCCGGCTCCAGGAGGCCGCCAGGCCGCGCAGCGGCTGCTCCAGGGTCTCCACCGAGAATTTGGCGCCGGTCGCGCGGTCGATGAAGGTCAGGTAGTCGTGGTCGCCGCCGGCGAACTTCAGCCACGGGTTGATCGCGATCCACCGGCCGTCCGGGGACGGGAGGGGGTCGCCGAACTCGCCGTCCTTGGCGATCATCTTGAAGGTGTCGGCGCCGGGGTCGCGGACGTATGTCTCGTACTTCTTCTTGGCGATGTCGGCGATGAAGTAGGCGTTCAGCCGGATCGGATCGGCGGGGTTTTCGTGCGTGGTCAGCTTCACCCCGGCCCCGGTGACCGTCTTGGTGGCCGCCGGCGGCGGGCTGGGCGAGGCGTCGACCAGCACGGCGCTCGAGGTCGGCACCGGGGTGGGGCTCGGCGCGGGCGCGGCCACCGGGGCGGGCCGCGGGGCGAGCGCGTACACCGTGCCACCGGAGACGATCGCGATGGCGACGGCGGCCGCGCCGAGCAGTGCCCACGGCCGGCGGCGGCGCGGCGGGACCGGCGGCGGCAGGTCGACCCGGGCGGCCGGGTCCGGCGGGGGTGGCCCCGTGGGTGCATCGGCGGGAAGGGGGGTGGCCGGCGCGGCGGGCGCCGCCGGGACGGCGGCCTGCTCGGTGGTGGCGAGGAGTTGGGAGTGGCCGACCAGCCGGAGCAGGCCTTCGCCGGCGGTGGGCCGGCGGGCCGGGTCCTTGGACAGGCACTCGGCGACCAGGCTGAGCAGGTCGCCGTCCAGTACGGCGAGGTCGGGCTGGCCGTACAGGACGCGGTTGATGGTGGCGGACATCGAGCCCGCGTCGAAGGGGGATTCGCCGGAGGCGGCGAACAGCATCGTGGCGGCCCAGGCGAACATGTCGGCCGCCGGGCCGGGCGTGGTGCCCTCCAGCTGCTCGGGAGCCAGGTAGGCGGGGCTGCCGACGGCGCGGGTGGTGCTGTCCATGCCGGCGTCCAGCGCCTGCGCGACGCCGAAGTCGATGACCCGGGGCCCGTCCGGGCCGAGCAGCACGTTGCCGGGGTGGAACTCCAGGTGCGCGATGCCGGCCTGGTGGATGGCCACCAGCGCGGTCATCGTGCCGATGGCCAGCCGGTGCAGCGCGGCGCCGCGCATCGGGCCGTCGTCGGCGACCGCGGCCCGCAGGGTGGGGCCGTCGATGTACTCGCTGACGATGTAGGGCCGGCCGGCGGCCTCGCCGGTCTCCAGCACCTGGGCGGTGCAGAAGGCGGAGACCTGCCGCAGCTCCTCCACCCGGGCCAGGAATCGGCCGGTCTCGGTGACGTCGGCGCGCAGGTGCTTCACGGCGACCTGCTCGCCGCCGGCGTCCCGGGCCAGGTAGACCACGCTGCGGGCGCCCTCGCCGAGCCGGGCGACGAGGCGGTGGCCGGCTAAGACGGGCGGGTCGTCCGCGTGCAGGGGGGCGACCTGCGGCATGGCGGATGTCTCCTCGGAGTCGGGAGTAGATCGTTGATTATGCTATTTACGGTGGGCCGGGATGGTAAGTCCCATCACCTGGTTTCCTGGCCCGGCCCGGCACCCGCCGCCCCTCCGGGCTCGTTTCCCCTGTTCCCCGGGGGGTTGCTGGGGCGCCGGTGACCTCCGACCAGGTATTCGGAATCATCGGAAATAGTCGACTATTGGAATGATTCACGGCTTCTGCTGCCTATCGTCCGGATCGCTGGGTACGCCGGGAAAAGGCGATAGGAGGCACCACCATGGCCAGATGCGAGCAATGCGGTAACGACTACGACATGAGCTTCGAGATCCACGCCAAGGGTGGGGTGCACACCTTCGACTGCTTCGAGTGCGCGATCCAGGCCATGGCGCCCCGGTGCGAGCACTGCGACTGCCGGATCATCGGACACGGCGTCGAGGCCGGCGGCCACTGGTACTGCTGCGCGCACTGCGCCCGGGAAGAGGGCGTCCGCGATCTCGTGGACCGGGTCGGAAAGGTCACGGCCTGACGTACGGGCTTGCGATCAGGGCCCGATCCGGACATTGTTAGGGGTACCGGTCCGGCGGGTGAGGTCAGGTCACCCGCCGGGCCGGTCTTCGCCTGCCGTCGCGCCAGGTCAGCCCTTGATGGCGCCGATGATGACGCCCTTGGTGAAGTGCCGCTGCACGAACGGGTAGATGAGCAGCGCCGGCAGCACCGCGACCATCACGATCGCCATCTTGATGGCCAGGGTCGGCGGCACCGAGTGCCCGTAGCCCGCGACGCCGGCCGTGCCGGCCGGCAGCGACGCCGCGTTCACCACGTACTCGCGCAGGATCAGCGCCAGCGGCCACTTGGCCGAGTCGTCGATGTACAGCATGGCGTTGAACCACGCGTTCCAGTAGCCGACCGCGTAGAACAGCGCGACCACCGCGGTGACCGCCTTGGACAGCGGCAGCACGATCCGCCACAGGATGCGGAACTCGCCGGCGCCGTCGATGCGCGCGCTGTCCAGCAGCTCGCGCGGGATGTTCATGAAGAACGCCCGCAGCACCACCACGTTGAACGCCGAGATGGCCGAGGGCAGGATCAGCGACAGGTAGGTGTCCTTCATCCCCAGCGAACTCACCAGCAGGTAGGTCGGGATGATGCCGGGGAAGAACACGAACATCAGCAGCACGCTGAACAGCATCGGCTTGTGCAGGAACGAGCCCGGCCGCGACAGCGAGTAGGCGCCGAGCACGCTCAGCGCCACGCTGAACAGCGTGCCGAACAGGGTGACCCCGGTGCTCACCATGATCGCCCGGCTGACCACGGTGTCGGAGAAGATCTGCCGGTAGGCGTCGAAGGAGATCCCGTCCGGCACCAGCACCAGGCCGCCGGCCGCGTTGACCGTGCGCGAGTCGCTCAGGCTGGTCAGCAGGATGGCGTAGAGCGGGAAGATCACCAGCAGCAGTACGACGGCGATGACGCCGCCCTTGCCCAGCCGGCCGGCCAGCGAGCCCGGCTCCTCCCAGGGGGCCCGGCCGCGCTTACCTCGCCGCGGGCCGCCCCGGCCGGGGGCGGGGATGACGGTGTCCGTGGTGCTCATGACTTGGAGTACACCCCCCGCTCGCCGAGCGCGTGCGCGACCCGGTTGGCCGCGACGATCAGGACCAGTCCGACGAGGCCCTTGAACAGGCCGGCCGCCGCGCCGTAGGCGAGATCTCCGGTCTTCAGGCCGGAGAAGTAGGCGAAGGTGTCGAAGACCTCCGACACCTGGCTGCCTACCGCGTAGCGCTGCAACATGAACTGCTCGAAGCCGATGTTCAGCGCGTCGCCCAGCCGCAGGATGAGCAGCAGCACGATGACCGGCCGCAACCCCGGCAGGGTGATGTGCCACATCCGCCGCCACCGCCCGGCGCCGTCCACCGCCGAGGCCTCGTACAGGTTCGGGTCGATGGTGCTCAGCGCCGCCAGGAAGATGATCGACCCCCAGCCGGCGTCCTTCCACACCGTCTGCGAGGTGACCAGCAGCAGGAAGGTGTCGGAGTTGGTCATCACGTCGATGCCCTGGTAACCGTGCTGGCGCAGCGTCTGCGCCAGCAGGCCGGCCCCGCCGAGCATCTGCTGGAAGATGGCGACGACCAGCACCCAGGAGAAGAAGTGCGGCAGGTAGACCACCCCCTGCACCAGGGCGCGCAGCCGCGGCGACATGATGCTGTTCAGCAGCAGCGCCAGCGCGATCGGCACCGGGAAGTAGAAGACCAGCTGGAACGCGGTGATGCCGAGGGTGTTGGTCACCGCCCGGATGAACTGCGGGTCGGAGAACAGCAGCTGGAAGTTGGTGAAGCCCAGGATGGGGCTGCCGAAGATGCCGCCGCTGTAGGGGTTGTAGTCCTGGAAGGCGATGACGTTGCCCAGGGTCGGCAGCCACCAGAAGGCGGTCACCGTGATCACCATCGGCAGGCCCATCACCAGCAGCGGCCAGTCCCGCCGCAGCCGGGTCCGCCAGGTGTCGGGCTGCGGAGCGGTGCCGGCAGGCTCGGCCCGCTCGGCGGGCCGGACCTCCGGTCGTGCGGACACGCTCACAACCGGCCGTTGTCCCGCGCGGTCTTCTGGTAGAACTCCCGCGCCTCGTTCCCGCCCTGCTCCTGCCAGTTCCGGACGACCTGCTTCCACTCCGAGATCGGGCGCTTGCCGCGGAAGATCTCCTGCATCTTGTCCTCGGTCGGGGTCACCAGGCCGGACATCTTGGACGGCACCTCCACCCGGATCCCTACGAACGGGTCCTCCTCCAGGAAGGTGGCCGCCTTGGTCTCCCACGCGTGCAGCGAGGGGACGTAGTCCGGGTACTGCGCCTCGGTGATCGCGCCCGGGCGGCCGGACAGGAACATGTAGGTCGGCTGTGCCTCCTTCTCGCCCAGGTTGGTGCGCTGCACCAGGCCGTCCTTGACGTTGTAGTGCTTGCCCTCGACGCCGTTGGTGAGCAGCTCGTTCTCCGCGGTGCCGTACGGGGCCGAGCACCAGTTGGCCACCCGCAGCAGCTCGCGGATCCGGTCCGGGGACAGGTCCTTGCGGATGAAGGCGAACATGCCGGCCGGCTCGTTGCGCCAGACGATCACCTTGCCGCCAGCCTTCGCCGGGAACGGGTCCAGCGCGGCGAAGCGCAGCTTGGGGTTGTCGGGCAGGTAGGTGCCGTACAGCTCGTGCCAGCCGCCGACGCCGTCCCGGTTCATCAGGACCTGGCCGGAGCCCATCAGGCTTTTGACGTTGGCGTCCTTGTTGGCGACGATCTCCGGGTGCACCAGGCCGTCGGCGTACAGCTTGACCATGTACTCGATGTGCTGCTCGAACTCCGGCGTCTCGTACTTGTAGATCAGCGTGCCGTCGCCCTTCTTGCGCCACTCGCGCGGCACGTTGAAGGCCCGCTGGATCTCCTGCTCGATGCCGGCGAACGCCCAGCGCTTCTTCTTGGCGTCGGTGGCCTCCTTGCCCATCGCGTAGATCTCGTCGGCGTTGGTGGGCGCGGTGATGCCGAGCTCGTCCAGGATGTCCTTGCGATAGAGCATCAGGAACGGGTACGGCGCGTTCGCCCACGGGATGGCCTGCAGCACGCCGCCGTACACCGCGTACTGCCACGCGGCGGTCGGGTAGGCGGCCAGCAGCGGGTAGTCCTTGGCCTTGTCGCCGGCCAGGTAGGGCGACAGGTCGGCGAACAGCTTGTTGGCCGCCTCGGTGAAGTGCGCGATCTTCTGGGCCTCCCAGCCCGGGATCTGCATGATCTCCGGCACGTCGCCACTGGCCAGCACGGCGCTGAGCTTGTCGCCGTAGGTCATGCCGTCCTGGATGTTGAACTTCACCACGCCACCGAGCTGCTCGTTGACGGCGTCGTAGTAGGCGTTGTTCCCCAGGCCGGGCGGCACCTTGCCCCACAGCGGGGTCATCGCGGTGATCTGCTTGCCGCTGGTGATCGGCTTCTCGGTGACCGCCTGGACGAACTGCGCCGGGCGCTTGAGGAAGCCGGGGTCGACGAATGCGCCGCCGGGCAGGTCGGGGGTGAGTCCGGGCACCTGGAACGGGATCTGCTTCGGCACCAGTCCGGACAACTTGTCGGCGGCGACGGCGGTGCCCTTGGGCAGCTCCTTCTTCGCGGCGCATCCGGTCAGGCCGCCGGTGGCGGCCACCAGGCTGCCGGCGCCGACGAGTCCGAGAAAACCTCGCCGGCTGGTTATCGCGCCATCGGGGGAGTTCTTCACGGCGCGCGCCTCCTTCTTCGTGCCCGGGTGTTGGGCTTTTCGGGGGTGTCGGCCGGGGCCGATCCCGGGGTAGAGTTAGTTCGTCTGGTGACCAAACAAATTAGCCGAGGGTGACCCGCCCCACAAGGGAGGGTCCGCCGTTCGGCCCGGGAGGCGGGTCACAGATCGATGACATGGGCGGGGCGAGCACCAGGGAGCGGCATGACCACCTCCTCGGCGATGCGGCATGATGGGCCCGCCGGGGCTCAGCGGGAACGGGGCTGATCTTGATCAACGCGCACACCGGCCCTCAGCCGGCGGACTTCGCCGACGTGCGGGCCACCAACCTCGCCGTCGTGCTGAGGTTCGTCCGGGACAACGCGCCCTGCTCGCGTGCCGACATCGCCGCCTCCACCGGCCTGAACAAGGCGACCGTGTCCAGCCTGGTGGCCGACCTCATCGAGCGCCGGCTGCTGAAGGAGACCGGCCTGACCGAGAACCGCGTCGGCCGGCCGGCCACGATGCTGATGCTGGACGGCTCCCCGTACGCGGCGGTGGGCATCGAGGTCAACGTCGACTACCTGACCGCGGTGGCCGTCGACCTGGCCGGCACTGAGCTGCTGTCCTGGCGCCGGGCCTTCCCCGGCGCGACCGCCACCCCGCCGCAGGCGATCGCCGCGGTGGCCGCGCTGGCCCGCCGGGTGCTCGGCCGGATGGGCAAGGAGTCGCGGCGGGTGCTCGGGCTGAGCGTCGCGGTGCCCGGCCTGGTCGACCTGGGCGGCTGCGTGCGCGTCGCGCCGAACCTCGGCTGGCGGGACGTCGATCTGGCGGGTGACCTGACCAAGGCGCTGCGCGACCCGGGCTTCCCGGTGCTGGTCGACAACGACGGGAACCTCGGCGCGCTGGCCGAGCACCGCTTCGGCGGCAGCGGCGGCGCGGCCAACCTGGTGTACCTGACCGGGGAGGTGGGGGTGGGCGCGGGCGTCCTGATGGACGGCCGGCTGCGTCGTGGCGGCGCCGGGTTCGCCGGCGAGGTCGGCCACATCCAGATCGATCCGGCCGGGCCCCGCTGCCGGTGCGGCCGGCACGGCTGCCTGGAGGCGGTGGCCGGCGTCGGCGCCGTGCTGCGGCGCACCGCCCCGGACGCCACGCCCGCCGAGCTGGAGCCGGAGGTGGACGAGGTCGTCCGGCTGGCCCGGGGCGGTGACGCCGAGACGCTGCGCTCGCTGGAGAGCATCGGCGGCGACCTCGGCCGCGGGCTGGCCATCCTGGCGAACCTGCTGAACCCCGACGTCATCGTGCTGGGCGGCTACTACGTCCCGCTCGGGGAGTGGATGCTGCCCGCGGCGCGTGCGGAGCTGGCCCGGGGCAGCGTGGCACCGGCCGGCGGCGGCGTCCGGGTGGAGATATCCGCCCTCGGGCACGGCGCCGCGGCGCTCGGCGCGGCGGCCCGGTTGCTGGACTCCATCGACTCCGGCCGGCTGCCCGCCTGACCGTCCGGGTGCTGCCGGGCGCCACGGGTCACGGGACCGCATCCGCTCTTGACCCGGACCGGCAAAGCGGGCAGTCTTCATAAGAACCCCCGGACGTAACACTTCGGAAATACCCCCTAAACAGCGTCGAAGCGCTTCGACAACCCTTCCGGCCATCGAAGCGCTTCGACAGCCGGACGCGGTCGTCGAAGCGCTTCGACCGGGCCTCGGCGAGCGAAGGACGGTTCCCATGAACGAACCCGCCCCGGAGGCCTTCCGCGACCCCGCCCGCCCGGTCGCCGAGCGGGTCGCCGACCTGCTCGGCCGGCTCACCCTGGAGGAGAAGGTCGGCCTGCTCCACCAGTACCAGGCCCCGGTGCCCCGGCTCGGCGTGGGCGCCTTCCGCACCGGCACCGAGGCACTCCACGGGCTGGCCTGGCTCGGGCCGGCGACGGTCTTCCCGCAGGCGGTGGGGCTGGCCAGCACCTGGGATCCGGAACTGGTCCGCCGGGTCGGCGCGGCCACCGGGGCGGAGGTGGTGGCCTTCCACCGCAAGGACCCCGACGGCGCCGGCCTCAACGTGTGGGCACCGGTGGTGAACCCGCTGCGCGACCCGCGCTGGGGACGCAACGAGGAAGGCTACGCCGAGGACCCGTGGCTGACCGGCCTGATGGGCACCGCCTTCGCCCGCGGCCTGCGCGGCGAGCACCCGACGCTGCGCACCGCGCCCACCCTCAAGCACTTCCTCGCCTACAACAACGAGACCGACCGGTGCACCACCTCCAGCAACGTCCCGCCCCGGGTGCTGCACGAGTACGAGCTGAAGGCGTTCCGGCCCGCCATCGCGAGCGGGGCCGCGGTGGCGGTGATGACCTCCTACAACCTGGTCAACGGCCGCCCGGCCATGCTCAGCCCGCTGGTGAACCAGGTCCTGCGTACCTGGACCGACCAGGAGGTGCTGGTCGTCAGCGACGCCTACGCGCCGGCCAACCTCACCGGCCTGCAGGCCTACTACGCCGACCCCGCCGAGGCGTACGCGGCGGCGATCAAGGCGGGCACCGACAGCTTCACCCAGGACGACGACCGGACCGAGGCGACGCTCGGCCACATCCGGACCGCGCTGGAGCGGGGCCTGCTCGCCGAGCAGGACGTCGACGCCGCCGCCCGGCACGCGCTGGCCATCCGGTTCCGGCTCGGCGAGTTCGACCCCGGCAGCCCCTACGAGGTCGGCGAGGAGGTCGTCAACGGCCCCGAGCACCAGGCGCTCGCCCGGGAGGCCGCCACCCGCGCCATCGTGCTGCTGAAGAACGACGGGATCCTCCCGCTGCGCGCGCCCTCCCGGGTGGCCGTCGTCGGCCCGCTCGCCGACACCCTGATGGAGGACTGGTACAGCGGCACGCTGCCGTACGCGGTGACCGCCCGCGCCGGGCTGGCCGAGCGCTGCGAGGTCACCTTCTGCGAGGGCGTGGACCGCGTCGCGCTGGGCAGCAGGGGCCGGTACGTCACCGCGGTCGCCGGCCGCGACGGCGGGCCGGTCCGGCTGACGTCCGCCGCCGGCCCGGAGGCCACCTGGTTCGACCTGTTCGACTGGGGCGGCGGCGCCTACGCGCTGCGCTCGGCCGCCAACGGCAGGTACCTCTCGGCCGGCGACGACGACGTGCTGGTCAACGACCAGCCCGGCCCGAACGGCTGGGAGGTGCGCCAGACCTTCCGGCTGGAGGAGCGGCCGCGCGGCACGCTGGTCCTGCGGCACATCGCCACCGGCAGGTACGTCGCATCCACCACCGACGGCACGCTGCGGCTGGCCGCCGAAGGCGGGCAGCCCCTCGTGCTCACCCTGGAGCTGGTGCGCGGCGGCGCGCAGGCGGCGGCCGAGCTGGCCGCCGCGGCCGACGTGGCGGTCGTGGTGGCCGGCGACCACCCGCTGGTGAACGGCCGGGAGACCGAGGACCGGGCCGACCTCGGCCTGCCGCCCGCCCAGGAGGAACTGCTGCGGGCCGTGCACGAGGCCAACCCCGACACCGTCCTGGTGCTCAGCAGCGGCTACCCGTTCGCCGTGACGTGGGCGCAGCAGCGGGTGCCGGCGATCGTCTGGTCCGCGCACGGCGGCCAGGAGTACGGCCACGCGCTCGCCGACGTGCTGTTCGGCGACCAGGACCCGGGCGGGCGGCTCACCCAGACCTGGTACCGCTCGGCGGGGGAGCTGCCCGACCTGCTCGACTACGACATCATCGCCACCGACGCCACCTACCTGTACTTCCGCGGCACGCCGCTCTACCCGTTCGGGCACGGCCTCAGCTACACCCGCTTCGAGTACTCCGCGCTGGAGCTGTCGGCCGAGCGGCTGGCGCCGGAGGAGTCGCTGACCGTGCGCTGCACGGTCACCAACACCGGGAACCGGCCGGGGACCGAGGTCGTCCAGCTCTACACCCGGCAGCGGCGCTCCCGGGTCAAGCAGCCGCTCCGGCAGCTGCGCGCGTTCGAGCGCCTGCGGCTGGCGCCGGGGGAGAGCGGCACGGTCACCCTGACGGTGGCCGCCGCCGACCTGGCCTTCTGGGACGTCACCAAGGACCGGTTCGTGGTCGAGGACGCCGCGCACACCGTGCAGGTCGGCCGGTCGGCCCGCGACATCCGGCTGTCGGGGCGGTTCACCGTCGACGGCGAGCGCCTCGCGCCGCGCGACCCCTACCGGCGGCCGCTGGAGGCGATCGGCAACGACGAGTACGACGGCATCGTGCTGTGCGACGCCGGCCGGGTCGACGGCGACGCGGTCCGCGGTACCGATCCCGGCTCGTGGATCGCCTTCCACGGCGTGGACTTCGCGGCCGGCGCTGCGCGGTGCGCCTTCACCGCGGGCAGCACCGAGGGCGGGGTGCTGAGCCTGCGGCTGGACGACCCGCTCACCGGGCCGGTGGCCGGGGCGGTCTCGATCGCGCCGGTCCGGGACCGCCACGAGCTGGTCGAGGTCGGCTGCCCGCTGGCCGGGGTGGCCGGGGTCCGCGACCTCTACGTCGTCTTCGAGAACGAGGGGATCACGCTGGGCACGCTCACCTTCGCGCCGGGCACCATCGGAGGCGGCCGGTGAGAACGGTCACCATCGCCGACGTCGCCAGGCACGCGGGTGTCGCGGTCAGCACCGTCTCCTACGTGCTCAGCGGCAAGCGCGCCATCTCCGAGAGCACCAGCGAGCGCGTGATGCGCAGCGTGCGGGCCCTCGGCTACCACCCCAACGCGGGCGCGCGGGCGCTGGCCAGCAAGCGGTCCAACGTGATCGCCCTGGTGCTGCCGCTGCGGGCCGGGATGCACCTGCCGGTGCTGATGCAGTTCGCCACCTCGGTGGTCACCACGGCGCGGCGCTTCGACCACGACGTGCTGCTGATGACCGCCGACGAGGGCCCCGACGGGCTGCGCCGGGTGGCCGCCAGCGCCATGGTGGACGGGCTGGTGCTGATGGACGTGGAGATCCACGATCCCCGGGTGCCGTTGCTGCGCGACCTCGGCGAGCCGAGCGTGCTCATCGGTTTCCCGGCGGACGCCTCCGGGCTGACCTGCGTCGACCTGAACTTCGCGCAGGCCGGGGCGATCTGCGCCGAGCATCTGGCCGGGCTCGGGCACCGGGAGATCGCGCTGCTCGGCGCGCCGAACGTCGTCTACAAGCGGGGCACCGCCTTCGCCGAGCGGGTGATGGAGGGCTTCGTCGCGGCCGGCCACCGGCACGCGGCCGGCACGGTCGCCTGGCCGTGCGAGGAGACCTTCGACGAGGTGTGCGCGACGGTGTCGGCGCTGCTGGAGCGGCATCCCGGCACCTCCGGCCTGGTGGTGCACAACGAGGCCGCGGTCGGTCACGTGCTCGGCGCGCTGCGCGTCCTCGGCCGCCGGGTGCCGCAGGACGTCTCGGTGGTGGCCATCTGCCCCGACGACGTCGCCGAACGGGCCAGCCCGGCGCTCACCTCGGTGCTCATCCCGGCCGAGGACGTCGGCGCCCAGGCGGTGAACCTGCTGATGGCCAAGCTGGAGGGCGAGTCGGTGCCCGAGGCCACCCTGCTCAACCCCCGGCTGACCGTCCGCCGCAGCACCGCCGCCCGCTGAACCCGCCGGGCGCCGCGGGGTGGCCCGTGCCCGGCGTCAGTGCCGCATCGGTGCCGCGTCGGTGCCGCATCATGGCTGGTGGTAGGGCAGCTCCACGGCGACCGTCAGGCCGCCCTCCTCGCGGGGGGCCGCGGTGACCACGCCGCCGTGCGCCTCCGTCACCACCTTGACGATCGACAGTCCGAGCCCGCTGCCCCGCTCGGACTCCAGCCGGTCGCCATGCAGCCGGCGGAACGGCTCGAAGATGGTCTCGATCTCGTAGGCCGGCACCGGCAGCCCGGTGTTCGCCACCACCAGCTCCACCCGGTCGGCCCGCCGCCGGGTGGACACCCACACCTGCCCGCCGGCGTGGTTGTGGCGGACGGCGTTCTCCACCAGGTTCTGCGCGAGCCGCTCCACCAGCACCGCCTCGCCCGACGTCGGCGCCGGGTCCAGCAGCCGGTGCACGGTCACCTTCCGCTCGGCGGTCTCGGCGACGGCCAGGTCGAGCACGTGCTCGACCACGTCGGCCAGGTCGAACGGGCGGCGGTCCAGCATCCGGCGCTCGCCTTCGGCCAGGGCCAGCAGCGCGTCGATCAGCCGTTCGTGCCGGGTGTTCACCGTGAGCAGCGACTCGCCGAGCCGCCGGACGTCCTCGCTGGCCTCCGGCCGGCGGACCGCCACGTCGACCAGCGTCCGGTTGATGGTGAGCGGCGTGCGCAGCTCGTGGGACGCGTTGGCGATGAACCGCCGCTGGCCGTCGTAGGCGCGGCCGAGCCGGCCGATGATCCCGTCGACGATGCCGGCCAGCTCGCCTACCTCGTCGGGCGGGCCGTCGTAGGCGATGCGCTCGGACAGGTCGTGGCTCTGCGCCACCCGCCGCGCGCTGGCGGTCACCGACCGGACCGGGCGCACGGCCCAGCCACCGGCCCGCCAGCCGAGCAGCCCGGCCAGCACGCCGGCCGGGAGCAGCGCCAGCCCGCCGACCACCACGACGTTGCGGACGGTGTCCGCCTGGTAGACCCGCCGGACCTGCGCGACGCGCAGCTCGGCGATCCGGTACTCCCGCTCCCACTGCGAGTACCAGGCCCCGCCCGCGCTGATGTACTGGGGATGGCGCAGCCCGTCCCTCGGCTGCAGGTTGTGCCGGACCAGCAGGGCCAGCCCGGCCACCAGGACCGCTCCGGCCAGCACGAAGACGACGCCGCAGGCGACGGCGAACCGCAGGCGCACGCTCGCCCGCACCCGCTCGCTCATGGGATCCGGTATCCCGCGCCGGTGACGGTCTCGATGACCGGCGGCTGACCGATCTTGCGGCGCAGCTTGGTCATGGTTGTCCGCACGGTGTTGGTGAACGGGTCGATGTGCTCGTCCCACACCTTCTCCAGCAGGGTCTCCGCCGAGACGACCGCGCCGCGCGCCCGCAGCAGCTCCGCCAGCACGCCGAACTCCTTGCGGGCCAGCGGCAGGTAGCGTCCGTCCCGGAAGACCTGCCGGTGGGCCCAGTCCAGCCGGATGCCGGCGCGTTCCAGCATCGGCGGGTCGGCGGGCCGCGTCCGCCGGCCGAGCGCGTGCACCCGGGCGAGCAGCTCCTCGAAGGCGAACGGCTTGGGCAGGTAGTCGTCGGCGCCGAGGGACAGGCCGTCCACCCGCGAGCCGACGTCGGCGGCCGCGGTCAGCATGATGATCCGGACCAGCGCGCCGCCGGCCACCAGGGTCCGGCACACGTCGTCCCCGTGCCGCCCCGGCAGGTCGCGGTCCAGCACGAGCACGTCGTAGTCGTGCACGCCGAGCCGCTCCAGCGCCGCCTCGCCGTCGTAGGCGATGTCGACGGCCAGCGCCTCGGCCCGCAGCCCCTCGGCGATCGAGTCGGCGAGCATCCGCTCGTCCTCGGCGATCAGCACCCGCATCCGCGCCTCCTTCGCTCCAGGCCGGGCCAGCATGACGAATCCGGCATAACGCGGACATAACGCGATCAGGTCACCTCAAGGTTATCGATCATTCGCTGGACTGCCCCGTCGTGCCCGGGATCGGCCCGGGCACCCGAAGGGAGTCCGACGATGCCCGTACGCGACGCCACCGGCCCGGCCGGTCCGGCCGCCGCCCCGGCCGCACCAGGCCGGGCGGGCGGTCCGATCCGGCGGGCCGCCCACCTGATCATCGGTCCCGCGCGCCGGGTCCGCGACGGCGGCCACCTGACCTTCCTGGTCGTGATCACCCTCGCCGCCGGGGTGCGCGCCCTGGTCATGCTGGGCTACGACACCGCGCAGCTGTATTGGTACGACTCCTTCACCTACCTGGACACCGCCGTCCACCTGCAGCCGTCCGGTGCGCTGCACCCGGCCGGCTACCCCTTCTTCCTGCGGATGTTGCTGCCCTTCCACAGCGTGCGCCTGGTGGCCGCCGTCCAGCACCTGATGGGGCTCGGCATGGGCGTGCTGATCTACGCGCTGCTGCGCCGGCGCGGGCTGCCCGGCTGGGCGGCGGCCCTGGCCCCGCTGCCGGTGCTGTTCGACCCGGCGTTCGTCCGGCTGGAGCACGCCGTGCTCGCCGACACCCAGACCATGTTCCTGGTCGTCGCGGCGCTGGTGGTCCTGCTCTGGCGGCCGGTGCCGACGGTGCCGGCCGCCGCCGCGGCCGGCCTGCTGGTGGCACTGGCCGGGCTCAGCCGTACGGTCGCGGTGCCGCTGGTCGGGCTGTTCGCCCTGTATCTGCTGGTGCGGCGGGCCGGGGCGCGGCGGGTGGCCGCGCTCGCCGTCGCCGGCGTGCTGCCGCTCGCCGGGTACGCGGCCTGGTACCAGGCCCACCACGGCCGGTTCGCGCTGAGCGGCTCCGACGGCGTGGCGCTATGGGCGCGGACCATGACGTTCGCCGACTGCTCGGTGATCAGGCCGCCGGCCGCCGAGGCCGCGCTGTGCCCCAACGGCACGGTCGTCGACGCGGCGTCGGAGTACGTGTGGGCGCCGGGCGCCGCGCTGAACCGGTTGCCGGGGGACCGGTTCTCGCACAACGACCTGGCCCGGTCGTTCGCGCTGCGGGCCATCGCCGCCCAGCCGCTGGACTATCTGGCCGACGTCGCCCGCGACACCTCGCTGGCGTTCGCCTGGACTCCGGTGCGCCACCCGCTGCGGGTGGTGCCGACGCTCACCTTCCCGGTGGGGTCCTGGCCGCTGCCCGGCCACGCGCTGATCGGCAAGGTGCGGCAGGAGTACGACGGCACGATCCGCGGGATGTCCTCGGTGCAGCCGTACGCCCGCGCGCTCGGCGCGTACACCTATCCGGAGGTGCTGCACGGGCCGCTGTTCGGCGTGCTGCTGCTGATCGGCGGGATCGGTGCGGCCGGCCGGCGCCGCGCCGCGGCCCTGCCGTGGATGACGGCCGCCTTCCTGCTCGTCGCACCGGTCGCCGCGCTGGACTTCGACCACCGCTACATGCTGCCCGCCGTACCGGTCGCCTGCCTGGCCGCCGCCATCGCCCTCCACGACCTCGCCGGACGGCGTCGAAAGTACCGGTGAAGTGGAGAAACTTTCAAAAACGGCTGATCCGGCGGGACGGCATGGTCCAGGTCAGGGCCCGGCCGGGGACCGCCGGTCCCGCCGCGCCTTGCCGCCTCCCGGACCGGGATCGATACTCCCGACTGACCTTGGCACCGGTCGAGAAGGACGGACGGCCCATGAAACTGAGATCCATGTTGCTCGGCGCGGTGGCGGCCGCGGCGATGCTGGTCACCGGCGTGGCGGTGGCAGGCCCGGCGACGTCGGCGTCGCTGGTCGAGGTGACCGGGTTCGGCACCAACCCCACGAACCTGCGCATGCACCTGTACGTCCCGGACCGGGTGGCGGCCCGGCCGGCCATTCTGGTGGCCGTGCACTACTGCACCGGCTCGGGACCGGCGTTCTACTCCGGGACCGAGTTCGCCTCGCTGGCCGACCGGTACGGGTTCATCGTCGTGTACCCGTCGGCGACGCGCAGCGGCTCCTGCTTCGACGTCTCCTCGCCGCAGGCGCTGTCGCACAACGGCGGCAGCGACCCGGTGGGCATCGTGTCGATGGTGCGCTGGGTGGCGCAGAACCGGGGCGGCGACGCCTCCCGGGTGTTCGTCACCGGCGCCTCCTCGGGCGGCATGATGACCAACGTGCTGCTCGGCGCCTACCCGGACGTGTTCAAGGCGGGCGCCGCCTTCATGGGCGTGCCGTTCGGCTGCTTCGCCACCACCGACGGGTCGAGCTGGAACAGCGCCTGCGCCAACGGCCAGATCAGTAAGACCCCGCAGCAATGGGGCGATCTGGTGCGCGCCGCCTACCCCGGGTACACCGGGGCCCGGCCGCGGATGCAGACCTGGCACGGCACCGAGGACGCCACGCTGCGGTATCCGAACTTCCAGGAGCAGATCAAGCAGTGGACCGACGTCCACGGCCTGAGCCAGACGCCGTCGTTCACCGACGCGCCGGCCTCGAACTGGACGCGAACCCGCTACGGCGGGACCGGGACGATGGCGCCGGTGGAGGCGATCAGCGTCCAGGGTGTCGGGCACAGCCTGCCGCAGGGCGGGATGGCGCAGCGGGTGATCGAGTTCTTCGGCCTCACGTCCGGCGACCCCGGCCCCAGCCCGACCCCCACGCCGACCCCCACCGTGACCCCGACCCCGACGCCGACCGTGACCCCGACCCCCACGCCCGGCACCGGTCCCTGCCAGGTCACCTACACGATGAACTCCTGGAACACCGGCTTCACCGCCGAGGTGAAGATCACCAACACCGGCCCCACGGCGGTCAACGGCTGGTCGTTGGCCTTCGCGCTGCCGGCCGGCCAGACGGTGACCTCCGCCTGGAACGCCACGATCTCTCCGGCCGCCGGCCAGGTGACCGCCCGGAACGTCTCCTACAACGGCACCATCGCGCCGGGCGGCTCGGCCTCTTTCGGCTTCCAGGCCGGCCACACCGGGAACACCTCCAGGCCGTCGGCGTTCACCCTCAACGGCGGCGCCTGCGCCGCGGGCTGAGTGGTGGCCCGCCTGGTGATCTGAGCCGTCGCGCGGGCGGTGCCAGGACCGGTCAGGCCGGCGCGCCGCCCGCCGGATCGGCGGGCGGCTGCGGCGTCCCGGGCGGGTTCGGCGCCCGGCCGGGACGCCGCCGGTGCTCGGCCGCGAGCACGGCCACCAGCAGCGCGGTGAGCGCGGCGAGCTGGGCGAGGGCCGACCACAGCCCGGCCACGATGGTGACCGGCGCCAGCGCCGCGGCCACCGGGCGCGTCCGGTGGCCGGGCAGGCCGAGCACCTTCCGGTACAGCACGTCCCCGGCCAGGTAGAGCGTCACGCCGGCGGCCAGCGCGACCGCCGGGCCGGCGTGCAAGGCCTCCAAGGGGTGGCCGAGCGCCTTCTTCACGCCGGCCGCCACGCCGACGATGCCGAGCAGCAGCGGGATGTGGGCGTAGAAGAAGGCGCCCAGGATGAGCCGGGTGCGGCGGACCGGTTCGGCGCCGGCCAGGGCCCGCTCGGCCGGTCCTTCGTCGTCGCCCCCGAAGTACACCCACCACAGGCAGGCGGCCAGGGCCAGCCCGAGCGCCGCGGCGACCGCCAGCCCGGGATCGATGTGGCCGTGCGCGCCGATGCCGATCGCCACCACCGACTCGCCGAGCGCCACGATCACCAGCAGGCCGTGCCGCTCGACGATGTGCGCCGGGTGCAGCGGGAAGCCCTTCTGGCCGATGAAGTACGGGCTGGCCCACAGCAGCACCATGGCCGCCGCCCACAGCACGAGCACCAGCGGGCCGTCGGTGAACCCGGCGGCGAACAGCAGGCCGGTGGCGGCCAGGTTGAACGGGACGACCCGGACGATCGACGCGGTGGCCTGGAGGTACAGGCCGGCGTGCACCAGCACGATGATCAGATAGCCCAGTGCGAACGCCCATCCGCCGCCGTCGAACGCGGTCGGGATCGCCAGCGCCATGATCAGGAAGCCGACCATGCCGAGCAGGACCAGCACCCGGCGGGCCGGCCGCACCGGCGGGATCGTGTTGGTCAGCCAGGCGTACCCGGCGTACATCCACCACATCACGCCGAACACCAGCAGCACGCGCAGCGCGGCGGGCAGCGGGTGGCCGCCGTCGGCCAGGCCGTCCACCAGCAGGGTGGTCAGCTGGGTGATGGTGAAGACGAAGACCAGGTCGAAGAACAGCTCCAGGGTGGAGACGCGCAGTTCCTCGTGGGCGGGGGTGGGCTCGACGCGCTCGGCGAACCAGCCGGGAAGACGCACGAGGTCATCTTGCCGCCTGACCGGGGGGAAATGGCGGGGTTTCGCCGACTACGAACGCCTTTTCCGCTGGGCGGTCCACCTCGATCGGGTGTACGACATCGGGCAGGCGGCACGGGTCGGTTCGGCCCGCCCCGGCGGCCCGGGAGTACGGCGCCTAGCGGAGGACGGCGGGCCCGCCCGGCGGGCCGGAGCCGCCGCCGGCCGGAGCCGGTCCGACCCGGTCGGAGCCGTCCGGTCGGAGCCGGTCGGAACCGGTCGGAGCCGGCGGGAGTCAGTCAGCGTCCGGGGCGGGGGTGGTGCGGCGGCCGGCCACCAGGCGGTCCTGGCCGGGCGCGGCGTCGGCGGGCTTGGCGTCGGGCCTGGCGTCGGCGGGCGCGGCGCCGGCCGGCGAGGTGGTGCCGGCCGGCTCGGCGGTCCTGGCCGGGCGGCGGGGGCGGGCCTTGCGCGGCCCGGTCGCCGCCGCCGGCTCCCCGGCGCCGGCCGGCTCGCCTGCGGTGCTCGGCGCCCCGGCGGCGCCGGCGCGCGAGGTCTTGCCGGTGCCGGTGCGCGGGATGGGGTTGGTGGCCGGCCCGTCGGCGTCCGCCACGGCGTCGGCCGGCGCCGGTCGCGAGGCCTCCCGCCAGGAGGAGATCACGTCGTCGGCCTCCTTGTCGGCGGCCATCTCGTCCTCGGCCTCCGCCTCGCGCCGGCGGATCACCACCAGGTGGTCGACCGACAGCCGGCCGGCCCCCACCACCGCCAGCAGCACCGAGGCGGCACCGAGCGCCACGATGAGGTTGATGTCGCCGCCGGTGAGCGGAAGCCCGGTGTCCCCGCTGACCAGGGCGAACACCGCGAGCGCCTCGGCGAACAGCACCAGCCCGCAGGCCGGGACCGCCAGCCCGGCGACCAGCAGCGCGCCGCCGATCAGCTCGATGAGCATGGTGGCCGCGGCCCACACGGCGGGCGCCGGCGCGTCCATCCTGGCGAACTGGTCACCGGTGGCCGTCAGGCCGTACTCAAGCTTGTGCCAGCCGTTGGCGAAGAAGATGCCGCCGACGCCCAGCCGGGCCGCCAGCGACGCGAGATCCCGCAAGCTCTGTCTCACGGCTCTTATTCTCCCGGGGGGTGGGGTCGTTGCACAGACGATTGCCGTCACCTGAAATGTGACCGGATATGAGTACAGGTCGGGCGGTCGTGGCCTTACGGCCGGCGCTCCCGTCTCCGGGGTGCCCGCCGTACCGCCGACTGCCCAGCCGGGACGGGTCTTACACCGGCTCCGCCAGGGTCAGCGCGGGGCGGACCGGGGGGCGGCGCGGCGCCGGGGGACCAGGACGGCGGCGGCCAGCGCGGTCGCGGCGAGCAGCACGACGCTGACGACCACCGTCGAGTGCAGGGCGGTGACGAAGGCGGCGCGGGCGGTGTCCATCAGCGTGGCACCGGTGCCGCCGCCGATCTCCCGGGCCACGTGGGCCGCCGAGGCGAGCGACTCCCGTGCCTGGCCCATCGCGTGCGGGCCGACCCCGGGGACGGTGGCCACGGCCGGCGCGTAGACGACGGTGGTGATGGTGCCGAGCACGGCGACGCCGAGGCCGGCGCCGAGCTCGTAGGCCGTCTCCTCGATGGCCGCCGCGCCCCCGGCCCGCGCCTCCGGGGCGGAGGCCATGATCGTGTCGGAGGCGGCCAGCAGCGCCACCTCCACCCCGAACCCGATGCCGGCGAAGCACAGGCACAGCAGCAGCGGGTGCTGCTCGGCGCCCCAGGTGACGGTGGGGGCCAGCGACAGCCCGGACAGGGCGAGGCCGCCGGACATGGTCGCGCGCAGCCCGAAGCGCTGCAGCAGGCGCGCCGCGCACAGGCCGCCGGCGATCGCCGCGATCATCAATGGCAGCATGCGCACCCCGGCGCGCAGCGGGCTGTCGCCCAGCACCAGCTGGAGGTACTGGGCGAGCATGAGCTGCAGGCCGACCAGCGCGAACACCGCGAGCAGCACGCACACCACGCCGAGGGCGAACCCGCGCTGCGCGAACAGGCCGATGTCGAGCAGCGGGTGGGCGAGCCGGCGCTGGCGGGCGGTGAACCACACCAGCAGCGCGACCCCGGCGACCAGGATCGCCAGGGCCGGCCGCGTGCCCATCAGGCTGCCGTGCCCCGCCTCCTTGAGCCCGAAGGCGACGAACAGGATGCCGAGCACCGACAGCGCCGCGCTCGGCGCGTCCCAGCGGTGCCGCCGGTCGCCGCGGGAGCCGGGCAGCAGCCGCATGGCGAGCGGCAGCGCCACGACCAGCAGCGGCACGTTGATGAGGAAGACCGCGCCCCACCAGAAGTGCTCGACCAGCACCCCGCCGACCAGCGGCCCGACCGCCGCCCCGCCGGCGGCCACCGCGCTCCACACGCCGAGGGCCACCGCGCGCTCGCGGCGGTCGGTGAACACCTGCCGGATGATCGACAGAGTGGCCGGCATGATCATGGCACCGCCGACGCCGAGCAGTGCCCGGGCCGCGATGAGCATCAGCGGGCCGCCGGCGAACGCCGCGGCCAGCGACGCCACCCCGAACACCACGTACCCGGCCAGCACGAAGCGCCGCTTGCCGTAGCGGTCGCCGAGCGTGCCGAAGGTGACGAGCAGCGGGGCGACGACCAGCGAGTAGATGTCGATGATCCACAGCAGCTGCACCGCGGACGGCTCCAGCGCCGCGGTCAGCGCGGGCACCGCGATGTGCAGCACCGTGGCGTCGACGGCGATCAGCAGCAGGCTGAAACACAGCAGCGCGAGCACCGACCAGCGGTTAGCCTGGTGGCCCGCGGGGACGCGGCCGGGAGGGACCTGCGGCCGGGCGCTCAAAACGGTCATTGGCTACTCAAATGTCCTTCGCCTGCCGACATGCGTGGCAGCTTAGGCCATCTCCGTGGGTAGTTCAGCAAGTTGCCGCAATGCCTAACGGACCGGTCGCCCCGGTGGTCCCGCGGGACGGGTGGGGCCGGCGGGGCTGCCGGGGCGGCCCGCCACCTCTCTAGAGAGCCATAGGTATATGTCCGATACCTAGGCAATCGTTGATCCGCAACGCACCATGACGGCGTGGGGAACACCAGCGAGTCCGATCCCTCTCCGGTGCCATCCCCGCGAGACCGTGCCGATCCCCGCGCGTGGTGCGTGACCGCCGTCGCCCGGCTGTCCCGCGACCAGCCGGAGGGCGCGCTGGAGGCCGCCGGCGAGGCGGTGCTCCGCGACCCGGACGGCGAATGGGGACATCGGCTGACGAGTCTCGCCCTGGAACGCCTCGGCCGCGACTCCGAGGCGGTCGTCGCGGCCCGGGAGGCCGTCCGGCTCGCACCCGGCTCCTGGGCCGCGCGGCTACGGCTGGGCGCCGCGCTGCGCCGCGTCCCCGGCCGGTGGCGCGAGGCGTGGGCGCAGGCCGAGCGGGCCGTCCGGTTCGCCGCCGAGCAACCCGACCCGCACGTCCTGGCCGGCGACCTGGCGCTGCTGCGCGGCGACCACGCGCAGGCGGCCACCGCCTACCGGGCCGCGATCCGCCGGGAGGAGCGGCATCCGGGGGCGCGCGTCAACCTCGGACTGGCGTTGCTGCGCTGGGAACGGCCCCGCGACCACCACGACCCGGCCTGGCCGGTCGATCCCAGGGACACCGCCCGCGCCCGCCGCGCCCTGGCCGGCTGGGCCTGGCAGGTGCGCCTGCTGCTGGCCGCCGCGCTGGCCGCGGTCGCCGTCCTCGCCTTCCGGTACGGGATGCACGGGCCGGCGCGGGCGGGTGGCGCCGCGGTCCTGCTGGCCGTACCGCTGCTGGCCGCCTGGCACGCCCGCGCCGTCACCGTGTGGCGGTACGTCCCGGGCATGCTCGCCCGCGACCTGTGGCTGTGCGTCGCGGTGTCGGTGGCGCTGCTCGCGACGGCGGCCTACGCCGCGGCGCTCGCCACCCTGCCGGACCGGTCCTTCGGCGGCGCCCTCACCTCGGTCATCGACGGCGCCGTACCCCTCGCCGTCCCGGCGGCCCCGGCCGCGCTGTCGCGGCTCGACGACCTGATCGGCGGATCATGGGCCGGGCTGTTCGGCCTGGTGCTGTTCAACCCGGTCGCCGTACCGGCGCTGCGGGTGGTCACCGAGGCGTGGCAGGGCCGGCCGCTGCGGGCCCTGGCCCAGTTCGCCGCGGCGCCGCCCGAGCCGGTCGGGCGGCGCGACACCGGCGTCACGCTGTGGATCGTCACCGCCCGGCTGTGGTTCCTGGCCGCCGCGCTCGCCCTGCTGCCACTGGTCGCCGGCGAGCGGCGCGCCGCGCTCGCCGGTGTCGCGCTGCCGGCCGCCATGCTCTACGTCCGTGCCCGGGCCGGCCTGCCCGGCGGGCCGGCCGGCGCGCTGCGTGCCGACCGGGTGCTGGCGGCGGCGCTGGCCGCGCTCGCCGGCTGCGCGGCCGCGCTGGTCGCGGCCGGTGCCGCGGCCGTCGCCGGTGCGCCGCCCGCCGTGGCGGCGGCGGCCTGGTGGACGGTGGCGGCGGCGCTCGCCGCGGTGGTGGCGGCGTTCGCGGCCCGCGGCGCGCTCGCCTGGTGGCACGGTTCGGCCGGGCCGTGGCGGGGCTCGCTGGTCATGTGCGAGGGCTGCGGGCCCCGGCTGCCCGGCGAGGTGAGCCCGCCGGTCGGGCTGTCCGCCGAGGTGCGGCGGGCGTTCACCCGCTCGCGCGGCGTCGTGCTGTCCTACAACGGCGCCGACGGGCCCCGGTCGCTGCCGGTCGGTGCCGTCCTGTCGGCCGGCGCCCCGGGCGAGCTGCGGCTGATCGTCGCCGAGGACGCCTGGGCGGCGGCCGAGCGCGACCCCAGGGTGGCGGTCTTCGCCGCCGACCCCGCCGAGCGCCGCTTCTGGGCGGTGGTGCGGGGCATCGCCGTCCCCGACCCGGCCGAAAGTGTGCTGCGCGTGACGCCCAAGCACGTGTTCGTCGGCGAGTACCCCGGCCGCCACGAGGCCCGGCCCGCCGCCGGCCGCTGATCTCTCCCCACCCCTGCCCGGACGGGTTCGCGGCGCGCCGTGCCGGGCAGGCGCCGGGACGCGCGCGTGCGCTTGCGGTGCGGTATAACCGGGAGGCGACCGGGGAGGCAAAATGCGGTACTCCGACAAGGCCCGGCCGGCGGGGCGCGCCGCGGCCCGCGACGCGTTCGAGCGCGTCCGGCTGGGCTATTTCCGGCTCTCCCGGACCACCAGGCGGGTGATCTTCGGCGGCGTCCTGGCCGGTGCGCTGGTCCTGGCGGTGTTCCTCGGCTGGTCCCCCTTCGCCACCTTCCTCACCACGCTGGTGCTGCTCGGCTTCGCCGAGCTGACGCTGCGCTTCCCGCGGGCGGCGGCGACCGTGGTGGTGGTCGCGGCGTGGTCGTGCGTGATGGTGGTCATGGGGTCCTACCTGCAGCCCCACTCCGCGCTGCCGACGCTGTTCCTGCTGCTCGGCCTGATCGCCGGCGTCGCCGCCCACCTGATCAGGTGGGTGACGCCCTGGGTCACCACGCTGGCCGCGCTCGCCCCGGCGGGCATGGTCGCCTTCGCCGTGGCGACGTTCTCCCCGGCCATCGCCCTGTGGGCCGCCTACGGCGTGGCGGCCGCCGTGCTGCTGTACCGCCTGGTGCAGGCCGGCCAGGTCCGCCGCGGGCTCGCCGCCGCCCCCGCCCGCCCGCCCGCGCAGGCCCGCCGGCGGGTGCGCGACGGCGCCGCCGAGCGGGGCGGCCCGCCCGAGCGGGCCGTGCCGCCGCCCATCTCGGTGGACGAGGCGCTGGACGAGCTGGAGAGCATGATCGGGCTGGAGCCGGTCAAGGAGCAGGTGCGCTCGATCGCCGCGTCCATCGAGGCCTCCCGGCTGCGCGCCGAGGCCGGGTACGCGACCGAGCAGCCGATGCGCCACTTCGTCTTCGTGGGGCCGCCCGGCACCGGCAAGACCTCGGTGGCCCGCACCGTCGCCAAGATCTTCTACGCGTTCGGCCTGCTGGAGACCCCGTACGTGGTGGAGGCGCAGCGGGCCGACCTGGTCGGCGAGTACCTGGGCGCCACCGCGATCAAGACCAACGAGCTGGTCGACCGGGCCCTCGGCGGCGTGCTGTTCGTCGACGAGGCCTACGGCCTCATCAACTCCGGGGACGGCCAGGGCGACCGGTTCGGCGCCGAGGCGGTGCAGACCCTGCTCAAGCGGGCCGAGGACGACCGGGACCGGCTGGTGGTCATCCTGGCCGGCTACGAGAAGGAGATGGGCGCCTTCCTTTCGTCCAACCCCGGGCTGTCCTCCCGGTTCGCCACCCGGGTGCGGTTCCCCTCCTACTCGCCGGCCGAGCTGCTGCGCATCACCGAGCTGCTGAGCTCGCGGCGCGGCGAGCGGCTGGCGGCGGACGCGCCGCCGGTGCTGCTCGGCCTGTTCGAGGACGTCCGCCGCCGCGGCCTGGTCGACGAGCTGGGCAACGCCCGGTTCGCCCGCAGCCTGGTGGAGGCCGCCGCCCAGGCCCGCGACGTGCGCGTGGTGGGCGGCGGCGGCGCGCCGAGCCGGGAGGACCTGGTCACCACCACCACCGCCGACCTGGTCAAGGCCTTCAACGACATCACCGCCCGCTTCCGCGGCTACCAGGCCACGCCGACCTTGGAGGAGGCGCTGGCCGACCTGGACCGGATGGCCGGCCTGGAGCCGGTCAAGCGCCAGGTGCACGCCATCGCCGCCCAGCTGCGGGTGGCCCGGATGCGGCAGGAGCAGGGCCTGCCCGCCCCGCCGCAGATGCGGCATTTCGTGTTCGTCGGCCCGCCCGGCACCGGGAAGACCACGGTGGCCCGGGTGCTCGGCCGGGTGTTCGCCGCCCTCGGGCTGCTGTCCCGCCCGGACGTCGTGGAGGCCTCCCGCGGCGACCTGGTCGGCCAGCACCTGGGCGCCACCGCGATCAAGACCAACGAGCTGGTCGACCGCGCGATCGGCGGCGTGCTGTTCATCGACGAGGCCTACAGCCTGGTGAACAGCGGATACCAGGGCGGGGACGCCTTCGGCGCCGAGGCGGTGCAGACCCTGCTCAAGCGCGCCGAGGACGACCGCGACCGGCTGGTCGTCATCCTGGCCGGATACGCCGCCGAGATGGAGCGGCTGCTGGCCACCAACCCCGGCCTGGCCAGCCGGTTCAACCAGCGCGTCGCCTTCCCGTCCTACACCCCGGCCGAGCTGACCGAGATCGCCGAGTTGCAGGCCCGCGGCGCCGGCGACCGCTTCGACGACGCGGCGCGGCGCGACCTGGCGGAGGTGTTCTCCTGGGTCTGCGCCGAGGGCCTGATCGACGGGCTGGGCAACGGCCGGTTCGCCCGGTCGCTGTTCGAGCGGGCGGCGCTCGGGCGCGATGTGCGCCTCGCCGGGCGCGGCGGCGGCGCGAGCGCCGAGGAGCTCACCACCATCACCAGCGCGGACGTCCGCGCCGCCGTCAACGAGCTCGACGAGCTCGCCGAGCGCTGATCGGCCTCCCGCACCG